>JBAXVK010000005.1:0-104285 GCA_037129175.1 Polynucleobacter sp. | reverse complement strand
ACCAGAGCCCTACCCCCATGCCATCCTTCTTGGTGGTTTGATATAAGCTGGGGCCTTTTTTCAGAAACTCCTCTGGAAAGCCGGGTCCATTATCCTTAAACTCAATCAGGATCTGTTGATCCTTGTGAATCAGGTTAATCATTATTTTGCGATTTTCACTAAGCTGCTGTAAAGCCTCTATCGCGTTATTAATAGCATTTAGCACCACCATCTGAATTTGCCCAATATCTCCTTTGATTTTGCATCCTGGAGGAATGATTGCCTCAAGAGCAACTTCATGTTCAATGAGCTCTTTATGGAGTAATTTACAGACATCATTAATCGTTATAGAAAGATCAAATTCCTCAAAGGCCTCCTCACCATAAACAAAGAGTTTGCGTAGCCGCGCAACTACCCCACCCGCCCTTTGACTATCCGCCAAAATGGAGTGAGTTAACTCATTGCAGCGCTCTAATTGGTCTTCTAGGTTAAGGGCTTTCATTACTAGCCAGTTCTATTTGCAAGAGCTCAGTAGTCAGACTGATTGCCCCAAGCGGATTATTGATTTCATGGGCAATGGAGCGCATCATATTTCCCATGCTATTGGCTTTAAAAGCAGTCGTCATCGACTTCAAAAGTCTATTTTTCTCTCTAATCGTTTTCTTCAAGGAGGCATTCAGGCCTTCAACCTCTTTTAGTCTCTCTAGCTCTTGCTGGGCCGCATGAATCTCAATAGCCTGTTCAATATTCTGCTTTTCAACCTCTTTTTTGCTAGTCAGGTCAGCAACTACCCCCTCCCAAAGAGTCAAGCCACTCGATAGCATTCTCGGTATTGCTTCAAATTCAAACCAATAAGTCTGTCCTTGAATAAGCATACGGCCTTGCCAATTGAATGGACGCTTTTCCCGAATGCATTCCAAATAAAGACTAATGAAATGTTCATACTCCTCAGGATGAAGGCGGCTAAAGGTGATGTTGGGGTCGGCTAATGCAGCCTCTTTCACCATATCAAACATCTTTAAGAAACGCTTACTTAAAAAGGTAAACCGCATACTATTACTAGCAGTTACCTCCATTGCATAGGTTCCCATCGGGATATTTTCCGTAAGGCTTAATGCAAGGCCTTCAGTCAATTTTCGTTGCGTCAAATCTAGAAAAGATAGGCATAAAGAACCCTGCACAACAGTAGCACTAATCATGACATCTAAAATCTGGCCAGATTTTGCCTTGATCATGGATTCTCTAGGAGGAAGATCCTGATTTTTTCCAACTGTCTTAGGCAAAACCTCATTCCACCAAGCTAGCACTTGGTCACGATAAGCGGTATTTGGGTAAACCAATCTAAACCAATCAGAAATAGTGGGTACATCACCAATCTGGTATCCAAAAATCTCCGTGAATTTAGCATTCACGAATAAAGTTTTACCGTCTCGGTCCAGACTGGTCCACATATGAGGAATCGGCAACTCTCGTAAAATTTTTACGGTTTCTTGTTCAAGCACAAGGTTATCGGCTAGTGCATTTTTTAAAGGGCTAAGATCAGTGAGAACGCCCTGATAGAAAAGAGAGCCTACTGCAGGAGGTTTAATGGTGGCCTCAAACGATATTTGCTTTAATTCACCACGACAATAGGCCAAACCCTCCCAATAGATATCTTTGCGGGCTTTGACGCAGGCTTGTAGCTGAGCCAAAAAGTGAGTTTGGTCTGGTTGAGGGATTAAATCTAAGAAGGCTTTTGAATGAGAGAGGATTGCGCCTCTATCTAAACCCATAAAGTACAAAAATCGTTCGGAGACAAAACAAAATTGGGGCACTGCAGTTGTGCCTAAAACCCCCAGATTGAGAAGATTGGGAGGAATTTTCATCTCAAAAGCAGCGCTCGGAATATCTTGATTAAAAGGCGCTTTTTCGACAATCCACTTTCGCAAAAGATAGCTGCAATAGATTAAAGCAGCAATTGCCAGGAGGATAAGCAGAATTTCCATAGTCAAAATACTAGATACCCATTCTCCGCGAGGCGATTAGATCACAATATCTTTTAATCCCTTGCTACCAGGTGGGCTGATGGAGGGCTCGCTGGGTGCTGGAGCAGCAGGTTGATTTGCCTTAGCCGCTTCTATTAGAGTGCGTTTCATTGCCTCAGCACTGCCAGCCAAACTAAACCGCGCTACTGTAAAGGCGCCATTGGATAAGGGAAATGCAAACCCAATCACTTCGGCATTTTTACTGGCTTCCAATACTAGGTTAAAGGGCACGAGTATTTGAAAAATATTGCCGTTGATTTTTGCGCACTCGACAGATACGGGTCCACTAACCGCACCACTATTGACTAAGGCAGAATATTTTTCCCCAGGCTTGCAATCAAAATTTTGGTGCACATAAAATAAGCAAGAATCTCTACTACAAAAAAGGCCGAAAGAAGAGCCAGAGTCATTAGCAGTATGAGCCTCAGTAGTATTGTTAGTAATATCAACTATCCAATTTTTATAAGCTACAGATTCTGCCGCTATTACTGAAGACTGGCCAACAACTAGGAAGCAAAGTATCAAAATTAAGCTCGTCAGTGGCGCTTTTACGGCCCCACAAAAAATGAGTGCTAGTTTTTTGAAAACATCGTTTTGCATAAAACCTCGTTATTTATTGGTAAATCACTAAGTATTCTGAGTATAAGTACACTATACCGCCTTTTATTGCGAGCTGGAATATGGGGTGGCTAGCTAATTTGCGGGAAAACAAGCTCTACATACTTTAGCCAATCCTCAATCATCATCGCCAGAGTTCTGATAGCCCCCTCAAAAAAAAATCCAGATTTATCTCTTTTTTTACTCTTCTTTATCTCTGTATATAGGCTCCAGAAGACCTGATATTTCTTCCTAACAATTTTGGATAGATGCGTTTTGAGTCTACATATTCGGGAATTTGAGCTTCATAAACAATCTCTTTCAATATTCCTCGAATATTGAACAAAGCATCTAGTCTAGGAAACAGAGGCTCTTCGATTTTGATCCGATTTCTTAATAAAGGTTAAGATTTAGTATGAATTTAACCGTTAGCGCCCCAATTGCCTTTGATTACCCTCAGCAAGACTCTACTGGGGCCACTTGCACTGCCCAAGCCTGGGCAAAAGTTCCACCATGCCTAGATGGACCCGAAAAAGCTACTGTGATTGCCCGCATTAAACAGTTATTGATAGAAAAAGATGCTGCTTTAGTGGCTCACTACTATGTCGATGGTGATATTCAAGATCTGGCATTAGAGACTGGTGGCATTGTTGCTGACTCTTTAGAGATGGCCCGCTTTGGCAAAAATCACCCGGCCAAGAATTTGATTGTTGCTGGCGTGCGCTTTATGGGTGAGTCAGCCAAGATACTCAGTCCTGAAAAACGGGTCTTTATGCCAGACTTAGATGCCACCTGCTCTTTAGATTTGGGATGTGATGCATCTGACTTTGCTACTTTTAGATCTATGCATCCAGATCGTGTGGTGGTGGTCTATGCCAATACGAGCGCTGCCGTCAAAGCGCAAGCGGATTGGATGGTTACCAGTTCCTGCGCCTTGGCTATCGTGCACCAGCTCAAAGTGGAAGGCAAGAAAATATTGTGGGCGCCTGATCGCCACCTTGGTAGATATATACAGGAACAGACAGGTGCCGATATGCTGCTCTGGAACGGGGCTTGCATTGTTCATGATGAATTTAGAGCTGCTGAATTAGAGGTACTGAAGGCTGCCCACCCCAAGGCCATGATTTTGGTTCACCCTGAGTCTCCGCAAGCAGTAGTCGATTTAGCAGATGTGGTGGGCTCTACCTCAGCGATGATCAAGGCGGTAGTCGATGGCAGCGCTTCTGAATATATCGTCGCTACTGATAAAGGTATTTTGCATCGGATGCGCCAGTTGGCTCCAAACAAAATTCTGATTGAAGCTCCTACCGCAGGAAATAGTGCTACTTGTAAGAGCTGTGCGCACTGCCCCTGGATGGCGATGAATGGTTTGCAAGGAATCTTAGATTGCCTTAAGAATGCTTCTGGTGAAATCTTCATAGAAGAGTCTGTGCGTCTTAAAGCCTTAACTTGCATTGATCGTATGCTGGACTTTACTCAGAATCATCCTGATCTTCTAGCCAAAGCACAGCACGGCTTTGTGAAGAATATTGGCGCTGCTTAACCTATGTTTGACTATAACGAATCCCTAGAGCAAGCACGTCAACGCAATATTGCTGATGCCCTCATGGAGGATATTGGTACGGGTGATTGGACTGCCAAGCTAGTACCCAATAAAACTGTACACGCGCAGTTACTTGTTCGCCAAGAAGCAGTGCTATGTGGTGTAGATTGGTTTGAGGGTACTTTGAAAAAGTTAGATCCCAAGGCTAAAGTAACTTGGTACTATGCCGAAGGCGACCTCATGAAAACCAATACTAAAGTATGTGATATTGAGGCTGACTCACAAGCCCTGCTCTCTGCTGAGCGTACCTGTATTAATTTCCTGCAGACTCTGTCTTGGACTGCCAGCATTACCCGCCAACATGTTAATGCGATTGCAGGTGTTAGCCCTAATCCCAAAGGTTGCGCAGTACTAGATACTCGTAAGACGCTTCCTGGGCTACGCCAGGCCCAGAAATATGCTGTGCGTATAGGTAGCGGCCAAAACCAACGGCTTGCTTTATGGCACGGTATTCTAATTAAAGAAAACCATATTGCTGCTGCAGGCAGCATCACTGCAGCGCTTAAAAATGCTGCCGCACTCAATGCTGGTGTAGATATTCAGATTGAAGTAGAAAGTTTTACTGAATTAGAAGAAGCGCTGGCGGCAGGTGCTAAGAGCATTCTGATTGATAACTTCACGACGAACCAAATGAAAGAGGCTGTTGCTTTTACTGCTGGCCGTGCTTTACTCGAGGCTTCCGGCGGAATTAACTTAGATCAGATGCGTGCGATTGCTGCTACGGGTGTTGATCGCATTTCTCTTGGCAAGCTCACCAAAGATGTCTATGCAGTAGATTTTTCGATAAGAATCTTATAAGTGCTCGCTCAATATCTTTTAAAAATCCCGCATTGCTACTAAGCTCATTAGTTGATTCATCGCCTGCTACTAGCTAAACTAGCGATTCAATATAGCAAGCATCATCCCGTGATTTACCCCCTGTAGTACAAGTCCCCACTTTTTTGTGCTTCCCCAAGGACTAGTGGAAATCACTTAAACAATAATGTATAAAATTTGATACAATTAATGAAAATAACAGAAAAGCCCATTCAATGGAGGGGGTCTAGCCTAAAGGATATTAAGGATGAAAAGATTTTTTCTTGCGATGCCCGCAAGGAAGCTGGTCATCAATTGAGCCAAGTTCAAATTGGTTTGGATCCAGATGACTGGAGACCATTTGAAGAAATTGGGGCAGGAACAAAAGAAATACGCATCAATCTAGATGACGGTTGGTATCGAGTGATGTACGTAGCAAAGTTTCAAGATGCCATTTATGTATTACATTGCTTCAAAAAGAAGACTCGCTTTACCAGTAAACAGGATAAGGATATGGCGATCAGTAGGTATAAGGAAGTTATAGCAGAAAGGATAAGAAAATGACTCGTCAAAATAAAGCCACGCATATCACCCCCATTGGTGGAAATGTTTTTTCCGACCTTGGATTCTCTTCAAAAGAAGCGGCTAGTCTACAAGCAAAATCTAAGAAAATTATTTCCGAGAAACTAGCTATTAAAGAGTCATTAATGGCTGAACTATCCTTGTGGATTGACGAAAAGCAACTAAAGCAACATGATGCTGCCATTATCCTCGGGGTAAGCCGTCCAAGGGTTTCCGATGTCGTTCATAAAAAAACCGTTAAATTCACCATAGACTCTCTTGTGGATATGCTTGCTAGAACCGGAAAACATGTTCAGCTTTCGGTGAGATAACTGAACGTGAAATCAAAAATATGAAGGAAGAATGGGTTGATCCTGATGACGCACCAGAAGCAGATGAAGAATGGTTCAGAAATGCCCACGTCTATATTGGCGACACTCTCATTAAGAGAGCTGTTAGTCGCCCACTCATTAAGAACGCCCAAGAAATGCTAAGTTTATGTTTCTTTGCTACTTTCTGCACCCTCAGCCTGAGGCGTCAGGATGGTTGGATATGAAACAGCCCAGGTTCCAGGGTAATCACGACTGTAGTGCAGACCCCTACTCTCTCGGCGCATGAGCGCTGATCTCACAATCAACTCAGCGCACTCGAGTAAGTTACGCAGTTCAATCAGATCTCGTGTGACTTTAAAGTTAGCGTAATATTCTTGTACTTCATATCTGAGTAGCTTAATGCGGTGTAATGCGCGCTCCAACCTTCGGTTAGTTCTCACGATACCGACATAGTTCCACATTAAGGAGCGTAGCTCATCCCAGTTATGGGCAATGACTACCTGCTCATCAGCATCTTCTACCTGACTCTCATCCCAAAGAGGAAGGTTTGGCATCACTGGTGTTTTGAGCTCAGAGATATCTTCAGCGGCTGCCTTACCAATAACGACACACTCTAATAATGAATTACTGGCTAAGCGATTAGCCCCATGTAATCCAGTGTAGGTGGCTTCGCCAACTGCATATAAGCCTGGTAGATCGGTTCTTCCTTTTAAATCAGTGACCACACCACCGCAAGCATAGTGAGCAGCAGGCACTACAGGTATTGGCTCTTTAGTAATATCTAAGCCCAGTGTTAAGCAACGCGCATAAATCATGGGGAAGTGTTCTTTGATGAATGCCTCACCTAAATGGGTGGCATCAAGATGAACATAATCTAAACCATGCTTTTTCATTTCAAAGTCAATTGCACGCGCAACAATATCGCGTGGCGCTAATTCCTTACGCTCATCATGCGCTTGCATGAAGGGAGTGCCATCGGGTAGCTTTAGTAAGCCGCCCTCGCCCCGCATGGCTTCCGTAATTAAGAATGTGCGATCGCTAGGGTGATACAGGCAGGTTGGATGAAACTGAATAAACTCCATATTGCCCACCCGACAACCCGCACGCCAAGCCATCGCAATACCGTCACCAGTGGCAGTATCAGGATTGCTGGTGTAGCGGTATACCTTACCTACGCCACCAGTAGCCAGAACTACAGACTTTGCCTGAATAGTCTCCACCCGATTATTTTTAATATCTAGCGCATACACGCCATAACAACGATTTGGTTTAGTACGCTGTGTCTTTGCATCAAGATGGCGATTGGTAATGAGATCAAGCGCAATCCAATGCTCCAAGATCTGAATATTTTTATGGGCTCTGGCTTTATCAAGCAAGACTTCATGAATTGCCTTGCCTGTTGCATCAGCAGCATGTGCAATTCTGCGATGACTATGACCACCTTCACGAGTGAGATGCAAACCCATTGGGCCAGTCTCATCAGCAGTAAAAGGCACGCCCTGCTCAACTAACCACTTAATGGCGTTAGCACTTTCTTCAGCGATATAGCGTGCAGTCGATTCCACTACGAGTCCTGCACCTGCATCGATGGTGTCTGCAACATGAGAATCAATACTGTCATGCTCTTTATCTACCACCCCAACGATCCCACCTTGCGCCCATGCAGTAGCAGCTTCACCTAAACCCCGCTTAGCCATGAGAATCACTGGCTGAGACTCAGCCATATGTAAGGCAACGGTCAAGCCAGCAAGGCCTGCCCCAATGATGAGTACCGGTAAGTCTTCTTGAGCTTGTGTAGAGGAAGGTTTTGAACTGGCCATAAATTATTTACGTAATAGAGAGTAAAGACTTGGCTTTAGCCTTCACCTCAGCAAGAATCTCTGGCCTAACTTTATTTTTATATTTTGCTTTTCTGATTTTCCAATCCATAGATTTGACCTGATCAGATAAAATCACGGATTCAACACCGTCTATCTCAACCATTACCTCAAACGGGTAACCCTTAATTTGGGTTGTTAATGGGCAGCAAACCAGGAGGCTAGTCTTTTTGTTATACGCCTCAGGTGTAAGCACAACTGCAGGTCGGCGACCAGCCTGCTCCCTACCAGCCTGAGGATCAAACTCCAGCCATATAAGATCCCCCGCCTCTGGCACATAAGATCTCACCATTAAAGAAGTTCTTTGCCAACGGGTTTACCAAAGTCCACTTCGCCATGAAGATTTTTGGTGGTAATCCCTGCCAACAATTCTTCGAGCTGGTATTCCTGCTTTACCATTGGCTCAATTACAATTCGCCCTTTTTGAACTTTGACGGAAACAAGTTGGTCGATATTTAAATGGGCAGACTTCATAACAGCAGCATTTAAGCGCAAAGCTGGGCTATTGCCCCACTTTTTAATAATAGTTTGCATATAAACCTCCTCCTTAGGTGTATCTACATTGTATCTACATTGTTCGATGCAAGCAAGGATCAAATAAAAACCCCGCAACTGAGGCGGGGTTTTTGAATCTAAGAATTGTGACAAAACTAAGATGGAGCTACAACTTCCTGTCTACCTGGGTCATTGGTTCCATAACCCATCACCTTAGCAGCCTGTCCACCTTTAGCAAGCTTGACTGCGCAATACTTAAATTCTGGAATCTTGCCAAATGGATCTAAAGCAGAGTTAGTAATCAAGTTCGCTGCAGCTTCATAGTAAGCAAATGGAATAAAGACTACGCCTCTTGGAGTGCCGTCATCTCTGCGCACATGAATGCCTACCTCACCACGACGAGATTGCACCGTAATCACATCACCGGCGCTAACACCTAACTGTGTCATATCTTCACCATGCATCGAGACAGTTGCCATAGGTTCAATGGCATCTAAGATTGTTGCTCTGCGCGTCATACTGCCGGTATGCCAATGTTCTAGCTGACGTCCTGTAATCAATACAAATGGATACTCTGCATCCGGTCTTTCATTTGCAGGAATGATATCGGCCGGCACCAACTTCACCTTGCCATCAGGAGTATCAAAGGAATCATCAAATACGATGGGGCGACCTGGGTCTTCTGCAGAGAGGCATGGGTAGGTAACACTCGATTCTTTTTCAAGGCGCTCCCAAGTAATACCATTAATTGCACCGTGCATCGCTTGACGCATTTCATCATAGACTGCAGCTACTCCATCATCAGGTCCTTGGTAATTCCAATTGAGTCCCATGCGCTTCGCAATTTCTTGAATGATCCACAAGTCCGGCTTGGCCTCACCAGGAGGGTCAATGGCTTTTTTACCCATCTGTACCATACGGTCAGTATTGCTTGCTGTACCCACCTTCTCTGGCCAAGCACTTGCTGGCAAAACAACGTCTGCAAGTAAAGCTGTCTCTGTCATAAAGATATCCTGCACAACCAAATGCTCTAAGGAAGCGAGTGCATGACGTGCATGATTTAAATCAGGGTCACTCATCGCAGGATTTTCACCTTCGATATACATACCGCGAATCTTATCGGGATCACTATCAGGCGCAGTGATCTTATGCATGATTTCAACTACGGTATAGCCCGGCTTTTTATCTAGCGGGGTACCCCAGAACTTCTCAAACCAAGCATGTGCTGCTGGGTTATCAACCCGTTGATAGTTCGGGAACATCATCGGAATCAAACCGGCATCACTAGCACCCTGCACATTATTCTGACCGCGCAATGGATGTAAGCCAGAACCTGGTTTACCAATTTGGCCCGTGATACTGACAAGCGCAATTAAACAGCGGGCATTATCAGTGCCATGAACGTGTTGGCTAATACCCATACCCCACAAAATCATCGCTGCTTTGGTAGTCGCAAATTCTCTAGCCACTTCACGCAAAGTCTCTGGTGGAATGCCGCAGATTGGTGCCATGGCTTCAGGGCTGTAGCCCTTGATATTTTCTTTTAGAGCTTCAAAGTTATTGGCACGATTCTTAATGAACTCTTGATCAGCCAAACCTTCTTCAATAATCGTATAGATCATGGCATTGAGCATAGCCACATCAGTATCGGGCTTAAACTGCATCGTACGCCAGGCGTGCTTACTGATATCAGTCAAGCGTGGATCACATAAAACAATCTTTGCTCCACGTTTAGCAGCATTCTTAAACCACGTTGCTGCTACTGGGTGGTTGGCAGTTGGATTAGATCCAATTAAGAAAATCATGCTCGAGTGCTCAACATCATTCACTTGATTACTGACCGCACCAGAACCAACACCTTCGAGCAATGCAGCCACAGATGATGCATGGCAAAGCCGCGTGCAATGGTCAACGTTATTACTACCAAAACCTGTGCGCACTAGCTTCTGAAATAAATAGGCTTCTTCATTACTGCCCTTAGCTGAGCCAAAGCCAGCCAATACTTTTAAGCCATGTTTATCTTTGAGTTTCTTGAGGCCTCCACCAGCGACTTCTAAAGCCTCTTCCCAAGTTGCTTCACGGAAGATGTTGGACCAATCCTGAGGATTTTGGCCTGCAGTCTCATCTTTAGGAACGCCAACTTTACGAATTAATGGCTTGGTGAGGCGCTGTGGGTTGTGGATGTAATCCATTCCAAAGCGGCCTTTAACGCAGAGACGATTGTGATTTGCAGGGCCATCACGACCTTCTACACTCACAATCTTTTCATCTTTAACGTTGTAGGTGATCTGACAACCTACACCGCAGAATGGACAAACAGAATCTACCTTGCGATCAACCGTTTGTGAACCAATTAAACCTTTAGGCATCAGTGCGCCTGTTGGGCAAGCTTGCACACACTCACCACAGGCAACACAGGTGCTATCACCCATGGGGTCATTGAGATCAAAGACGATTTCGCTATGAGAGCCACGCATGGCGTAGCCGATTACATCATTCACCTGCTCTTCACGACAAGCACGTACACAACGGTTGCACTGAATACAAGCATCTAGGTTAACAGCCATCGCTGGATGAGAAATATCATGAGCAACCTTGGCGCGACGCAATGCCTTAAGTTCAGGGCGCACTGAGACATCCATGCGAGTTGCCCAGGTACTGAGCTCACCATGTTGATTTTTTTGTTCTTCTGCTTTGCTATCACCTACCCACTTAAAGCCTTCGTCGGGCATATCGGAAAGGAGCATTTCTAGCACTAGCTTCTGACTCTTTACAGCGCGCTCACTATTAGCTTTGACTTCCATGCCTGGGGTGGCACTTCTGCAGCAGCTCGGGGCTAAGGTGCGCTCGCCATTAATTTCGACTACGCATGCACGGCAATTACCGTCAGCGCGATAACCATCTTTAAAGCACAAATGGGGAATATCAATGCCGTGGCGTTTAGCGGCCTTGAGAATGGTTTCGCCTTCATAGGAAACGATTGTCTTGCCGTCTAGCTTGAACTCGACGGTTGCTAATTCGAGTTCTTTTGGATTAGTTGGTGCGTTCATATTAGGCTATTTCGTTCGGGAAATATTTAGCAATACAACGAATTGGATTGGGTGCTGCCTGACCTAAGCCACAAATAGAAGCATCAATCATGACGGTTGCTAAGTCTTCTAGGGTATTTTGATCCCAAGATTTGGCTTGCATCAATTTTGCAGCCTTACCAGTACCAACGCGGCATGGTGTGCACTGACCACAGCTCTCATGTTCAAAGAAGTGCATGACATTAAGTGCCATATCGCGCGCCTTGTCTTTATCACTAAATACCATCACTGCTGCTGAACCAATAAAGCAGCCATAGGGTTGCAAAGTATCAAAATCCAATGGAATGTCATTCATCGTGGCAGGCAAAATACCACCCGATGCACCGCCCGGTAAATAACCGTAGAACTGATGGCCATCTTGCATACCACCGCAGTACTCATCAATCAGTTCTTGAATCGTAATGCCCGCTGGTGCTAACTTCACACCGGGCTTCTTAATACGGCCACTGACGCTAAAGCTGCGTAAGCCTTTACGATCATGTCTGCCGAAGGAGCTAAACCACTCAGGCCCACGTTGTACGATATCGCGCACCCAGTAAAGCGTTTCAAAATTGTGCTCTAGTGTTGGTCGACCAAACAAACCCACCTGGGCAATATAGGGCGGACGCATCCGCGGCTCACCACGTTTACCTTCGATACTTTCAATCATGGCGGATTCTTCACCGCAAATATACGCGCCAGCACCCCGACGCAGTTCAATCGTTGGCAATTTAAATGGGGGATTTGCTATGAGCTTAGCTAATTCGGCCTCAAGCAACTCACGACAACCATGGTACTCATCTCGCAAATAGATATAACAGGCATCAATGCCTACTACGCTTGCCGCAATGAGTAGACCCTCTAAGAAGCGATGGGGATCACGTTCTAAATACGTACGATCTTTAAAAGTTCCTGGCTCACCTTCGTCAATATTCACAGCCATGAGTTTGGGCGCTACTTGATCTTTCACAATGCGCCACTTGCGACCTGCTGGGAAGCCTGCACCGCCAAGACCACGCAATCCAGAATTTTCCATCGCTTTGATGATGCTTTCAGCATCAAGCTTGCCATCAACAATTTCTTTTGCAAGAGCGTATCCGCCTTGAGCGCGATACGCTTCGTAGCCAACATAGTCAGGAGACACTGCTTGATTCTCACCCTGCTGAGAAATACCCTGCTCTGCTAGAGCTGCTGGGTCAAAATTGGCATCATCTTTTGCCATGGGCTGGGTCGTTAAATTATTTTTTACTGCAGCTTGCACTTTATCTGTCGTTGCAAAAAGAACTGGATATTGGTGCACCACTGCTACTGGGGCTTGCTCACAGCGCCCAACGCAAGGAGCCGCAATGACTTTGACATTTGGGTTGCCAAGAATCATGGGCAACTTAGCTAATAGATTTTGTGCGCCAGCCAATTCACAAGCAATACCATCACAAACGCGGATAGTGATATCGGCAACAGGATCATTACCACGCACTACTTCAAAGTGGTGATAGAAAGTAGCCACTTCATATACTTCAGCCATTGGCAAATTCATTTCTTTTGCCAAAGCTACTAAATGACGATCATGCAAAGCGCGGTACTCATCATTAAGCTTGTGGAGATTTTCAATTAATAAATCACGACGGTGTGCTGCATCACCAATCAGTTGTCGTACTTGTGCCAATGAAGCATCATCAACTTGACGACCTTTGAGTTTGCTCTTGCGACGAATGGTCTCCCTTAAATCATCAGCAGTAGCGAGCGCAACTACTTTGACTTCTTCGGAAGGCTTGGGGTGATTCATAATTAATCTCTAATTTTTATACTGGCATTGCCAAAAGTGATTGAGCATCCCAAAGTGAAGCGAAGTGAACTGGCCCTACTAGATATGCAAACAATCGCTTGATTTTGGGTTATTTCACCCTCTATGTCCTTGACGGCGCTCAAGGGAATGAATTAAGGGTTTACCCTAGTTTATAAAAGGGATGGGGATGGCCTGTCACCTGGGGGATTCGAGTAATCTAGCTTGCGCTCGTATACGCGGGCTTTAAAGCAGTCTTCATAGCCTTTACTACCGATCACCCAGCCAATCGAAGTGCAGTCCTGTTGGGCTGCAGATTCAATAGAGCCACAGCCTGAGAGCATAGCAATCATGGTGGCTGAAACGAGGATTGGTAGTTTTCTTAAATTCATACCTTAAGTCTACTGGATTATTGATTGCAGGTTAAGGGAAAGTCTCGACTTGTGTAATTGACTAAATATCAGCAACATTCAATCTACATCAGGGAGATTTCATGAAACGCTTAAATCAATACCTAGCAACACTTGCCATTTGCCTATCTATTCTCTTCTCTGGAAATTGGGCCCTTGCCCAAAATGCAGATGGGTTTGTGGATCTCATTGATGGGGTTAGCTTAAATGGCTGGAACATCATTGGCACTGCTAGCTGGACTATTGGTAACGGTCTGATCGTGGGGAATAAACCTTCGGGCTTTTTGGTGGGTAATAAGACCTATAAGAATTTCATTATCAAAGCAGAATTTTGGGCTGAGTCTGATACTAATAGTGGCATCTTCATTCGTTGCCAAGACCCAAATAAAGTTTCATCGAGCAATGCCTATGAAATTAATATTTGGGATACGCGCCCGGAGCAAGCTTATGCAACTGGGGCGATTGTGGATATTGCTAAAGTCGATCCGGTTCCCAAAGCAGGTGGTCGCTGGAATACGATGGAAATCACAGCCAATGGATCCAATTTCAAAGTGGTTATGAATGGTGTCGTTACTGTCGCTAACGGACAGGATAGTAAATTTGCCGAAGGCCTAATTGCCATTCAATCAGCAGGTGGCGTGGTGAAGTTTAGGAAGCTACAAATTAAACCGATTTAAGTTAGTGAAGCGTTATCTCGTAACGATCACCGCAAGCGATAGGCCTTAGGGCCTTAGCCTCCTGTAGCATTTTGACTAAACCATAATTCGACATTGTTTTTAATGTACGGGATAGGTTCCCCTGCTTTCTTCCAGTAAGTTCTGCTAACTCAGAGATCGACACTGGCTTCGATGCTCGAATGACATGTAACAAAGCTCTGTTTTCATCACTCAAGACTTGTGCTAAAGAACGCATCGAGGTAAACCATATCTTGGGATCACTTGCCTTCGACTTTAAATCACCTCTAGCAATAGCTAAAATGCGGGCTCGAATATCTTTTTGGGATGCAATCCCTATTTTGATTACTTTCATATTTCTTTGTCCGTTTTTAAGACCTTGTCAATATCTGCAAAAAATAATGCTAACAAAAGTAACATCCCTGCTTAACTAAAGGCTTTATTGAGCCGGTGGAAATCCAACCTTTTGCTCCCACATATTATTAAAGACATGGATGACAGGTTTTTCATAAACGCCTGCTTTGGTAAATGGCTCATCTTTTAGCCAAGTATCGACAGCTGCCCTACTTGGAAAATCCATTCCCAACAAGCTACCTACAACGGTTTTCCCATCCTCCGAAGTGAGCGGTCCAGCAAAGGCCATCCGTTCTGACTGCTGAGCGAGATAGGCGCGGTGCTCTGGCCTCACCTCTATCCGCAATTGTGCGGTACCTGGTCGATCCATTAACAAGATTGTAAAAATCATAGTGACTCCGTGTTGATTTAGTTTGAAGAATTTCTGACTAACATCTTACGGGAAGTGGAAAAGAAGAAACCATCCGAAGATGGTTTCAATGCTACTTGGCGGAAGAGGCGGGATTCGAACCCGCGGTAGGCTATTAACCTACGCACGCTTTCCAGGCGTGTGACTTAAACCGCTCATCCACCCTTCCGGAACCCATGATTATACGTTTGCCGAAAGGGTTTTACTCAGAAGCGCTTAAAGAGCCTCTTTGAGCTGGTCCAAAATTGCTGGATTCTCAAGGGTAGAGGTATCTTGCGTAATTTCCTCGCCTTTAGCGATCACCCGCAAGAGACGTCGCATGATCTTGCCTGAGCGGGTCTTGGGCAAGTTATCACCAAAGCGCACATCTTTTGGCTTAGCAATTGGTCCGATTTCTTTACCGACCCAGTTGCGCAGTTCAGTCGCAATCTTTTTAGCGGCATCTCCAGTCGGGCGGCCACCCTTCAGAACGACAAACACGCAAATCGCCTCACCAGTCAGCTCATCTGGGCGACCAACCACTGCCGCCTCAGCAACCAATGGATTGGCCACTAAGCAAGATTCAATTTCCATCGTTCCCATGCGGTGACCAGAAACGTTCAAGACGTCATCGATACGACCAGTAATGGTGAAGTAACCAGTATCTTTATTTCGGATTGCGCCATCACCAGCGAGATACAAAGTGCCACCCAATTCTTCTGGGAAATAAGACTTCACAAAGCGGTCTGGATCACCCCAAATATTACGAATCATAGAAGGCCATGGACGTTTCACAACCAAGATACCGCCTTGACCATTTGGCACATCTACGCCGGCCTCGTCCACAATCGCCGCCTGAATCCCTGGCAGTGGCAGTGTGCAGGACCCTGGAATCATTGGCGTTGCACCTGGCAATGGTGAAATCATGTGGCCACCCGTTTCGGTTTGCCAGAAGGTATCTGTGATTGGGCAACGTGAGCCACCCACATTCTCGTAGTACCACAGCCATGCTTCTGGATTAATTGGCTCACCTACAGAACCCAAGAGGCGCAAGGAAGATAAGTTGTAGCTCTTCGGATGTACAGCCTCATCATTGCTTGATGCTTTGATCAAAGAACGAATCGCTGTTGGTGCAGTATAGAAAATAGTGGCATTGTGCTTTTCGATCATCTGCCAGAAACGGCCTGCATTAGGATAAGTTGGTACACCTTCAAACACAATCTCAGTAGCACCAACTGCAAGTGGGCCATAAGTAATGTAAGAGTGACCAGTGACCCAACCGATATCTGCCGTACACCAGAACACATCATCTGGCTTGATATCGAAAGTCCACTTCATCGTCAGAATCGCCCACAAGAGATAACCTCCAGTGGAGTGTTGTACGCCTTTTGGCTTACCAGTTGAGCCTGATGTGTAAAGAATGAATAAGGGATGCTCAGCACTAACCCACTCTGGCTCACAAGTAGTGGACTCATTGGCAGTCACTTCATGCATCCAGGAATCACGACCAGCAACTATCGGAATATTGCCACCCGTGCGTTTGTAGACAATCACGTTTTTAATTTTTTCGCATCCGCCCAGCGCAAGTGCCTCATCCACAATCACTTTAAGCGGCAAAGCTTTGCCGCCACGTAATTGTTCATCAGCAGTAATGACTGCGCATGCACCTACGTCAATAATACGTTCTTGCAATGACTTGGCTGAGAATCCGCCAAACACTACTGAGTGAATTGCACCAATGCGAGCACAAGCTTGCATCGCCACAATGCCTTCAATCGACATTGACATATAAATAATGACGCGGTCGCCGGACTTGATACCCATTTTGCGCAAGGCATTTGCCATTTTGCAAACGCGCTCGAGTAGGTCTTTGTAACTAACGTTAGTAACTGTGCCGTCATCCGCTTCAAAAATAATGGCTTTTTTAGCCCCTAGGCCATTTTCTACTTGGCGATCCAAGCAGTTATAAGAGGCATTGGTAGTTCCATCTTCAAACCATTTATAGAAAGGCGCCTGAGATTCGTCTAATACTTTTGTAAAAGACTTTTTCCAGTGGATATTCTCTTTAGCAAGACGACTCCAAAAACCGTCATAATCAGCATTAGCTTCCGTACAAAGCTTGTTATAAGCATCCATACTAGGAATAGCAGCACCCTTTACAAAGTCTGCAGGTGGGTGAAAAACACGGCTTTCTTGCTTTATTGGTTCCATACTTCGCTACCCTCAATTAAATAATCAATAATCTATTTTTGCCATAATGTCGCAAAATGGTGGGATTAGATCCTCAAGACCTTAGAAGATAAGGGAAAACACCCCGGATTTGCTCTATGGCAAACCCTTAAAATAGGCCGAACCTGACAAATTAAGCAGAAAATCATGACAAATATCAAGCAAAACGACCTGATTCAAAGCGTTGCAGATGCCTTTCAGTTCATTTCCTACTACCACCCCAAAGACTTTATTAGCGCCATGGGTAGAGCTTACGAACTTGAACAAGGTGCTGCAGCTAAAGATGCCTTGGCCCAAATCTTGACTAATAGCCGGATGTGCGCTGAAGGCCATCGCCCAATGTGCCAAGACACTGGTATTGCTGTTGTCTTCCTAAAAATTGGTATGAACGTTCAATGGTCTGATGCCACGATGAGTGTTTCCGATATGGTGAACGAAGGTGTTCGTCGCGCCTACCTCAACCCAGAAAATATGTTGCGCGCTTCGGTCTTGGCTGATCCTGCTGGCAAGCGCAAAAATACCGGTGATAACACTCCTGCCGTAATTCATTACGAAATCGTTCCAGGTGATGATGTTGAAGTCATTTGTGCAGCCAAAGGTGGTGGTTCAGAAAACAAAGCCAAGATGGTGATGCTCAATCCCTCAGACTCAATCGTAGACTGGGTAGTGAAAACGGTTCCAACCATGGGTGCGGGTTGGTGTCCTCCTGGCATCTTAGGTATTGGTATTGGTGGCACGCCTGAGAAAGCCATGTTGATGGCAAAAGAATCCTTGATGGGTCCTGTAGATATTCAAGAACTGATTGCTCGTGGTGCCAAGACTCGCGCTGAGGAGTTACGTCTTGAAATTTATGACAAGGTAAATAAATTAGGTGTCGGCGCACAAGGCTTAGGTGGCTTGACAACGGTCCTTGATGTGAAGATCATGGAATACCCAACTCATGCTGCTTCCCTGCCAGTAGCTATGATTCCGAACTGTGCAGCTACCCGTCACATTCATTTCCACTTGCATGGTGATGGTCCTGCCAAGTTAGAGAAACCATCATTATCAGATTGGCCAGATGTTACCTGGACTCCAGATACTAAAAAATCCAAACACGTTAATGTGAATACACTGACCCCCGAAGAAGTCGCGAGCTGGAAACCAGGCGATACCTTGTTATTGAATGGCAAGATTTTGACTGGTCGTGATGCTGCTCATAAACGCATACAAGATATGCTGGCTAAAGGCGAAGAATTACCAGTGAGCTTTAAGAATCGCATCATCTATTACGTTGGCCCAGTTGATCCTGTGCGTGATGAAGCAGTTGGCCCCGCAGGCCCTACTACCTCTACTCGGATGGATAAGTTCACCGAAATGATGCTAGCGCAGACGGGCTTGATTTCGATGATTGGTAAAGCTGAGCGTGGTCCAGAAGCAATCGCAGCAATCAAGAAACATAAATCAGCCTATCTGATGGCCGTAGGTGGCGCTGCTTACTTGGTGTCTAAAGCAATTCAGTCTGCCAAAGTAGTTGGCTTTGCTGACTTAGGCATGGAAGCCATTTATGAATTTGATGTCAAAGATATGCCGGTGACTGTTGCTGTGAACTCTGAGGGTATCTCGATGCACGAGACTGGCCCAAAAGAATGGCAATCAAAAATTGCTGGTATTCCAGTCAAAATTATCTAAGCTAGCGCTACATTGGCACTCATCGGGGTTTTTGATTCTGGCGTTGGGGGCTTGTCCATATTGGATGAGGCTCTGCGCCAGCTTCCGCAGCATGACTATATTTATCTTGCAGATTCAGCCAATGCCCCCTATGGAGAAAAATCAAGCAACTGGATTACCGCGCGTAGCTTGACCTTATGCAAATATCTATCAAATCAAGGCTGTGACGCGATTGTGGTTGCTTGCAATACTGCTACAGCAGAGGCAATTGAACAGATTCGTGCTGAACTCAGCATTCCAATCATTGGTGTAGAGCCCGGAATCAAACCAGCAGCAATGCAATCTCAAAATGGCATCGTGGGTGTCTTGGCTACAGAGGCAACCCTGAAGAGTGATAAGTTCAATGCCCTATTAGCAACTCTGCCTAGTAACTGTCGTTTCATAAAACAATCTGGCGCTGGTCTTGTGCCACTCATTGAAGCTGGGAAAGCAGATAGCGAGGAAACGCTAGATCTATTAAGTAAGCATCTTGAGCCCATTTTAGATGCGGGCTCAGATACTTTGGTGCTGGGTTGTACGCACTACCCTTTTTTGAAAAAATCAATCCGCAAGCTATTGGGTGCTACTATCACCTTAATCGATACTAGTGATGCAGTTGTGAGACAACTCAAGCGACAATTAGAAGCCTTAGATCTCAGCTCTGATTCTGGGGAGTCTGGGTCTGTGCTATTGATCAGCAGCAAGGATGAAGCATCACTTCTAGCGATGGCAAAAGATCTACTATCTAGCGATTTAAATTTACATTCGATTCATTCAGCATTCTTAGGCGACGTGTCATGAGTACCATCTTGCAAAGGCTAGACTTTCGCCTGCCGTTCACTAAATCTGAACGAATCATTATTGCGATCGTTGTGGCTTTACATATCTTGCCGACTCTAGAGTTCATTCATCTAAGCGCACGCCCGACTAAGATAGATGATGATCGGGTCATGGCAAATTTAGTGAGCCCTTCACCAACTCAAAGCCAAGCGGCACCTGCGGTACCTGCTGCCCCTAAAACACCATCACCACCACCTAAGCCAAAAGAAGAGCCCAAGAAGGTGGAGGAAAAACCAACCCCAAAACCGGCACCGGCTCAAACCAAACAATCAGACACATCTCCTAAGCCTTCAGAGACTAAGAGTGATCCCCAAGCCCAAAATGCTGCTGTGGCACCCTCAAGCGCTGGTGGAATTAGTGGCACACCAATTCAGACCGACATTGGTAAACTAGAAGTACTCTACCAGCCTGATGCAGACGCTTACTATCCATCATTCTCGAAACGATCTGGAGAACAGGGTACGGTTATAGTGAGTTTAATTATTGATCAAAGTGGCAACGTTGAAGATGTTGCCCTTTTGCAATCAAGCACCTTCCCAAGGCTTGATCGTGCAGCAAGTGAAATCGGGAGACGCTATCGCTTCAAACCTTTTGCAGTAAACGGTTCACCGCAAAGAATTTCCACCAATCTTTTAATTAAATTTAATCTTAAGTAAAAATCATTATGAATACACCATTTGGCATCGCAAATCTCTGGCTTGAGGGCGACTTCATTACCCGCTTTGTGGCTGTCGCACTTCTCACCTGTTCAATCATCACCTGGGTAATTTTGCTTACTCGCTTTTGGGAATTACGCAATCTTCGTAAACTCAAGCCTGAGTTAGATCAATTCTGGCGAGCCACATCTTATGATCAAGGTCTGCAGTCATTTAGCAACCAAGGGTTAAACCCCTTCTATCAACTTGCTAAATCGGCAGCTACCGCTTCTGCACATCACCAGAGTCAAGCACATGATCATCGTGAACTCTTACAAACACTCAATTACTCCGAGTGGATGGCCAGAAGCTTAAAGAACAGTATTGATGGTATTGCTGCGGGCCTTCAAAAAGGGCTTACCTTCCTAGGCTCTACCGGTGCAATCTCACCTTTTATTGGTTTGTTTGGCACAGTTTGGGGCATCTATCACGCCCTCATCGCTATTAGCTCCTCTGGTAGCGCACAGCTTGATCAAGTTGCAGGTCCGATTGGCGAGGCGCTCATCATGACTGCCCTAGGTTTGGCCGTAGCGATTCCTGCGGTGCTAGCATTCAATACCATTAATCGCGCGAATAAACTCATGGTCGCTGATCTCAATCGCTTTGGTAATGACCTGTTGGCCTATTTTGCTACCGGTGCCCGCGTTAAATCTGGAGAATAGACATGGCTTTTCACATCCAAGACGATCAAAGCGATGACAGCATGATGTCTGAGATCAATATGACGCCAATGGTTGACGTCATGTTGGTCTTATTAATTATCTTCATGATTACTCTCCCCGTCATTCAGCAGGCAGTCAAAATTGAACTCCCAAAAGCCAATAGTGTGCGTAATGAGATCAAGCCGGAATCAGTCCAACTGTCGATTGACGGTAAAGGACAAATCTTTTGGAATAGCACTGCAATTGATTTAAAAACCTTTGATGGCTATGCAGAGAAAGCAGCTCAAAAAGACCCACAGCCAGAAATTAATTTACGTGCGGATAAATCAGTGAAGTATGAGTACGTCGCTCAAGTCCTAGCAGCGTCTAGGCGCGCTGGGCTGACTAAGTTAGGTTTTGTAACTGATCCTGATTAATCAATACTAAGCACTACTGAGGTTTAAAAGGGATTTTGGCAGGTAAGCAGCTTTCTTCGCTGACGTGAGTTCCGTTCCCTAGAGATGCTCCCAAAATCCCTCCCTGAATTTTTTCTATTTTCTTTAGCTTACCGGTTACTGGATCAAGAGTAATCTGGGTAGATACACTGCCAGCAGAATAAGAAATATCCATAATGGTCTCTGGCGCAAAGCTTGCTTCTATGACTATAAAAATGTCTGGCCTGGCAAGAGTGACACTTTTAACCTCCTGTTTTCCATAAGCATCAGACTGATCTAAGTCACGACCATCTAAAAACATTTTTGCCTTTTGGGTTTTAGATACAAGCGTAAGTTGCATCTCGTATTCCTCAACGTAATTCATCCCAGTTCTTTTGCAATCAAAGAAAATGGATTGCCCCATCACTGGAGTGATTGTGTATCCAAGCAATAACAGGGATATGAAGTAAATTTTTCTCAAGATCTAGACGAGGAAGAGATTAAATTGATGGTGCCCGAGGCCGGAATCGAACCGGCACGACTTTTTTGAGTCGGCAGATTTTAAATCTGCTGTGTCTACCGATTTCACCACTCGGGCTCGCACAAACAGAAACTGCTGCGCTAAATAAATCAAGACAAGTGAAATTTTAGCACGCTAGCTCAGAAAGCTTCAGGAATCAGGCCTTGGCTAGACTTAGGGCTTGAGTAGCCAAAAACCACTAAAATATTACTATGAAATTGAATAGCAAATTGAACGGACTCGGCAAGCTATTCCGTCTGATTTTTTGGCTGATTGCTGCTGCCATAGTGGTCTGCTTAATCACTACTACTGCCTATTTGTATTCAACACAGGACTCCCCTTCAGGCAAACGCATTATTAAAGGCATTGGTGACTCTGTAGTCATCACTTTTGATGAGGCTGATATTCCGCACATTAAGGCGAACTCGCAGACCGATGCATTATTTGCCTTAGGTTATTTACACGCTACTGAGCGTTCATGGCAAATGGAAATTAATCGCCGTCTTGCTAGTGGTCGTCTCTCCGAAATTTTAGGGAGTGAGGCCGTCAAAATTGATCGCTTCCTCAGGACACTTGGCATTAAGCGTACTGCAGAGCGCCAATTTGATCGTTACCCAGTTGCTACAAAGCGCTTACTACAAGCTTACGCAGATGGCGTAAACGCCGGTAACGCTCAATTGGGCTGGGCACTTCCTCTTGAATACTTTTTAACAGGCTCTAAACCAGGCCATTGGTCTCCAACTGACAGCGTTGCTTGGATGCTGATGATGGCACTCGATCTTGGCGGCAACTGGGATAAGGAGTTACAACGACTTGAGCTCTCCCAATTTCTCACTACTAAGCAAATTTGGGAAGTCATACCGCCATATGAGCCGGGTGGGCAAGTCAGTAATATGGATTTTGCCAAGATGTATAAAGATCTCAATGTATTTAATCCCACCGCAGGTCCTGCTGAAGATAGATCTAAAAATCTTCCCCCTACTGAGCAGGGCTCCATTGATCTTCCCGGCGGAAAAGAAGGTATTGGGTCTAATAACTGGGCCTTGAGTGGCAAACTTACCTCTAGTGGGAAGCCCTTGTTAGCAAATGATCCCCATTTAGGATTAACAACTCCTGCAGTTTGGTATTTTGCCCATCTTGATGCGCCCGGTATGAATGTCATTGGCGGCACCCTTCCAGGTATACCGGCTGTCGTCCTTGGCAGGACAGATAAATTTGCTTGGAGCTTTACCAATACCAATCCTGATGTCCAAGATTTGTACATTGAGCAAATTGACCCCAATAATCCAGGCATGTATCGTGGTCCTGATGGCCCCTTACCTTTTAAGGTGCATCAAGAGATCATTGATGTCAAAGGCTCGCCCTCCATCACTTTCTTAGTAAAAGAAACACGTCACGGACCTGTGGTCTCGGATTCCTATAGCCGTGCTCAGCGAAGTATTGATACCAAACGATTTGCTTTAGCGCTGCGCTGGACGGCATTAGATATTGAAAACCAATCTGTTGACGGCCTTTTAGACATGAATCGCGCCAAAGATATAGATTCATTCAAGCAAGCGCTACGTAAAAACTATGCACCAATGCAAAACATTGTGATGGCAGATGCTGAGGGCAATATTACTTATCAGGCAGCAGGTGTTGCACCGAAACGTATTTTGTATCAAGGCTTATATGGCATTGCTCCCGCCCCAGGATGGGAGAAGCAATTTGACTGGAACAGCTATGTTCCTTTCGAGCAACTGCCAGCCAGTAGCAACCCAGAACAAGGGTGGATTACTACTGCTAATCAAAAAATTATTGCCGCCAATGATCCCAATCCTTTAACTGGTGATTGGGATCTGCCAGCACGCTACGACCGTATTGTTGAACTCATAAAATCTAGAAATAGTCATGACTTAGATTACATGAAAACCATGCAAGCAGATACGCTATCACTAGGATCTACCCCGCTATTAGGCTTATTTAAAGCAAGTAAGCCAAGCCATCAGCTGGCCCCTCAAGCCCAAGCAATTATTCAAAACTTTGATGGTGATATGAAGGTGAATAGCGCTGGCGCTCTGATCTTTAATGCGTGGGCAGATCAACTTACCCGTAATATGTTCTCTCGTCTTGGCTATCTTTTTACTGAGAACTACGGTTCACGGAGTTTTCGGCACCCATTACTACTCGCATTACAAAACCCTAATAATCCTTGGTGTGATGAGCCCAAAACAAAGCAAGTGGAATCATGCCTAGAGTCATCCAATAATGCTTTTGATAAGGCCTTAGATTATCTGAGCAGCCAATATGGCAATGATCCAAAAAATTGGGTATGGGGTAAAGCCCATATGGCCGTATCAGAACACCGGCCACTCAGTAAAGTTCCTGTATTGGGTGGACTTTTTAATATTGCAACACCCTTTCCGGGTGATAGTTTCAGTGTCAATGTAGGTAGATCTGAACTCCTAAAATCTGAGAACCCCTATGAGACGATGCAGGCTCCTAGCCTTCGCACTATCTATGACCTGTCTGATTTAGAAAAATCTCTCTTTATCTATCAGTCCGGCCAGTCAGGCTGGGTACAAAGCAAACTCTATCGCAATATGAATCCTCTTTGGGCCAAGACCGAATACCTACCATTGCAGATGAAGCCTGAGAGTACTAAACGTCAGCTCGAGCTTGTTAATAAATAAGATAAATAGACTGCCACATAACTGTCTCTGGGGCGTTTAGAATGTGTTATTGATATATGTCAGTCGCCTTTAAGGAGTCCTACTCATGAAAAAATTAACTCTCTTTCTCCCTATTTGTGGATTATTTACCATATTGACATTTGGCAATGCTTTAGCAGCCTGGCAAGAAATTGGTCAAAATGAACAATCTACTGTTTCTATTGATATTGCAACTTTACAAATTCAAGGTGATAAAGCGCAAATCTTGTCTATGTTGAATTTCAAAAAACCAGGCGAAGATCCCAAGACCAAAGAAAAGGTAAATGCTATTATTGGTCTAAATGAATTTGATTGCACTAATGGGAAATATCGCCCAATTGAATTTAAAGTATTTTCTGGCAATCTGGGTCAGGGTAAATTAATTGTTGACCAAAAAACTCCCGATAGTGCTTTTGAAGCAATCCCCAATGGCTCCTGGGCCGCTGGAGTTTATAGCATTGCTTGCCGTAGAAAGTAATTTAACTACTCTATCCACAAGGGCCGGCATCATTGTTGGCTCTTTTTTTGTAAATATTTTTCTCAGTGCTTGTGTAGCACCTATCGCTGCAATGGGCGCTTCAGGTACAGCTTTATCTAGTACCGCAGGCACAACCGTTGCCACCGCAGCTGTAGCTAATCCAGTAACTGCTGCTAGCATTGCATCTACAGTCACTACCGGCAAGTCACCTGTCGAGCATGCGGCCTCAGCTGCGACCAAAAAAGACTGTAGTTTTTTTAATCCGCTTTTAGCTAAGCCAATCTGCATCGATATTCCTGTTCCTACTGTGACCGATAACAGCACACCGCTATTAGGCCCAGCAGATCAAGTCGCTGATACGGTCAAACAGTAAACCAGACTATTCGAACTGCTAGGGTCTAACCCCTGGGGCCTCCAAGGGCATTCCTCTGGCTCGCCACATTAAAAAAAGCTCTAATTGGGCCATCTCAGGAGAGCCGTACTCAAACTGCTGGGCTCTTACTCCACTCATACAATTGCGTAAGCGACGCTGCACAGATCCCAAGGTTTGCCATTCCAAGCGATAGATCGGGTAAGCATTTGGGTGGCCTTGCGGTATCAGACTACCACCCAACTTTAAGCCCGCTCTATCTTCGTGACATTGAGCACAAGACAAATTGAGTTGCCCCATTCGTTCCTGAAACCACTGTTGACCCTTTTTTAATTGCCCCTGATTGGCTGGCGTTTCTTTTACGGTAATCGGCATTCCTTTAGACTGAATTGCAAGATAAGCAGTTAAGGCTAATAACTCTTTACTCTCATAAGCAAGTGCTGGTTCGCCTTGCTGAGTAGATCGACATTGATTAATTTGCCCTTCCAGAGTTTGCAGCCTGCCTTTGATTATCTTTGGAAATTGCGTTGCTACGCCACGCATTGATTTTTTGGCATCGCCATGACAACTAGCGCAAGCAATGTTTTTTTGGCCTGATTTGGTTTGCCATAAGCTTTCGCCCTCTGCAACCCAAAACATTGCAGGGTTGAGAGATGGGTCGTCCTGCATTGCTTTGTTTTCAGGAGTCATGAGCTCGTAACTGGATTGTTTGCTATTGATAGCCCCTTGAGGGGCTGCCATAGAGGCTGCTGCTGCGAGCAATATAGAGCAACAGAAAGTGATAAGACGGAGATAAATTACTGCGCGCACAAAGCTCTTATGAAACTGTAATACGTGCTTGATGAACAGCTTCATAACCGTCATCACCAAGCCATTTAAACTCCAGAGTACCTGATTCTGTTGCAATAGTAGTGAAGATGATTAATGGATTAGCGCCGATACCAGGATAGAAATCAGCCTTAAATACCTCAATATTGTTATAGCTACAGGTAAAGATACGAATAATATCCCTTGGAATTAACTTACCTGATTCGGTATAACGAAATCCAGACTCCATATCATGTTGAACAATGGCTCTGATCTCAATAATAGAATTCTTCTTTGCAGTAGCTGGTACTGTCACTTGGCTACGTGATGTCTTACTCATACCATCTCCGTACAAGCAGACAAAGTTACCAAGGTTTCTGCTGAGCCTTGCCAAAAGCTACCATTACTCATCTGCACAATAGCCCAAACCCGTTGACTGTCAGCTAACCGCACTCGGGTAGTAATGTTCGCAGTTCCAGAACGTGGCGTTAAGTAGGCAGCAAAGATATTAGGTAATGGGTTACCTTCTGCAATCACATGAATGACCTTCACATAATCATTAGCAGTCATTGGACTATCTACACTCACCTTCAAAACTACGAGATTACCGTTTTCAACCAAGGGTGGGATAGTGAGAGTAACGCGGCCTTCCTGAATTTTTGCGCCACTAGTAATTTTTTGAATAGCCTCGTCTGCCTCTTCCTTTTTAGCCAGCGCTATTGAAGGCATCAAGTAAGTCCCAAAGGCTAGCAAAGCGAGCTTTTGAAGCTGTTGCATCCAGGTACGGCGATGGATTTTTAGAGGGCTATTGAATTTCATATTCATAATCAATTTTACTTATTCAGACTTACTAGGAAAGCCACAACATCTTCGATTTCTTGGCCATTAAGTATCGTTTGTCCTGCAAATTTTGGCGCAACTCGATTAAGGTGTCCAGTTTTGTAATAGGCTGGCATGATCGTGTTCGGATTAAAGTAACCGGCATCTACAATACGCGCCCTTAACTGTGGTGCTGAGAGACGAGCCACAGTAATGCTCAGCTCAGGCGCTAGGTTTCCCTGAAACCGCTCTTCTGGAAATGGGCCACTGTGACACAAGAGACATAAACCCGTTTGACGACTGGCAACAATTGCCCTACCTCGAGTCGCATCACCAGGCGTAGAAGAAAGGGATTCGAAAATCGAATCCCCCACAATTGTTTGGGCGCTTGCAGGGTTGAGATTGAGGAAGACTAGTAACAGGGTCGCTAGTGCATGCCTCATTCTCATCGTTACAATTTCACAAAAGTGCTTTAAACCAGCTTAATGCCACTATTTTTCAATGGCACTGTACGTAAGCGTTTACCCGTTGCACGATAAAACGCATTGAGTACCGCTGGCGCTGCAACCGCAATCGTTGGCTCACCTACACCGCCCCAATCTTTACCACCACCTTGAATAACAATGGTTTCAACCGGAGGCATTTGATATAGGCGAATTGAGCCAAAGGTATCGAAGTTCTTTTGTACTACTGCACCTTTTTCAATGGTGATTTCTTCCTCAAATAGTGCTGATAGGCCATAAACAAATGAACCAGAAACCTGACGAGCTACTTGGGCTGGATTCACAACATAGCCGGGATCAGTGGCCGCAACAAAGCGATGAATCTTCACTTCATTACCATTCTTGACTGAGAGCTCGCATGCTGCCGCTACATAGCTTCCAAAAGAGCGCATTTGCGCCACACCACGAAATACCCCAGGCGCAGCAGGCTTAGTCCAACCAATGCCATCAGCTACCGCATTGAGAACTGCAATGGCGCGCGGGTGATTACCCATATGTTGGCGACGGAACTCTATTGCATCCACGCCAGTTGCCTCAGCCATTTCATCCATAAAGGTTTCGATGAAGACAGCATTTTGGTTCACGTTTACGCCCCGCCAAAATCCTGGTGGGACATGGGTATTACGCATTGCATGATCAATCGTGATGTGCGGGAAGTTATAAGTAAAGCCATGCTCACCACTATCCTCAAGACCTTGGAAACTCAGAGGATCTTTACCTTTATTTGCTGCAACTACCGCAGGACGAACTGCAGCCAAAATAGATTGGCCAGATAAACGCATATTGATGCCAGTAATCTTCTTATTGCTATCAATACCTGCCGTTAACTTACACATCATGACAGGATGGTAACGACCTTGCGTCATATCCTCTTCGCGAGTCCAGATCAATTTGATGTGAGTGCCTGGCATCTGCTTAGCAATGTTCACCGCTTGAGTTGTGTAGTCTTGGAACGCGCCACGACGACCAAAGCCACCACCAAGATTGACTTTAAAGACATTGCATTTATCAGCAGGCAAACCTGAGGCTGCAATCACTGCAGCAAGAGAAGCTTCACCATCTTGAGTTGGAACCCACGCATCACAAGAGTCTGCCGTCCATCTTGCAGTAGCAGTTTGTGGCTCTAAGGTAGCGTGGTTTAAGAATGGATAGAAGTAAGTGGCCTCAATTTTTTTAGATGCCCCTTTAATACCCGCATTAGAATCACCATGCAAGCTATGAACAAATGAATCAGGATGCTCAAGACCATCTTCCAACATCTTTTTAATAGAAGCGCTTGAGACATTCGCATTTGCGCCATTGTCCCAATTGATATTGACTTGCTCCATCGCCATTTTGGCCTGCCAGAAAGTATCGGCTACCACTGCTACTGCCGTGTCGCCTACCTGAACTACTTTCTTGACGCCCTTCATACTGAGGGCTTTAGTAGCGTCGTAACTCTTCACCTTGCCCCCAAATACGGGAGACTCATTAATGGTTGCAACTAGCATGCCAGGGAACTTCAGATCAATTGCGTAGATTTGCTTACCAGTAACTTTGTCAGCAACCCCATCAATACGATTAACTGATTTTCCAATGAGTTTCCAATCTTTTGGATCTTTCAACGGAACATCTTTTGGCACTTCTAACTGGGATGCGGCAACAGATACCTTACCGAAGCTAATTTTGCGGCCTGACGGTGTATGGGTAATCACGCTATTTTGTGCCACACACTCAGCAGCCGGTACATTCCATTGGTTTGCTGCTGCTTGAACTAGCATCATGCGCGCCGCTGCACCACCCTTACGGACATACTGTTCGGAAGTACGAATACCGCGACTACCGCCAGTAGAGTAGCTTCCCCAAACTTGCTTACGCTTCAGGTTTTCTGCTGGCGATGGATAGTCATAGGAGACCTTCTTCCAATCGCACTCTAATTCTTCGGCAACCATTTGTGCCAAACCAGTAATCGTGCCTTGACCCATTTCTGAGCGAACAATACGCACGACTACATCATCATTTGGTTTAACCACTACCCACACACCAATTTCTGGTGAGACCAGTGGCGTCATTGCTGTAGTGCCAGTGCCCATCGCAGCATTGGCTTCAGACATGAGTGAAAAATCAAAGCCAATGGCTAAGCCAGTAGCGATTGCGCTAGAGCCAACGATAAAGTGGCGACGAGAAGTATTTGTATTTGTAGTCATCTGTATCCCCTTATGCCTTGCTTACAGCATGAATCGCTGCACGAACTTCTTGGAAGGTGCCGCAACGGCAGATATTAGTAACCGCCGCATCAATTTGTGCATCGCTTGGTTTAGGATTGTTACGAAGCAGCGCAGTAGTTGCCATCACCATGCCAGATTGGCAGTAGCCACATTGAGGCACTTGGTTATCAACCCATGCTTTTTGTACTTTAGAAAGTTGACCGTTCTTTTCTAAACTTTCAATGGTCTCAATTTTTTTACCTGTAGCTGCTGATACCGGCAAGGAGCAACTCCGGATCGCCTGACCTTCAAATAGAATAGTACAAGCCCCGCATACGCCAATACCGCAACCATATTTGGTGCCGGTCAAGCCGATCTGCTCACGAATCACCCACAGTAATGGGGTACTTGGATCAACGTCCACCTGATATTTCTTGCCATTGACATTTAACTCAGCCATGAGTGTTCTCCTCTAGTTTTTCTTGTATTCAGGGCTTTTTGCAAAGCCCCTGCTTATGTAGTGCCTATATTAAAACAAGAATCAATTTATTGCGATGCAACAAAAATCTTGCCCTGTAAGATCAAGGCATGCTCTCTGGCCTTGTTCAAATACTGCTCTTCCAAAGTATTGGTGAACTTGTCTCTAAATTTCTTTTACCAACCTTACCTGGCCCAGTGATTGGTCTAGTTCTTCTGGTTCTATGGCTGGTTTTACGTAAAGGGATTAATACTGAGCTGGCGCTGGTGGCTGATGGCTTTAGTCAATACCTAGGCTTACTTTTTGTACCCGCGGCTGTTGGCGTAGTGCTCTTTCTCCCTCAATTACAAGCAAATGCCTTAGCAATCATGAGCGCCCTCGTGGGAAGCGTTATTTTGACCATTGGGTCTAGCGCTTTAGTGGTTCGCTTTTTTAGCAAAAAAGATACTCATGGGTGAAAAGCATTCCATTGTGGAAATTTGGGTCTATTTATCCGGTAGCCCCCTCTTTGCTCTCTTTATTACTTTGGCCGCCTATCAGCTTGGACTCAATATTTATAAGTATGCCAAGCAAAATCCATTAGCCAATCCCGTTGCTATTGCCATCATCTTGGTTGCTAGCATCATTCAATTTATAGAGATGCCCTACTCAACCTACTTTGAAGGTGCGCAGTTCATTCACTTCTTACTAGGCTCAGCAACCGTTTCTTTGGCTATTCCGATCTATCGTGGCCTTGCTAGCTTAAAAGGTCGCTCTATTCCGCTGATTTTTTCTTTGGCTACTGGAATTCTAGTTTCTATCGCAAGCGCGGTTGGCATTGCTAGCTTGTTAGGTGCTGACTCCAGCATCACGGGGGCGCTGTACCCAAAATCTGTGACGGCACCAATCGCCATGGGTATTGCAGAACGAATTGGAGTATCACCAACCCTGACTGCAATCTTTGCAGTAAGCACGGGAATTTTGGGGGCAATCTTAGCGCCCTTTGTTTTAAATATATTAGGTATGAAGGCATGGTGGCAAAGAGGCTTTGCCATTGGTATTGCCGCACACGGAATTGGCACCTCAAGGGCATTTAGCATTCATCCTGAAGCAGGAACATACGCAAGTCTAGCGATGGGTCTGAACGGCGTCATTAGCGCTGTAGCAATACCAGTGATCTATCACTTATTTAATTAGTAATTCACTAGGAGTATTACTCCGGTTTGCCAATAGCAGCTTTCACAATCGGTGCGAATCGAATTAAGTCGCTCTGTATTTGTTCACCAAATTTTTCAGGGCTACCAGGAGATGGAGTAATACCCATCGCTAAAAGCTTGGCCTTACCCTCTGGTGAATTCAAAATCTCATTTAAGGCTTGGTTCAATTTAGCAATGATCGGTTTAGGCGTTTTTGCTGGCGCCAACAAACCAACCCAATCATCAATCACAAAGTCTTTAACGCCACTTTCAATAAAGGTTGGAACGTCTGGCATGCTTGAGCTTCTTTTTGCGCTCGATACTGCAATCGCTTTAATTCGCCCAGAATTCACATATTGATTTGCTCCAGCAACTGCTGTGTAAACCAAGGGGATATTGCCGCCCAATAAATCTAGCAGGGCTTGACCTCCCCCTTTATAGGGCACATGAACTAGATTAGCGCCCGTTTTTTGCTTTAACAACTCACCGGCAATGTGAGGCGTTCCTCCAGAGCCAGAGGTGCCATAAGACAGGCCATTGGGATCTTTTTTGGAGAATGCAATCAAATCTACCAGAGTCTTACCTTGAAAATCATTATTGGCTACGATGATCAAAATAGCGTCACCAATTTTTCCGATGGGCGCAAAGTCTTTCATGCTATCAAAAGGAACTTTTTCTGAAAGTGATGGGTTAATGGATAAGGTACCCGCATAACCTAATAACAAGGTATATCCATCAGGCTCTGCCGTAGCAACCATTTGAGAGCCAATATTTCCAGAAGCACCCGGCTTGTTATCGGAAATGACTTGTTGACCTAACTTTAAGGTCAACTGCTCCGCAATAAATCGCCCTGAGGTATCAGTGACTCCGCCTGGGGTAAATGGGATGATTAAACGAATGGGTCGATTAGGGTAATTGGTTTGCGCATGACTTAGTGGTGCCACTAAGATCAAGCTCATCAGCAGGCTCTGCAACACATGATGAAATAATTTCATATCAAACCCTTCAATTAGATTCTACGAAACGCTTTTCAAACTCCCACACATCTTCAAAGCCCATCAATTTAGATAACTCTCCAAAATCATATAACTCCACTGGATTTTGAACTGAAGAACCCGAGCTTTTGAAATGCTCATACACCTGAGTCATCGCCTGAACAGAAGCCAGCAATGCTGTCACAGGAAAGATTGCAATTTTGTATCCCAACTCCTCTAGTTCCGTTTTTGAAAGTACAGGGGTACGACCTTTTTCAACCATATTGGCTATCAAAGGATGATTTGGAAAGGTTTTACCAATCTGCATCATCTCTTCCCGGGTCTCTGGAGACTCAATAAATAAAATATCAGCGCCCGCACGAGCATAAGCCTCTCCGCGCTTGAGTGCCTCATCTAAGCCTAAGGTAGTCCTTGCATCCGTTCTAGCAATGATCTTGAAATGAGGGTCTGTGCGTGATGCAACCGCCACCTCAATTTTTTTAACCATGTCTTTCATTGGAATCACTCTACGGCCTGGAGTATGTCCACATTTTTTTGGAAACTCTTGATCCTCAAGCTGAATTGCAACAGCACCCGCAGCTTCATATCCACGAACTGTGTGCCTCACATTTAATAAGCCACCATATCCAGTATCTCCATCAGCAATCAAAGGTGTCTTTGCCATGCCGGCCATTGCACTCACTCTACCAATCATCTCGGTATAAGTTGCTAAACCAGCATCTGGAAGGCCTAATAAGGAAGCTACTGTGCCATAACCAGTCATATAGAGGGCATCAAAATTCATGCGATCTGCTAGGCGTAATGACACCATCTCATATACGCCTGGGGCAACAATTAAACCTGCTTGGGAAAGTCGCTGGTTAAATAATGTTCTTTGGGAAGTCATCACTGTCCTAACAATATATATTTACTATGAATTCATTTTCAGCGCAACATCTACGGCATTGCCAAACCCACTTACGGGGGCCATTAGATGGCTTGATCATGGTAACATCTTTACGATATATGGCCATAGCGCAGAAGGGCTCCATGAATATTCCAGACCCAATTAAGTTAACCCAAGATTTGATACGTTTTAATACGATCAACCCTCCTGGTAATGAAGATGAGCTTTGTAACTATTTAACTGAGCTACTAGAATCAGCGGACTTTGAATGTATGAATGTAGATTTCGCTCCCAGGCGTCGCAGCATTGTTGCGCGCATACCTGGGGCAGTAAACAAATCCAATATTTGCTTTACCGGGCATGTCGATGTTGTTCCATTGGGAGATCGTCCGTGGGATCATGAACCCTTCTCTGGCGAGATACAGGATGGCAAATTATTTGGGCGTGGCTCTAGTGATATGAAAAGTGGTATTGCTGCTTTTGTTGTGGCGGCGATGAAAACGGCTCACATTGCCAAAAATCAAGGTGGTATTAGTCTCATCATCACTGCCGGTGAAGAAACCGGTTGTGAGGGTGCCTTCTATATTGCTGCACAGAAAAAAGTAATCGACTTTATTGGTAATGTAGGTTGCTTTGTGGTTGCAGAGCCCACTGCGAATGAACCCATCATTGGTCATAAAGGAGCGTATTGGTTGCGCGCCAAAGCGCAAGGCATCACTGCTCATGGCTCCATGCCTGAAAGAGGCGATAACGCCTTCTACAAAATAGCTAAAGGCGCACTTTTACTGGAACAATTTCAATTTGATACTCCACCCCACTCATTAATGGGTCAAGGGACTCTTAATGTTGGAACCGCTAAAGCAGGTTTGAATATTAATTCTGTGCCAGATGCAGCTGAGATGACCTTAGATATTCGTTCTGTACCAGGGCAAAGTCATAGTCATATCTATGGTTGCCTATGCAAAACACTAGGCCCTAACATTAAGCTTGAAACGATTATGGATGTTGAGGGCATTTACACCCCACCAGAAAATCCATGGATACAAACTGTCTATGCTCATTGCCAAGAAATCAACGGTGTCAAGACTGCCCCCAAATCGATTTCTTACTTTACCGATGCTTCTGCACTGAAGGGTCAGATTGGCGACCCTCCAACCGTAGTACTTGGCCCTGGACAGCCAGAAATGGCCCATCAGACCAATGAATTTTGCTATACCGAGAAAATTACTCAGGCTACGACCTTGTTTGAAAGGCTTATCATTGATTGGCAGAACAACGGATCCCATGAAGAGGTACATGCAAAATGAAAATTGAGAGCTCCCCATTTAAAGAAGTAGACCCCGATAGTTATGTGGCAAATATGGACGCCTATTGGCTTCCCTATACACCTAACCGTTATTTTAAAAATAAGCCCAAAATCATGGTTGCTGCCAAGGGGGTTTACTACACCGATGACCATGGTCGAAAGTTGTTCGATGGCGCGTCTGGGCTCTGGACTTGCCCATTAGGACATGGCGATCCCCGCATCATTGAGGCGATTCAAAAGCAATACCAAAAAATGGATTATGTTCCAGCCTTTCAGATGGCAGGACCAGAAACATTTCGTCTCGCGGAAAGAATTATTCAATACGCTCCTCCTGGATTAAGTAAAGTATTTTTTGTGAACTCGGGATCCGAAGCAGTGGATACCTCACTGAAGATCGCCCTCGCCTATCACCGCGCAAAAGGCGAAGCGAGTCGAATTCGTTTTATCGGCAGAGAACGTGCCTATCATGGCGGATGCGTGGGTGGAATCTCGGTAGGCGGAATACCAACCAATCGCAAATCATTTGGCTCAATGATGATGCCAGGAGTAGATCATCTTCCCCATACACTGAATTTATCTCAAATGGCTTTTTCAAAAGGAATGCCAACTTGGGGCGCTCACTTAGCCGATGACTTAGAGCGAATTGTTTTGTTACATGATGCTAGCAATATTGCGGCAGTGATTCTGGAACCAGTTCAAGGTTCAACTGGCGTGATCGTTCCTCCTGTTGGCTACTTACAAAAAATTCGAGAAATTTGTGACAAGCACGGCATCTTGCTGATTTTTGATGAAGTCATTACCGGCTTTGGACGCTTAGCTGCCAATTTTGGAGCTGATCGTTTCGGCGTTAAACCCGACATGATTACCTTTGCTAAGGCCATCACAAATGGCGTCATTCCGATGGGTGGCGTCATTGTGCGACAAGATATTTATGACACGATCGTCAATGGTGGTGGCCAAGAGCAGGCAATTGAATTCTTCCATGGCTTTACTTATTCCGGGCATCCGATTGCTGCAGCTGCAGCGCATGCCTCTCTGGATATTTTTGAGTCCGATGGCATCATGGAAAAAACCAAGGTGTTAGAAAAGGTTCTAGAGGAAGGTGTTCACTCCTACAAGGGAATGAATGGCGTGCTGGATATCCGTAACTGTGGTGTGTCAGCCGGTATTGATCTAGAACCGATTGCTGGTAAGCCAGGATTACGCGGCATGCAAGTTTTGGAGAGCTGTATTGAGAATGGCATCTTAGTTCGCATTACTGGCGATACGATAGCGATGGGCCCTCCATTTGTTGCAACACCATCTGAACTTGAATCGTTCTTAGAGACCTTTGCTAAGGTTCTTCAGAAAGCTTTTTAATTGTGGGGGATATTCGTGTATGTGGCGATAGGCTCTGTGACTCCCTTTTAAGTTTGGCTCAGATCGGTAAGACTGCAAAGGGAGGCGTCTGCCGTCTCGCACTCACCGACCTAGATAAACAAGGTCGTCAATGGGTCATCAATAAAGCACTTGCGCTAGGCCTCACGATTACCACCGACCAAATTGGCAACACTTTTATGCGCCGCCCGGGCAGCAATCCCACCTTAGCACCCATCATGACTGGCAGTCATATTGATACTCAGCCAACTGGCGGTAAATATGACGGTAACTATGGTGTGCTAGCGGGTTTAGAAGTCATCGAAACACTAAATGATCATCAAATTAAGACTGATGCTCCTATTGAGGTCGTGTTCTGGACCAATGAGGAAGGCTCTCGATTTACACCAGTCATGATGGGCTCAGGCGTTTTCTCAGGCGCAGTCAGTCTTGATCGTGCCTATGTAGCCAAAGATATTGAAGGCAAAAATGTCAAAGATGAATTACTCCGCATTGGTTTTTTGGGAACTGAGAAACCAGGTGATCATCCTTGCGGTGCTTACTTTGAAGCACATATAGAACAAGGGCCTGTCCTTGAAAAGGAAAATATCGTGATTGGGGTGGTGCCAGCAGTCATGGGGCTACGCTGGTTTGACTGCACGGTTCATGGCTTTGAAGCGCATGCTGGACCAACACCCATGGATATCCGCATAGATGCCCTGCAAAATGCCTTAGGAATCATGCAATACGTTGTAGCGCTAGCAGGCCAGCATGCTCCGCATGGCAGAGGAACGGTAGGAATGGTTCAAGTCTTTCCTAACAGTAGAAATGTGATCCCGGGGCAAGTACAGTTTTCAATCGACATTCGTCACCCAGACTCTGCAACCTTAGACTTGATGACATCAAAACTCAAAGACTATATCGCGCAAGTTGCAGCAGAAAAGTCTATTGCCATTGATTTAAAAGAAGTGTCGTACTTTCCGCCATGTAACTTTGATACCCGGTGTATTGAAACCATTCGCAAAGCTGCCAACGATCTGGGATATTCCAATATGGATGTTGTATCGGGCGCTGGCCATGATGCTATTTATATGAAGCGCTTGGCTCCAACTGGAATGATCTTCATCCCCTGTAAAGATGGTGTTAGCCATAATGAAATCGAAGATGCAAAGGCTGAACATCTAGAGGCTGGTGCTAATGTACTGCTTCATTCTATGCTGGCATTTGCTGGGCAGCATCCATAATTTATCTATTCATTAAGCTTATCAAAAAATAATGGTCGAGAAAAAAAGTTTGGGCAAGTGGGTCATCGCACGTTTTCAACATGAGACCAATACCTTCTCGCCTATTCCCACGCCACTAGCAGCCTTTAATCCGTTCTGGAATGAAGATGCTTACCAGGATCAAGAAAATGCTCAGACAGCGATGGGTGCTTTTATTCAGATTGCTAAACAAGAAAATGTAGAAATCGTCACGCCTGTTTGTGCATTTTCCAATCCCAGTGGCACGGTCTGTGCAAAAGCATATGAACGCATCTGCAATAGCATCATAGAAGCAGTCCAGCAAGGCTGCGATGCAGTGCTCTTAGATCTGCATGGTGCGATGGTTTCAGAAGATGCAGTCGACGGAGAAGGCAGTCTTCTTCAAAGAATTAAATCAATAGCGCCTAATATTCCGATTGCGGTAGCCTTAGATTTGCATGCAAACGTAACACCAATGATGATTGAGCACAGTGATGTGATGCTGAGCTTTAAAACCTATCCTCACATAGACATGTATGAAACTGGTCTTCATGCAGGCGGACTATTACGTGACATGCTCAAGGGAAAAATACGCCCTACTATGGCTTATCGTCAAATTCCTCTGCTATCGCACACTCTGCGTAGTAATACGAATGAAGGCGCCATGAAGCTTGCAGTAGAAGCGGCCATTGAGTTAGAAAAAAAACCGGGTGTCTTGGCAGCTTCCATTTTGGCAGGATTTAGTCTGGCAGACTTTAAAGATGCTGGCATGTCCGTGATTGTCATTGTTGATGAACTGAGCTCATCCTCTAATGAATTAGCAGATCAATGTGCAGATCAATTACAAAATATGATTCTGTCGCAGTCTGATGGATTTATTTATGACAGCTCTCCAATCAGTGCGGCACTGCAAAAAGCCAGCGAGCTTGCACAATCGCCAGCAATAGGTCCTGTACTGCTGCTTGATCACAGCGACAATGTCATGTCAGGCGGGCCATGTGACACCACAGATATTTTAGAAGCCGCCCTTCAATTTGGATTAAGTAATATTGCCTGTGGACCATATGCAGATCGCCAAACTGTCCAAATGCTCATTAATATAGGTATTGGAGAAAAAGCCAATATTGAATTAGGCAATAAGTCAGGCTGGACCTATCGCGGCGTCAGTAAATCTCCACTGAAACTTACAGGAATTGTGAAAGCAATCAGCGATGGGCAGATTCAGGTTACTGGGCCTATCTTTAAAGGATCCATGCTATCCATGGGTCCAAGTGTTTTATTTGAGACTGCAGATCTACAAATTGTCATCAGCTCTAATCGTGTAGAGCCCTATGATGTTGCAGTCATGACGGATCTGGGTATTGATCTGAAGTCTAAGTCCTATGTGCTACTGAAATCACGCATGTATTGTCGACCAGTCTTCTTTCCTCTCAGCAAGGGTTTTGTTGAATGCGATTCTGACCAAGGTGGTCCAACTAGCTCAAATTACGATTGGTTTGACTTTAAGAATATTAGACGCCCAATCTATCCACTAGATTAGAAGATTCATCACCAACCAGCGTGGTAATGTCTAGACCTTATGTATTGAGCTTGAAGTGGCAAGCAACAAAATGCCCTGGAGAAATCTCCTCTAGAACAGGCTCTTCCACCTTGCAACGTGCTTGAGCATAGATGCAGCGAGTATGAAAGTGACAACCACTAGGACGATTAATGGGGCTTGGAACATCACCACCGAGCACTATTTGTTTGCGCTGCTTTGTGGGATCAGGAATTGGCACAGCAGAAAGCAATGCTTCGGTATAGGGATGGGATGATCGCTTGAATAACTCGTCTGTTGCTGCAAGCTCAACTACACGTCCTAAGTACATCACTGCAATTCGATGGCTAATATGTTTTACGACCGCTAAATCATGCGCGATAAATAAGTAAGATACGCCAAATTCTTGCTGTAAATCACCTAATAAGTTGATAACTTGCGCCTGAACCGAAACATCTAAGGCAGAGACAGGTTCATCGCACATAATGAGCTTGGGCTTTACTGATAACGCGCGGGCAATACCTAAGCGTTGGCGCTGGCCCCCAGAAAACTCGTGGGGATAGCGCAACATCTGATCAGGGCGCAGGCCCACTAATGCAAATAGCTCACTCACTCTATCCCGGCCCTGCGCTTGCGTGAGTTTTTCAAAGTTACGCAAGGGCTCGGAGACAATATCAGCGGCACGCATGCGTGGGTTGAGTGAAGAATACGGATCCTGAAAAACTGCCTGAATCTCTTTGCGAAAAGGTCTCATTTCATTCCGAGACAGCTCGTCAATTCTTTCGCCACGCCACAGAATTTCGCCGGCAGTAGGATCAATCAATCTGAGAATAGTTCTACCAACGGTAGACTTGCCACAGCCACTCTCGCCCACTAGGCCCAATGTTTCGCCTTCATAAATGGAGAAGCTAACGCCATCAACAGCATAGACATAACCTGCAATCCGGCTTAGCAAGCCCTTGTGAATGGGATAGTGCTTCGTCAGATTTTTGAGCTCTAAAAGCCGTTTTTGTTGCTTACTCATGCAATATCCCTTGGTGCCACTACTGGATTCCAGCACGCTACTGAGTGTTCGTTGCCATAATCCTTCAGAATCGGAGATTCGAGCAAGCAGCGCTCACTGACTTCTGGGCAACGAGGGGCAAATGCGCAGCCGACAATCTCCGTTCTCATAGACGGAACCATGCCCGGAATTTCTACCAAACGTTTAGAGCTTGTGTCGTCAAGGCGTGGCATTGAATTTAAGAGGCCCAAGGTGTACGGGTGCATGGGCTTAGCGAATAAATCATAAACGCTAGCCTCTTCTACCTTACGCCCAGCGTACATCACCACTACCCGTTGCGCCATTTCTGCGACCACGCCAAGATCATGCGTAATTAAAATAATTGCAGCACGAGTGCGATCTCTTAGCTCACGCATCAGATTTAATATTTGCGCCTGAATAGTAACGTCCAAGGCCGTTGTTGGTTCATCAGCAATCAAGATCTCAGGGTCACAAGCCAAAGCCATGGCGATCATAATGCGCTGTCGCATGCCTCCTGAAAGCTGATGCGGGTACTCATTCATTCTTCTTTCAGGCTCTGGAATGTTAACTAACTTGAGTAGTTCTAAAATTCGATCATTTACTTCATCTTTGCTGCACTGACGATGTAACTCTAAAACTTCTCCAATTTGTCTACCGACTGTGATGACTGGATTTAAGGAAGTCATCGGCTCTTGGAAGATCATCGAGATCTTGTCTCCACGAATATCACGCATTTCATCTTCTGAGAGCTTTAGCAAGTCCTTGCCGTGATACAGAACAGATCCAGAAACAATTTTTCCTGGGGGAGTCGGTATGAGTCGCAATAATGACAAAGAGGTCACACTCTTACCGCAGCCTGACTCTCCGACAATCGCTAAGGTTTCACCCTCTGATACTGAAAAGGAAACACCATCTACAGAACGAACCACGCCATCGCGCGTATAGAAATAGGTTCGTAAATCTTTAACTTCTAATATCGTTTTTCCAGTAGCCTGACTCATGTATTACATTCTCCTGGAAAGCCGAGGATCTAAGGCATCACGTAAACCATCGCCCAAGTAATTAACTGCAAGCACAGTCGCCGATAGAAAAATAGACGGGAATAAGATCAGGTAGCCAGCAATTTGGAACAGGCTTCTTGATTCCGCCATGATGTTGCCCCAGCTAGGAATATTAGGTGGAGTGCCTGCGCCAATAAATGACAGAATGGCTTCTGTAATCATTGCAGAAGCACAGATATAAGTGGCCTGAACTAATAAGGGTGCAGCAATATTGGGCAGAATGTGACGTAGCAATGTTTTTACCAAAGGAGTGCCCGATGCCGCTGCAGCCTCAACATAGGGCTGCTCGCGCAATCCTAAGACTAAGCTGCGGACCAAGCGTACTACTCGCGGCACTTCTGCCAAGGTGATGGCAATAATCACATTTTCAATGCTGGCCTTAGTTAAAGCCATTAAGGCAATCGCTAACAAAATTGATGGGATAGACATCAATCCATCCATAATCCGCATCACAATCGCATCTAGCCAGCGCACAAAACCAGTAATCAAACCGATCGCTAAACCAATCACGGTACTTAACAAAGCGACTGAAATTCCAACGGTAAGAGAAACACGAGAGCCATACATCACACGGCTATACACATCGCGCCCTAGAGCGTCAGTACCAAACCAATACTCCCAGCTTGGTGGCTTCAAGCGATTTAATGGCGCGACTGCCTGCGGATCCACCGTAGCTAAGAGTGGCGCAAAAATAGCGATGAAAGTCATTAGCAATAATGTTGCTGCGCCAATCACTGCAAATGGATAGCGCTTATATAAAGCGGGCAACTGCACACTCATAAATAAGCGCACTTTTGAGATCTGCGCCGACCAATCTACTGCATTCAAAGTGTTGCTATTGATCATAGAGCCTAGTAACGGATGCGAGGATCAAAAAAGACGTATGACAAATCGATCATTAAATTAATCATGACGTAGGTCGCTGAAAAAATGAGTATCACCCCTTGAATAATGGGATAGTCGCGACGCAAAATAGCATCTACTGTCAAACGCCCTATTCCTGGAATGGCAAAAACCGTTTCCGTCACAACAGCGCCTGAGATCAACAGCCCAATACCAATACCGATAATAGTAATAATCGGCACAGCAGCATTTTTAAGTGCATGGTGAATCATGATGTCGCGTTCTTTTAAGCCTTTGGCCTGTGCTGTCCGAATGTAGTCTTGCGACAAAACATCTAAAATACTGGCGCGAGTGATGCGGGCAATTAAGGCTGCGTATACCGTACCCAAAGCTAAGCTCGGTAGAATCAAATGCTTAAACCAGGGCCAGATTCCCTCGCTAATAGGTCGATAACCTTGCACTGGCAACCAATGCAATTGCAAAGAAAAAAGCAGTATTAACAAGTAAGCTAAAACGAAGACTGGGATAGAAAATCCCAGTACAGAAAATCCCATGATGGTGTGATCCAACTTGCTTTCAGCACGGGCTGCTGCAATTGCGCCTAGCGGAACAGAGGTCAAAATAGCAATAATGAGAGTGCAAATAGTCAGCGACAGCGTGGGCTCAACTCTTTGACCAATGAGCTTAGCAACGGGCAGATTGTTGAAGATGGATGTTCCCAGGTCACCATGAAGCAAGGCCCATACCCAATTTCCAAAGCGAACTAAAAATGGCTGATCTAGACCTAAAGACTGACGTATGCGCTCTATGTCCTCGGTAGTGGCCACATCTCCTGCAATAACTGCAGCGGGATCACCAGGCGTGAGATATAAGAGGGAGAAAACAACAAACGCAACGACAGCCATGACGACCACCGTTGCGCCCAAGCGCCTTACTATGTATGAAAGCAAAAAATAACTCCTAAAGACTTAACAAGAAAAGGAATTATTTTTTCTCCACATTCCAAAGAAATGCCATTGGCGCCACAATAATCCCAGAAAGATTAGTGCGGTATGCGGTCGGCAAAATAAACTGAGCAGTTGGAATATAAGGCAAGAACTCAAATGCACGGCCCTGAACTGCTTCTGCTGCTTTCTTGGCTCCAGCTGCATTCGGTGCCTCAAAATAAGCCTCGCGCAATGACTCTAACTTTGGATCAGTAGGCCAGCCAAACCAAGCCTTATCGCCATTGCCGCGCAATGCAAAGTTCACGCCTGGATTAAGTAAATCTGGTCCAACTAACCAAGTATGGAAAATAGACCAGCCGCCTTTATCAACCGGCTCTTTTGATGTGCGGCGAGTAATTAAACTACCCCAGTCACCCGCTTGCAATTCCACATTCAAACCTAATTTGCGTAATAGCTCGGTAGTCAAAAGAGATTGAGACTGAACGATAGGCTGATCAGCTGCAGAAATAATAACGATCTTCTCGCCCTTGTAGCCCGATTCCTTAATCAATGCTTTGGCAGCCTCAAAATCACGTTTGCCAGTTATTAAGCTTGAGCCAACATTGCTAGCCAAGGGTGTGCCACAAGTAAAGTAGGAAGCGCAAGGCTTACCATTGTCTGCGTTACCAGCAATACCCAATACATAATCTTGTTGATTGACAACCATGGCTACTGCACGGCGCATCTTCTCGTTATTAAATGGAGGGTATAGGAAGTTAAAGCGGATGAGACCCATTGAACCTAAGGGGTCAATATTTTCTACCTTTACGCTACTATTTTTAGCTAGGAGTGGAATGAGATCTGGAGGCATCTGCTCCCACCAGTCAGCCTCGCCATTACCTAAGGCATTGGCTGCAGTTGCTGCGTCAGGAATATAGAGCCACTCTACGCGGTCGACTTTAACAACCTTACCACCTGAAGCCCAAGATGGCGCTTCCTTACGGGGTACGTACTCTTTATTTTTGACGTAAATGACTTTGCTACCAGGAACCCATTCATCTTTGATCATTTTGAATGGACCAGAACCCGTAGGATCTGTGATGTTCGTAAACGCATCAGTCTTCGCAACGCGCTCAGGCATGATAAATGGCACGTTGGAGGAAGGCTTTCCTAGAGCATCCAATACGAAAGCGAAAGGCTTTTTCAGCTTCAGAACAAAGGTTTTATCGTTAGTAGCCATCCAAGAATCTGTAGACTCAGCCAATTTTTGTCCAAGTCCATCACGCTTTGACCAGCGATCAATAGAAGCGATGACATCAGCAGATCGAACAGGCGCGCCATCATGGAACATGAGGCCATTACGTAGAGTAAATGTGTACGTTTTTTTATCGGGGCTCACGGTGAACTTGTCCACCATCTGTGGCTTGATTTCAAACTTGCTATCCATGGCGAACAAGGTGTCATACACCATATAGCCATGATTACGCGTAATGTAAGCAGTAGTGGTAATCGGATCTAAGATCTTGAGATCGGCCTGCGCAATGAACCTGAGAGTTTTTTGTTGCTGAGCGGCAGCCGGCAGAGAGAAGCTAGTCACCCCAAGGGCTACAGCCGCGGGAATCATTGCCAAAATTACTGAACGTCTTAATGTATCAATCATATTGCCTCCGTAATGAAACGCACTACATCACTATTTTTAGTTTTATCAATGCTTCACTCTTGAACTGTATAAGGTTGCCATTCAAAGTGGTAAGCCTTAAGCCTCAATTTGGTGCATCTAAGTATGTTTGTACCATATTTAAAAGTTTGTGCTCCTGATATTTTTTCCCCACCAACTGAACCCCTGCCAAACTCGCTGCCGCCAAACCTAAAGGGTCTTTTTTAGCAAATAAGGGCATTCCTAGGATCGGCAGCCCAGAGGCGCCCATTGGCAGGCTTAGCTCCCTTAATGGCTTAGCAGCCTCAGGAAGACCAGCCTCTAATACGGGGCAGCAAGGGGTTAAAGGCAGCGCCAGCATATCTACAGAACTAATAGCGGTCGCCATAGCCTGTCTAAATTCTGCTAATTGGGCATAGGCATTAATCAGCTCCTTGGGCTCCAGTAAAGCTGAGTGACGAAGCTCATTTAGCACCGGCTTCCCTAAGCGGTCAGCATAGCTTTCGATTGGGCCACATAAGCGAATAAAGTCCTCGAAAAACTCCATTTGCAGGACGGTCAGAGCACAGCTAGTAGCATTTTCAAAATTGGGCCATGACTGCTCTACAAATTCGACTGAGTGATGTTGTTTGGCAGTGTGCATAAACTGCATAAAAGCCAAACGCACGGGAGCATCTACACCATCTAGGAGATGAGGATCCCAGCCTATTTTGATGCTTGTTGCATTAGCTGAATTGCTTGGTGTAGATTTTGGCAAAAAAGAGTTGCCAAGAAAATAATCGCAATCCTCAACTGAATTTACAAGAGGGCCAACAACATCCAAGGCTCGGGAACGCGGTACCACTCCATCCAAAGAAAAAGAATCACTCGAAGGCCGAAGGCCTACGATGCCACACCAAGCAGCGGGCATGCGAATCGAGCCCCCAGTATCAGAACCTAGGGCCATTGGCACAATTCCCATCGCTACTGCCCTTGCGCTACCACTCGATGAGCCTCCTGAAAGGCAACCCTTTAAATGGGGGTTCATCACATTGCCATAGTGAGCATTCTCACCAGTTAAACCTACGGCCCACTCATTCAGATTCGTTTTACCAATCGGTATCGCACCGCGATCGATCAATCCCTGTAATACGGGAGCCGATGAAGAGGCTTTCTGAAGATATGCCTTCGGACTTCCAGCGCTAGTATTTAAACCATGCCAATCAATATTATCTTTTACGGCAAATGGAATTCCACATAAATCACCGCAGTCCTCGCCTCTAGCAATCTTGGCGTCAAGTTCATCTGCTAAAGCTAGGGCAATATCAGCATGAAGACTAATAAACGTAGGCGAGATAGCCGAATCTAAAGTTTCCTTCTTGGCCAAATCTAAAGCAAGTTCAACCTGGGCACGTGCAGAATGAGCCCTGCTCTTAACCTCCGTGGTAATTGCACGAAGCGAAGGCCATTGATGATATGCATTCATCTGAAGTCCTTAATCATGAAAATAAAAAATAGAATTTGGCACAAATCTCAGGATGCAGTCAAAATAGAAGTTATTAGTAACCAGAACTTTAGATTGCGGTCTCAAATTTCGATAATAAGCTTTCAATACTATAGTATTTCCACCCACCCATAGACAGTTAAAACTAACGCTTACCTTGACAATGCAAAATAGTAAAAAACAGATGACTATCGCCCACTTAGCTCAATTTAGCGCGGCATGGAATCGACATGACATCGATGGCTTAATGAGTTTTATGTGTGATGACTGTGTTTTTCAGACTGCAGCAGGCCCTGATGCTTGCGGCACTCGTCATGAAGGCATTGATGCGGTGAGAGCTGCTTTTGAAAGCGCCTGGATGAATGTGCCGGATGCGCAGTGGATCAATGATCGGCATTTTATTGACGGTGATTTTGGAGTATCGGAATGGACTTTTGTCGGTACCGCGGCCGATGGCAGTCACATTGAAACTGATGGTGTTGATATTTTTACTTTTAAGGATAGCAAGATTCAGATGAAAAATGCCTTCCGTAAAAATCGCCCAAATTTACCGGCAACTAAATAGGTTTATGTTGAATATACCACCAGTCGCATACGATCCGCTGTATGACCCACTCACCTCTGTTTATCCAGGCAGTGGCGTTGACTATGCACCCAGCTATTGGGTTGCAACTGTTGGCAACCCACCGCAAACAGATGGGCCTGTCACACAGGACATCGATACAGATGTTGTCATTATTGGCTCTGGTTCGACTGGAGTTTCAACTGCGCTATACTTAGCACAAGAGCATGGCATTCAAGCAACTATTTTGGAAGCTAATCAAACCGCGTGGGGGTGCTCTAGTCGTAGTGGCGGCCAAGGTCAAAATGCCAGTGGCAGATTATCTAGATCTCAATGGATTGAACGTTGGGGTCTGGATACCGCCAAGAAATTAGATCGAGAAATTTATACTGGCTTTGAGAATTTCAAAGCGTTGGTGAGTGAAATTGACTGTGATGCATTTGATGGTGGCCACCTCTACATTGCACATCGTCCAGAAAAAATGATCTACCTAAAAAATGAGGCAAAGGTCCGCAAAGAGATATTTGGATATGATCCACTATTACTGAGTGCGCAAGAAGTTCGGGAGCAATATTGTGATGATCATGATGCTGCCGGCGCCCTACTAGAGCGTGAAGGTGTTGGTATTCATCCGCTGAAATTTACTTTTGGTCTTCTCAAGAAAGCCCAAAGTCTTGGAGTCAAGATCCATACTGCTAGCCCTGTGCAGGGATGGGAGACAATTAATGGAGTGCACCATATTCAGACTCCGGGTGGGGTTGTCCGAGCTAAACGAATTGCTATTTGCACCGGTGGCTATGGTGTTCAGGGATTAAAGCCAAGCAAAAATAAGATCCTGCCTATTTTGTCTAATTCGCTGGTGACTAGACCGCTCACTGAAGCTGAAATAAAGGCCTGCAACTTTCGTTCGCATACTTTTTTAACCGACACTCGTACGCTACGCTTTTACTATCGCCTGTTAAAAGATCAGCGCCTGCAAATAGGCAGTCGCAGTTCGATTGGTGGTGCTGACGCCAGCTCACCTAAACATTTGAAACTATTAACGGATGGTATTGCTAGAAAGTTTCCGCCTTTAGCAGGTATTGAAATTGATTACTCTTGGTGGGGTTGGGTGGATGTGAGTCACGATATGATGCCGCGTATCACCCAGCCAGATCCATCACAACAAGTTTGGTATGCGCTTGGCTATGGTGGAAACGGCGTTTCTTTTTCTACTTGGGCTGGTAAACGCTTAGCGGAACTTGTAGCTGGGAAAAAGGTTGATTCAGACGTGTTAAAGTTGCCAATCTATCACTCGCCGCTCGAGTTTCCTAATGCATTCGGCAGGTTTCGCTCAGAAAAACTAGCCCCCTTTAGACGATTGGGGCAAAGTTTTCTATACAAATGGTATTGGTTTAAAGATGAGAAATAAATCGTTCAAGTGAAACGCTGTGATCGTTCTTTAAGAGAGTCTATATGAATAACATTAAACGAATTTTGACAACCATCATTTTATGTGGGGCTGTAAGCTACAGTTACGCGGCGCCAGATACGGATTGGCCAAAAAAACCAATCCAAATGATTCTCTCCTTTCCTGCAGGAGGCTCAACTGATGTTTTTGCTCGCAGTATTGCAGTCCCATTAGGTGAAGCATTAGGTCAAGCAGTAGTAGTTGAGAATAAACCGGGCGCAGGCGGAATGATTGGCATGACTGCTGCAGCCAAAGCTAATCCCGATGGCTATACCATTCACTTTAGTGCTCTCACGAATCAAGCCATTGCTCAGGCACTCTTTAACAATCCCCCAGTTGATCTCCAAAAAGATTTTGCCTCCGTTGCTCTAGTAGGCTCTGTTCCTCATATTCTGGAAGTGAACCCAAGTGTCCCAGCAAAAAATTTGACTGAGCTGATCGCCTTTATTAAGTCAAAGAATGGCAACTTTAATTACGCCTCTCAGGGTAATGGCAGCCTCTCACACTTAGAATCTACTTTGTTTATGCAGCGCATTGGCGCTACTGGAACTCATATTCCTTATAAAGGCAGCAGCTTTGCCTTACCTGATTTAATTGCTGGTAACACCTTGATGATGTTTGATAGCCTGACGGCATCTCTTCCCCATATTCAAAGCGGTAAGTTAAGGCCCATTGCAATTGCCTCAAACGAGCGCTCGCCTTTGTTACCAAACGTTCCAACATTTGAGCAAGATGGTATGAAGAAGTTTGATGTTGAGAATTTCTTTGCTATTTATGCGCCAAAGGGAACCTCTTCTGCCGTGATTGCTCGACTTGAAAAAGAAATTCGTAAAATACTGACCAATCCTGACTTCAAAAATAAGTTAGCCAACCAAGGTCTCCAAACCCAATTTGCTAACTCAGAAAAACTTACAGAAATCACCACTGCCGAACACGTCAAGTGGTCAAAAGCTGTCAAAGCTGCCAATATTAAGATTGACTAATTCACAACCGTATTTCATTTCTTAAAGAATTTCCTATGTTGATTTCTCCTCCCTTTGGTGGTGGTCGTGCGCCAGTCCTAGCCAGAAACACTGTTGCCAGCTCTCAACCTCTTGCTACCCAAGCGGGCATTGAGGCACTGCAGAATGGCGGTAATGCAGTCGATGCCGCACTTGCTACTGCGATCACCTTAACGGTTGTTGAGCCAACCATGAATGGCATTGGTGGGGATAGCTTTGCGATTCTATGGGATGGCAAGAAACTGCATGGCTTAAATGCTTCGGGTCGCGCCCCTGCCGCTTGGACCCCAGAATATTTTGCTGGTCAATCAGCAATGGATCCCATCGGCTGGAAGACAGTTACTGTTCCGGGTGTGGTTGCTGGCTGGATTGAGCTATCCAAAAAATTTGGCAAGCTGCCTTTTGCGCAATTATTTAAGCGCGCAATTGATTATGCAGAGAATGGTTTTCCAGTCTCCCCCGTGATTGCCCGTCAATGGCGTGAAGCCATTCCGACTCTGAAAGATCAACCCGGTTTTGCGCAATCATTTCTGATTGATGGCAAATCTCCTGAAGCTGGACAGATCTGGAAATTTCCTGCGCAAGCTAAAACCTTAAAAGAAATTGCAGCGACGCAAGGCGAGTCTTTTTATACAGGGCCGCTTGCTAAAAGTATGGTCGACTTTGCAAAAACTTCCGGCGGTTGCTTCACCATGCAAGACTTTGCAGATAACAAGCCAGAGTGGGTTGAGCCGCTTGCCTTTGATTATGGTGACTACACTCTTTATGAGATTCCTCCGAATGGTTCTGGTATTGCTGCGCAGATGGCTTTAGGTATTTTGCAGGCTGCAAATATTAAACGATATCCCGCCAATTCCGCCCAGCATATTCATTTGCAGGTAGAGGCAATGCGGATAGCTTTTGCTGATGCATATGAGTATGTATCTGATGCACGCTCAATGACAATGCCAGTGGACTCATTACTGAATAGAGAGTATTTAGCTAGTCGCGCTACTTTGATTGATCACCATAAAGCGGGCTCTTATGGTCCTGGTGACCCTCACTCTGGTGGCACAGTGTATCTTTGCGCCGCAGATGAATCGGGCATGATGATTTCATATATTCAGTCGAACTTCAAAGGCTTTGGTTCTGGAGTGGTTGCACCAGGAGGTATTGCTTTGCATAACCGTGGCATGAGCTTTAGCCTCAAAGCAGGACACCCCAATCAAGTGGCTCCGGGCAAACGCCCCTTTCATACCATACTGCCCGCCTTCTTATCAAAAGGTGGCAAACCCACAATGGCATTCGGTGTGATGGGTGGCAATATGCAGCCGCAAGGACATATTCAATTTGCAATACGCTTTGTGGATGAGCATCTCAATCCTCAAGCCTGTTCTGATGCCCCCCGCTGGCGCATTGATGACTTAGGCAAACTGACTGTTGAGGCAGGTATGCCTGTAGATATTGTTGAGGGCCTGAAAAATATGGGGCACGAGGTTACTGTGATGCCAGCAAATAGTTTAGATTTTGGTAGTGCGCAAGCCATTGCTAAAATCAGTGATGAAGCCCACTCCGCTTATATTGCTGCTAGTGATCATCGCCGAGATGGATTAGCTGCTGGGTTTTAAAACAAAGAAGTTCACTAGCAATAATTTAAGTAAATCACCACTCCAAATCTTTGTCATTAATATTTGGAAACTCTTCAGAAGAGAATCTTCATTACCATCCCCAGCGATGGCTTGAGCATCTTAACTCCATCCAACTCTGACTTTCTTTTGCGCTAAATACGTTGCATCGAAATTCTGATCGATCAACCCATTGGCATCGCGGTATTCATTATTGGCCACTTAAATTTTCTCAGAAATATTGGCTTGCTTTAATATTGCATTTGCCGTGAATCTAGACTTGCAATTAGATGGGACTGTGACGCAAAGAGAACCCTTGCACCAAAACTCATGAGATCCCTTACCTTGCCTCTCAAATACAAATCCATAATTTTTTAATATAGCAGTAAGTTGCTTATAAAAACCCTTCAAACTAATGCCATTTGTAAACAATCCCTCACTCTAAGTTCGGAATAAATTTTATTGCGGTGTTTACCCTGCAATTGAAATGACATCAAGCCTGAGGCGCTAGCCACAACCTCTTTTTCTAGCGCATCCAAAGTATCTGCTTCTGCTACTAAACCTTTTAAATCAGGGCTTGTGGCAACAAAAACCTTAGCCTCTTCATCGAAGAAAGCGTTTACACGAATCATCATTGGACAACCTAATTGAGCCGCCTGTTTCCACAGTGGTAAACCCACCCTATAGAACATATAGCCTCCTTGTTTTGTATTTCATCGATAAAGCACTGTTATGAGCGTCGGCTAATTATAAATCTAAAATCCAGATATAAAACCCCTTCACAGACATGGCCTGAGTTAGCTATTTGATCACTTTTAAGCCTTAAATCAGCTTGGCGGAAGGCAGTTAAGATAGAAGCGCTTAATTTCTTGATCGCAGCTCACATCTCTGGGCTCAATTGGTCTTTGAAGAGAGATGCCTTCAATCGTTTTGCATCTACTGAGGGCTACATAGACTTGACCCGATGCAAATGCGCCAGTGGATAAATCGACTTTCACCTTGTCCAGCGTCTTACCCTGACTTTTATGAATGGTGACTGCCCAAGCGAGCATCAAGGGAATTTGCACATAAGTACCAATAATGCTAGGAGAGATCTTGCCAGACATCATGTCATGGTCATACCGGTAGGATTCCCATTGGTGCCCTGTCACTTCAACAGTATTGGAGTACGGTCCATTTTTAACTATCACTTTTACTTTATCAGCGAGTAATTCTCGAACGATACCAATGGTGCCGTTCACCCAGCGCTTCGGAAAGCCAGGGTCTGTTGCTGTAAACATCACTTTTGCACCCACCTTTAAAGCCAGATTATTAGCTGAAGGTAAGTTGCGCTCATCGATATTGAACTTACCGGTTGTTTTACCTGAATAGACTTTGACTTCATTCGTAATTGCTCGCAATCCCGCACCATTGATTTGGTCTGCTCTCGCATTGGTAGTGGTGAGCGTGATGGTTTCTTCATCTACCTCGGCATCTTTACGGTAACACTGGGCATTAAGCGTATCTAGCGCCTCATCTATATCATGATTGATACGGATGCGATTCAGAAGATCAGCAAAGTGCTCATCTTTTTGACGAAAGATCTTAGAAAGCTCCACCATCGTGACGTCTTTACGATGCAGAGCCATTGCACAAAAGAAATAAGGGGCTTCATAACCGCGATCGGCTAATACCTGCATGTCGGCACTAGAGACTACTGGAGGTAACTGAAACAGGTCTCCCACAAACATCACCTGAATTCCGCCAAAGGGTTTGCCTTTTTGGGGGCCATTTTCGCGCAGAAATAAATCCATCGCATCTACGACATCAGTACGCACCATAGAGATTTCATCAATGATGAGGAGACGAATATCTTTATAAAGGCGCTTATCCCGCAGGGGCTTGATATCCTCTTCGGGGAAGATCAAACGCGGTGGCAACCTGAAGAATGAATGAATGGTGACGCCCTTCACCTGTAAAGCAGCTACACCTGTTGGCGCTACGACAACGACGTTGCCGGGGATGATTTCTCGAAGATAGCCAATGAGCGTTGTTTTGCCGGTGCCGGCTTTGCCACTGACAAAGATATAAGGATCATGACGCTCGATAGCGTCAATCACCGCCTGGTAATCAGGGGTAATCTCAATTTCGGAGGATTCAGGGACAGACGTCAGACTCATAGGCTAGCAAACTATACCTTGAGTTTCAAAACTCAGACACATTCAATGAACACTCGTTCAATACGTCAGGATAACTTTTTAGTAAGATCCTCAATAATGCCCCAGACCAATTTACGCCCATCTACATCAGACAAGATAAAGCCACGAATGAAGATTGGAAATCGGGAACTATCCTTGCGGATGTATTCCTTGTAATTTGGCCCGAAGGACCCTGTTTGATTGAGCTCCTCAATTTGCTCTTGTTCTTGTTTTTCATACTCTTTAGGAGTGATATCCCAGTAAGACAAATTCAGAAACTCTTATTAGTACTTATCTACTAAATAAACCCAACTTACTTATCGCTTACACAACGAAGGCCGATGTAAACCACCCCAACATCAGCAGGCTTCGATTCCACATCAGACTCTTGCTGTCTTTCTGGTCCATACCACCAAGAAGCGCCTCTAGTGATGAAACCGCCGTTCTTTTCAGTGGCTGTCCATTCCCACACATTGCCACCCATGTCATACAGTCCATTGACGCCTGGTTTGGTAGTCTTCACCGGGACGTGCCCAGTTCCACGATTCAAGGCACCTGCTGGTGCAAGTCCCTTGTAATCGCCACAGCCGCTTAAGCAATGGGATGGGTTTGGAGTACTGCCACCTGGAAATGGGTAGCGCTGTCCTTTGACGTATCCCGCAGGTGGATTTGCTCTTTGCTCTAAGAATGCTGCACTGATCCACTCTACTTCGGTGGGCAATCGTTTGCCATAATAGCGACAAATTGATTCAGCTTCTTTTTGATTAAGATGCACTGCAGGTTCTGTATCGTTGGCTGGAACGCCATACGGTGTTTTCCAATTCCAGCCTGGCTTCTTTACAAAGCCCGCTTCATAAGAAAGACCTCCCCCATTTTTCTCGGCCTGACTTGTGAAGCCTGTCGCATTAGCAAAACCTTTAACATCGCCAATCGTCATTTCTGTTTGGTCCCAAGCCAAATTACCTATTTGCACTGTCGCTATCGATGAGCTTGGCGCAGCTTGACTCGCAGAAGGCTTCAGCATGAAGTACAAGGCTATAGCGCTGAGCAATAGACCAAAAAGAATGGCAGTGATATCAAACTTTTTCATGGTGACTACTGTAATAGAAAAGGCCCCAATCAAGAGCCTCTTAACAATAAAAAGTGGGGCGAACGACGGGGCTCGAACCCGCGACAACCAGAATCACAATCTGGGACTCTACCAACTGAGCTACGTCCGCCGTTGTAGAGGTGTCATTATAGCTTTTAGCTCAAAAACCTGTCAAAAACAGCGTTTCCAGCCTTCACCTTAGGCATTTTCAATCTCAAAAGCAGCCCAGTCACCCAGGGTTAGACTAGCATCTAAGAAGAAATCCACAATTGCTGCTTTGCTCTGAACCTTGGCTAAAGCATGGTGATCAGAAAGCCGCTGGCGCCAATATCTTGACCCTGCTCTGCCATGTGCTAAGCCAAGTATGTGCCTTGTAAATGCACCGATATAAAAAGGCTTGCCTTTGGATTTGCATTCATCAAACCAAGCTTCTACTTGTTTAACTAATCCAATCTGAATCCGATGCCATTCGGTTTCACTGAAAAGATAGCCAGCTGCATCACCATTAGTATTAATTAAATCATCCCAACCCAAGAGCATGACTGGAAAATAGTATGCCGCCCTACCAATCATGAAGCCATCGAAGTCATCCCAATGCCCCGCAATCTGTTCATTCGTTTCCAGACCACCATTAAGTAAGACTTTGAGGTTAGGAAATTGTTTTTGTGCATCCAGCCTCAACTGGGCAGCTACTTCATAACGTAGTGGCGGTTTAGTGCGGTTCTCTTTTGGTGAAAGCCCTTTGAGTACGGCATTACGCGCATGAATGGTTACTTGGCTTGCGCCTGCATCAGCAACAGCAAGAATAAAATCAAGCGCAAATTGATAATCTTTGGGAGAGCTAGCTGCATCCATCGAATCCAAACCTAAGCGATGCTTAACTGAGATCGGAATATCTATAGCACTCTTCATTGCCTTGACACAGTCGGCCACCAAATTAGGTTCTGCCATCAGGCAAGCACCGAAAGCACCGCGCTGCACACGCTCAGATGGGCAGCCGCAATTAAGATCAATTTCCTTATAGCCCCACTGCTGCCCTAACTCTGCAGACTTTGCTAAGTCACTAGGCTCTGAACCACCCAACTGCAATACCACTGGATGTTGATCTTGGGAATAATCTAAATGGCGCGGTAAATCGCCATGCATTAATGCACCCGTTGTTACCATCTCTGTGTAGAGAACTGCTTCTTTAGTAAGCGTCCGATGAAAAGAGCGGCAATGACGATCCGTCCACTCCATCATGGGGGCTACAGCTAGACGTTTCTTTGGGGTATTGATCATGGACTTCTATTAAATAGCGATTGAGCGCTATTTTAAATGCATCAGGACAAGTAAAGCGTTAGCGCGCCTTAGATAGCTTAGCCTCTAACTCCACCGCCAGATCGAGCGCTCCCATATAACCCGATTTGAGATGCGCCGGCAAATCAGGATCACCCACCATGGTGCCAAGTGTCTCTACTAGGCTATAGACAATTCCTTTTGCTGCACCAATAGCAATCAATTTATTAGCTACTGCTTCGTCAATGTGATTGACGGCATCTAAGAAATAGTCATGACCAGGTAGGCCATCTGGACCTAATTCTTCTTCCGCTTTTTTGCCTTCATTCATCATTCGCTTACTTTCTCATTGGGTTTTAGAGCATCTGATCTACTTTATAAAAGAACTTACGGGCATGAGCAAGTATTTCTTTATCGGTCGGATGGTCAACAGTTTCTACTCCAACAATCTTTTCAGCAATCTTGGCATCATGCTGATGCGCATGTTTGATGAGTTCCAATTTGGCAGAGCCTGGCCCAAGAATCAGAATTTCTTTGGATTCATTTACAGCCTGCATTACTGAATGGAGATATTTTGAATCTAATGCCAGCTTACCGCTACCTACTTCACCACCTTTATGGTGTAAATGAGAATGTGTCGATTTGCTTTTAATGATCTCTGCCTCACTAGCATCCTGACTTAAGAACATGACGTGGGCTTCTTTGTGATCGATCCAAATAACTGCATGATTTAATGACATAGTTCTTCCTGTGATTGATATAGTTACTCTTTCAGGATACTCTCACCACGCGCTAAGATCGCCTGAGGGCTTGATTTAGATCAATCCAAGCGCAATAGTATTAAATTCGTATACTAAGACCTCCTCTATTTGATCTCCTTATGGCTAACTCCAGCAAATTGATTCCAATTCGATACACCCCTTTTATCCTTTGCATTATTGGGACTATTGTCAGTTTTATCGCTTTAGATATTGTCGCTTTAGGGCTAGATAGGCAAGCCCTCCATTTTCTAATATTGTTTGGTGCTTTAACTATCGTAGGTATCTACGATCTTTTCCAAAAAAAGATCGCTATATTACGTAACTACCCTGTGATTGGTCATCTGCGCTTCTTGCTGGAATATATTCGCCCAGAAATTCGGCAGTACTTTATTGAAGGGGATAACGATGAAGCTCCTTTCTCTAAAGCGCAACGCACTTTAGTCTATTCACGCTCTAAAGCGGTACCTGATCAAATACCATTTGGTACTAGTCTTGATGTCATGGCGCCGGGGTATCAATGGATTAATCAATCATTGGCACCTACACGTTTACCTAGCCATGATTTCCGTATTGAAATTGGCGGCAAAGACTGCATACAAAAATACTCTGCCAGCATCTTTAATATTTCAGCAATGAGTTTTGGCTCACTGAGCGCTAATGCTGTGATGGCCTTAAATTTAGGAGCTAAAAAAGGTAGCTTTGCCCATGACACTGGTGAAGGCTCTATCTCTACCTACCATCGCATTCATGGCGGTGACCTAATTTGGGAGATTGGCTCTGGTTACTTTGGCTGCCGTAATCTAGATGGCAGCTTTAATGAAGAAAAATATGCTGAAAATGCACTTGACCCTCAAGTTAAGATGATCGAGATTAAATTAAGTCAAGGTGCCAAGCCTGGTCATGGTGGAATTCTACCGGGTTCCAAAGTCACTGCGGAGATTGCCAAGGCACGTGGTGTCAATGTAGGCGAGGCCTGCATCTCGCCAGCATCCCATAGCGCTTTCTCAAGCCCGCTTGAGATGATGCACTTTATTAAAAAATTACGTGATCTCTCTGGTGGTAAACCAGTTGGATTTAAGCTTTGTATCGGACATCCCTGGGAATGGTTTGGAATTGTCAAAGCCATGTTAGAGACCAATATCTACCCAGACTTTATTGTGGTGGATGGCTCTGAGGGCGGAACAGGTGCATCCCCAGTTGAATTTACCAACCATGTTGGTACACCACTACAAGAAGGGCTACGTCTAGTTCATAACACCTTAGTGGGCGTTAATCTGCGCGATCAAATTAAGATTGGCTGTGCTGGAAAAATTATTAGCGCTTTTGATATGGCCGTTGCCTTTGCCTTAGGAACTGATTGGTGCAATAGTGCGCGTGGCTTCATGTTCTCTATTGGCTGTATTCAAGCGCAAGTCTGCAATACTGGCTTTTGTCCTACGGGCGTAACAACTCAGGACCCATTACGTCAAAAGGCCTTAGTAGTACCAAATAAGGCTGAGCGCGTCTTTCATTTCCATAATGAAACTCTCAAAACACTCAAAGAATTAGTTGAAGCAGCGGGCCTACATCACCCTGGTGAAATTGATGCATCCCATATTATTCGACGGGTTAATGCACATGAAGTACGCATTCTGTCCTTCCTCCTCCCAGAGATGCCCGCCGGACTTCTGCTCAAGGGAGGAAGCATCGACTCATCTTTGCACCTACCAAGAGTGTTTGAGTTGTACTGGAATAAAGCACAAGCGAATAGCTTTTCTGCTTTAAAAAATTAGTTGCCTAGAAATCTAAGGTCCGCTGACTCACAAACTCTCTTTGAGCATTACTGATGGGATCAAGAAAAGATATTTCCTTTGCTAATAGCTGCAAAGGCTTTGAAAGATCTAAATCATATTCTTGATACGGCGTGAGGATTGGATAAATCTGATCATCCTTAATTGGTATGCCTAAGGCATTAAGATGGCAACGGAGCTGATGCTTCTTACCGCTGCCTGGGATAAGCCGATATTTAGCCCAAGACTTGTTTTGAGTGATGATCTCAATCAATGTATCAGTATTAGGTTCGCCCTCTACTTCCATCATTTGTAAGAAATGTTCTGATTCCTTAAGGCGACTCTGATAGGTCATTGGTAGCTTTGCATTGAGCGCCTCAGAATATGCTGCAATCGCTTCATAAATCTTCCTGACAACTCTATCTCTAAAGAGATTCTGATATGCAGCTCTCTCATCTGGCTTGATAGAAAAAATCACAAGCCCAGCAGTATCCCGATCAATGCGATGGATAGGGCTTAGGGTCTGAATGCCGGTTTTTTTCTTCAGCCGATTGAGTAGGGTTTGATGCAAGTAAAGGCCACTTGGAGTTACTGGCAAGAAGTGAGGTTTATCTGCCACTAGGATATGTTCATCTTGGAAGAGAATCTCTTCTTCAAAGGGGATTTCCGGTTCACGGGACAAGCGCCTGAAATAAATCAGATGGGTATTAGGTTGATATGCGCTACTTGCCTTAAGCGCCTCTCCCTCAGCATTTAATACTAGACCTTGGGCGAAGCGATCTTCCCACTCCTTGACTTCAATATGAGGAAACTGAGCGATAAAGAATTGCAATAAATTCAGATGAGACTGATCAGCAGGCAAAAATACCCGCGATTCTGAGACTCCTTCAGAATTAACTTGCATGCCAATAGCGCTCTTTAATCCAGAGGGCAATACTTACCAAGCCAATCATGATAGGAACTTCTACTAGTGGCCCTATGACCGCTGCAAAGGCTGCGCCAGAGTTAATCCCAAAGACAGCAATTGCTACCGCAATCGCTAATTCAAAGTTATTACTCGATGCCGTAAAAGATAAAGTGCAGCAGCGCTTGTAATCAATGCCCATCTTGGCTGTGATTACAAAGGTGGCTAGGAACATCACTCCAAAATAAATCAGTAATGGAATGGAGATGGTGAGAACATCACCTGGAAGCTGAAGAATGAGTTTTCCCTTGAGGCTGAACATGACTACGATAGTAAAGAGCAGCGCAATCAATGTGAGCTTACCAATTTTTGGCACAAAGTGCTTGTGATACCAATCTTTAGAAACAAACTTCAGCATCACGAATCTGGTTAGCAATCCTGCAATACAGGGAATACCCAAATAAATAAAGATGGTCTTAGCAATCTCACTAATTGTGATGGTGATGTTTGATCCAGCAAGGCCAAATAACGGTGGCAGTACCGTCAGAAATACGTAGGCATATAGACTGAAGAAAAGCACTTGGAAGATTGCATTAAATGCAACCAAGCCCGCAGCGTATTCGGTAGATCCTTTAGCAATATCATTCCAGACAATCACCATCGCAATACAAGGCGCAATCCCAATCAGGATCAGGCCTGCCATGTATTCAGGTTGGTTTGGTACAAAAGTAATTGCCAGAAAGAACATGAAGATTGGGGCAATAATCCAGTTCATCAGAAAAGCAATTACAAAGATCTTTTTATCCCTAAATACATCCGGTAGATCTTCATATCTCACCTTAGCAAAGGGTGGATACATCATCAATATCAAGCCAATCGCAATGGGGTAATTAGTGCTACCCACCTGAAATGAGTTAATAAAGCCCTCTACTCCAGGCAAGAAATAGCCCAGGGCAATGCCCAAAGCCATCGCAGCAAAGATCCAGACCGTTAAATAGCGGTCTAAGAAAGAAAGTTTTTTAGTAAGTGAACTCATAATTTTGTGTGGATTTCCCGCAAACTGATTGAGTCAAGCTTATCCAAAGGCAGAGCAGCCAAGACATCAATCCTCTTTTGTAGGCCCTTCATCACATTAACAAATGCTGTCTTCTTTTCTAGATCGCTACCTTGCACTCGTGACGGATCAGGGAATCCCCAATGCGCAGTTACTGGCTGGCCCGGCCAGAATGGACATTGTTCCCCAGCCGCATCATCACAAACCGTAATCACAAAATCCATCTTTGGGGCATCAGGCTGCGCAAATACATCCCAGCTTTTAGATTTAAGTAAATAAGTATCCAATCCTAACTCTTTTGCAATCTGTGCGGCATATGGGTTCACACTTGTGCCAGGAGTTGAGCCTGCAGAAAAACCTTTTAGCTTACCGCTTGGGTGCGTTGAAGCTAAGGCCTCCCCAATAATCGAGCGTGCTGAATTATGGGTGCAGAGAAAAAGAATGTTGTATTGCTTCATGCTGATTTCACTTTCTTTAAAGCTTTGATTGGAATGCAAGATTGGCCATCACAGCAGTTTTCTAATAAGAATCCACTTAAATCTTGCACGAGCCCTGCATTAGGACGGTAGATTAGGTTACGACTTTGTCTTTCAACCAAGAGTAAGTCTGCTTTTACCAATTCTTTTAAGTGAAAGCTCAGGGTTGCATTGGGGATGCCTAATTTTTCAATAATTTGGCTAGGAGTAAGTCCCTGATCGCCACGCTGAACAATTAAGCGGAAGACATTAAGGCGGGATTCCTGCCCTAGCGCCAGAAAAGCCTGTATTGCATCTGTATTTTTCATATTTCCAATTATATAGAAATATATATGACGAATTCATGACAAGCAAAAAGCCACCCGAAGGTGGCTTATCTTGTTCAGCTTGAGGCGCTTACTCGCGCGAAGCCTTCTTACGATCATGCTCCTTGAGGTAGCGCTTACGAACCCGCACACTCTTAGGAGTAACTTCCACTAATTCATCATCACTAATGAATTCAACTGCATATTCAAGAGTCAGATCAATTGGGGTCACTAAGCGTACCGCCTCATCCGTACCAGAGGATCGTACGTTAGTTAATTGTTTACCTTTAATTGGGTTAACAACTAAGTCGTTATCACGACTATGAATACCGATGACCATACCTTCGTAGACAGGATCGCCATGCTTTACAAACATACGACCACGGTCTTGTAATTTCCAAATAGCGTAAGCAACCGCTTCGCCGTCATCTTGACTAATCAGCACGCCATTATGACGTTCACCCAAAATGCCATCTTTAGCAGGAGCGTAAGAGTCAAAGGTATGACTCATTAAGCCATTGCCACGAGTCATGGTCATGAAGTCACCCTGGAAGCCAATCAAGCCACGTGCTGGAATGCGGTACTCCAGACGCGTACGTCCTTTACCGTCACTCACCATATCTTGTAGCTCACCTTTACGCTTGCCTAAATCTTCCATCACAGCGCCTTGCGTTGCGTCTTCTACGTCAACTGTTAAATTCTCATACGGCTCCATCTTCACGCCATCTTCTTCATGGAAAACAACGCGCGGACGAGAAACGGCCATTTCATAACCCTCGCGACGCATGGTCTCAACCAAGATGGTCAGATGCAATTCACCACGACCGGATACTTCAAACACAGTATCGTCATCTGTCTCTTTTACGCGCAGTGCCATATTTGATTTCAATTCGCGATCTAAACGCTCACGAATCTGACGGCTGGTCACAAACTTACCTTCACGACCTGCAAATGGGCTAGTGTTCACCATAAAATTCATGGTTAAGGTTGGCTCATCGATTTTCAGCATTGGCAATGCTTCAGGTGTATCAACTGCACAGACAGTGGTACCAATCGCTAACTCTTCAATACCGTTAATCAATGCGATATCACCAGCAAAAGCTTCCTCAACAACTTCACGCTCCAAGCCTTTGAATTTCAATACTTGGTTAACACGTCCTTTAAATGGCACTCCATCTGGGCCATTCATACAAATCACTTCCATGCCAGGCTTAACACGGCCACGGTTCACACGACCAACACCAATCTTTCCAACATAACTGTTGTAGTCAATTGAAGAGATCTGAAACTGCAAAGGACCATCAGGATTATCGTCACGAACTGGAACATGTTGTAAGACAGCGTCGAACAAAGGACGCATATCACCTTCGCGCACATCTTCTTTCAAGCCTGCATAGCCATTCAAGCCAGAGGCATAGATGATTGGAAAATCAAGTTGCTCTTCCGTAGCACCGAGCTTGTCAAACAACTCAAAGGTTGCATTGATGACGTAATCGCAACGAGCACCTGGACGGTCAACTTTATTAATCACCACAATCGGCTTCAAACCAAGTGCTAGTGCTTTCTTAGTCACAAAACGTGTCTGTGGCATTGGGCCCTCAACTGCATCAACTAAAAGCAATACACCGTCAACCATAGATAACACGCGCTCTACTTCACCACCAAAGTCAGCATGTCCTGGGGTATCAACAATATTGATATGGGTACCGTCGTACTCTACTGAGCAGTTCTTGGACAAAATAGTAATGCCACGCTCTTTTTCTAAGTCGTTTGAGTCCATGACGCGTTCGGTCATTTTTTCATTGGAGCGGAATGTGCCGGATTGGCGCAAGAGTTGGTCAACCAGAGTAGTTTTACCGTGGTCAACGTGGGCGATGATAGCAATGTTACGAAGTGCGCGTTTAGTCATGTGAAGCTTTTGAAGTTAAGAATGAGGTTGAAATAAGGATATTAGATAAATAAGTTAGTTTGGTTTAATGGGCTTGAGAGATCAGTCGCTTGGGATGTAATACTCCAGAGCGCCAATCAGCAGTGCCAATAAAGTTATGAGGTGCAGCAGTAGCGCGATAAATACGCACTAGCGCTTCAATCGAAGGCAAGTTGAGAGGCACACGTTGTCCCATCTCTAAGCGCTTAGCTTGTTGCTCGTCTACCGTTAAGTGAGGCAAGGTTTGTAGTAATGCATCTACTGGCAAGATATAGTTTGAGCTATTTTGCAAACCACTCTGAATCGCCTCAATAGTAAATGACTGCTCTAGATTTAAGTGCCCTACTTCAGTACGGCGTAAGCCAGCCAAGTGAGCGCCACAGCCAAGAGCATTGCCAATATCTTCTGCCAATACGCGAATATATGTACCTTTGCTACAAGAGACCTCTAGAGTCGCTACTGGCCACTGAATATCAGTCCAACGAATTTGATGAATCGTGATATCACGTGCAGTACGCTCTAGTTCAAGGCCAGCACGAGCATATTCATATAAAGGTTTGCCATCACGCTTTAAAGCTGAATACATTGGTGGCACTTGAGAAATCGGCCCAGTAAATTTTGGGAGTAATGCCTCTAATACTGTTCTGATTTCTGCTTCACTTGCAAATACTGGCAAAGGCAATTCTTCAATAGTGACACCTTCTGCATCCCCTGTATCGGTACGTGAACCAAATTTGACTTTGGCAATATACGTTTTATCAGCTTCTAATAAATCTTGAGAGTACTTAGTGGCTTCACCCAAACAAATGGGTAAAAGGCCTGTTGCCATCGGATCTAAAGTGCCTGTATGGCCAGCTTTATCAGCATTAAATGCGCGCTTGACTGCAGTGACTGCGCCTTGGGAACTCATTCCTGCGGGTTTATCTAGCAGCACTACGCCGTCGATCCGAATAGCCATGAAATTATTGGACTTCGTCTTTGCGATCACTGTCTACTGCTTGATCAATCAATCGAGACATCTCTATGCCATGCTCAACTGAGCTGTCATAGTGAAAGTGCAAGGTTGGGACTGTGTGAATATGCAAACGCTTAAATAATAAAGAATGTAAATACCCTGCTTTTTCTTGGAGCGCCTTTAATACATGCTCAGGCTCAGCACCTAATACAGTAAAGAACACCTTGGCATGCGCTAAATCTGATGTAAGCTCAATACTTTGCAACGTAATTAAACCTAAGCTAGGACTACGCAACTCACGTGGAATAAGCTCGGCCAGGTCTCGCTGAATTTGATCAGCAAGACGCTGGTTACGATGCGGGCTAGATTTTTGCATTTATTTACGACTTAGAGCGAACGAGCTACTTCGGTAACTTCAAATACCTCAAGTTGATCACCTTCTTTAATCTCGTTGTAGCCTTTCAGTGAAAGACCACACTCAACGCCGGCACGAACTTCTTTAGCATCGTCTTTAAAGCGCTTCAGTGAGTCAAGCTCACCAGACCAGACAATCACGTTGTCACGTAATAGACGAACACTTGAAGTGCGTTTAACAATACCGTCGACTACCAAGCAACCTGCAATGGCGCCAACTTTAGATACCAAGAAGACTTGACGGATCTCAACCAGACCAGTGATTTCTTCTTTCTTATCTGGGGTCAACATACCGCTTAGGGCTAACTTCACTTCGTCAACAGCGTCATAAATAATATTGTGATAACGAATATCAACGCCATTGTTCTCGGCTAACTTGCGCGCTGCTGCATCTGCACGCGAGTTAAAGCCAATGATGACAGCCTTAGAAGCAACCGCTAAGTTCACATCCGTTTCAGTAATACCGCCCACAGCTGCATGAACAATTTGAACTTTAACTTCGGCAGTGGAGAGTTTTTGCAATGATTGTGACAAAGCTTCCTGTGAACCCTGAACGTCGGCCTTGATAATCAAAGGTAACAGCTTTGCTTCAACCGCGCCCTCTTCCATATTTTCCATCATGGTTTCGAGCTTGAATGCTTGCTGTTTAGCTAACTTCACATCGCGGAACTTACCTTGACGGAAGAGTGCAATCTCACGAGCCTTACGCTCATCAGGAACTACTTGCACTGATTCACCGGCAGCAGGAACTTCAGCTAAACCTTGGATCTCTACTGGAATAGATGGGCCAGCCTCATTACATGGCTTACCGTTTTCATCCATCATTGCACGTACGCGACCAAATGTAGAGCCTGCTAACAACATATCACCACGCTTCAGAGTCCCAGACTGAACTAGTACTGTAGCAACTGGACCGCGGCCTTTATCTAGGCGAGCCTCAATGACCAGGCCTTGTGCCGGAGCATCTTTAGGCGCTTTCAACTCAAGAACTTCAGCTTGTAAGAGGACATTCTCTAACAAAGCATCAATGCCTTCGCCAGTTTTTGCTGATACTGAAATAAATGGCACATCACCACCGTATTCCTCTGGAACGACTTGCTCAGCAACCAATTCAGTTTTAACGCGCTCTAAGTTCGCATCGGGTTTATCAATTTTGTTGATAGCCACAACAATTGGAACGCCACCTGCTACTGCATGGTGAATCGCTTCCTTAGTTTGCGGCATCACACCGTCGTCAGCAGCCACAACCAAGATCACGATATCTGTTGCCTTAGCACCACGAGCACGCATCGCTGTAAAAGCTTCATGACCTGGTGTATCTAGGAAGGTAATCATGCCGCGTGGTGTTTCTACGTGATATGCACCAATATGCTGAGTAATACCACCAGCTTCACCAGTAGCTACTTTTGCTGCACGAATCTTATCGAGCAAGGAAGTTTTGCCGTGGTCAACGTGACCCATTACGGTTACAACTGGTGGACGTGATAATAATTCAGCATCATGCCCAGTAATACCAAGATCCAAATCGGGATCATCTAATCTAGCAGCATGAGCTGTATGGCCCATCTCCTCAACGATAATCATTGCGGTGTCTTGATCGAGTACTTGGTTAATCGTTACCATCTGACCCATGCCCATCAAGAGCTTGATCACTTCCGCACTCTTCACTGCCATTGCATGAGCTAGCTCAGCTACAGTAATGGTTTCTGGAACTTGTACGTCATGCACTACTTTTTCTGTAGGTACTTGGAAGTTGGTGTCCACATTGGCTTCAGCAATTTGACGTTGCTTTCTACGGCCACCGCCTGAACGCCAACCCCCTATACCGCCTGAGCTATCGCCACGAGTTTTCAGGCCACCTGGCTTCTTAGCACCTTCTTCTTGCCAAGTAGAGGATGTCTCTGAAGACTTAATCGTTTTACCGCCAACTTTAGCTGGGGACTTTTTCTTATCCTCTGCACCTTCTACTTTTGCAGGTTTATGTAAGGTTCCTTTTTTCGCTTCTTCAGCAGCAACTTCACTTGGTGCTTTGAGAACACGAGCTGGCGTACTCATCATGTCGCGAATAGCCAAAGCTTCAGCCTCAGCAGCAGCGCGACGAACCCGAATCTCAGCTAACTCTTTTTCTTTACTTACAGCTAAATCTTTTGCAGCCTTTTCAGACTTTGTTTTTTTCTCAGCTGCAGAAGCATCTTTAGCGGCTTCTGGGTCTTTATCAACCGTCTCAGCAGCTGCTTTTTGACGAGCATCTTCTTCCGCCTTCATTTCGGCTTCTTGACGAGCCAACAGCTCGGCTTGGCGGGTTGCTTCTGCGGCGCGTTTTTCTAATTCTTCTACAGAAAGATTGAGCTTAACTGCGGCAGTATCTTTAGCTGGTTTAGCTTCGGGCACTGGCTCAACAGGAGCGGCAGCCTCATCACCACGTTTTACTAAAACGCGTTTTTTTCGCACCTCAACCTGTACGGTGCGAGTACGCCCAGCAGAGTCTGCCTGACGAATCTCAGAATTCTCGCGCTTGATTAAAGTAATCTTTTTACGAGCGCCAGTCTCAGCATTGCCGTGTGCTTTTTGCAAATGCTCGAGCAGAACAGTTTTGTCCTTCTCGGTAATGCTCTCATCCTCAGAACCTTTTTCGATTCCAGCTGCCTTCAATTGCTCTAAAAGGTCAACCGCAGTTCGTTTCAGTTCCTTGGCGAGCGCTTTTACTGTTGTTGTTGCCATGTACTACTTCCTCTCATGAAGTAAACCAATGTTCGCGCGCTTTCATGATGAGCGTTTTCGCAGTTTCTTCGTCAATTTGTGTCGCCTCAACCAGCTCATCAACAGCTAGTTCAGCAAGGTCGTCACGGGTGTGAACTTGATTGTCAGCAAGCTTAGCAATCAACTCCGTTGTCATTCCTTCTAAAGAACGCAAGTCTTGGGAAACTTCCCCAACACGCTCTTCTTTTGCCAACTCCATAGTCAACAAGGAATCACGAGCGCGAGTACGTAACTCATTCACAGTGTCTTCGTCGAAAGAATCAATCTCGAGCATTTCAGAAAGTGGTACGTAGGCCACTTCTTCCAATGTATTGAAACCTTCTTCAATCAAGATGTCGGCCACTTCTTGGTCAACGTCTAATTTGTCCATAAACAACTGACGCACAGAGGAAGCTTCTTTTTCGGTTTTCTCAGCAGACTCTTCTGGGGTCATGATGTTGATCTGCCAACCGGTCAAATCACTTGCCAAGCGAACGTTCTGTCCACTACGGCCAATCGCGATTGCTAAGTTTTCTTCATCAACCACAACATCCATCGCGTGACGCTCTTCATCAACCACGATTGAAGAAACTTGTGCTGGAGCCAAAGCACCAATCACAAACTGGGCTGGGTCTTCAGACCACAGCACAATATCCACTGCTTCACCGGCAACTTCATTACGAACAGCAGTAACGCGGGTACCACGAACACCTACACAGGTACCGATTGGATCAATCCGCTTGTCATAAGTCACAACTGCAATCTTGGCACGAATACCAGGGTCACGAGCTGCGCCTTTAATCTCTAATAAGCCTTGCTCCATCTCTGGAACTTCATTCTCAAATAATTTGATCAAGAAGTCTGGGCAAGTACGTGAGAGTTCAATCTGGGGGCCACGTGCTTCACGGTCCACCTTCAGGATATAGGCGCGTACACGGTCACCAGAACGTAAATTTTCTTTTGGAATCATTTGATCGCGACGCAATAAAGCTTCAACACGACCAGATTCAATAATCAAACCATTCTTGTCAGCGCGCTTCACGGTACCGGTCATGACTTTTTCGCCACGCTCAAGGTAGTCGTTCAAAATTTGCTCACGCTCAGCATCACGAATGCGTTGCAAGATCACTTGCTTAGCAGCTTGTGCACCAATACGACCAAACGCTAAAGATTCGATCTGCTCTTCAATGTAATCGCCAACTTCCATGTCAGCAAGTTGCTCTTGAGCCTCAAACTGCAGAATCTCTTTATCAGGCTCTTGTAGGCCGGCTTCATTGGGTACAACCAACCAGCGACGGAAGGTTTCGTATTCACCCGATTCACGATCAATCGATACGCGAATATCGACATCTTCATTTGGGTAACGTTTCTTAGTGGCTGATGCCAACGCCATTTCGAGCGCCTCAAACACAATAGTTTGATCAACGTTCTTTTCACGCGCTAGGGCGTCTGCCAACATGAGAACTTCTCGGCTCATGACTTTCTTCCTTTGAAATCAATAACAGGGACCAACCGAGTCTTATCGACCTCGGCTAAAGAGAACTCCAATTGAGAGGGCTGACCATCAGCTCCCTCAAACACCAAGCCAAACTTCGCATCAGGCGAATTTAATTCACCAGTCAGCAAGCCTTGCAACACACCGCGATAATTCTTACGGCCGCCAACGGCAACCCGCAACTTCAAATCCACTTCCATTCCAGTAAAGCGTTCAAAATCTGCTGCGCTCTTCACAGGTCGATCTAAGCCAGGTGAAGAAATCTCCAAACGCTCGTAAGGAATATTCTCAACTGGCAATGTGTAGCTCAGCTGATGACTTACCTTCTCGCAATCAAGGACATTAATCAAACGCTCGTAATCGGGGTTTTCAATCGTGACACGCAGCAAACCTCCGGCTTCACGCTCGATATCTACTAACGTGTAACCTAAGTTTTCCAGCTCTGCAGAAATAACCTGCTGATCCTTCACGACTTTCCTTCATACCAAAATGGCAAAAAAAAATGGGCCTTGAAGCCCATATTCTCGAAATTCAGAACAGGCCGACTTACGTTGATCGCAACATCAGTCGGTAACTACTAAACACAGCAAAATACTGCCGTCAGCCCAATATTATAGCTTATTTTAAGGAAAACTGATAGAAATCAGAAGCTTTCGCCTGGATTACGAGGCTTTCTGGGACCCTTATTGAAGGGTTTTCGCCCTTTTGGCGCACCCCGTTTAGGTCCATTTCCAGGACTTTGGGGGGCAGCTGTCACAAAAGCAGACTGGCCATGGTGTACTTTTTTGCCTTTATTACGGTTTTGGCCTTGGCCATTTCCACCCTGACCACCCTGACCACCTTGCCCAGGTCTACCACCTTGGGTACGACCACGGAAAGGACCGCGCCCTTCGCCTGAACCACCGCCACCAGGATTGGCATTTCTGCCCTGATGGGTCATGCCATTGTGGCCACTAGCAAGGGTTAAAGCATCGCGTGAGCCCCAGTATGAGACTGAGGTTTGCATTGGATCAGGCTGAAAATCTGCACTGGCAGAGTTACGACTTTGACCGTTTGGGTTTGGATTGCGGCCCTTATCTTGCGGCTGTGGCATTTTTAAGCCTGCAGACTTCATCAAGTTATAGATGCCGCCAGCCTCAACCTCTTCCCATTTCCCCCGCCTTAAACGTGGAGGTAATAAGAACATGCCATAACGCGTACGAATCAAACGTGACACTGTATGGCCTACTGTTTCAAACATGCGACGCACTTCACGATTGCGGCCTTCACTCAAAGCAACGTGATACCAACGATTCGCACCGTCACCACCACCTACTGCAAGACGTAAAAATTTTGCTTGGCCATCATCAAGCTGGATGCCACTCTTGAGTTGTGCCATTGAGTCTTGGCCAAGCTCACCCAAAATACGGACTGCGTATTCACGCTCAACGCCGTAACGTGGATGCATTAATCGATTCGCCAACTCACCAGAGGTAGTGAATAACAAAAGACCTTCGGTATTAAAGTCTAAACGACCCACTGCAATCCAGCGTCCCTGACGGGGCTTGGGCAGGCGATCGAAAACTGTTGGACGTCCTTCTGGATCAGATTGACTCACAATCTCACCAGCAGGTTTGTGATACAAAATCACGCGTGGTGGTTTAGTTTGTATCTTGCGATGTACTGGTTTGCCATTGATACGCACTTGATCAGTTGGACCAATGCGTTGACCGATATGCGCAGGCAATGCGTTGACCGATACGCGACCCTGAATAATCAAGTCTTCCATATCGCGGCGGGAGCCCATACCAGCGTCAGCTAATACTTTATGAAGTTTGACAGTATCTTCGTCGTCAGCATCATCATCTAAACCATCTAGATCTGACCAAACTTCATCACGCATACTGAGCGGTAACTCATCGACATTTGCAAATTGCAAGCTGCTGACTTCTTCTTCAGTTGGTGCATCAGGATCTTCATCTTCACGTGAACCTTGTGCACGTTGTACACGACGCTCGGCACCCGTCTGATGAGAAACTTCATTCTCGTTAAAGCCATCCGGATTTTTGACTTCTAATGCCTCGGGGGCATCTAAAGCAGCATCAAATTCACCTGAAACTACTGAGGCAAATAAAGCTTCAATATCAGCAGGATTTGGAGCTAACTTGGCAGAAGCATTGCCACCACCCTCTCTTGGGGCATGAGGCACATCGCCTTCACGACGAGGCCGATCTTTGTTAAAAGGCCGCTTCTTATTGAATGGATGTTTCCCTGTTCCAGCGCGACGTGGATGCCGAGGCCCACGCTCTCCACCCTCGCGACCTTCCGCTTTATTGCCATCCTCATTGGATGGCGCAGCCTCAGTGCTTGATGGAATTGCCGATGGATTTACTACCGGGGATGAATCGTTTTCGTTAGAGCTTGTCATTAATTATTGTTTTGTTTCGTCTGATTGTTCTTCAGACTCAGGGGTAACTTCTTCTACTACTTCATTGATGATCACAGTTTCTACTGTGGCATCTGGATCAAATTCGATAATTGCTTGGCCTAACTGCGCTACTGCTGCCATGGGTGCTGCATCTTCTAAGATGGGCAGGCTTTGCAAATTAGTCAAACTTAAGTCGTCTAAAAATTGTTTGGTAGTGGCATATAAACCGGGGCGACCAATGGTCTCTTTATGACCAATGATCTCCACCCAACCACGATCTTCTAATTGCTTCATCACATTAGTACTTACAGCAACACCCCGAATTTCTTCAATCTCGCCACGGGTAACAGGTTGACGGTAAGCAATAATCGCCAAAGTCTCCATCACTGCACGAGAATACTTTGGGGGCTTCTCAGGCGTTAAACGATCCAAATACTCGCGCATGGATAAACGACTCTGAAAACGCCAGCCAGTCGCAATATGCACCAGCTCCATTCCTTTGTCATCCCAGGCTCGCTGAATCTCAATTAAGACTTCGTCGATATCCGCAGTAGTGATGTCTTCAATAAATAAGCGAGACAAATCAGCGACACTGAGTGGTTCCTGTGCGCACAGGAGGGCTGTTTCAATAACGCGCTTGTTGTGATCGTCCATAAAATTCGGGCTATCAGGAATATCCTGATAAGGCTTTAATAAATGTATTTCAATAATGGGTTTGGGGTGTTCTCTAGCTACTACGAACAATCCATCTCATGAATTCTAGTTGGGGATTGGTTCGCGCCGAAACGAAGTCCTTTTCGTTCACCGTGTGACTATTATAAGGTAGGCTCAATACAATAGCCATATGCACAATATTTCATCAAAACCCCAGATTCAGTCATTTGAGAACCCAGACTCCCCACAGCGCCGTCGCCTACTGGGTCTAGGGATTGGAATCGCTAGCCTAATGGGGGCAGCAAGCCTCTCCTCATGCAGTCTGATTGGGAGCAAAAAACCGGTTATAGGCTTGGTGCTTGGTGCCGGAGCAGCCAGAGGTTTTGCCCATGTGGGAGTGATTAAAGCACTAGAAGCGCAAGGCATTCGGCCCGACATCGTGGTTGGTAGTAGCGCTGGCAGCGTTATTGCAGCTCTGCTTGCCTCAGGCGCTTCGGGCAATGATCTCAATCGCCTGGCCCTGAATCTGGATGAAGCAACGATTGCCGACTGGGGCCTACCCTTTGCTGGACGTTTTGGGGGACTTATCAAAGGGGATGCACTACAAAACATGGTGAATCGGGAAGTCCAAAACAAAACGATTGAACAAATGCGCATACCGCTCGGAATTGTGGCAACGGATTTGCAATCAGGCAAAGGCGTCCTTTTTAGAAGCGGCAATACTGGGCAGGCTGTGCGTGCATCATGCAGCGTTCCAGGCGTATTCCAGCCTACAGTCATTAGTGGTAAAGAATATGTCGATGGTGGATTGGTAGCACCAGTGCCGGTGAGTTATGCAAGACAAATGGGTGCAACCATCGTGATTGCAGTCAATATTTCTTCCGAGCCAGTGTATCAAGACGCCAGTGGTACGTTTGGAATTCTTCAGCACACCATTTCAATTATGCAAAACAGCATTAACCAGTTCGAACTCAAGAGTGCTGATATTGTGATTACCCCACAACTCAAGCAAATGAGTAGTGGTGATTTCAAATCTAGGAATGCGGCCATCCTTGCAGGAGAGGCAGCAGCTCAGGAGCAAATGGCTTTGATTAAGGAAAAGCTAAAGGGCTAAACCCCTTGATTCTGATGGCCTTTTTATAGGCATGGTATATTTCCATATATCTAATTGTAACTACAATTAGATATATGGAAATTACTTATGACCAATCAAAAAACTTATACAACATCAATAACCGCAACCTCTCCTTTGAGGAAGTGGTTCATTTTGATTTTGAGACGGCAAATTACACCATCGACAAAAGAAAAGACTATGGGGAGATCCGTCGGCGTGCAATTGGCTATCTTGGAAACCGGCTATATGCTCTGATCTTTACAGAAACAAGAAATGGTATTCGAGTCATTAGCTTTAGGAAAGCCAATAAAAGAGAGGTAATAAAATATGAACAAAAAAACTAAGCAGGATCTAGAAGATTTTGAATGGACCACAGCTGAATTAAAAGCTTCCAAGAAATTCAACTCACTTCCAAAGTCCTTGCAAGAAAAACTTGCCTCACGCAAGCCTAGGGGGCCACAAGCAGCGCCGACTAAGGTTTCAACAACAATTCGATTATCTAGTGATGTGATTCAATCCTTCAGAGCAACCGGTGCAGGGTGGCAAGCAAGGATTGATCTTGCGCTTAAACAATGGCTAGAAGAGCATACGCTTGCATAAGCGCAGCCTATTTGACTAGAGGCTACGTGACTTACGCTTGAGATTTTTTACTTCGTTAAGAAGTTCTCGACGCTCAGAATCATTCAGACTATCGCTACCATCTAGGCGGCGCGCGCCGTCGAAACGCTTATCCCAATACAAACTTCCAAGATCGTCAACCCGAACAGCGGTGCCCTTGGATGGAGAGTGGATAAATTTATTGTCACCCACATAAATACCCACGTGAGAAAAAGTTAAGCGCATCGTATTAAAAAATACGAGATCGCCTGGTTGCAACTCTTCACGGTTAATAGGCTTACCAACACGACTCATTTGCGTGGATTTGCGCGGCAATAAAAATCCCAGTTTGTCTTTGAAAACATAGCCAACAAAACTGCTGCCGTCCAAACCAGACTGAGGTAACTCAGTATCGGATCGATAGCGAACGCCAATCACTTCCATGGCACGGTCAATTAACTCTTCTGATTTTCCAGAAACAGTATCAACCAAGCGGTCAGAAACACGGTAGAGGTAAGAACGGCCGGCCTGAAACATGCTTTCTTTAGGAACAACTGCTTCGGCAGGGGCGTCACTAGGCGTATCGACTGCATAGGTCGACACGGAAACGGCTAAGCCCAAGGCAAAACCTAGTAGCTTTAAAAGTAGCGCTTTTTTCAGTGACATCGAATCAGTTTAACAAAAAACCCTTGATTAACCAAATCCTGACTTTAGTCTTAAGTCTATGTTTCTAAAGATAAATTATCATCAGAATGGGGCATATGCACCAAATTAGCCCATCTAAGGAGTATTTCACCGGCCGATTAAGTCAATTCAGCCGCAGCAAAAAGTTCCTTGGTATAGGTCTGGCGTGGAAACTTAATGAGGGTTTCAGTATCCCCAAATTCCACTACTTTGCCATCTTTGAGGACCATCACCTCATGGGACATGGCTCTGATCACGGCTAAATCATGGCTAATCATGAGATAGGCTAAGTTGTACTTCTTTTGCAATTCAGTCAACAGTGCTAGCACTTGCTTTTGTATGGAGACATCTAAAGCCGAAGTGGGTTCATCTAAGACCAAAATTTGTGGGCGCAAAATCAGTGCTCTGGCAATAGCGATGCGCTGTCTTTGTCCACCAGAGAACTCATGTGGATAGCGTGTGAGTGCTGAGCGATCAATCCCCACTTCTTTCAGAATATCCAACACACGATTTTCACGTTCAGTAGCTGAGAGTTTCGGAAAGTGAACATCTAAGCCCTCAGCAACAATTTCCATCACATTCATGCGCGGAGATAAGGAGCCAAATGGATCCTGAAAAATGACTTGTAAGCTTGAACGCATGGCACGGCGCTCTGCTGGTTTGAGTGTTTGCCAATCACTTCCCAGAACATCCACCTCTCCAGAAACCTGTGCTGCAGAGTCGCCTAACAAACCAAGTACAGCCATACCGAGCGTAGTCTTGCCAGAGCCTGACTCACCAATCACACCAATGGTTTGCCCCTGCTTTAAGTTAAAGCTGACCTTCTTTAATACCTTATGCGCCGGTGCTTTTTTAAACCAAGAGCGAGATTCTGAACTGGGATAAGCAACCGATAAATCTTCGGTCTTGAGTAAAACAGGTGCTAGGGGCATGACAGGAGCTAAATCTCTGACAGGCCCGCTATTGACTAGCGCCTTTGTGTAGGGATCAGTTGGCTGGGTGAAGACTTGCTTGGTAGGTCCTGACTCCATCAAGTTTCCTTGATGTAACACTGCCACACGCTGAGCAAAGTGTTTTACCAAATTGAGATCATGCGTAATCAATAAGATTCCCATCCCGCCTTGATCCTTAGATTCTTCTTGGAGCTCTTTGAGTAAATCCAAAATCTGCAGACGCAAACTCACATCAAGTGCAGTTGTCGGCTCGTCCGCAATTAAGAGACGAGGCTTACAGGCTAATGCCATTGCAATCATGGCGCGCTGTCTTTGGCCGCCTGAGAGCTGGTGTGGGTATGAATGAAAGCGCCGTTCAGGCTCCGGAATGCCAGTCTTTCTAAGTAGATCAATCGCAGCATCGATGCAATCTGATTTAGAAATCAGTGGTTGGTAAATTTGGACAGCTTCAATAATTTGATTGCCAACGGTGAACAAGGGATTAAGGGCTGTCATCGGCTCCTGAAACACCATCGCAATTTCTCGACCACGAATTTCACGGATATCTTGAATTGGCAATGAGAGCAAATCGACTGTACCCTGCCCGTCCTTTTGATTCCACAAAATCTTCCCGGATACCTTAGCGCCCTCTGGATCGAGTCTTAAGGGAGCTAAAGCAGTAAGTGTCTTGCCAGAGCCAGACTCTCCTACAAGCGCAACCCGCTCACCAATGCCAATTTCTAAATCGAGATGATTCACCGCAAACTTTTCACGGCGCCCCGATCCAAATGAAATAGAAAGGTTCTCATAACGTAGCAAGCTCATGAACGACCCCCACTCATCACCCCAGATTTACGCGAATCAAATGCATCGCGTAATGCCTCGCCCATAAACGTCAGCAATAGTAGAGTTGCCACTAGGACCACAAAGGTCGATAAGGAAATCCACCAGGCATCTAAGTTGCCCTTACCTTGTGAGAGCAATTCTCCAAGACTGGGAGTGCCAGGCGGGACGCCCAGACCCAAGAAATCCAAACTCGTCAGAGACAAAATGGCAGCACTCATCCGAAATGGCAAAAAGGTAATCACAGGAGTCAAACTGTTTGGCAGAATATGACGCCACATGATTTGCACATTGGTAAGGCCAAGTGCACGGGCAGCGCGCACATACTCCAAGGCACGATTACGAAAAAATTCTGCGCGCACATAGTCAGATAATCCCATCCATCCGAATGCAGCCAAGAGGATGATTAATAAGGAAACGCTAGGATTAAAGATCGAGGCAAAAATAATCAGCAGATACAACTCTGGCATCGCTGACCAAATTTCAATCAGGCGTTGTGAGACCAAATCAAACTTGCCCCCAAAAAATCCCATCAAGGATCCTGTGATAATGCCCACACTCACCCCCACTATCGTGAGTGCCAAGCCAAACAAAATGGATAAGCGAAATCCGTAAATCAGACGTGCCAAGACATCACGCCCGCGATCATCAGTACCAAGCCAGTTTTCCCAAGAAGGCGGTGCTGGATTGGGGACCTTTGAGAAGTAATTTAGCGTCTCGTAGCTGTAATGAATTGGGGGATAGATTGCCCAGTTTCCATTGCTCGTAATATTTTGACGAATATCTGGGTCCAAGAAATCGGTTGGGGTTGAGAAGTCGCCCCCAAATACCGTTTCTGCTTGATTCTTGGCAATTGGAAAATAGAAATGTCCTTCGTAGCGCACGACTAAAGGTTTGTCATTAGCAATGAGTTCAGCGCACATCGATAAGCCAAATAGGATCATAAAGATCCATAAGCTGGCATAGCCAACGCGACTGTGTTTAAAGCGCTGCCAACGACTCATGAACCGCCTCCAGCGCCAAACTGAATCCGAGGGTCGATATAAACATAGCAAAGATCCGATATGAGCTTGGTAAACAAACCAATAAGGGTAAATAAATATAAGGTACCAAATACCACTGGGTAATCTCTACGCATCACAGACTCATACGAGAGCAAACCAAGCCCATCTAATGAGAACAGTGTTTCGATCAAAAGTGAGCCAGTGAAAAATGCGCCGATGAATGCTGCTGGGAAGCCTGTTACAAGGGGCAAAAGCGCATTTCGGAATACATGCTTCCAAAGCACCTGTTGTTCAGTCAGGCCTTTTGCTCTAGCAGTTAAAACATACTGTTTACGGATCTCTTCCAAGAAGGAGTTTTTAGTCAACATAGTGACGACTGCAAAACTACCAAGTACGGAAGCGGTGATTGGCAGAACCAAATGCCATAAATAGTCCATCACCTTGCCGATCAAACTCAGCTCACTCCAGTTATCTGAAGTGAGACCTCTCAAGGGAAATATTTGTAGGAAGCTACCGCCGCCAAAGATGACTAAAAGCAAAACTCCCAAGACAAATCCTGGAATGGCATAGCCTACTAATATGATGCTGCTGGTCACGGCATCAAAGCGCGAGCCATCCCGCACTGCCTTTGCAATGCCCAGCGGAATCGAAACTAAATACGTGATGAAGAAAGTCCACAAACCAATACTGATAGACACTGGGAGTTTCGAAACAACCAATCCCCAGACACTTTCATGTTGGTAATAGCTTTGACCTAGATCGAATCTGGCAAAACGCCCGAGCATCATGAAGTAACGCTCTAACGGTGGCTTATCAAACCCATAAAGTGCTTTTACTTCCTCTAGGCGTTGGGCATCTATGCCCTGACGTCCACGATAAGTAGCACCAGCACCAGAAGACTCTGTACCTCCAACCCCAGCATCACCTTTACCCTTAAGTTCCAAGACCATTTGCTCGACTGGGCCGCCCGGCACAAACTGCACTACCGCAAAAGTCAAAGTCAGAACACCCAATAGAGTTGGAATCATCAAGAGCAGACGTTTAAAAATATAAGTGCGCATTTGTCCTTGCATTATTTAGCCTCCTCTTTCCACCAATTTTGCATAATCCAAGGCTCAGCCGAATAATACAAAGGAGGCTCGGGGTAGCGCATCTCTTTCCGAAAGGCGACGCGGTGAGTTGGGTTGTACCACTGCGGTACAACGAAATAACTGTTCCACAGGACGCGATCAAGCGCCCTACAAGCAGCCCGTAACTCTTCTCGATTCTGGGCTTTAGTAATCTCCTCAATGAGGGCATCTACGACGGGCGACTGCATACCGATGATATTGTCAGAGCCTTTCTCCTTTGCAGCCTGACTACCAAAACGATCCCATAGTTCATTACCAGGATTTTGCGAGTCTGGAAAACGGGTTGTGGTCATATCAAAGTCGTATTCATCCATCCGCTTTTGATACAAGGCGAAGTCACTGGTACGAATATCTAATTGAATACCTAACTTTTCCAAGTTGCGACTGTAAGCAGAAATTACTCTCAAGAAGAATCCTCCACTTTCCACCATTTCCATCCGGAATGGTTCGCCCCTTTCATTACGTAAAGCGCCATCTCGGTACTGCCAGCCCGCATGCATTAATAGTTCGCGGGCTTTCTTTAAATTCTGACGCAGGCTGTCTGGTGACTTTGTTGATGGCGGTGCCGGCATAGGGCCAAATACCGAATCAGGTACCCATTGTGGATATTTAGCCTTAAGTGGCTTTAATAATTTCAACTCTGCTTCAGTAGGGTTCCGTGGACCATCAAAGTTAGCACTCAGATCACTATTGGTGAAGTAGCTATTGATACGGCCATATTGATCGAAAAATATTTGACGGTTAAGCCATTCGAAATCCAACGCTAAACCTAAGGCTTGACGAACGCGCACATCCTTAAAAATTGGTTTACGCACATTCATGGCAAAACCTTGCATCCCTGCGCCGTTGTGATTCAAGAATGCCTTTTTCGATAAAGTACCGTTTTCAAACTTAGAGCCTACATAACCCTTTGCCCAAATCTTGGCGCGATATTCAACAATGGCATCAAACTCACCCGCCTTAAATGCCTCAAGGCGCACTGCATCATCGCTATACAGTTTGTAAAGTACCCGATCAAAATTATAAAAACCCACGCGCACATTTAAAGGCTTGCTTACTTGATCAGCCCAGTATTGTGGGTTTCTTTTGTACGTGATTGATTTACCAGCTTTAAAAGATTCAATTAGGTATGGGCCGCTACCCACTGGGACTTCAAAGGCAATCTTCTCAAAGGGAACAATGCTGCCATCTGCCTTCTTTCCCCAATTACGAGAAAAGATTGGCAGAGTGCCAGCCAAGATCGGTAGTTCAGCGTTATTGTTCTTAAAATCAAAACGCACTGATCGATCGGAGATTACTACCGCTTCTTTGATATCTGCAAAAGTAGTTTTGTATCTAGGGTGCGCTTTGCCACTCATCAAGGTATCAAAACTATGTTTAACATCTACAGCCAAGACTGGCGTGCCATCAGAAAACTTTGCTTCCGGACGAATCTGAAATGTGACCGACTTATGATCTGCAGCTACTGCAATATCCTCTGCTAGCAAACCATAAATACTCGATACCTCATCCGCACTGCCCTCAGCTAAAGACTCAAACATCAACTCAATTCCGGGGGCGGTCACGCCACGCAGAGTGTAGGGATTGAATTTATCAAAACTGGTTCTTTGGCCCGGGTTCGGCAAAATGAGGGTGCCACCCCTTGGAGCATTTGGATTCACGTAATCAAAATGGGCAAATCCATCAGCATATTTAGGCTTGCCATACTGGGAGATCCCCTGGGCCGCCTGCGCTGCAGTAGCGCCAAGCCCTAATAGCATGGCTAGTAGCAAGAAATATCTAATGTGGCGAATGGGGTTTAGGGTAGGCATATATGCAACAATTGTAGATAGCTAATCATATTTGAAGCAAAGGACACAACATGGGCTTTCTCTCCGGCAAAAAAATCCTCATTACCGGCCTCCTCTCTAACCGTTCTATTGCCTATGGTATCGCCAAGGCCTGTCACCGCGAAGGCGCTGAACTGGCCTTTACCTATGTAGGAGAGCGCTTTAAGGACCGGATCGTGGATTTTGCAAAAGAATTCAATACCGAGCTCATTTTTGACTGTGATGTCGGTAGCGACGAGCAGATTTCTGCCCTCTTTATGGATTTAGCCAAATCTTGGCCTCAGTTTGATGGCTTTGTTCACGCAATTGGCTTTGCTCCACGCGAAGCCATTGCCGGGGACTTTTTGGAAGGGCTCTCCCGCGAAGGTTTCAAGATTGCCCACGATATTTCCGCATACAGTTTTCCCGCAATGGCCAAACAAGCATTGCCAATGTTGCGCGATAAATCATCTTTACTCACATTGACCTACTTGGGATCAATGAAGACTGTTCCAAGCTACAACACCATGGGTTTAGCAAAAGCTTCTTTAGAAGCATCTGTACGCTACATAGCTGGTTCTGTGGGTCCAAAAGGGATTCGTGCTAATGGCATCTCCGCTGGCCCAATTAAAACTTTGGCTGCTTCAGGAATTAAAGGCTTTGGAAAAATTTTGGAGGCGGTTGAACAAACTGCTCCACTGCGTCGCAACGTCACGATTGATGATGTTGGTAATGCGGCTGCCTTCTTGCTATCTGATTTAGCAAACGGCATCACTGCTGAAATCCTTTATGTGGATAACGGCTTTAGCCAAGTCATTGGCGGAATGGAAGAAGCTTGAACATTCCACTAGGTGAGGCCCTCAAGTTTTGGGCCAAACTTGGCTTTATTAGTTTTGGTGGGCCCGCAGGACAAATCGCTGTTCTGCATCAAGAGTTGGTTGAAAAGCGTCGCTGGATTTCTGAGCGGCGCTTTTTACATGCTCTCAACTACTGCATGCTACTACCTGGGCCAGAAGCCCAACAACTAGTGACCTATATAGGCTGGCTGATGCACCGCAGCTGGGGCGGCATCCTGGCTGGCACTCTTTTTGTATTACCGTCACTATTTATTCTGATTGCCTTGTCTTGGGTTTATTTGACTTTCGGACAAGTGCCTTGGATTGCTGCAATCTTTTTTGGCATTAAACCTGCAGTAGTTGCGATTGTGTTGCACGCAGCTGTGCGCATTGGTAAGCGCACGATTCATAACAGTGCATTGAAGTGGATTGCCTTCGGCTCTTTTTTAGCGATCTTCGTTTTGAATCTCGCCTTTCCGATTATTGTCATGATTGCTGCCACAATTGGTTACTGGGGAGGTAAACGTTATCCGGAGTATTTTGAGCAAACGGGTTCCCACGCAAACTCTAAAGAGAAAAATTACGGTAGCGCCCTCATTGATGACGACACTCCAACGCCTGTGCATGCGCAATTTAATGTTCAGAAAACCATTCGCCACAGTGCGATTGCATTGACTTGTTGGCTGCTTCCGATTGGAGGATTGATTGCCATTTTTGGCTGGAAAACTCTTTATCCAGAAATTGCTTGGTTCTTTACCAAGGCAGCGCTACTGACCTTTGGCGGTGCTTACGCTGTACTACCGTATGTATACCAAGGTGCTGTAGATCATTTTCATTGGCTGAGCGCCAATCAAATGATTGACGGTTTAGCCCTTGGTGAAACCACCCCTGGACCACTCATCATGGTCGTTGCCTTTGTTGGTTACTTGGCTGGCCACATTCAGCACCTGATTGGTTACAGTAATCCATTCTGGTTTGGTGTGATTGGTGCCTGCGTTGCCACTTGGTTTACTTTTTTACCCTCTTTCTTTTTTATCCTGGTCGGTGGCCCGCTGATTGAATCTACTCATGGCAAGCTTGGCTTTACTGCACCGCTGACTGCGATTACCGCTGCGGTGGTTGGCGTCATAGCCAATTTGGGCCTGTTTTTTGCCTATCACGTGTTTTTACCAAGCGGCCTGGGCGCCTCTATTTCTTGGATATCGATCATCATCTGTGGATTAGCGGGACTGGCTCTATTTCAGTTCCAAAAAGGGGTTATGACTGTTATAGGAGGGTCTGCATTAGCTGGTCTTCTGGTTTACCTTGCTACAGTGTTAATAGGCTAAGGCACTTTCTCAAGATTGGCATAATAGAACTTATGCGAATCGAAGCTCAAATCATCACCCACTTACAAGAATGGCTCGGTAAAACTGAGTCTGTTCAAGATACTGTTACCGTCGCGCCTGTGCGCGCCCTATCAGCAACTTTGGATCGCGATGATCTGGCACCAAGTAAAGGTACTTTTTTACCTGAACTATGGCACTGGCTGTATTTTTTACCGCATGCCCGCGAATCTGAAATTGGCACTGACGGCCATCCCAAGCGTGGTGGTTTTCTTCCTCCAGTACCACTCCCACGTCGCATGTGGGCAGGTAGCAGGATCCAGTGGTTGGCGCCGCTTGCTGTAGGTGATGAGATTGAACGCGTTTCCAAAATTGAATCAGTCACTCATAAAGCAGGTCGCACTGGCGATTTGATTTTTGTTTTAGTTAAACATCAGATATCAAATCAACAAGGTCTTGCCATCGTTGAAGAGCACGACATTGTCTATCGCGATGCCCCGGGACCTGATGACAAACCGGTTGCCCCTACCCCTGCACCAACTGATGCTAAGTGGACTAAGACCATCACACCTGATGATGTGTTGCTCTTTCGTTACTCAGCGCTTACCTTCAATGGTCATCGCATTCACTACGATCGTAAATACGTTACCGAAGTTGAAGGCTATCCAGGCCTGATTGTGCATGGTCCTTTGATTGCCACTCTTTTAGTGGATTTAGTCCGCCAAAGCATTCCTGGCTGCAAGCTCAAGAGCTTTGAGTTTCGTGCAATTCGCCCAAGCTTTGACATCAATACCTTCAAAGTATCTGCTAAGCCTGATTTGGAAAAAGATCCGAGTGGTAAAACAATTGCTGTTTGGGCGCAAGATCATGAAGGCTGGCTAACCATGCAAGCTACTGCTGTTTTGGCATAACGTATCAGCCTTAATAAGAGAATATTTTTATGAATAAAGAACATTTATCTCTCGAGCTAGCAAGCTTCGCTGCTAATTTAAAAGCGAGTGATATTCCAAATGATGTGATGAGCCGTGCTGAAGATTTATTGGTAGATTGGTTTGGTTCAGCAATTGCAGGCAAAGGTTCGCGCCCTGTTGAAACCATTACCCAGTTTGCGCAGAACATGGGGGGCTTTGATAGCAAGCACGCTGGCCCTTCTGAAATTCTGATCTCACGAAAAAGTTCAAGTCCTTTTTTAGCGGCAATGGCTAATGCTGCCGCCTCTCATGTGGCCGAGCAAGATGACGTTCACAATGGTTCAGTCTTTCATCCAGCTACCGTGGTTTTTCCACCTGCCTTAGCATGTGCACAAGCCATTGGCGCATCTGGCGAAGAACTCTTAGTTGCAGCAGTAGCTGGTTACGAAGTTGGCATTCGGGTTGGTGAATTTTTAGGCCGCTCTCACTACAAAGTCTTTCACACGACTGGCACTGCAGGCCCACTTGCTGCTGCTGCTGCTGTGGGTCGACTACTAAAACTCTCACCCGCGCAAATGCTGCATGCCTTTGGTTCTGCTGGTACACAATCTGCTGGCCTCTGGGAATTTTTACGTGATGCTGCAGACTCCAAACAGTTACATACTGCCCATGCTGCTGCAACTGGCTTAATGTCGGCATATATTGCCCAAGCAGGCTTTACTGGCGCAGAGCATATCCTCGAGGGTAAACAAGGTTTAGCTGCCGGTATGTCAAGCGATGCCAATCCAGACAAACTGATTGATCGTTTAGGTAGTCGCTGGGCTTTAGCAGAAACGAGCTTTAAATATCACGCCTCCTGTCGTCACACTCACCCTGCTGCCGATGCGCTCTTGCAAGTCATGTTAGCAAATAAACTCAAGCCAAGTGATATCGCCAAGGTAGAAACTTTAGTCCACCAAGGCGCGATTGATGTCTTAGGGCCTGTCGTCAATCCAGCCACGGTTCATCAATCTAAGTTTTCAATGGGTACTGTGCTGGCCTTAGTCGCCCACTATCAATTCGCTGGCCTTCAAGAATTCGATGCGCATTTTCATGATGATGCAATTTGCCTCTTCCGTGATCGTGTGACTATGACTCTCGACCCCGAAGTAGATAGTGCGTATCCACAACGTTGGATTGGCAAAGTCAAAGTGCATTTGAATAATGGACAAATTCTGGATGGTCGCGTTGATGAGCCTAAAGGTGATCCTGGAAACACCTTAAGCCGTAGCGAGATTACTGATAAGGCGATGCGGCTTGCTGCTTTTAGTGGAGGTGCTAGCCCTACTGAGATGAGTAAAGCAATTGATCTCTTGTGGAATATTCGTAAACAGGCCAAGATAGGCGTTCTACTTACCAGTAATTAGTCTGCCAGCCCCATATGAATCCACTTGATACGCCTTTAGGTTTTTGCAGTAATTTTTTATTTGTGCCTGCCACTCGCCCAGAGCGATTTACAAAGGCGCTAGATAGTGGTGCTAGCGGTGTCATCCTGGATTTAGAAGATGCTGTGGCAGAGGAAGATAAAGAAATTGCTCGTAATGCGATTCGAGCAGCATGGCCAAGCTTTACTGCTGAACAAAAGAAACGTTTAGTCATTCGTAGCAACTCGCCAGGTAGTCCATTTTATTCTGCAGATTTAATCCTAGCTCAAGAACTCGATCTTGCCTGCCTGCTCATTCCGAAAAGTGAATCTATGGATGAGATCAATGGTGCTGCACTGGTTTTACCAAATACCGCCATCATCCCTATGATTGAAACTGCTATTGGCTTAGATCATTTACGCGAAATAGCCATCGCTAATCAAGTCATTCGCCTTGCCTTGGGCAATTTAGATTTGCAGGCAGACCTGGGGATGGTTTGCGATCCTCAAGAAACTCAACTGCATACAGCACGCTATCAAATTGTCTTAGCATCCCGTGTGGCCCAAATTGCCACTCCAATAGATGGGGTTACGCCCACTACTGATGATATGGTTCGTGTTCAAGATGATGCCGATCGCGGCAAACGGATGGGTTTTGGCGGCAAGCTCTGCATTCATCCTAAGCAAGTGGGCATTGTGAAGGCCGCATTCATGCCATCCGAGGAAGAACTTGCATGGGCCAAGCGGGTTATTGAAGCCGATCAAGCCTCCAAAGGGGGCGCAGTGAAGCTAGATGGGCGCATGATTGATCGCCCAGTGGTGTTGCTAGCCCAAAGAACCATTGCCATTGCTGGTAAACACTAGGTGTTACCCCTACTCAAAAGGCTCTAGAGGTGGCAAAATTACTCAACTTATAAAGATGGAGATGAAAGTGAAGATTAAGAATTTCTTATTTTCCGGAATCACTGCAGCACTCACTGCTAGCGCACTTCTAGGCGGTAATGCTTTAGCAGAAAAGGATTGGCCGACTAAATCGATTAGCTTAATCGTGCCATTTGCTGCTGGCGGACCCACTGACACTGTTGCACGCTTAATTGCAGTCCCAATGGGGCAAGCCTTGGGACAAACGATCGTGGTAGAGAACGTCAATGGCGCAGGGGGCACCATTGCCTCTACTAAAGTAGCGCGCGCTGCTCCAGATGGCTACACTATTTACTTGCATCACATGGGTATGGCAACTGCTAACGCCCTCTATGACAAACTCCCCTACGATCCATTGACTAGCTTTGATTACATCGGCCAAGTAGCTGACGTACCGATGGTGCTCTTGGGTAAAAAAGATTTGCCGCCAAACAACTTTAAAGAATTAGAGGCCTATATCAAAGCGAATGGCTCAAAACTCACTATGGCTAATGCTGGTCCAGGCGCAGTTTCTCAACTTTGCGGCTTGCTGTTCCAAAGTCGTATGGGCGTGAAACTCACCAATATCCCCTACAAAGGAACTGGCCCTGCATTGACAGACCTATTGGGTGGTCAAGTAGATCTGCTTTGCGATCAAACGACCCAAACTATTCCTTATATCAAGGATGGTCGTGTGAAGGCCTATGGCACCACTACTATGAAGCGCTTACCTGCCATTCCAAACGTACCGACTTTGGATGAGCAAGGTTTAAAAGGTTTTGAAGTCAAAGTTTGGCATGGCATGTACACACCAAAAGGGGTTCCAAAACCCATTTTGGATAAACTCAATGCTGCTTTGAAAAAAGCGCTGAACTCACCTGATGTGAAAAAGCGTTTAGAAGATGCGAACATTGATATCGTCTCTCCAGAGAAGATGACTCCAAATGGCTTAAGAACTCACCTTGAGGCAGAAGTGAACAAATGGGGTCCGATTATTCGAAAATCGAATATTCCAGACTAAGCATTTACTGCATCAGAGAAAAAGCCAGCATATTGCTGGCTTTTTTCTTTCTAAAGACTAGATGCTAAATCTGAAATTGCTTAACCTGGTCTAAATAAATAACCAGAACGAGCATTCTCTTTACGTTTTCCATAAAGCGCTCCAAACACTGCAATCAAGGCCCAGACTGCCAAGAATGGATCTAGCAAGTAATCCCAAAGATTGGCAGACTCATGCCAATGGGCTGCCCAAGCAAGAATAGCGATAGCAATAATCCAAACACCCTTGTTCCAGTTGGCTAGGCCACATACAGCTGCAAAGAGTAAGACCGCAATAAAGAATAGTGTTGATCCATATCCCCAAGCATAGGGATCGATCATGCCAAGACCTAAGGCAAGTGGATAGAAGGTAATTGCGATACAAGCTATGGCGAACTTAAATACCAATGGAGTGAACTTTTTCACTGATAGCAATGAGGTCCAAAGCAATAAGGTGGTGACGATACTCAGATCGCCAATGACGCCTCTAACATAAGCAGAAAGCGGTAACTCCATACCTAGACCTAATGGCCAGAAAAAGAGATTACTGATCAATAGAATCAATAATACTTTTGAAATCAGTGGAAATTCTTGAGAGGTTGTCTTTTGCAACAGCAATGTAATCACTGCAGCACAAGTAATGGACATCTCAACTAAGGCAAGAGTTTGCATCAGGCTATTCATTATTTAGCCTCCTGAGAAATGACATCTACTGGTGGAGTATCGAGCTGGCTTTGGGCACGCTTTAACCAAGCCCCAGAGAAGTATCGATGACGAATCTTCTTGCGATCCCAGGTATAAACCAAATGAGCATCGCTACTATCATGGCTAATGAGATATGGATAAGAAAACTCTTTGCGCTGATCTTCTGGCAAGGCTTCATCATCTTCCAGCACTTCTATGGTTTGCCACTGCCCAGACTTGGCATCAGCCATCATCAAGACCATTCGATAGCGCCCTGTTTCAAGATTATTGAGCACCAAAATTCTTGCGCCATTATTTAGCTGTAAACCAGTCACTGCAGAATTGGGATTAGCAATTGGCAAATCTGCCTCTGACTGCCATGATTGGCCTGCATTTTGTGTTTGGCTAACAGGCACTTGCTTGGCTTGGCCTGCACTTCTTGTTTGACGGAAATATGCAGTTGCGTCTTGAGCATTATTTACAAAGACCAGTGGCTGAATAGCACTTCGACCCGAGCTCATATGGCGCTTATCAATCACTTGCCCAGCATCGATTCTTAAGAATTCGCCGAAGCGCCCGATCCACTCGTGATAAGCAGGCAAACCTAAGCGGCCATCAGCAAAAGAAATAGCTGGTGACTTAACCAAGGTGCTTAGGTTGATAAGGGGTGAGCTAATGAGGCGTTGTGGATTGCTCCAGGTCAAGCCTTCATCATCTGAAATCACACTGGAAATTGAACTGCCTGCCCAGCCACCAATCGAAACCGTAACAAAGAATAATTGCAGGCGACCATCTGCCATTCTGGCTGGCACTGGATTACCCAGCTTAGCGATATAACGCGATAAACCTTTTTCAGCACTCACTCTATCCATCACTACCATAGGAGCACTCCAATCAGATGACTTGGGATCAAAAACGGCACTGTTAATCACAACATCTGCAGCACCTTCACGACTACCAGCAAACCAAAAGGCCCGAATAGCGCCATCCTTCAATGCGATCAGAGATGCCGCATGTACTGAAGCTGCGCCAGTATCTGGTAACCATGTGCTAATGGGGCTTGGAATACTTGCCTTACTTGAAATGCTTTGATTTTTAGATTTTGGGGATACCGGCACATCTACTTCTTCAACTGAAGTTACTGCATTGATCGCAAAAGGAGCCCAAGGTGGACGACTATCAATATGCAAAAAGCCAATCACCGCAGCTAGCAATAAAAAACATAGGGCGAGAACACGGCTCATCTACAAGCATCCTTAACATTAGCAAGATCGGGGGAGGCGACTGATTTTGCAACTGGGGTTGCAACTAAGTACTCATTTACAAAAAGATGCTTACTAATCTGACCCTGCAAGATCTCTATGATTTCTTCATTGGAGTGCCGAGCTCGCATTTCTATTCTTTGTCCCACGATTTCACAAGAATCACAAAGTACAGGAGCACTTCCAAGTGGCACTTGTACCGCAACGAGAGGGTAAGAGCTTGTCAGACCATTCACATCGCCTGCATCTTTAGCTAGGTAGCCGTGTAACTTAGTACCAGGCAAGAGTAATCGATACTCTTCATCTTTTGCACGGTAGTCACAAGGAATCCAAACGTCCTTACCCTGTAATTGGGCAATCGTCGCTGTTGAGTAGCGTCCAAGCTGCCCTTCTAAGGGGGATAAGCTACTGGTCAGTGCGCAATAAGTCAAGAAGCAAGCTGCTAATGCCAAAGTTTTAGTCTGTTGATATTTAAACAAACCCACTAGAGCAATCACAAGACTTCCAGCCATCAATATCCAATGGCAATAAGAATAAGTCCATGAGTAGACCTCCCCCATCAGGCCAGAAAATTGCAGATTGGTGCCGACCCACAATAGAAGTGAAAGAACCAGTATCTGCAGGAGTAGTGCAATCCGAAATCCCCATAAAGGTAAGCGCTCCCAATGCAGGGCAATCAAGGCAGCAAATGCTGGCATGACTGGCAATAGATATCGGCCAGAACGCTGACTAGGCAAAGTAAATACAATCAAAAATGCAACTATCAACAATAACAAGAGAACTTCTTCAATGCTTAGGAAGCGCCGCTCTCGCCAGCATTGCCATAAAGTAGAAATCAATACGAAAGTAAATAAACCTGCATTAGCTAATGTGATTAAGAGCAATAGCCAAACACTATCACCACCACGGATGAGATCGAGAAAGTAATTCGAATTTCGTGCTGCAAATTTTCCTGCGTTCTCACCAAGAACAAATTCTTGCCAAACGGCTTCTGGGTTTGGATCCACAGCAAACCACAAAGCAAATACTGCTAGGGCCAATATGCCAGCGATACAGACCTTATAAAGATCATGGGTGAGCGTGTTGGGAATACTCCACTGCCGCCAGCGCCAGTAGTAAAGGCCTAGGGCGAAAGTTGCTGGCGCGATGTATGCAAAGGATTTGGCAAAAAGAGCCAGACCAAAACAGATGCCGGCCAATAGTGGGAAAAAGAATTTGGATTCAAACGCACACTTACCCCAATATAGAAGGGCCATGAATGGCAAACTAATCCAAAAGACTTCTGGTGGGTCTGCCAAGAAAGGGCGGCCATAACGATAAGTGGCAAAGAAAGAAAGCCAAACTAAAGCTGCCAATAAACCAGTTTGGGTTTTACCGCTAAAGCGACGCACTGCTAAAAATAAGAAAAATGCTGTAAGCCCTGTGTAAAGAACGCTAGGCCAACGAAGATTCGCTAGAGACCATTGGCTTGCCCAATGAGTAGTAGCAATTCCTTGCCAAAAAATCAGGGGTGGTTTGGTATTTTTGATGCCGTCCATTTCAGACTGTAAGGGGAGCCAATTTCCCGCCTGCGCAGTCATGCGGACTATATGCATATAGGGATACTCGTCCCCGTTTTTAGGTGCAAATCGACTATCTAAGCCATAAAGATAGGTAAATACACCTAGAAGTAGTATCAGGAGAGCAGAACGGTAAGAAAATAAACCTCGCATACCTATAGTTTATAGGTATGCAGGAAGACCTGATAAAAGTGGATTAAGCCTCTTTTTCGAATGAGCTTATGAAAAATGAATATGAAGTAAATCTCACTTCTTTCAGAGCTTCTTGTTTAAGATGCTAGGAAGCAAAATGTAATACATTATTCAGAAATAAACCAAATGGAGATTTTTCCCATGCGAGCAAAGTATCTCAAACCCGCAATCCTAGCAGCGCTCTATATCGGCTTGAGCCATTGGAGTGGTGGTGCCCTTGCGCAAAACGCTGATGCCAGCAATTTATACAAACGCGGCCTTGCTGCTACCTGCGCTAACTGTCACGGCACTGACGGCAAAGGCGTGCCTAATGCTGGCATGCCCATAATCAATAATTTAACAAGCGAGCAAATGCTGACTCAATTGAAGGCATTCAAATCTGGCGCTCGTGAAGGAACCATCATGCCGCAGTTAGCTAAAGGCTACTCTGACGAGCAACTCGAAACTATCGCCAATCAGCTTGGTAAGAAATAATAAGGAAGCCCATCATGGATCGTCGACACTTTATTGGTCAAAGCGCAGCGGCGCTTGGTTTGCTTGCAGGCTTCTCTGGCCATGCTCGTGCTAATTTACAAAAAGCAGAAATTCTGGTCATTGGCGGTGGTTATGGCGGCGCTACTGCTGCTAAATACTTGCGCCTCTTTTCGAATAACACTGCCAAAGTAACGCTCATTGAGCCAAACGCTTCATTTATTTCTTGCCCGCTATCCAATCTGGTTGTAGGTGGCTCACGTACTTTGGCAGAGCTCACTTCGCCTTACGACAATCTGAGCAAGCGCCATGGCATCAATATGATTCAAGATAGCGTTGTGAGTATTGATGCAGATAAAAAAACCGTCAAGCTAGCCTCAGGTAAAACCTTGCGCTACGATAAGGCTATTGTTTCTCCTGGCATTACCCTGATGATGAATAGCATCGAGGGTCTAGCTCAAGCTAATAAGGATGGAGTTACCTTGCAAGCATGGAAAGCTGGAGCTGAGACCGTTGCTCTTCACAAGCAGTTGGCATCCATGCGTGATGGCGGTACTTTTGCAATTAGTATTCCAGAGGCGCCGTATCGCTGCCCTCCTGGCCCATATGAGCGCGCTTGCCAAGTAGCAAACTACCTGAAGAAGAATAAGCCGAAATCCAAGGTATTGATTTTGGATGCTAACCAAGATGTGACATCTAAGGGCGGGCTCTTCAAGAAAGTTTGGGCTGAGCAATACACCGGCATGATTGAATATTTACCAAAACACAATGTCACCGCCGTTGATGCGAAAACCAAGACAATCAAACTTGAAGTGCAGGATGACATTAAGGCTGATGTATTGAATTTGCTGCCCGCGATGAGTGCTGGTGAAATTGCAGTCAAAACAGGCTTGGCAAATTCAAATAGTCGGTGGGTCAATGTGAATTTTATTAACTTTGAATCTACAGCGCAAAAGGATATCCATGTATTGGGTGACTCAATCCAAGTGGCGCCTTTAATGCCAAAATCGGGGCACATGGCTAATTCGCATGCCAAAGTCGCGGCCGCGGCAATTGTGGCTGAGCTGAGTGGCTGGGAAATAAATCCAGCACCCGTTCTAACCAACACCTGCTATAGCTTCGTTAATGAGCGTGAAGTTGTACACGTTGCCAGCGTCCATCAATACAGCGCTGCTGAAAAGACCTTCAAGACCGTTCCAGGATCTGGTGGGTTGTCACCAGCACCATCGACGCTCGAGGGTGTTTATGCCTGGGGGTGGGCTCACAATATCTGGGCTGATAGCCTAGGGTGATCTAAGGTAACACCTAAAAAAGGGGCTTTAGGCCTCTTTTTTTATTCTGGTTGCTCCCAATGAGAAATATACTCGTACAAATACAATAAAAAAACCTGGAGAGCACTTATGAATATTCCCCCTACTTCATCAAAAGAAGCATCCAAAATAGAGGCGACCATTGAAAAATGGACAGTGCCAATTGGTAATCTATTTGTATCCCTCTTTCATCGCATTGCTTTGTTCGGTATCGGTGCAGCAACTGTATGGTCTGCAGCAGTTGCATTTGTGGGGATGATTAGTAAAGGCGCTGCCTCTATTGAAGATTTACTCTTACTATTTATCTATCTAGAAATCGGTGCTATGGTCGGAATTTATTTCAAGACTAACCATATGCCAGTTCGGTTTTTGATCTATGTAGCAATCACAGCTGTTACTCGTCTGATTATTGATTTAGTGAATACGAAGCATGAAGCAGATATGCCCATTCTCTTAATGGGTCTGACAATCTTAATTTTGGCGATAGCAAATGCTGTTGTACGTTATGCTTCGTTTAAATTCCCAAGCAAATCTGGCGGGAGTGAATAGCTTATAAAAGCGTCTCTGCTTTAGTAAGCAGTCCTATTCTAGGATTTAACTACAACTTTAAGACAAGCTTTAAATCTATGCTGCAACTTCGAAAATCCCAAGACAGAGGCTACGCCGATCACGGCTGGCTCAAAAGCTTTCATTCTTTCTCCTTTGCTGGGTACCACGATCCCGAATTTATGGGTTGGGGGAACTTAAGAGTCATTAATGAGGATCAAGTAGCAGCTGGCATGGGCTTTGGAAAACATGGCCATCGCAATATGGAAATCATTAGCTATGTTCTTTCCGGAGAATTAGCGCATCAAGACAGCATGGGTAATATAAAAAGCATTCCCCCAGGAGACGTGCAACGTATGAGTGCTGGCACTGGTGTGATGCATAGCGAGTTCAATCATGCCAAAGACCAAACAACCCACTTATTGCAAATCTGGATCGAGCCAAATATTTTAGAAATTGAACCAAGCTATGAGCAAAAGACTATCCCGCTAACAGACAAACAAGGCAAGCTATGTTTAGTTGCCTCACCTAATGGTAAAGATGGCTCTGTATCAATATCTGCGGACGCCAAGGTATATGCAGGCTTATTTGATGGGCCCCAATCGGCAGAGCTTGAACTAGATCCAAAGCGTAAGGCCTATGCCCATTTGGTTCAAGGCTCACTCACGATTAATGGTCAAACATTAACAAGTGGAGATGCGCTAATGATTCAGAACGAATCCCAACTGAATTTATCTGATGGCAAAAATGCTGAAGTACTGATTTTTGACTTGTCTGCCTGAGATATCTTTAATCCAGTTTGATTTTTGCCTTTTCAATCACCGCTTTCCATCTTGTAATATCAGAGTTATATAAATCATTAAATTGGACCGTATTCATCGGCGCAATCTGAACACCTGCTTTTTGAAAACGCTCCTTCATCTCAGGTGTATCCAGAATTTTCAAGATAGTATTGTTTAGCATCTGCACAATATTGGATGGCGTGCCAGCAGGCACAAATAGACCTTGCCATAAAGTCATCTCATAAGATTTGACGCCTGCTTCTTGCATTGTGAGTAATTCTGGAGCGCTACTAAAGCGATTTTTACCAGTCACAGCCAGTGCCCGAACTTTTTCGCCTTTATATAAAGGAAGGCCTACTGGCATCCCGGCAAAATAGAAATCAATTTGACCACCCATCAGATCTGTTGCAGCTGGAGAGCCCCCTTTATAGGGAATATGAATTGCTTGTAGGCCAGTAGTGGCTAAAAATAACTCGCCAGCCATGTGATCTGAGTTTCCTATGCCAGAAGATCCAAAGCTGAGTTTGCCAGGACTTGCTTTTAAGGCAGCAATCAGATCAGGCACATTTTTGATGGCCGAATCATTGTTGACTATTAGGATATGTGGCGTAGCAGCTACACCAACAACGGGGACTAAATCTTTTTGCCCATTAAATGGCAACTTCGGATTGGCTGCCACGTTGATTGCTAAACCATTTTGAGCAAATAAAACTGTATAGCCATCGGGAGCGCTTTTGGCAACGGCATCTGCCGCCAAACTGCCAGCTGCACCCCCTCTATTTTCAATAATGACGGGCTGCTTTAGGGCGATACTTAAATCGTTTGCAATGATTCTGCCAACAATATCCGTCGAACTGCCTGGCGCATAACCAATCATCATCTTGATAGGCTTATCAGGATAGGCTGCTATTACGGTATATAAAAATCCAAATTGCAGCATTAGAGCCAAAACGCTATTTTTTATTATTTTTTGATACATATAGTCTCCACCGGAATGAAATAAATTGTTACCAACTAATCTTAGGAATACTACACTCTTGAGCACATTGATTTAATGACTCTAATAACTCTGGTGTAATTGGAATGCCCATCTGCATTATTTCGGACATGGTTTTCGCTGCCCCCTCACCTGGAACGCGAATTTCTTTGACTCCTGGCAAGGTTGAGGAGCTTTTTAAATCATTTACCAAAGTAATAACTCTATCAATAAACTGTTCCTTGTCCCCAAATGCACTAGGATCTACCGCAATAATCGTTTGCCCAGTGTTAGTCACTAAATCGTGATGGGCATTAAAGTCAATAGTCCCCTTACCAACGGCTGCGTTATTTAATGCGCCCGCAAGCAAGCCAATCATGACTGCTAAACCATAACCTTTATAAGCTCCGATAGGTAGCAAAGATCCTTCGGCTGATTTTTTGGGGTCAGTAATAGGATCACCATACCGATCGATCATCCAACCTTCGGGAATGGATTCTCCTTTTTGGGCGGCGACCTTCACCTTACCGTAGGCAGCTACTGTAGTGGCAATATCCAAAAGAACCATTGGGCCGTCGCCTGCGGGAATAGCAATTGCAATCGGATTCGTAGAGAGTAGTAAGTCAATACCGCCCCATGGGGCCATATGATTGGCATTACCGACAGCCATATAAATACCAATGTAGCCTTGCTCTGCTAACCTACGAACATACACTGACGCCGCACCTGAATGATTGCCATAGTGGCTACCAATCCAGCAGACACTATGTTTTTTTACTTTTTCAAGCGCAAGATCAACTGCCCGATTCATTACCAGATGACCTAATGCGTTATCACCATTAATGAGTGCTGTTGCACCTTGCTCACGCTCAATACGAATATTTGGAGTGAGGTTAACGCCGCCTGCCCGAATTCTCTTTACATACGCAGGTAAACGAAAAATACCATGGCCATCAGCACCAACTAAATCAGACTTCACCATCAGATTTGCAATGATATCTGCATCAGCTACTGGAACCTTTTGTGACTGAAGTACTTTGGATATAAAAGCTTCTGCATCGGCAATAGCTAAATATTTCATAGTGGCCTAAACCTCTGAGCTCGCTTTAAATTCCATACTGTAAAGGTATTTGTTTTCTGGGTGATGTGTCACCGTTACCTCGAATAGCTTGTCTTGATCATCAAAATAGCGGCGAATAATCACTAAGCATGAAGGATTGTGTTTGATGTTCAGTTTTATTGCAATCTCTGTTGATGCTGGGGCGGAATAGACATCAACTTCTGCCCTCTCGATCCTCGCACCATACTTTTTCTCAATCTGCTCATAAACCATTACTTGAGTATGCTCTGGATCCTTTGTTAAAGAAGCAAATTGAGGCAAGATATAGATATCAGTCCAAGCAATGACTTCTTCAGATTGCTGCCGCTTACGCATACCGCCAATGTGATACCAAGAGGAACCAACGGGTGCTTTCACAATGAGACTTAAGGGCTCATTGAGCTCAATATATTCTTCGACTAAGTTTTTGCGATAAGTATCACGTGAATAACTCAAAATATCGATTGGCGAATTGAAGCTTTGCGTGAAGCGCCGCAAACGCTGCCTAGATACAACTTTCGTGGGTGCACCTTGGCGACGATAAATTAGGCCACTAGCTTCCAGAATTTGCAAAGCATGGCGTAAGGTATGTCGACTAGATTCAAAATCTCTACACAAATCATTCTCGGCCGGCAAGACAGAGCCCACGGGCCAATCACCGTTATAAATACGTTGCTCTAGCGTGTTTGCTAAAGATTTATATAAGGGCAATCGTTCTGACAATTTAGGAAAGCCCAAACATTTTTTTGCCAGCAACAGGTACGCGTGCCTTCAGAATATCGCCAGATAAAGATTCGGTGATATAAAGATCTTTTCCATCGGCGCCACCAAAACACATATTTGCCAAATGATGATGATGTGGATTCTCTGAATAAATCAAATGAGTTGGAAGCATGTTGTTATCAAACCTCCAGATACCAACACCCAAATGACATACCAGCAAGCCATTCTCTGAGTCCATCTCAATACCATCAGGCCCTGCAACACCACCAGTAAGCTGAATAGCTACGCCAGTCTTTGACACTGAGCCATCAGCCATCAGCGGCAATCTCCAGATTTGCTGGGATCTTGTAGCGGCTACGAATACATGCTTTTCTTGTGTATTCAAGGTAATCCCATTTGGACTTGGTACATTGAGTGCCAAGCGATCCAATTGACCATTGGCACGCAATCGAAAGACACGTCCTGTTGGATCTGCAATGCCAGTTTGCCCTTGATCTGTGAAATATAAATCACCATTTGAGGCAAAGTGCAGATCGTTTAAGCCTTTGAAGTTCTCGCTATACATTGAACCCAAAATAGTTTCAATTTTTCCGGTCTTTGGATTCAAGGCAATTAAACCTGCCTTGTAGTCGCAAATAAATGCGCGGCCGTCTTTATGAAACTTCAATCCATTGGGCCAGCCATCGTATTGAGTAATTAATTCCCACTCACCTTTAGTATCAATGCGGAAAACTCGGCCAAAAGGAATATCCACAAACCATAAATTACCTTCGCGATCAAATGAAGGACCTTCTAAAAAGCATTCCACTTCAGCACCTTGACGATTAGGATCAGACCAACCCGTGCGAGATTTTTTTCTATATTTCTCAGGCATTGTTGAAAAAACTTCTGTTTTGATTTTCTCAACGGGCTGAAAGGGGTTGTGCATCGTCATGAAGGTGGCTCCTAGAGTAAGTTATACGGATAAGTAAATTTTATTATTCAACTATTAAAACATAAATAATGATAACCTAAGATATCACTTGATCTGAATAGATCAAACTCAATACTTACTTAACCGCATAGGTTTAAAACTATGAAATCTGTAGCTGTGATTGGAACTGGAATTATGGGCGCTGGCATTGCAGCCGGCTTTATTGCCAAAGACATTCCCATAATTATTTTGGGAAGATCGAAAGATAAGGCAGATGCCTGCTTGAATAAGGCTATTACTCTTGCAAAGAAAATTGGCATGTCTGGAGATAACGCCACTAAAGATGAATCTGAGATTAAGAAGCAGCAATTCGTTGGGGTATTGGAAGATTGGCAAGACTGGAATCAATGCTCCTGGGTTATTGAAACAGTGGCAGAAAACCTAGAATTAAAGCAAAAGGTATTTCAATACCTCGATCAAGTCGTACCTCAAAATATTCCTATTGGCAGCAATAGCTCTGGTTTTCCCATTAGCAAAATTGCAGAAGACCTTAAGACTGCAAATCGCATGATGGGTGCTCACTACTTCATGCCGGCAGAAGTAGTGCCGTTAGTTGAAATCGTCATGGGACAAAAGACGGAGCTCAAATATGCAGAACGCGCCTGTGAGCTCTATAGGGATATTGATAAGAAACCCGTATTAGTTAAAAAAGATATTCCTGGGTTTTTAGCTAACCGGATTCAGCATGCTTTAATGAGAGAGGCGCTCTCTCTCGTTCAAGAGGGTATAGCTACTCCAGCAGATATTGATGATGCAGTGAGATATAGCTTTGGCTTTCGCTATGCTGCGGTAGGCCCAATGACACAAAAAGAAATTTCAGGCTGGGATGGGATGGCTAATGCTGCAAAAGAAATTTATCCCTCGCTTTCTAACATCACTACCCTGCCACCAAAAGTAGTTAAACTCATGGCTGAAGGCAAAACAGGTATGAAAGCTGGGGAAGGTTTTAGAAAGTGGACTCCAGAAGAAATCAAAACGGTCTCTGAGTCCTACTCTCGTAAATTGAAAGCTGCTTTCGACGTTCTTAATATTGAATAACTGAGTAATCTTGAGCTACAGCATCCTTAACACGATCCATATTAGGGGTGACACCAACCCCAGTAGCATTAAGCTGAGCAAGATCCAAGTGACCGTGCTTCGCCGTTAATGGCTGATCACAGATATCAAAACGCAGGTATTGATTTGACATGCTAAATCCCCAGGGCACATCACCGATAGCAAAACCAATGGAAGCTGTAGCAGCTCCAGATAGGGATGTTTCTGCAACCTTACAAGCTAGGTTGAGTTTGAGATTATTTCTTTGTAGGATTTGTGCGCAGTTCCAAGCCTCCATCACTCCACCGGTCTTAATGAGCTTTAAACTGGCACCATCTAGAGCATTGGCCTTCATGAATTCCTCAATCTCAGCAGAACCATGGATAGATTCGTCTAAGGCGATAGCAATCGAAGAGTGCTGTTTGAGTAAGGCAAAATCATCTAAGGCAGAGTCTGCACTAATCAACTGCTCTGCAAACGACAATTTACTAGCCTGTGGTGAGGTACAAAAACGTAGAGCACCGTCTAAAGACATAGCACCATTAGCATCCACAGAGATAATGTCCCCTTCTAGTAAATCTGAAAGTAACTGGACGCGCCGCAGATCCTCCTCTAATGACAGAGAACCAATCTTGATTTTCCAATGCTTAAATCCTGCCCCACTAAATGATTTAGCATCCGCTATTTCTTTTTCGGGTGCTCCACCGATCATTCGCAGCAATGGAACTTTAGTTAACTCAGTTAAGACAGCTCCAGTATTTAAGGAGCGTAGATATTTCCATAAAGAAATCGAATGCTTCTGTGTGTACAAATCAAGTAATGCCATCTCAAGACAGGATTTTGCTGATGGATTACCATACAAAGTGGCATCACAAGATTTAGAAAAAAGATTGGGATCGTTCCACTCAATAGTGCGCGCCTTTTCTACCAAATATTTTAGGCTTGCTAATAGGCTATCGAGGGTTTCACCAGTCATGAGGGGTGCAGCAGATGCTTCTCCCCAACCTTGGCGGCCCTCATTGTCAGTGAGACAAAGTAATACCGTTTTAGCATCCACAATCAACTCTTTGGCCATTTTGATTGGCTCAATGAGAGGTATAGATAGAGGAAAGATAGTTGCCTGATTAATTTTCATTTTTTACACAGCATTTAAAACTAGATTTTATAAGAATAAACATCAAGAATACGGAGAACATTACATGAGAAAAATCTTTTTAGCATTGTCGCTCATTAGCATTGGCTTTAGTACTAACGCACAGGTACAGAGCTACCCTAGCCAACCCATCAAATTGATTGTTCCATTTGCTGCTGGCGGCCCTTCAGATGTTTTAGCGCGAGGATTTGCTCCTAAACTTGGTGAGAACCTAGGTCAACCAATCATTATTGATAATAAGCCTGGTGCGGGTGCCAATCTTGCTGCAGAGTATGTAGCTAACTCCAAACCAGATGGCTATACCCTGTTTCTCATGATGGTAGGTACACAAGCCATCAATGAAACGCTGTACAAAAAATTAAATTACAACCTTATTAAGGACTTTGTACCAATCAGTCTGGTTGCCTCCTCATCTTTGCTATTTGTGGCAAACCCTTCTGCGCCCTTTAAAACAATCCCAGAACTCATTGCTTATGCCAAAGCAAACCCCAATAAAGTGAGCTTTGCCTCATCAGGTTCAGGTACGCCACTTCATCTCGGGGGCGAGCTCTTTAATACTCAAGCAGGCACAAATATTCTGCATGTGCCTTATAAAGGAGCTGCACCTGCATTAACTGATGTACTTGGCGGACAAGTTGAAACTGCTCTTGTTGGCACCCCTGCCGCACTCCCCTATGTACGCTCTGGAAAATTAGTTCCTCTGGGAATTACGAGTCTTAAACGCTCATCAAACGCCCCTGAGATTCCAGCAATTTCAGAGTACTTACCTAAATTTGAGGTTGAGCTTGTCTATGCAATTGTTGCGCCTGCTAATACGCCAAAAGCGATTGTTGATAAACTAAATTCACAATTAATTAGCGTACTAAATAACCCAGAAATTAAAGGGCAAATTAATGGAAAAGGCTTTGAGGTACTTACAAGCACCCCAAATCAATTAAGCGAGTACATTAAGTCAGAAGTCGCTAAGTGGGGCCCAATTGTTAAGAAATCTGGCGCCACTGCTGAATAAGAAATTAACTCATTGAAAGAAATCTATGATTGAAACCTCTGGAAAAAAATTAGCTGGACCAATCATTCGCCTGCACCCCAATGACAATATCGTGGTGGCACGGATTGATATTGCCATTGGCGCTGAAGTGCCGAGCGAAAACTTCACTAGCCGCAGCCAAGTGCCCGCAGGCTACAAGATTGCGGCTAAGAAGATTCTGAAGGGCGATCCAATTCTGAAGTACAACGTGACTGTAGGTTTTGCAAATACCGATATCGAAGCCGGCACTATGGTTCACAGTCATAATACTGAGTTTCGTGAATTTGATCGTGACTATGCATACGCTAGCGAATTTAAACCTACTCAAATGTTGCCAGAATCTGAGCGCGCTACATTTCAAGGTTATATCAGAGCCAATGGAAAAGTAGGCACACGTAATTTCATTGGCATTTTATCGACTGTGAATTGCTCGGCAACTGTTGTCAATAAAATTGCTGACTGGTTTACGCCAGAAAGATTAAAAGATTTTCCAAATGTAGATGGTGTCGTAGCATTTAGCCATGATATTGGTTGCGGCATGGAAATGAGCGGTGAACCGATGCAGCTTCTCCGTCGCACGATGGCTGGTTATGCTCGCCATCCCAATCTTGCAGCTGCACTCATTGTTGGTCTTGGCTGTGAGCGTAATCAATTAAAAGGATTGATGGAACAAGAAGACCTCACTACAGGCACAAACCTCCATACCTTCATCATGCAAGAGACTGGTGGCACACGAAAAACGATTGAAGCCGGTATTAAGGCAGTCCAAGCCTTACTTCCAGAAGCAAATACAGCAAAACGCCAAACGGTTTCAGCAAGTCATCTATGTATTGGCTTGCAATGTGGCGGCTCAGATGGATTCTCATCCATCACTGCTAATCCTGCATTAGGCGCAGCAGTCGATATTTTGTCTCGTCATGGTGGTACTGGGATTTTGTCGGAGACACCTGAGATTTATGGTGTGGAGCATACCCTCACCCGCCGCGCTGCAAATCAAGCCATTGGTGAAAAACTGATTAAACGTATTCGTTGGTGGAAAGACGAATACTCTGTTGGTAGGGATGTACAGATCAATGGTCAAGTTAGCCCTGGAAATCAAATTGGTGGGCTCGCTAATATCTTTGAAAAATCTTTAGGCTCTTCAATGAAGGGTGGTACTGGTCCATTAATGGAAGTCTATCGGTATGCTGAGCCAGTCACCACTAAAGGCTTTGTCTTTATGGATACCCCTGGCTTTGATCCTGTCTCAGCAACTGGACAGATTGCTGGTGGTGCGAATCTAATTGCCTTCACTACCGGTAGAGGCTCCATGTTTGGCTCTAAACCTGCGCCTTGCATCAAGTTGGCCACCAATACCCCCATGTATCAGAGACTTACTGAAGATATGGATATTAATTGTGGGGAAATTTTGGACGGAACTGTTTCTGTTCAAGAAATGGGGCAACGCATATTTGAGCTCTTCCTAAAAACTGCTTCTGGAGAGCCCTCTAAGAGCGAGATGCTGGGTCTAGGTGATTATGAGTTTGTTCCCTGGCAAATCGGGGTTATGAGCTAATACGCCTGTAGAATTAATCTTATGAAATTTAGGGATTACTACGAGACACTTGGGGTAGCGCGCTCAGCTAATGAAGCTGAAATCAAAACTGCCTACCGCAAGCTTGCCCGCAAATATCACCCAGACGTCAATAAAGAGGCTGGCGCTGAAGAGCAATTCAAAGAAATTGGTGAGGCCTATGCTGTTTTAAAAGATACCGAGAAGCGCGCAGCTTACGATCGCTTTGGTGCTAATTGGAAAAACGGTCAAGACTTTACCCCTCCCCCAAATTGGAATGAAGGTTTTGAATACTCTGATAGTGAATTCAATGGCGGTCATCCAGGTTATGGTGGCGGCTTTGAAGGTGATCAAAGCGAATTCTTTGAATCCCTTTTTGGTAGAGGCAAACACCGTCAAGGTGGCCGCAGTGGACAAGCACGCCAAGGCATGAACTTCAAAGGGCAGGATCATCATGCCAAGATTTTGATTGATCTTGCTGATGCCTATAATGGCGCTAAACGTACGATTACATTGCATATGCCAACGCAAGATGCTAGTGGTCATGTAAGTACTCAAGAGCGTAAATTAGATGTCAGCATTCCAAAAGGAATTAAGGTCGGTCAAAATCTTCGCCTGTCAGGGCAAGGTAGCCCGGGTATTGGCGAAGGGCCAGCAGGTGACCTCTACCTAGAAATTGACTTTCGTCCAAACCCAATTTATCGGATTGATGGCAAGGATATATTGATCGATATTCCTTTAACGCCATGGGAGGCAGCCTTGGGCACCACGGTCAACGTTCCAACACCAGCAGGCACTACTTTGGAATTAAAGATTCCGGCAGGCACAGTTGCTGGTCGTAAGCTACGTCTTAAAGGTAAAGGCATTCCAAGTGCACAGCCTGGTGACTTATATGTAATTCCTACTATTGTCCTGCCACCAGCAGGAACAGATGCCCAAAAAGAAGCCTACCAAAACTTTGAGAAGGCTTTTGATTTCAACCCCAGATCTCACCTGAAGGGATGATGACTATGACGAAGATAAACACCACTTGGATTGAAGCTAGTATTGTCGAAAACGAAGTACATATGAGCATTGTGGAACTCTCGCACGCTTCTCGTACTCCTCAAGAATTGATTATGTCTTGGGTATCAGAGGGTGTCCTTAGTCCTGCTGGATCAACCCCCGAAGATTGGCGCTTTAGTGGGGATTCCCTTAGAAGAGCCAAAACTGCAGCGCATCTAACGCATGATCTGGAATTAAATATTTCAGGAGTTGCCCTGGCTCTCGAGCTCTTAGATGAAATCGCACAACTTCGCGCGCGTCTTGATCTTAAGTAAGGTTAAGACTCAGAACGGCTAAGCAGTAGCTCCCAGTGTTGCAGCTTTTGATCTAGCTGCGCAGTAATATCCGTCAACCGCGCCTGCATGCTTGCAGCCATCTCAGGTTCATTCTTATAAAGTTCTCGATTGCTCATTGCAATGCCAATATCTGCCTGCTCTGTTTCCAGTTCCTCAATTTGCAAAGGTAAAGCTTCTAACTCTTGGCGCTCCTTGCCATTGAGTTTTTGCACCCCACTCTTCACTGCTGGCTTTATCTCTACCTTAGGCTCTTGCTTCACTTCGAGTTTAGTCTCTACCTTACCTGTAGGCTTTACATTATTCGCACGGATTTGGTCTGAACGTGCTTTTTGGATCTTCCAATCCTCATAGCCGCCTTCATACTCACGCCACAATCCATCGCCCTCATGAGCAATGATGCTAGTCACTACATTATCCAAGAAATAACGATCATGGCTAACTAAAAATACAGTGCCTTTGTAATCTTGTAGCAATTGCTCAAGCAAATCTAAGGTATCGATATCTAAATCATTGGTTGGTTCATCTAGAACCAACACATTTGCCGGTCTAGCAAACAAACGGGCAAGTAGTAAGCGATTACGTTCACCACCAGATAAAGTGCTTACCGGAGAATTAGTGCGCTCTGGTGCAAATAAGAAGTCACTTAAATAACTTTTGACGTGTTTCTTATTGCCATTGATTTCAATCCACTCGCTGCCTGGGCTAATGTAGTCCTCAAGCGAAGCATTAAGATCAAGACCTTCGCGCATTTGATCAAAATAAGCCACTTCAATTCGAGTGCCCATCGTAGCGCTTCCTGAGTCAGGGGCAATAGTCCCTAGAATCAATTTCAGTAAGGTTGTTTTACCTGCACCATTAGGGCCCAGTAAACCCACTTTGTCGCCACGCAAAATCGTTGCGGTGAAGTCTTGCACAATTGGCCTGTCATAGGATTTGCTTACATTTTGGAGGTCTGCCACAATCTTGCCACTCCGATCGCCTGCTGAAACAGCCAATTTCACTTGGCCCATCTCATCTCTTCGCTCTGCGCGGCTAGTGCGTAACTTTTCAAGACGGGCAATACGGGCGACGCTACGCGTCCGCCGAGCCTCGACACCCTTCCGAATCCATACTTCTTCTTGGGCTAATAATTTATCAGTTCTGGCATTAGCCAAAGACTCTGCATTCAGCTCTTGTTCTTTAAGTACTTCGTATTGGGTAAAGTTACCAGGGTAGCTTCGTAAAATTCCACGATCAAGCTCAACGATTTGTGTGCAGACGTTATCTAAGAAAGCGCGATCATGAGTAACCAAAATGACGGAGCCTTGATATTCTTTTAAAAGCTCTTCTAGCCATGCAATTGAATCTAAATCTAAATGGTTAGTTGGCTCGTCTAAAAGTAAAACATCGGGCATTTCTACTAAAGCACGTGCAAGTGCTACCCGTTTTTTGGTTCCACCGGATAGCGTACTGATCTTGAGATCCGCTTCCAAATGCAAGCGATCAAGAGTCTCATGAACGCGCTGCTCCCAATTCCAGCCACTGAGCGCCTCTAATTGGGATTGCACCTCATCCAAGCGATGGTGGGATACATCATCCCAGTCTCCTACGCTCAGTGCCTCGTATTCTTCTCGCAAGGCCTTGGCCTGGGCTACGCCCTTAGAAACTGCATCAAACACCGTCTCATTTGCATCAAAAATAGGCTCTTGAGGAACATAAGCAATTCTCAAACCTTGCTGATATTGCAAAAGTCCATCATCCATTTTTTCAATACCAGCTAAGATCTTCAACAAGGAAGATTTGCCAGTGCCATTGCGCCCAATTAAGCCGACGCGCTCACCCGATTCGAGTGAAAAAGCAGTATTTGCGAGGAGGTCTACGTGGCCGAAAGCCAGTTTTGCATCAGTAAGTACGATTAAAGCCATGGCGACATTATCGTCACTTCCAGAAAAGAGGGGATATTTCTGCAATAACTCAAAAAAGGAGAGCCCCTTAGGGACTCTACCTCAAGCACTAAGAACTCAATTCTTAGAACTTGTAAGTCACACCAACTGCTGGCATCCATGGGTTCAAAGTTAATTTACCAATGTTACCGGCAGGAGCTAAGCCATTTTGGCCCGTTACATTGGTACTCATAGTTGCATACTTAAGATCCACGTTCATACCCCAATGCTTATCCAGCATATAGTCTGCTCCAACTTGGCCAACAAAGCCGAAGCTAGATTGATTAACTGTTAGGACATTATTACTCCCGCCAACTGAGAAGT
>JBAXVK010000049.1:0-5736 GCA_037129175.1 Polynucleobacter sp. | reverse complement strand
AACTGAAGACTATATTACCGGCCGCTTCGGTTAATTGGAGATATTAAATGCCTGACAATCACCTTTCATCACAATTTGATGCAGACTTAAATTCGCTTTCGAGCCGTTTACTTGAAATGGGCGGATTAGTTGAGGCGCAGATCTCAACAGCAATGCGTGCATTCACACAAATGGATCTGGATACTTGCAATATTGTTATTGAGAACGAAAAACTGGTTAATGATCTTGAGATTCAAATTGATTTGGCTTGTACTGAATTGATTGCAAGACGTCAACCAGCTGCTCGCGACTTACGTTTAGTTATGGCAGTATCGAAGGCTATTACTAATCTCGAGCGTGCTGGAGATGAGGCTGAGCGTGTTGCAAAGCGTACTAAGCGCCTTATTGAGACGGGCACTCCCCATAATATCAATGTGGCCGAGATTCGACTCTCTGGCCAAATGGCAATCAATTTATTACGTCGTAGTTTGGATGCGTTTGCACGTCTTGATACTGTTGCCGCGGCTGATGTTGTTGCTGAAGATCGTCAAATTGATGAGGAATTCAGAGGCTTTGTGCGCAAACTGATCACTTATATGTCTGAAGATCCGCACATCATTAGTACTGGCTTAGATATGCTAACTATTGCTAAGGCAATTGAGCGTATTGGTGACCATGCAAAAAACATTGCCGAGTTTGTGATTTATGTTGCCAAGGGTTCAGATGTTCGCCATATTCCACATGAAGATTTAGTTCGCGAAGCCAACAAAGACTAAAACTGAGCAGCCAATATGACTCACCGCATATTAATCGTTGAAGATGAGCCATCCATTGCTGAGTTAATTGCGATTAATCTAACGCATGCAGGCTACGAAGTGGACAAGGCCATGCAGACTGATCTGGCTATTGCAATGATGAGAGAGCGTTTACCAAGTCTAGTAATTTTGGATTGGATGTTGCCTGGTAAGTCTGGAGTGCAATTTGCTAAAGAGTTGCGAGCCAATGACCGGACTAGAGGATTGCCGATTTTGATGCTCACTGCTAAAAGTGAAGAGTCTGACAAGGTATTGGGCTTGGATTCTGGTGCAGATGACTATGTGACAAAGCCTTTCTCACCTAAAGAGTTAATTGCCAGAGTGAGGGCTTTATTACGTAGACAGACCCCGCTTGAGGATACTGGCCCACTGACTATTGGCCCGCTAAAGCTAGACCCCAGCTCTCACAGAGTCCTAGCCATTTGGCCCAATTGTGAACCTAAACCGATTTCATTAGGACCTACAGAATATAGACTCCTGCAATTCTTTATGGCTAATCCAGAGCGCGTTCATTCACGAGCGAACTTGCTCGACAAGGTATGGGGTAATGAAGTTTATATTGAAGAGCGTACCGTAGACGTTCACATTAAGCGCCTCAGGGCAGCATTAACTCCAGTAGACTGCGATCGATTTATCGAGACGGTTAGGGGTAGTGGCTATCGCATTACCAAGACACCAACTGATAATTAGAGCATCTGTAAAGGTTTATTTGGGGTATTTCAAGGGCATTCTTGAGATAGTCTAAGATTGCAATATGATTTCCGCCTTAACTCGCTTTATCTTCCTTGTTTGCCTTGCATTAATAGCTGCATTCATAACTCTTTATAACTGGGGTGCTGAATACGCTATTTTTATCGGTGTATTTCTCTTATCCATACCGCTGGTGTACTCCTATATCAACTTAGCGCGCCTAGGTAAATATGTGCAATCGGATTCAGTCGAGAATATGCCGCTACCTAGTGGATTTTGGGAAGAAGTTTTTTTCAGGCTACAACGTCTAGTAAAAACCCAAAAGCAAAGGGTGCGAAATATTGAGCAGCAGCATGATCACTTTATCGAAGCTTTTCAAGCCTCGCCCAATGGGATTTTGATGTTAGATGAAAGCGACCAAATTGAGTGGTGCAATAGCATTGCAGAAAGATTTTTTGGCCTCAACTTCAAACGCGATGTAATGCAACGGATTAATTTTTTAATACGCCGACCCGAATTTATTCAATACTTAAATAAACGCAACTTCGATGAACCGCTACTCCTTGAAAGAATGGGCTCAGATAGTAGTCTTAGCTTAATGTTGCAGGCCTTTCCGTTTGGCAATAAGCGACACTTATTACTAGTACAAAATGTCACTGATTTGCAAAAGGCTGATGCCATGCGCCGAGACTTTGTTGCCAACGTCTCTCATGAAATGAGGACGCCAATCACTGTATTGATGGGATTTTTAGAGACGGTTCAATCTTTAGACCTTGAGAAGAGCCAGCGCGATCAGTACTTTGAAATGATGATGTCGCAAGCTCAACGTATGAAAAGTTTGGTAGAAGATCTATTAACACTAGCCAATCTGGAGGCCAACGCATTACCGGCCGCATTAAATACGGTCAATATTAAAACATCCATGGCGCTACTTAAAAATGATGCTGAGGCGCTATCTCATGGTAATCATAGTTTTACTTTTGAAGTGCTTGATAAAGAAAATTTATTAGGCGATGAGCGGGAGATACTTTCTGCATTTAGTAACTTAGTTTCAAATGCAATACGTTACACACCAGATGCTGGCACTATTCGTGTGAAATGGGACATCAATGCAGATGGGCAAGGTGAATTTTCTGTGACGGATACTGGCCCTGGTATTGCTTCAGAGCATCTTTCAAGACTAACGGAACGTTTTTATCGTGTAGACAGGAGTCGTTCTCGAGATACGGGAGGCACTGGTCTGGGCTTGGCAATTGTGAAGCACATTGCTAGTCGTCATCAAGCCCAATTGACAATCGAAAGTACGCCAGGGAAGGGCAGTACTTTTATGCTGCGCTTTCCTAAGGAGCGCTTAAGTACTTAAGCGCAAACTCCTTCAGGATTAATCTTTCTTCTTTTTCTTTTTAGATTTCTTGGGAAGCTTATCAGTCTTGCCACCTGCGTATAGGCACCAAACTTTAATTTCTTCGAATAACTCTACAAGATCTTCATGTGGCAGACTTTTTAAGTCAATAAGGCCAATAGCGCCGCTTTCTTGGAGCTGTTTCACTGCATCTTCGTATCGATAGTCACTCATGGCTTCAGCTTATCCTATTAGGGAATGTTACTTTACCAAAGAAATATGACAAAACACTCTTTTTAGCGTTTTAGAGCCTATTTAGTCTGGTTCGCCTGAGATTTCAGAGCCTCTTTTTACCCCATTAAGTCTTGCAAAGAGCCGTTCTAAAGGCCCTCCAACGGCTAGAATAAGCAAAATTGCTCCTAGAGATAAACCCCCTAAGGCAAACTGTCCCGCCCCAAAAGCTGCGCCTATAAGAGCGCAGGCCCAAAGGCTGGCTGCTGTGGTGAGTCCATGGACCCTTTGCGAACGCTGCTCGTGAATAATGACTCCTGCACCCAAAAAGCCGAGGCCGGTAATGAGACCCTGCAGAACACGGCTAATTGACTGCGCATCATCCTGAACAAAGTCACTAATAAGCATGACGGCAGTAGCTGAACCAACAGCTACTAGAGAGTGGGTGCGTATCCCAGCAGATTTGTGGTGTAGCCAGCGATTAAGGCCAAGTACCGAACCAACGATTAGTGCCAAGCCTAGTCTTAAGACAATGGTTCCATAAAGATCCCAATTGAGCATGCTGATTTCCTTAAGATAGAAAATAAAGAACTTTCAGTGTATCCCAGCCATACAAATTGGTCATAAAAGTGCCTTCACACTGTCATTCATGTCATTCACAATAGTAAAAATTTTAGAGGTATTTCTACAAAACATAGATACCTAGACTAATCTTTCACCACAAGGATGCAATATGAAAAAATTTATTTTCCGTTTATGGCAGGCATGGTACGAAGCGCGGCTTGCATATGCAAATCGTTATACACAACATCGACTTGGTAGCTGATTTCATTTGATTAGACTTCGTCATTAGAATGTAATAAAGTTCTGCTAAATTAAATTTGTCAGCTTACTACTGACGAAAACTAATCTGCATTACTCTCCTTTTAAACCCAGTTCAGGCTGGGTTTTTTTTCATTCTTAATAAAACTGAAATATATACATCCTAGGATAAGAGTGTGTGCCATCATAGGAAAGTGAAAGCAAGATGAACGCAAATCTGACTAAATACTTATCTAATGTTTTCCGTAACGAGGTCGAGCATGATGCTACTTTAGAGGCTAAAGAGAGCAGTCTGCAACAAGGCTCACATGTATTAGACCGAAACATTAAGCAATTTGTAGTTGATAAACGGTTTTCATTGCATCTTGACGAGATAGTCTAATTGCTCATTCTGGGTGCCTATATTTAAATAGTATTAATATGGATGGGTTGTCTCATTAGCTAGGTAGCCCATGTCGTTAGAGAAGAAGCCACAATTTGCTGTCTTGAAGTCTGTAGAGTCCTTCCATGACCCACGTCCTAGTATTAAAAAACGGATGGCAGATGGCAAAGCTTTGCGTAAGGTAGTGAGCTTTTCTGATCAAGGCATCTATATACCCCCCACACACCGAATTGATCCAGTCACGATATTAGAAGCGCAAGCTAAGCAGCGGATTGAATCACTGATTCCGATTCGTTATGAACGCATGTTGCAGTCCCCATTTGCTTTTTATCGTGGTGGCGCCGCTATCATGGCGCAGGATTTAGCCAATCAGCCCACAACTAATATTACTGTCCAGCTTTGTGGTGATATGCATGTTTCTAATTTTGGTTTATTTGGATCTGCCGAGCACCGCTTGATATTCGGTATTAATGATTTTGATGAAACTTTGCCAGGTAGTTGGGAGTGGGATATCAAGCGTTTAGTAGCAAGCGCTCTGATTGCATCGGAGAGCTTGGGTGGAGATAGGGCTCTTGGCAAAAAGCTGGTGTACCGCATCGCTTCCGAATATCAAAAGCGGATTGCGCAGTACGCAAAAATGCCCTACTTAGATTTGGCTCAAGAGTTTATTGGTGAAAAAGATATTCGTAAGCACTTTAGTAAAGAGCATCAGAAGAAGCTAGATGTCTATCTCAAGGAGACTAAAGGGCAGGGAAATATTCAGGTTTTGCAGAGTCTGACAACCTTGGTTGGAAAGAATCGAAAGATTATCAATAAGCCTCCACTCATTGAGCATTTTAAAAAGGATGCTTATGGCACCCCTTTATCCCCGCTCATCGATAAAGCCTTATTAAACTATGCCAGTACTTTGCTGGCTGATCGCCAAATATTATTTCAACGCTACTCATTAAAAGATTTTGCTAGAAAAGTAGTGGGCGTTGGTAGTGTCGGTACCAACTGTATGGTTTTGTACTTTGAAGGCGATAGTAAGGATGACCCTTTATTTTTGCAATATAAAGAGGCTCAAAAATCCGTCTTAACACCATATCTTGGCGAATCTATATACCGTGATATGGGTAGACGTGTAGTTGCTGGCCAGAGATTACTTCAAGGCGCACCAGATATCTTTTTGAACTATGGCGCTATGCAATACGATATCAATAAGAGCCAGGGTTTTTATCTCCGGCAATTGCGTGATATGAAGGGCGGTATTGGCGTTGGTACTGGTGGAGTTTCTCTAAAGAACTTTCCCGACTATGCCAAATTATTCGGTTGGGCTCTGGCCTTGGGTCATGCGCGTTCTGGTGATGCTGCAGTGATAGCAGGTTATTGTGGCCAATCTACAGAGCTTAATGAGGCTCTATATTCCTTTGCTAAGGCCTATGCAAAGCAAAATCAGCAAGATTTTGAACAATTTTGCCAGGCTGTGAAAAGCG
>JBAXVK010000048.1:0-5789 GCA_037129175.1 Polynucleobacter sp. | reverse complement strand
GCACGTTCGAATCGTGCTGGGCAGGCCAAAAATTCTCTACCCCCATCCTTTTAAATCAAAGAATAAACTATGTTACTGTTACGGCATGCTGAGCAATCTTAAAAATACCTTCAGTAGTGATTTATGCCAATCTATTCTGGAGACCATACTTTTGCAGGGCTACGATTCTGTTCTTATTACCGATGCATCAAATAACCCCAAAATTACCTATACTAACTCAGCGTTCACGCAACTAACCGGCTATAGCGCAGATGAAATTCTCGGTAAATCTCCAAAGATTCTCCAGGGCTCAAGTACCTCCCAAAAGGTTATTCAACGCTTACGGCAATGTCTCATTGATGTCACGGTCTTTGAAGGTGAGACCGTAAATTATAAAAAAGATGGTACGATTTTTATGATGAACTGGCGCATGATTCCAATTATTGACAATGGAGAATTAAAAGCCTGGTTAGCAATCCAACGCGAAAAAGTTGTCACATGGTTACCAGATTAATAGGCTACATTATCTTTTCTAAGCTGTCAGTCACTGAAATATATAGACTTTCCAGCAGCCACGAATTCTTACGAGGCCCAGGTCGCACTTTCGAATCGCGCCTGGCAGGCCAAAGGCCCGACTGGGCGATTGGATCTAGTTACTAAATCCCGTTTAGAAGCCTCAATTGAGCATTCTTGAGGATCAGTAGAACTACGCCTTGTTATATGCCTGGCACTCGGTAGAATATGCCCAACATCTCTCCGAGCTGACTTGGCATTCTGCCAAACCTACCGCCCCAGATTTCGAACTTAGTTCAACCCTTAGGGGCGTTATGTCAACTGATTACATCACATCAATTCAACTACGCTTTTATTCCCTAGGTTTTATTTTATTGTTAGGGAGGGGTGTTTAAAGTCAATTTAGTCAAATTTAGAGATTAACTTTTAGTGGAGAATTGGCAATGATAGATTTTGAGCAGAGTTCTGAATCCAAAATGATTTGTGACGCTATAGCTGGGTTTATTAAAAAAGAAGTCGTTCCTGAAGAAGCTGCACTTAAGCATATTTACGCTACAAATCCAGATGGTTTGGATTTGGCAGGCATAAAGTTGCCGGAAGTTCTAGCCGCCCGAAATAGAATTTTCAAAAAATCTGCTGACGCTGGTTTTTTGAGTGCTCATATGCCCGAATCGGTTGGCGGCGGCGGGTTGAATCATGTAGATATTTTTTTTGTTAGAGAAGAGGTCTATCGGCATGGATTAGGTTTAAATCAATTCGTCGTAAATATGACCTCAAGAGGCCCAAATCTAATGCTGTTGAATGTTCAAGACTCTGTCAAGGACAAGTATTTATATCCAATAATTAATGGCGACGTTACTACCTGCCTCGCACTAACCGAAGCAGATGCTGGATCTGATGTGCCAGCAATACGGAGTAAAGCAGTTAAAGACGGAAATCATTGGGTTTTGACTGGAACTAAACGCTTTATAGGAAACGGTCCTTATGCTGAATTTGCAATAGTCGTTGCATATACCGATAAATCTGAGGTTAGAGGCCATGGTCTAACATTATTTGTTGTAGATTTAGATTCTCCTGGCATCTCTAAGACAATGATTAGAACGACAGTTGAGTCAGGCGATTGGTGTGAGCTGCATTTCGAAAACGTACGGGTTCCAGAAGAAAATGTTATTGGCGCATTACACAAGGGGTATCCACTTTTGCTTCAATGGCTTGAAGGTGAAAGAATTGATATGGGTGGTCAATGTATTGGGCTGTGTAATTTTATGATTAATGAGGCAATTACATATGCAAAGGATCGTAAAACTTTTGGTAAGTCAATTGCTAGCAGACAATATATCCAAGGCTATATAGTGGATTCACTGACAGAAGTCTATGCCGCTAGGATGGCAATTCTGGCTACTGCATGGAAGCGCGATCGTGGAGAAAAAGCTCGCAAAGAAGTTGCTATGGCCAAGATTCTTGGAACTGAAACCCTATTTCGTGTTGCCGATAGAATGATTCAGGTTATGGGGGGTAATGGAATTGATAAGGCTCTGCCGATTGAAAAAATATTCAGATTAGCTCGTGCAATGCGAGTGTATGAGGGGACAACTGAAATTCAAAAAATAACAATTGCAAAAGATATTGGGCTTCCGGAGTCCTAATTTATATTCCGGTGCGCCCAACCTATAAACGGTTACTTCACTATTGGATTGCTATATGAAACGCTTTCTTGCTAAAGTAATTATTTTTTCTAAAACGCCATTATTGTTTTTATATGTTTCTGTAATGATAACTTTCTCATTACAGGGTTTTGCTCAGAGCGTATATCCAAACAAGCCAGTAACATTAGTAATCCCCTTTCCCCCAGGGGGTGGAACGGATAGCATTGCTAGGATGATACAGCCCAAGTTGGCTGAGTTATTAGGTGTTTCCGTTGTTATTGACAACAAACCAGGAGCCTCTGGTGTTATAGCTACTAATGCAGTTGCTAAGGCGCCACCGGATGGATATACACTTTTTCTATCATGGGATACGCATTCTATTAATCCCATTGTTATAAAAAATCTTCCTTATGATACTTTTAAGGACTTTGTTCCTATTACTTTACTGGCAAGGTTACCGTTGGTTATGGGGGCCTCTGAAAAGTTGGGCGTTAAAAATATTAAGGATTTTATTGCTCTTGCAAAGACTCACCCCGGCACGCTAAATTATGCATCACTAGGAACTGGAAGTTCAAATAGACTTCATTCTGAAAATCTTAATAAATTAGCTGGTATTAAAATTATTCAAATTCCCTATAAGGGTGGCGCTCCCTCAATTCAGGCTATATTAACTGGTGAGGTTGCATATAGTTTCTTATCTAATGCAACTCTTAAAGGGCAGATTAAGGCTGGGAAAGTAATTCCACTTGCAGTTACAGGGGATAAGCGAAATGCTGAATTACCTAATGTCCCAACTATGATTGAAAGTGGGTTTCCTGGTTTTGAAGCTTACGCATGGATTGGAGTTTTTGCTCCAAATGGAACGCCAGATGTCATTATTAAAAAACTAAATACAGATTTTGTAAAAGTTCTTCAGGATCCAGCAATTAATAAACAATTGGTAGATGTTGGCGTTGAGTCAATTGGGAGCTCACCAAAAGATCTGGATCTATGGGTTACTAAAGAGTATGTCAAGTGGGTGAAATTCGTTCAAGAAAATAATCTTCGCTTTGATGATTAGTTTTCTTAAAATAGCTAAACATAAAATCGTCATAATCATGCTATGCCACATCAAAAACAAACACCTTAAAGCTATTGTTTCTGCTGTTGTTTAACCTCATTTTTAAGGCTTCTAATGCTTAGGTCGCACGTTTGAATCATGCTAGGCAGGCCAACAGCTATGCAAGCTGCCGACCATATATTGAATAACGTCGACATACCTGTTGGCGTAGCTCGAACTTCGGACGGCATGCAGGTTTTTTCTGATTACACGCAGTGGATCAATATCAAGGACTTAAAAAATAATCGTATGAAAATTGCAAACTATGCAAATCGTACTAACTTCATTGAAATTAATCTGAATGAGGTATTTAAGTCCGGAAAATCATGGACTTGGCAGGTTGATAAGCTGCTGTACCCTCAAAATGACTTAACAGTAGAGCTCTTAAAATAAGCTTTCTACTAAACCACTTTCGGGTCAAATGGCCGTTAACTAGCTAAAAAGAGCTAATTAGAAAATGGTAGTGCAATGAAGTCGTGGCATTAAAAAGAAGGTTTAACGTAATATGACAGGTACATCAAGGTAGGTGCTAGCAGCACCCCATTTCTTGCGTGCAAGCGAGAGAATTTTGGGTTATTTAAATTCACGTCACGCTTAAGGGTTAATATGCCTTCTTTTATTTACCACTTCTCTAATTTAACGATTATGTTTAGTTGCATTGTGTCGGTTAGTCTATTTATGAATCTACTACCAGAACTCATTCAGCTCATCCCCTATTTTGAACCTAGTGAAGAAAGTAGTAGCTTTGGCCATTACTTATTTGCGCCAGTAGGATCAAGCGCTGGTCTTATTATTGGTTTTTTATTAAATCAAGCGCAAACGAATTTTCGTGAAGTTGAAAATGCAGTTTCCTCGGAGGCGGGACGAATTAATAATTTAGATAGGCTGTTACTTCGCTTTGGCGATGCTAATTCACTCAATATCCGTATCGAGTTACAAAAATATGTAACATCTATTATTAATGAAGAATGGCCTAAATTAAAAGATGGGCTTGGCGATAAAAATACTCATATGCTTTGGCGGGCTACCTCCCAAGACCTCTTCAAGCTCGAGCCGAAAGACCCTAAGCAACTCGCTATTTACTCTGATATTTTGAAAAAATCAGAAGAGATTTCTGAAAGCAGGGAATATCGAATAGATCGATCCATGCAAAAATTACCTGAATTATTTTGGGTAGTTATTTTTCTGTTAATTTCTGCTTTAACAGCCATTAATAGCTTGTTCATACCATCGCAGAATATGACATTTGCCTTAACGATCGTACCGGTTACTTTTAGCGGTTTAATTTCATTATTGATTATTACGGATCAACCATTTAAAGGTCAGGCCTCTGTTAAACCACGGGCCTTAGAAAAAGTGTTGGAATCCATTAAAACTCGCAATAAATGAACCTTATTCTGGGTACGGCAATGGTGATCAAGTTCGACATCAATAAGCTCATTAAGATAGGCTAAAAGCTTAACTGGTCGATGAGATTACGCCAAATACATCATTTGAATTCTGCAATCCACAAGAGTCATCCCACTAGTAGGATTGTTTTCGAAACCTAAGTTGTAAATGTTGGCCTAGTGACTTGTGGGCAATTAATTTCAAAAAACTGACCAGTAAGAGTCCATCACAGTCCTCATATTTAATTTGTCGGATTACCCGACAAATTTCACGCTAAATCATTTAACTGCATGCGGATGCCAGCCGGGATCCGATGCTTTCCACCCCGAGCCACAGATCTCTGTGCCTATGCCACACCTGATCTAAACAGCTTAAAAGTATTGTTTCTGCTGTTGTTCAAGCTCATTCATCTTATGGAACGCCCAGATAGGGCGTAGGTTGAGCTTTAAGAATCTTGTTGTGAGCCTTGCTCTTTCTTCTTCTGGTCCTTTTCTCGCTCCTTTCGAAGGTCGCGTAATTGCCACCATGCAAATAGCAAAACTCCTCCGAAGACCAGCAGCCCTTCAAACAAGATAATAGGAGCAAAGTTATCCATAAATGTTTCTTTTGGCTAATATCTTAATCGTGGGGTGTCATTTCAAGCATAGTTTTGTCTAAGAGGATTAATTAGCCCTATGTAATTTAGAGGATATATAAGCTAATATATCTGTATATCTACTCATGGTGAAAAAAGTCAGCATATGAACGTAAAAAATATCATTGGCTTAGTCGAAAAACTATTTCTAATTATTATTGCAGTTTTTACTGTCGCAGCAATGGGCCAAGAAATTTTTTCTCTAATTAATAATCGTCGTGTTGAACTGCAGGACCTTTTGCTGATGTTTATTTATGCCGAGGTCCTTGGAATGCTGGCAGCCTTTTATGCTAGTCATCGTATTCCAATAACGATACCTTTGTTTATTGCAATGACTGCATTGAGCAGACTAATTATTCTTCAGGGCAAAGATGGAAATCCTGCAATCTTGCTCTATGAGAGTGGAGCCATCATTATGATTGCAGGAGCTTGCTGGATTATTAGTCGTGTCAATATACACAAAGAGAATGAGTAGTACGGTAATACCCCCACCCCTTAACCTGACTTAAAAGTAGAATTTCTAAGTTGT
>JBAXVK010000047.1:0-6331 GCA_037129175.1 Polynucleobacter sp. | reverse complement strand
TGAGCTTGCTAAAAAATCTCTTTCAAATGGGGATGATATTGGCGCACGTGCTGCTCTAGATAAATCACTCAAATTAGATCCTGATAATCCATGGGCTAGACTTGCTCTTGCACGTCTTTATATGAAGTCTGGGCAAGAAAGAGCCGCAAAAGATTTAATGTATACCATGCCATATCGCAACTCCAATGATCAGGCAAGTATTCTATTTACATCGGCTATCTTTTCTACTGATTTACAGAACTGGAAGCAGGCTCAAGTATTTTTAAACAGAATTCCAAGTAAAGATCGCACAAAAGATATACAGGATTTACTAAGTACCTTGAAGGTACGTGAGCAAATTGATAATGCAATTACCCTCTCAAAGCAAGGAGATAAAGCAGCTGGATTAGTGCTCCTAAATCAAATAGAGCCTGTTGCTTTAAACAATCCAGCTTTGTTAACTTTGCTTGCAAATGCCTACGTTGAATTAAATGAGCCTAATCGAAGTCTTAGGCTAATACGCCAGGCTGTTGCCAAAAATAGCCCACCTAAAACTGATGATCTTTTAGCCTATGTGGCAATTTTACTTAGGACCAAAGAGGATGCTGAGGCTGCTACTGTCCTAGCTACCTTACAACAACGTAAATTAACTGTAGCGGAACGCTCAAGCTTTAATGACCTCTTGTTTACGTATTCCCTCCAACAGGCTGATCAGCTTCGAGTTCAAGGTAACCTGGTTGCGGCTGAAGATAGGCTCGCACCCTTGCTTATTCAACGTCCAAATGATCCATCAGTAATCGGATCATTAGCAGCGGTATATCAATCTTCAGATCAGAATAAAAAAGCTCTGGACTTATATCAACAGTTAATTCAAAAAAATCCATCTAATGTAGATATTCAGTTAAGTGCCGCTCGCTTAGCCTTACAAATGAATAATTCTGAATATGCTAACGCTCGTTTACAAAAAGTTCTTACACTTGCCCCAAAGGATCCAGATGTTATTGCAACGGTAGCTCGTATTTACCGTGACGAAGGGAAAACCCAAGAGGCAGAAGCTCTTTTTGAGCGCTCTCTTTCTTTGATGTCTGCATCAGAAAATAACTCTCTTACGATAAATCAAAATCGGCAGCTGGTCACCAAGCAATTTTCGGCTAACCTAGTCCCAACTATTAAAGATTCAACTGTGCCACTTCCAGCTTCAAGTGTAACCGTGGCATCAAAAAATTCATCAAATAGTGAAACTGTTTTTTATCAAGGTTCTATAACGTCGGAATCCCAGCGCTTAGTAATGGCAGACCTAAATGAAATTAAACAAGAACGTAGTGCAACGGCTACATTGGGTACGCAGATTCGCAGTCGAAATGGAAATGCAGGAACAAGTAAATTAACAGATATTGAGACACCACTTGAAATCCGCATTCCCGCAAGTGATGGTAAGGCGATTGTGCAAGTAACCCCTGTTTCACTCAATGCAGGCTCGGTTAATGCGAGTTCCTTTAGTTCTACCCCTTTTGGTACTAACAACATCACTTCGCAATCTCAAACAGCTTCAGGTGTGGGTCTAGCTGTTGGCTATGTAACAAAAGGGGTTGCCGTAGATGTAGGCACAACTCCAATAGGCTTTACATATAGCAATCTAACAGGCGGCATTAAATTAGACGGGCCAGTAGATGACGCAAAAACGCTATCTTATTTGGTGAATGTATCAAGTCGGCCAGTAACAGATAGCCTCTTATCTTTTGCTGGTACCAAAGTAAATGGTTCTGGTAATCAATGGGGCGGAGTGATGGCCAGCGGTGGTCGATTTGGATTAACAAAAGATTTAGGTGGTTACGGATTTTATGGTTCTGCTGGGTTTTATGCAGTTAACGGTCACAATGTTGCATCTAATAACCGTAGAGACTTTTCTGCAGGTAGTTACACAAATATCTATAAACGACCAGATGCTGAGCTAACTGTTGGTCTGAACTTAAGCAACCTTAGTTATCAACAAAACTTATATAACTTTACCTATGGTCAAGGAGGCTACTTTAGTCCACAACAATATAATGCTGCAACAATTCCAATTATATGGTCGGCTACATCTGAGAAGCTAAGCTATCAACTTCGAGCTGCGGTTGGCTATCAAAGCTACTCCCAAGACTCGTCAAATTACTTCCCAACTAATGGAGCATTGCAAGCTGCGAGTGGCAATCTCAATTATGCAAGTCAAACATCGAGTGGTGCAGCTTATAACTTAGCCGCTGGAAGCGAGTATCAAGTTACTCCCAAATTATTTTTAGGTGGAACTGCGCAAACAGACAACACTGCTACCGGAACATACCGTCAATGGGGTGCCGGAATTTACTTGCGCTATAGCTTTGAATCTATCAATGGACTAATGCCACTGCCTCTGAAATCATATGCATCCCCTTATGGTCTGTAACTCACTTATTTACTTGTGTTAAAAAAATTATGTCTAATGCCTTGCTTGTAGGACTAACAGTGTTAATCATCGGTGACAGTCATTTAGCTTCACCCGGCTACCTTATCGATACTCTGCAGGACAGCCTGATTCAACAGGGCGCTAATGTGCACACCATTGGAATTTGTGGCTCCAATCCCGGGGACTGGCTTGCCCCCTCACCAGCTGGTAAATGCGGGGGAGCCAGTCGAGTAGGTAAAGCTCCAGTTGTTCTCATGGGTCAAAACGCCAGTACAACGGGCATTAAGACTTTAATAGAAAAAGATAAGCCAAATTTAGTTTTAGTCGTAATGGGCGATACGATGGCCAATTACACGCAAAATTTTTCAAAGGCCTGGGCATGGCAACAAGTCACCTCCCTCACGCAAGAAATTTCCTCTACTAAAACTGCGTGCGCATGGGTAGGACCAGCGTGGGGTACTGAAAATGGTAAGTATGGAAAAACATTTGCGCGAGTAGAGATGGTTTCATCTTTTCTATCTTCGAATGTGGGACCCTGCACTTACATTGATTCACTATCGATGTCAAAGCCTGGAGTTTGGGCGACAAAAGATGGTCAACACTTCACCGATCTTGGTTATAAAGCTTGGGGTAGTGCAATTACTAACTCCGTTCTTAATCTGCCTACTGTCAAGAATAGAAAGAATTGATTTAACTCTAACTGCGACCGCCCAGCTATTTAAGTACTACGAGTTAAAAAATGAATATGTTGTATTTAATCCCCCTTTTTTAGAGATATCTATATGAGTACCGCCTCCCTAGTTGGACTAACCATGCTTGTTATTGGAGAGAGCCATATGTCTCTTTCATCGTATTTGATCAATCCGCTTCATGATGACTTAACTAAACAGGGAGCCAAAGTCTTTTCTGTTGGTGCCTGTGGTGCGAGCGCAGGTGATTGGCTGATAAAAAAAACGGTACCTTGTGGTGCTGAACGTGCAGGGAACGAAAAAGGTGTATTTATTCGTGGAGAAACAACTACTACCCCTATTGCTGAATTAATTGCCAAAGACAAACCGGATGTTGTGGTTGTCATCATTGGCGATACGATGGCCTCATATGGCAAAGCCTTTCCTCAGGCCTGGGCATGGGAAAATGTGACTAGGTTGACTAAAGAAATTGCAAGTACAAAAACCGCTTGCATCTGGGTTGGTCCGCCATGGGGGAGTGAAGTCGGAAGACAAAGTAATAAATTCGCCAAGCCTGATAACCGAGTGCAATTTATGTCTAATTTCTTAGCTAAAAATGTTGCACCATGCACCTACATTGACTCAACGAAGTTTTCACAACCAAAACAATGGTCGACACTTGATGGTCAGCACTTTACGACTGCAGGCTATGATTCTTGGGCTGCAGCAATTACCCAGTCTATTGTTAACTTACCCAGTATTAAGCAGGCTAAAAAATGAAACTATCTAAGATTTTCACTTCGATTATTACAATTATTGCTTCGAACTTCAGTTACACAACTTATGCAGCTGATATTCCCTTATATCCAACCGGTCCAAGCCAAGACTCTGCCTTTGTCAGGTTTATTAATGGAACGGATACAAATTTCAGTGTTGTGGCAGTAGAAACTAAATCAAAGATTGCACTGAACGTAAATGAACCGTCTAGCAAATACTATCCTGTAAGCTCTAAAGCAAAAATTACCGGTGAATTTAGCAATGGAAAAGTATCAAGCCCCATTTCTTTAACTGTAAAGCCAGGTGAGTTCGCAACAGTAGTAGCCTTAGCGAACGGCAGCAATATAAAGCAGGTGATCGTCAAGGAGCAGCCAGATGATTTTAATGCTCTTAAATCGTCTTTGGCCTTGTATAACTTAAGCTCTGCAGGCTGCGCATCTGCAGGTTTGTTGGTGGTCGATCGAGCTATTTCCTTGTTTGAGAAGGTTAAGGACGGGACTTTACAGCGTAGACTGATTAATCCGGTCAGTCTCTCAGTGCAGCTAACCTGCAATGCTAAACCAGTGGGCAAAATTCTCGATCTTGGACTCCTACAGGCAGGACAGCGCTACAGTGTTTTTGCCGTACCCGCATCTGATAGCCCCCGAATTTTCTTTGCAGTAGATACTATTGCCCGTTAATTTATTTGCTGAAAGCTAACTGAATTGGTCTTCGCTTCTCTAGAGTTTCTCACCCTTTTTCTACCTATCTTCTTTATGCTGTATGGATTGGGAGGGGCGTCACGTCGTAATAGTATTTTGCTTGTCTGCAGCTGGATTTTTTATGGTTGGTGGAGCCCTATTTATCTAGTGTTATTTATGTTCTTAGCAGTAATGGGTTGGGTTGGTGGTTTAGCTATTGGGCGCACATCCACTGAGAAAGCGCGCGGTTGGAGATTGGCCCTGTTTATTGGCATTAGCTTGTGTATTTTATGCTGGTTTAAATACTCTAATATTACAGTTCAGACTGTTAACTATGCTTTGGGTGGTGTTAGCACTTTAAGTATTGCCTGGGAGAAGATTATTCTTCCGATTGGCCTTTCATTTATTGTCCTTCAGTCGATTTCTTATTTAATTGACGTATACAGACGCACGGTTCCGGTCGATCATAGTTTTGTTAGTTTTGCTGCATACCAATCCATGTTCGTTCACTTAATTGCTGGCCCAATTATTCGATATGATTGGGTTAAAAAAGAGCTAATATCCCGTCCCTTTGATTGGTCTCAATTTTGTCTTGGTTCTCGTCGTTTTATGATTGGCATGAGTATGAAAGTGCTAATTGCTGATACCTTAGCACCAGTTGTTGATCTCGCTTTTTCACTGCAAAACCCTAGTTTTTCAGATGCTTGGATCGGTTGCCTTGCCTATAGCTTGCAGTTATTTTTTGATTTTGCAGGCTATAGCGTAATGGCAATAGGCCTTGGCATGATGTTGGGTTTTCGTTTCCCAGAGAACTTTAATCATCCTTATCTCTCCAATAGCATCCAAGATTTTTGGCGCCGCTGGCATATTTCCTTATCAACTTGGTTGCGAGATTACTTATACATTCCCTTAGGTGGAAATCGTGGAGGGGAAATACACACATATATCAATCTCTTATTGACTATGTCGATTGCAGGCCTCTGGCATGGCGGAGATAGTTGGAATTTTTTAATTTGGGGGGTTGCCCATGGCATCGCCCTTTGCACCGCAAGAATATGGCCACATACTGGCTTACCACAACCTTCAATTACCATTTCAAGAATACTAACTCTATTATTTGTCTTTTTGGCATGGACTATTTTCCGAGCCCATTCATTTGATGACGCACTGCGTATGTATGCTAGCCAATTAGGCATGAACGGATTTGATTACTTTAATCTGAGTGACGCTATGCTCAATTTAATCAGGCCTGTACATTGGCTGGCTGCATTCCTGGGTGTTGCTTGCATTCTTGTGCCATTACTAATCCCTTATGTGAATCGACATATCAACCCGTTAGTGATTATGTCTGGGGCTGCTTGGCCAGTATTAGGCTTCCTGCTATCTTTTGCTCTCATTGCAAGTCGTGGAGCTGTTCCCTTTCTCTATTTTCAGTTCTAATGAAAAAAAAATCTCAACATCCCGAATCAGAGCCAAGACCAGTTACTCATCTTGATAGATTAACAAGCCCACTTGCTGGAATTTGCTTTGCACTATTTTTTGTTGGCGGCATTGCTACTACTAGCTATGCTGTGATTAGTCAAAATCTGAATTTATTCCCTAAAGAAATATCATGGTCTACATTTCTCAATGGTGACGTTTCTTCTGGAATTTCAAAGTCTTTAGCAAATGCCCCATTTCCGGATAATGCAGCAAAGTTTGAGCGTGGCTTTAGTTGGATTGTTGCACGCGATTTAGGGCCTCGGGTTCGCGAAGGAAAAAATGACTGGCTATTTTTAAATGATGAGTTAGTTGTTCACCCA
>JBAXVK010000046.1:0-6361 GCA_037129175.1 Polynucleobacter sp. | reverse complement strand
CCTCAGCTTTGAATTCCACCGAAAACACGCGACGCTTCAACTGCTCTTTCTTAATCACTTCCAGTGCGCTATGCTGCTTGTCTGCTTGTCTGCTTTCATGATTTCTCTTTCGTTTAGTCATCAACAAAAAGCTTACAGGATCAGCGGTTCAAATAAGCGTCAGGGGCGGTTTTCGCAATCGACTGTAGCGTCTGCAATTTGCCTTAAATTGCGGAGCGTGAAGGTATAATCTTGTAGATGTGCAACCTAGCAGCAAATTTTGGAGATTGGCCTTGAACCTATTTAAAACATTTGAAAAACTGAACCTTCTGACAAAGTTAGTGGCAGGATTTTCAATTGTAATTATTTTTATGCTGATCATCACCTACATGACCATTTCTGGCATGGGGAAAATGATCGATAGCACTCAGTCCATGTTTGATAAGGATCTTGTAGGTATTTCAACGATTAGAACCCTGAATCGGGATGTAAACGTGATCGGGCGTCTGGCCAATCGCGCGGTTTTGGCGGTCAATGGAAAAGATGACGAAGGTTTTAAGGGGGCTGTTGATTCCATAGCTAAAACCAAGACTATTTTGCTGGCTAATTATGCAAAAGGTAAAACAACGATTTTTCGTCCAGAACTGGCGCTTGAATATGCCAAGGTGGGCGAAATGCTGGATATATATTTCTCCAATGTAGACAAGGTGTTGGCGACAGCTCAAAAAGAGGGAGTGGCTGCGGCATACAGTGTGATTACTTCAAAGGAATATCAGGGTGCGCTCTCTGGTGTGTCATTAAAAATTGCCCAGATAAATACGACCAAGCAGGAGGGGGCTGAAAAAAATCTGGAAAAAGCACGCGGCGAATACAAAGATCTTGAAACTCTTACTTGGTCCATTTTTGCGATGGCCATGTTTTTTTCTATCGTCATTTGTCTTTTGATCAATCGTTCGATCAGCTCGCCGTTGTCTGATTTGCAAAAAAGCTTGAATGATCTGGCAAAATCGAATCTGAACACCCCGATTGCCAACACGGATTACACCAACGAAGTCGGCAATATGGCCAATGCGGCTGTTCACTTACAAGTGAGTTTGCAAAAGGCCGATGTGCTGGCCAAGGAAGACTTGGAACGTAATCGCAAGGCCAACGAGACCACTAAACAAATTGGATCTATTATCGGCTTGGCTGCTGCGGGAGACTTTACCGCGGCCGTTCCTCTGGAAGGTAAGGACGGGTTTTTTAAGGAAATTAGTGAGCAAGTCAATAGTCTGATTGATACGTCACGCAAAGCGTTTGTCGAAATTTCAAAAACAGCCGTAGCCTTGGCCAGCGCCTCTGAAGAGTTGTCGGCTTCCAGCATGCAGATGATTTCCAATGCGGAGCAAACCAGTTCGCAAGCGAAGGTGGTGTCCACTTCGGCTGTTCAGGTAAGCAGCAATACGCAATCCGTGGCCGCTGGTGTAGAAGAAATGAGCGTGAGCATCCGTGAAATTTCGATAAATGCGGTGCAAGCCTCTTCAGTGGCCAGCAAAGCTGTCGAGATTGCGCAACAGACCAATACCATCATGTCCAAGCTCAGCACGAGTAGTATGGAGATTGGTAACGTCTTGAAAGTAATTACCAGCATTGCGGAGCAGACCAATTTGCTGGCCTTGAACGCGACCATAGAGGCGGCAAGGGCGGGGGAGCTCGGCAAGGGGTTTGCTGTGGTCGCCAATGAGGTGAAGGAATTGGCGCGTCAGACGGCGAAAGCCACTGAGGTCATTGGCGGGAATATCACCATGATTCAATCTGATACCAAAGGGGCTTTGCGTTCGATTGATGAAATATCCACTGTAATCAACAAGATCAGTGATATTTCAAGTGCGATTGCCAGTGCGGTCGAAGAGCAGGCAGCCACCACAGGCGAAATGGGTAGCAGTGTGTCAGTAGCCGCCGTTAGTAGCGCTGACATTGCCAGCAATATTCAGTCAGTCGCTAATGCGGCCAAGAGTACCGCCGAAGGCGCATCCAACTCTCAGCGTGCGGCCAGTGATTTGGCAAAGCTGGCATCTCAGCTGCAAGGATTAGTGTCCGGCTTCAAGATTTAGACAATGAACCTGCGGGCCCGTGGAATTTTTCAATTTTGAGAGTGCGCACTGGAACCGGACACGACTGCTTTACGATAATAAGTCACGCGCTCCACGCGGCGGGTTGTGAGACTTGGATCGAAAAAAATAGACTCCGAGGAACCTAGCATCAAATATCCGGTTGTTTCCGATAAATGGGAACTGATTTTTTTCAACACAACGGCTTTTGTTTCCTGGTTGAAATAAATGAGGGCATTTCTCAATAAAATCAGGTCGAACAAGGGCAACTGAGACCACGTATCCAGCAAATTTAACCGGTAGAACTGTATACACTGACGCAGTCCAGCGTGAATCTGATACTGCCCCGTTGCCAGCGGATCAAAATGCCGTTTGATCTGCTCTGCGTTCAAGCCCCGCCCCATTTCAATACTCGAATAAATACCAGAGCGAGCCTGCGCCAGAGATTTATCGGACATATCCGTTGCATGAATGCTGATTTTCCAGTTCTGCAACAGGGCGAATTCTTCCTGTAAGAGTATCGCCATGCTGTAAGGCTCCTGCCCCGTAGAAGCAGCCGCGCACCAAATATTCAGTTGCCGCTTGTCTGCATTTTTCTGCAGCATCTTCGGCATCAACTCATTCTTAAGTAATTCAAAATGCAGCTTGTCCCTAAAAAAAAAGGTCTCGTGCGTTGCCATCGCGTCAAAGGCCTGCCAGTGCAGACTGCCAACCGGGGTTCGAAGCAATTGATCGACCAAGGCGCTGACTGAAGTCAGTCCATTATCTCGAGCGAGTCCTCCCAAACGGGAATTCAAAAGGTATTCCTTGCTCGGGCCCAAGGCGATGCCGGTGTTGGCCTCTAGTAGAGCAAAAAAAAGTGCCAACGCCTTCGGTTCTACCCCGGAGACAATTTCTGCTTCGCTCATCTTCTTTGCAGGCGGGCAACAACCTCTTCCGACAATTCACCCAACGGCAAAACCTTGTCGGCCAGATTCGCATTCACCACCGCCCCAGGCATACCCCAAATCACACAGCTAGCCTCATCCTGTGCAAGGACTTTACCCCCTTCCAGCACAATCTGCGCTGCGCCAGCGACGCCATCGTTACCCATGCCCGTTAACACCATTGCCAACAACCGGTTACCGTAGACTTTGGCAGCACTCCTAAACAAGACATCCACCGAAGGTCGACAAGAACATTCCGGAGGATTGTCATTCAGACGAATCGTCACCTTGCCCAAGACATTCCGGTGCACTTCCATATGCCGCCCTCCGGGGGCAAGGTAAGCATGTCCTGGCTCAATCACCTGCCCGTCCACCGCCTCGACAGCTGGAACAGCCCCTAGGGTTGAAAGTCTGCTAGCCAGTAATTCAGGGAATTTGGGTGGCATATGCTGAACAATGAGCACTGGCAACGGCAGAGGCACTTTCCAATCTGTGAATAATTGCATTAACGCTGCCGGGCCGCCCGTGGAAACCCCGATGCACAGTGCTTCCACCGGGGCGGCGCGCAGGCGCGCCGTAGGATCTGCAGTAGACACGCCATTGGGCACAGGCGCAGCCACGGCTGCCGATTGTGCTCGCGGGAAGGTGGGGGCATTCGTCTTTTTAGCCCCCAACTGCTTGATCTTTGGAATCAGCGACTCTTCCAGTACCCGGAACGCCTCGGCACTGTCGTTCAGGCTCGTGGGCTTTGCCACATAATCACTGGCCCCCAGCATTAACGCATCCAGTGTCGCCTCTGCCCCGCGATGGGTTAGGGTGCTGAACATGATGATCGGTAGGTGTCGATCGAAGCTACGAATTTCTTTTAGCGCAGCCAGACCATCCATCTTTGGCATTTCAATATCCAAGGTAACCAGATCGGGCTTGGTCCGCTTGATGTCCTCAATCGCCTCAAGGCCATTGGCAGAGGTGCCCACCACCTCAATTTCTGCATGCTTTAAAAGGGTGGACATAATAATCCGGCGCACCACCGCGGAATCATCCACAATCAAGACGCGGATTCTTTGCGAATAACTAAATGTTTCGTCCACTGACATAGGATTGGCTATCCTTATTGCGGTCGAACACTTTTTCTGCCGTTGACGAAAGCCGTCAGAATGGGCCCCAGTCCCTTGCATTCGATAAGCTCGCGCTCCTCGATCTCAAAATCATTCTGCAAAAGTTCACGCGTAATAGAGGTGATCTGAATACGGCCGTTCTTGGCGGTGGATTCCATCCTGCTCGCAGTATTAACGGTATTGCCCCACAGGTCATATGAGAATTTGGTAAATCCGATGACGCCAGCGACGACGGGGCCAGAGTGCATGCCGATGCGCATCTCAATCGCCATTTTATTGGCTACGTTGAATGCATTCAGGTCTTCAAACATCCCGATGGCCATATCCGCTGCGATTTCAGCGTGATCTGCGCGCGGGATCGGCAGCCCGCCCACCACCATATAGGCGTCGCCGATGGTCTTTATTTTTTCCAGCCCCAGATCCTGGGCGCGAATGTCAAAGCGCGTGAAAATTTCATTCAACAATTTGACAAGGTCCGGCGCGCTTTTTTGGGCTGACATTTTGGTGAATCCGACCAGATCGCTGAACAGCACCGTTACCTCAGGGTAGCTGCCTGCAATATTTTTCTCGCCTTTTTTCAGCCTATCGGCGATGGGCCGCGGCAGAATATTGAGCATCAATTTTTCTGTTTTCATTTGCTCGAGATTGAGCAGCTCCTTTTCATGCTGGAGTTGTGCTATGTGTTCGCGATCGGCATCGCGTAAACGTTTCTTTTCGAGGGAAGAGAAAACCCGCGCGCGCAACAGCACCGGGTTGAAGGGTTTAGGTAAATAATCGTCGGCGCCGAGCTGTATGCATTCAACGGTTTTTTCAAACTGCTCTGCCGAAGAAACCATGATTACTGGCAAATAATTCAACTCAGGGCTCGACTTGACGACCTTTAAAACACCGAGGCCGTCCAGTTCCGGCATTTCCATATCCAGCAACATCAGGTCCGGTGTTTTTTCGCGCAATAGTACGAGTGCCTCGTTGCCATCTCCGGCCTCAGAGATATCCGTGATACCCATGGTGTTCAGTTCGCGGATCAGCAGCTTTCTGAGTGTGCGACTGTCATCCACGACCGCAACCTTCATGGTTTTGGCTAGTTCCAGCAGTTCGGGAGAAATGCCCGCAATGCCTGCGGCTGGGGGTATTATTGATTGTGCAATAGTCATGCGTGTGCGAAGCCTTTTTTGTTACGCATTGCCTTAATACGTTATTTTATTTGAGTGGTGCGATAGGCAGCGACCACTGGGAGCCCTGCTGCCGCAGGGCCCACCGGTTCAATGGAGCAGTTTCTGCTCCCGGTGAATGTCGATCCCCTTGATGATCTCTTTTTCGAACGGCTGCACCTGGTATTCTCCAGTGCCATTGATGATCTTCTGGTTGTCAAGTATGAGCAATAGCTTCTCCGGGAGTTTGTGTACGCCCAGAATCAGGTCCCTGGTTGCTGGCGAGAAGTTGTTGGGTGGAGGCTCAAATGTGTTCTCCTCCAACTGAATAATTTCGCCAACACTATCGACTAAAAGTGCAATGACCACGCCATGACAACGCGAAACAATACTGATGGTTTGTTTTGTAGTTGTCCCGAGCATGATACCGAGCCTCTCATACATGTCGATTACCGGAACGATTTGTCCACGAAGATTGGTGATCCCCTTGAGTATCTTTTGACTTTTTGGAACAAGGGTCACGTCAAGGTTTTTGTTCAGCTCCACGACGTCGGTGGTAATGATGCCGAAGCAAAAATCTCCCAAGGAAAAGGTCAGATAATTGCCCGCCGCACTCATTGCACCACCTCCATATCCATGACAGACACACGGGGCGCTTCGTTGTCGTGAAGGCTTCTAAGCATAAGAATTTCCTTCAAGTCGATGACGTTTATTACCTTGTTGTCAAGCAATACGCAACCCATCAAGCCGCGCTGCCGAGGTCCGGTTTCGTAGGTATTTTTTGGGACGTGGATGATGTCGTGCACCTGATCAACCACCAGTCCAACCGGTTGTTGGTTGATATAATGCGTTATAACCGATATCGGTTTATCGCTCTTTTCCGGACTGCAGTCGGCGCCGTCAATATATTCGTTGGGGCGAAAAATCTGCATGATGCCATCGCCATATTTCACTACCTCGTGATTGCCGCTACGCTGCACCTTGTCGGCGGGAAATCTTTCCAAGCGGCCTACCAGGCCCAGCGGAATGGCCAATCGCTCTAGGCCAGACAGCGCGAACAACAGCATGGGAATCGTTTCTTCCAACGATTGATCCCC
>JBAXVK010000045.1:0-6485 GCA_037129175.1 Polynucleobacter sp. | reverse complement strand
ATTACCGTACCAATAGGTGAATGTGAGAAATTGTAATACCGATAATATTGGATCGAGCATTCTAGACCCTGGTCAGTTTCGCCACGACCTCCAGTAATGCACAATTTACTTTTTCCAAACACTTGCTAGCCAAGGCTGTTGCTCAATGGGCAGTCCACTTGGCCTATAGTAATGTTCAATTTCAGTGAACTTCGCATTAGTCATAAAAGATCTCCAAGCTTCTAGATCGTGATATGAGCCAAAGCGATCTCCGTACCAACTTTCTTGGTTATTACCCCGAGGGTTTGAGCTAAAAAGAATGCCATTGGGTTTTAAGCAGGCCCATAAATTACCCAGTACTTTGGGTAATAACTTATTCGGGATATGAAATAGTGAAGCATTGGCAAAAACACCATCAAAAGTGTTATCTGGTAGGGATAAGTTAAAAAAATCCTGTACTAGGATTTCGCAACCACTTTTTACATGCGCTATTTGAGCTACTTGTTGGCTACCTTCAAGCCCAATAGCAATATGACCAAGTTTAGTAAAGGTTTGTAGGTCTCTTCCTGGCCCACAGCCAAAATCAAGTAAATGAAACGGTGGATTAGTCTTAATAGCCCTTAATAAAGCATGGATATTTTGACTGACATCATGGTCTTGTGTGCCCTCGTCGTAAGCAGCAGCGTTTTGATCATAATGGCCAATATTTTTTTGGGAAATCAGCTCAGATTCATCTTCAGAATTTCTTAATATAGACATAATGAGTTACTAGAAGTTTAGTACCGTTAAATAGAAGCTGAAATTAAAAGTTCTTGCCTACGTATCCTATTGACCTAGTTATGATAGTCTAGATCTAGCATTTAACTTAATAGGAGATAGAAATGAAAACTAATCGATCAATCATAAAAGTTTTAGTAGGGCTTTGCTTTGGTATAGCTTCTCTAACTGTCTATGCACAGTCAATGAAAGTAACTCTCGCTGGATCTCAGGAAGTTCCCCCTGTCACAACTTCTGCTTCGGGCACAGGCTCTATTATGGTTTCTCCTGATGGATTAGTTTCAGGAAGCGTTATTACTGTGGGTGTTGATGGAACTATGGCGCATATTCATGAAGCACCCATGGGCCAAAATGGACCTGTGATTGTTCCATTTGCAAAAACGGCAGATGGTGTGTGGTCAGTTCCAGCAGGCGCCAAGTTGAGTGATGCTCAACTGCAAAGTTTGAAGAGTGGAAGCCTGTACATCAATGTTCATAGTGCGGCTAATAAGGGTGGCGAAATTAGGGGTCAGCTAAAACCTTAATTTAAGAATCGAGTGCCGTTGGCTCTAGTCGATTAAGCTCCAAGCCACTACGAAACCTCAAAACTACCTTCGGGTGGTTATTTTGTCGGTTTTCCCGACAAATTCCACACCGAACCATCCGACCGCCTGCAGATGCCAGCAGAGATCCAACCCCTTCCACTCAAATCCTGACCAGGCTCGTTCATCTGACGGAGCGCCCAGGCAGGGCATGGGTTGATATTGGAAGTTTCTCTGATGCGTCGGGTGAGCCGACAAATTGAAGGAGGGTAATCCCTACTCCTTTTGTTATAAGTAACAGCCCCTGCAACCTAAAGCGACCCCAGAACACCTTAGATTTTGATTGCCAAGGGCCATCTCACTAAGTGCTTGCCCTAATTTATTGACTATGTCAGTTTTGTCATTTGTTTTATCTTAAGCTTATATATCATCTATTAGGCTAATTGCAATTATGTAATAGCTCTCAAGACAAAGGAATACGAAATGGCACATGTCGGACATAGTTGGTTAAAAACTAAACCAGGAAGTTACAAGAAAGTATGTGATCGTTATCATCAATTTGCTTCAGAGGTTATGTCACACAATGCAGATCTTCATGATGTCATTATTGTTGGTAATCAAGCGCAAAATACGATTGAAGGTTATGGAATCTGGGAAAATCCAGCTCATGCAGCGGCATTAGAAGATACTCAAGATTTTGTAGCTTTTATGGCAGATGTTGCTAATGATTTGGCTGAGCCATATCATCGTAATGACTTAGAATTACTGTATCGCATGAATCCTAAACCATAAAATACTTTTATTTTTGAGTGCCGACCCGCTTTCGAGCGGGTTTTTTATTGTCTGCGAAGCTCTCCTATGGATCTTGAATTCAACTGATCTCAGATCATGTTTTGTTGAGTAAATCGACATTACTGTTTAGCTGCTTTTACCCTTGGATTCAACCGACCGCCTGCAGATCCCACCCTGGATCCAATGGACTCCACACCACGCCACGACTCTCGATGCCTACTGAACACCAATTATCAACACCTTAATGTCATTGTTTAAGTAGTTGTTTTAGCTCTTTTTTTAAAGCTTCTAAGGCGTAGGTCGCACGTTCAAATCGTGCTGGGCAGGCCAAACACCCAACTGGCCTTTGGGATGACATCAAAAAACCTAGTTTTATAGCGCTCAGTTGACCAAGCTCGGCCATCTCATGGAGCGCCCAGGTAGAGCGTAGGTTGGTCTTATTTGCTATTGATAAGCAATCTTAGTAGTTGTGCGTTTCTAAAACGAAATCTCCTTATTTCCTTATAATTTAGGTAAGGAGAAATTAGATGAATATGACTCATTATATAGAGTTGAGTAGGTGAGCCAGAATCGTTAAATCCTCAGGGGCTACGGTTGATTAGGCTATGCGCCTAAATCGTTTGAACCTAAGATCTATACTCAAATTTACAGACTAGTGGGCTGTCTGATTGTTTAAGGGCGCTTGCGTTCAACTATAAAGTAAAGGGAAGATGATGGATTGGGGATTAAAGGGTAAAACTGCTTTAGTAACGGGCACTAGTCAGGGTATTGGTAGAACAACAGCTAAATTATTAGCCAACGAGGGCGTTCAAGTGGTTGCCGTAGCAAGACGCGTTGAATTGGTAGAGCAGTTAGCCAAAGAAGTCAACGGTGTCAATGGCGGAAAAATTATTCCCTTGGCGGTTGACTTTTCTGTCGATGGAGAGTCGGAGAGAATTGCAAAAGAGGCCGAAGCATTGCTTGGGCATATTGATATTCTGATCAATTCTGCAGGGGGAAGCCGACCCGTAGCGTTTGATGCTACTAAGGAGCAGTGGTTAGAGGGTATGACCTTGAACTTTTTTAGGATCCGTGAATTGACCCATGCACTTGTTCCTGGGATGCAAAAGCAAGGTTGGGGGCGAATAGTAACCTTTACTGGAACCTCAGAACCACGCATGTTGAACGCAGCCTTTACCGCTAAAGCGGCTGTGCACGTTTGGGCAAAAGCGCTTTCTCGCGAAGTTGCCGCCAATGGTGTGACAGTTAATTGTTTGCAGCCTGGCCGTATTCGCACTGAGCAGATTCAAAAACGTTACCCCACGCTAGAAAGCGAGCTTGAGTATTCTCGCCAAGAAATTCCGGTGGGCCGTTTTGGTACTACGGAAGAGATTGCGTCGGTTGCATTGTTTTTGAGTTCACCGCTAGCAAGTTATGTCACTGGAACGGTTATTCCAGTAGACGGTGGCTCAAGCCGCTTCGCTTTTTAAGCTTATCCTTATTGAGCCAGCCCTTGCATTCAAATACCGCTCTAGAAAAATTAGCGCAATTGGCTAGCGCCATAGACTACGATCAACTTCCCAAAGAGCTAGTCGCTAGAGCGAAAGACTTATTGGTCGATACTGTGGCATGCGCTTATGGGGCCTTTAACAGCCCCTTGAAAGAGGCTCTTGCAGAGCTGGTGCATTCTATTGGGGGTAATCCTCAAGCGACATTAATCGGAGTTGGAGGATCCACTTCTGCGCCTTTAGCTACACTATTTAATGGTAGTTTGATTAGATACTTAGACTGTAATGATTACTATTTTGGTAAAGATCCTGGACACCCTAGCGGCAATTTTGCTGTAGGTTTGGCAGTGGGTCAACGTGAGCGGGTTAGCGGTCAAGAATTTATTGCCGCGATGGTGATGGCCTATGAAATCCAACTACGACTTTGTCAATGTGCTGGCGATCCATCTCTTTGGAAACGCGGGTGGCATCACTCCACTAATACGGCCTTGTCTAGTGCGGCCTTAGCAGCTAGGTTATCTAAGATGAGCACTACGCAAATGGCGCATGCTATGGCGATTGCAGCAAGCCATCAAAATACACTTGCGCAACTACAGAACGGAGGCGTGGCTAATATGAAAGCTACTGCTGAGGCTTGGGTTGCTAAGGCAGGAGTTGAAGCTGCCTTGATGGCAAAGGCAGGCATCACTGGTCCACTAGACTTGCTTGAGGGCTCGGCAGGTTGGATTCGAGCAGTAGCAGGTGAGTGTCAACTTGAGAAACTGTTATCTCCGGTAGAGCATTATTTAATGCTCGATAGTAATCTCAAGCCTTATCCTGCTGTTGCGACCACGATGTCATCGATTGCCTGTGCTATCGCGTTGCATCAAGCAGCGCAGATCAATTTTGCCGACATTGAGAAGATCACGATTCGCCTGCCCTCATTTGTTTTGGGGACCCCGGCTGCCGGTGAGGATCGTCGCTATCCCAAAAGTTTAGAGGCCGCCCAACACAGTTTGTATTACTGCGTAGTTGTTGCTATGTTAGATGGCGTATGTCATGAAGCTCAATTTACTAATGAAAAATTACGTTTGCCTATGATTGAGCAGTTGCTTGCAAAAGTGCAATTGCTTGAAGATAAACTATTAACACGAGGATGGCCAGCTGCTGGTGGTGGCGTCGATATCACGATGATAAGCGGGCAATCATTTACCATGACCATCACCCATCCACCGGGGCACCCTCGCAATCCATTATCTGAAGCTCAGTTATTGAAAAAATTTAGCACTTATGTCGCTCCGGTGTTGGGTAAAGATAGGGCCGAAAAGCTATATCAACAACTAAAAACCATTGAGGATTATGATAATCTCAATCAATTAAGTCCATACCTCGTATGAGTAGAAGAATATTGTTTTTAAAAAATAGAAGGTGACGCCGATGTTAAGAGTGTTCTTTTTTGTGCTGATGTTATTACTCTCTGCCCAGTCTGGGGCGCAACCATATCCCTCGAAACCTATTAAGTTGGTTGTGCCTTTTCCTCCTGGCGGGGTAGCCGATATTATTGCTAGACCTTTAGCGGAGAGTCTCTCAAATTATTTAGGTCAGTCCGTGGTTGTTGACAACAAGGGCGGGGCGACTGGCACGATAGGCGCGAGCTTCGTAGCCAATGCGCCTCCTGATGGCTATACATTGCTGCTGGGCACCTCTAATGAAATCACCATGAGCCCTACCTTATTTAAAACCTTGCCGTACGATCCCAATACCGCCTTTACCCCAATTACTCCTGTGGGGGATTTTCCGAATGTGTTGGTTGTTGGACCTAGCATTACCAGTAAAAACTTTAATGAATTTGTTGAGTTGATTCGTTCTAAACCGAATAGAATTACCTTTGCCTCGTCTGGAGCCGGAAGTACCAACCACCTCACTGCGGTGCTGTTCGCAAATCAAGCCAAGCTCGATATTGTGAATGTTCCCTATCGAGGAGGTGGTCCAGCCTTGGCTGATTTATTGGGCGGCCAAGTTGATGCTTTATTTGCCACTTTGCCTTCGGCTATGGCGCAAATTAAAGCAGGAAAATTACGCGCATTGGCAATTACAGGCAATGCTCGCTCTGCGGCGTTGCCAGAAGTCCCAACCATTAAGGAACTTGGCGTTCCTGGGGTGGCAGTAACAACTTGGAATGGTGTATTAGCCCCAGCCAAGTTACCGCCAAAGCTTGCTAAGCAATTGCATGAGGCCATTGTTCATGTTGCTGAAGAGCCTGGTTTTAAAGAAAAAATGCTGTCCGTTGGAGTTGAGCCAACGACATCCTCCTCTGCCGAATTTAGTGCCCGAATCCGAGCCGAATATGAAAAATGGTCTACGGTGATTAAGCGTTCAGGCATGACTATTGAGTAAGCCATCAGGAAATTTAAGAGAAAGATAGTATGAGTAACTTCTTGGGAACAGGGGCGCCGGCACCTTGGTTAGATGTAGTGCCAGAATTCAAGACGCTGGTATTTAGCAAAGCCCCCAGTTATCTATGAATCCCGCAAAGAAGTCTTTATTTTTTGAAGATGGAGGGATGATAGAGTGCAAAGACCTAGGAGAGATCATGACTCACTTACTTGTTTCCTAAAAGTAGATCCCAATCGCATTACATAGTTTATTACTTAGCACTGATTTAAGCGCACAAGGCATTAAAATATATAGGCTTTCTAGCAAGCAGGATTTCTTTTAAGGCATAGGTTGCACGTTTGAATCGTGCTGGGCAGGCCAAAGGCCAGACTGGCTGATGAGATAGGACAGAAGTCATTCCACTAGTGACATACCCTCGGTGCCCCAATTATACCCATTCTATTAGGGGCTATTTTTAATATAAGTAATTAAATAGTTTAATTTAGATCAAAAGGTAGTTAGGTAATGCCCCCATTTTTAACTTAAGCTAAAAGTAGAAGCTGGTACTGCAAGT
>JBAXVK010000044.1:0-6519 GCA_037129175.1 Polynucleobacter sp. | reverse complement strand
AGTAGCTTAAGAGACTTACCATCCTCCGATAAGGTCTCCTTCGGAAACCGATATGTAATCATTGCATCAGCCGTAGGAATGCTAGCCGCATAATTACTTTGATCAACCCCCCACGTCGTATGAATTTTCTCAGCTACATCGGGATATTTTTCTAAGACCTTTTCGTATTGATCTGGCCTCACAATAAATACCGGCATTAGGGTGCTGGCATTTTCAATATGTACATGAAATTTAGTTTTACCTGAATCTATTTGAATAGTCATAGCTTTAATGTTTGTCTGATAAGTATCTAGTTATTTATTGGGGGCCAATGACTTTGTCTATGACTCGATTGGCGATGCGATGCACGATACATTCTTCAAGAGAATAACGACCTGGACGATAGCTACCGGAACGCATTGATTTTTGTACGTTCGGGTTGATTCCTAAATCCTCGCGAATAATTTGTGAGTATTTTTCATAGTAATCAGCGCCTACGATGTCATTAAAATTTGGCATCTCGACTGTTGATTTAGGGAAAGCCCAATTCTCATATAAGCGAAGTTTTTCAGGACCCTCGGGTAAGTACTGCCTAAATTTCATATAGTTTGCAGTCAGGATAATTTGCAAGCTCGGCTCAATCCAGATATGAAAAAGACCCTGCGCTTTTTTTTCATCAATGCCAGGAACATTTGGTAAGCCTGAGTAAGCTACGATGCTTCGCTTACTAAACATTGCTTCCCATGGCCCCCTTGTTTCTTCAAATACCCAGTTAGATGGGTTAGCAGGATCATAATGATCTCGATGAATTGAAGGTACGTGATAATTTTCAAATGCATTCTCTAGCCATATCTTCCAGTTGCAGTCTACCTCGTACATATCACGATTAGTCCACTGCATATTTTCTAGTTGATAGCTTGAAAGAAATTCTGGCAAATCACCTAGCCAGCTCATCAAGGGTTCTGCATTTTCATCAAAATTAATAAAAATAAAGCCACACCAAAGCTCTGTTCTAATAGAAATGAGGTTATGGTCAGCCATATTAAATCCTGATACACCAGCCATTGGAGGAGGGTTACCGGGGGTATTGAGGAGTTTGCCGCTGGGAGAATAAGTCCAGCTGTGGTATGGGCAAACAAGAGCACGGCAATGGCCAGCACCTTCCGTAATAATCGCACCTCGGTGTCGGCACAGAGCTGAGTGGACTCTGACCTGTTGATTCTCATCGCGAATGACAATTAAAGGTTGCCCCACAATTTCAATTGAATAGTAGTCCCCAGATTTAGGTACTTGCTCGACCCTTCCTACGCAAATCCAATTTTTCTTAAAGAGCATTTCAACTTCGCGTTCATACCACTCGTTATCAACATAGCACCAGCCTGGTAGGGTCGAAGCCTCATGCAAAGGTTTACGAGTATCTTTATAGTGCTCTGGAGAAAAAATGGATTTAGTATTCATAGTTCTTTAACTCTCTCTTGATGGATCATCAGTCAGCAACTGCACCAGATTCTTTAATAGCTTTTGCCCACTTGGCGGATTCTTTCCGCATAAATAGATTAAATTCTTCCGGAGTATCCCCGACAGGAGTGGCTCCCATACCTAAGATTTTTTCGTTAAGATCAGGAGATTTAACGGCTTTAGCGATTGCAGTACCGAGGATATTGAGAGTTTCACGATTAATGCCTGCAGGTGCTACCACCCCATACCAAGAAGTGATATCTAAACCTGGTAAACCTGCTTGTGCTGCCGTGGGAATATCTGGAGCAAAAGTGCTTCTATTGGGCGCTAGTAGTGCTAAAGGCCGAATCTTTTGTGCCTTTATATATGGCAAAGCTGTACTGAGTTCAACTGACATCAGTGCCACTTGACCAGACATTAGATCGGTTAGCCCTGGAGCAGTACCCTTATATGGAATGTGCACAATAAATACACCCGCCATTTTCTTAAACATCTCAACTGCAATCTGATGCGGAGTACCGTTACCCGAAGAGGCATAGCTTAATTTTCCTGGATTTGCCTTGGCGTATGCGATAAATTGTGCCAAGGTTTTAGCGGGCACATCATTATTGATAACGAGCACATGAGGAATATAAGCAACCAAGGAAACTGGAGTGAAATCTTTTATGGGGTCATAAGGAACTTTTTGTAAATTGGGGATTACCGATAACGAGCTAGTAGATCCCATCAACAAGGTGTAACCATCGGGTGTAGATTTAGCAACAATTTCAGTGCCTATAGATCCAGCTGCGCCAGCGCGATTATCTATAACAATGGGCTGCCCTAAAATTTCCGAAGTTTTTTGCCCAACCAGTCTTCCTAAGGCATCAACCGCGCCTCCAGGAGGAAAAGGAACTACAAGTTTGATGGGTTTTGTGGGAAATTCTGCTGCCACAGCAATTGACGTCAAAAAGAATGCAGTTAATACAACCAAAATTCTTGTCCAAAGATTCATTCGAATTCCCCTGTAGGTGAGGTTATTTTAATGTAATTCTCATTAACTAGTTAACTAGTTTATCTGAATTACGCCATCTGCATTGGCTATGCTAGCAATCTACATTGTGGAGGAATTCAGGTGATGCACCACAATGCCACATCGACTCTATTATTCAGCAGAATTAGTGCTAGTTGCCCTTAAATCAGATCCAAAGTCAGCTGCATTTTCAATATGCTGGCGCATAGATTTAGCCCCCTCAGAGGGATTTCTACTTTCTAGAGCTTGCAGGATGAGTTCTAATTCAGAAAATAAATCACGCATTCTGGCTGGGGTAGAAGGAGATAATTTCTTAAGCCAGCGTACCTTGTCATGCAAACTTAAAAGAGTTTCTTTTATGAGACTATTGCCGGCAGCACGATAGATTTCAGTGTGAAAAAGTGAGTCTAGTTCATTAAAGCTATCAAAAGTTTTTAGCCCAGCACTAAACGTTTTTTTCTTAGGCCTTAACCGATTAAAAGCTTGACGTAATTGTATTAATTTTTTATCGGAGATATTTTTGGTAGCGAGTCGTGTGGCATTTACTTCTAAAATGAGACGATACTCAAAAATCTCTGCGATCTCTTGCTCGCTAAGTTTTCTAACATATGTTCCGCTCTGCGGGCTTACTTCAATCCATCCCTCACTGTGTAATCTTGCAAAAGCCGAACGAATTGGGGATCTGCCGGTATTAAATTCACTGGCCAATCTCGATTCAGATAATTTGAATCCAGGAAAGTAGTATAAATTGATGATTCGACTTTTAATCTCATCATAAATGGCATTAGTTGCGCTGGATTGTCTAATGGTCGGCATAGGGATAAACTAAAAATTAATCCTTGAGTATTTACAAACACTTAATCCTACAGTATTAAATAAAAATGAAAGCTGAAAAATGAGCCCCATTGAAATCCCTGCAAGAAGAGGAGCTGCTGTTCCGCTGAAGAAGGATCAGAGGATTAAAGTTATCAATACTCATGGCGGCCAAGTTGTCGATATGTGGTGTTTTTTGCCAGATGGTAGCGAACATCTTTCAATGCCTCATTCTGTGGTTACTTTAGGCAGAATCAAGCCTCTTCCTGGCGATAAGCTATATAGCCAACTTCGTAAGCCTTTATTGGTACTGGAAGATGATCACTCTCCAGGCACACATTGCATGCTCTTCGCGGCTTGTGATATTGAGCGATATAAGCTATTGGGATGCATTGAATATCACGATAACTGCGCTGATAATTTACGAGAGGTTACGAATTCACTTGACATCATCCCCTCCTATATTCCTACGCCCCTAAATTTATTTATGAATACAAAGTTTCATCAACATCAAGAGATGGTTATTGAGGCGCCTGAAGCAAAAGCGGGTGATTTCGTTACTTTTAGGGCGCTGCAAGATTGCGTAATGGCTTTTTCCGCCTGCCCTCAAGACTTAGTTCCTGTTAATGCTCATGGCTGTACTCCGCAAGCTGTTGAGTACCAAGTTCTGGACTAGGAGTAGTTGTCTGGAATCCTTTGGCGGTAGCTTCCAGTCCTAGTGGCCTACCAGAAAACTAAACCCTCATCAGAAATGGTGGGGGTTTTGTCTTTTTAGCCTTAATTTCAGGGTTAAAAATGAGTGCGGGTATCTACTACTTATAGCCCTTGACCTTTATTGTATAAATTGATGCTAGCAAATAAAAATCTAGGCCAAATTATGGGCAGCCTAGCGAGAAACAATAAAGCCCGTTATTTTTTCAAAACCAATTTCATCACAGGGAACTAAGCGCATGACACAAATTACATTACTAGTTAATGGGAGGACTAAATCTATTGATGTAGATGATGATATTCCATTGCTATATGCATTACGTGACGATCTTGGTATGAAGGGCCCTAAATTTGGTTGCGGACTAGGTCAGTGTGGCGCATGTACGGTTCAGGTTAATGGACAGGCGGTGAGATCCTGCGTAACTTCTGCTAAGAGCGTGAGTGGTAAAAAAATTACTACGCTTGAGGGCTTGGGTAGCACTCAAAAACCCAGCAAACTTCAGCAAGCTTTTATTGATGAGCAGGCAGCTCAGTGCGGGTATTGTCTAAACGGAATGATTATGACGGCCTCAGCATTCTTGGCTAAAAACAAAAACCCTAGCGACGAGCAAATTGCCGAAGCAATGTCGGGTAATTTGTGTCGATGTGGTACACATCAACGCATTGTTGCAGCCGTTAAGCGCTACCTAGCTGCTTAATTCACATAGTTCCTTGAGATAGGCTTTTTAAATGAATACATTTACACGTCGTGAATTTTTAAAGACCAGCAGTGCTGGTGTATTGATGGTGAGTTTTTCCTTGAATGTGGAAGCTGCTGCTACTAACAAATATGGGTTAAGAGATCCTAAAGATGTTAATAGAGAAGTTCTTGACTCCTGGCTCAGCATTGATCAAAACGGTAAGGTCACTATTTTTGCTGGTAAGGTCGATTTAGGGACTGGTATAAAGACGGCTTTGGCGCAAATGGCGGCTGATGAACTCTATGTCCCATTTGGCAGTATAGAAATGGTAATGGGTGATACCGCAACCACTCCTGATCAATGGATTACTGGCGGCGCAATCTCTATTTCTCAAGGCGGCAATGAATTACGTCAGGCTGCTGCCAATGCTAGGCAGGCTCTTTTAGAGAGAGCTTCTGCTAAATGGAATATCCCAGTTTCTGAATTGATGATTAGAGATGGCGTTATTTTTCCAGTGAACAACCCGGGGCAAAAAGCAAGCTACGGTAGCCTAATAGGTGAAGGCTTCAAGATCAAGGTAGACACTAAAGTTCCCTTGAAAAAATATACCGAATATCGAGTTGTTGGTAAATCTATCCCGCGTGTTGATATCCCTGACAAAGTCACTGGTGAGTACGTATACATGCATGACTTCAGATTGCCTGGAATGTTACATGCTCGTGTGATTCGCTCAGACTCGATTGGGGCTAAGTTAGAGAGTTATGATGACGCATCCTTAAAAAATATTAAGGGCTATGTCCAAACGGTACGCAAAGGCGATTACCTCGCTGTGATATCCACTACGGAGTGGGGTGCTGTCAAAGCAGCACGAGATATCAAGGTATCTTGGAAAAAAGGGCCTGATTTACCAAAACAAGAAACGATCTTCAAAGAGTGGCGACAAATGCCTCTTGCAAAGGAGGAGATCACCCAAAAAGTAGGTGATGTTGATAGTGTTATGAATTCGGGCGCAAAGAATATTAAGGCTACCTACAATTTTCCAGTACAAACGCATGCCTCAATTGGCCCATCTTGTGCGGTAGCGGATTATCAGAACGGAAAACTGACAGTTTGGAGCGCTTCTCAGGCTACCCATTCTATGCAGCATGAGTTAGCGGTCATTACCGGCCTTCCTAAAGACTCCATTCGATTGATCTATCTAGATGGTTCTGGTTGTTACGGACGCAATGGTCATGAAGATGCTACTGCCGATGCTGCATTAGCTGCTATTGCGCTAGGTAAGCCAGTGCGCATGCAATGGATGCGTCATGATGAAACTGCACTTGCACCAAAGAGCCCTCCAAGAACGATGGACTTTGAGGCTAGTATCGATAGTAAAGGCAATATTATCGGATGGAAAAGCGACTTTTATATCGCCCTGAATCACATTGCATTTATGAAGCCATTAGATTTTCCATTGCTTGCGGCTACCGATACAGGAGTGCCTCGTCCTGGAAATTGGGTAGGGTTTTTGTTTCAGAATACTGGGGCGCCCTACGCAGTTCCTAATATTTCAGTGAATACTAAGCACATTGCACAAACCTTCTTGCGGTCATCGCATCTTAGAAGTCCTGGAAGAATTGAAAATAGTTTTGGTAATGAATCATTCATTGACGAGCTTGCGATCTCTGCCAACGCTGATCCTGCTGAATATCGTATCAAGAATTTAACGGACCCTAGAGCAATTGGAGTTATACGTGCAGCAATGAAGTCTTCTAGTTGGCAAAGTCGAGAACCAGCATACAAATCGAATCAGGGTAGTAATATCGCTAGAGGTCGTGGCATTGCTTATGTGAGATATAACAATGCCATTACTTATGTTGCTAC
>JBAXVK010000043.1:0-7226 GCA_037129175.1 Polynucleobacter sp. | reverse complement strand
TGATTTACTATAGAAAAACTCTCTTTGGTAGTGGACCTAAATTGACAGCAGTTCATGGTGACGCATCGACTTACTAAAAATCTTGTTATTGCAGTTGGTGCTAGCAAGCAAGTTGTGCAAACGTATAGCCAATATAATTGGTCAACCTATGGGAAGGTCTCATACAATTTTTGAGGGTATTCGCTGTACTCCCGTTTGAGGCCTATACCTGCCATTGTGAAGACAGCGTCTGCCAGAATATAAAAAAACGACCTTCGGACATTTATTTTTTGTTACCTTCGATTTGCTGTTCTTCGTAGTGCTGTAGAGTACTAATTAGCTCTATCAATCTTTTTCGGGCTGCTTCATCAAAAGGAGTCTTTGGGTTTTCAGACTGGATTGCTAGATTTTTCTCTTCTAGCTCTTTTACGTAGCGCTCCATCTGCGGATCTCTAATTCTGGTGAGTTGAAATATTTTAAAATAAAGAACCGCAATATTGACATGCTCATATTCAGTGCTAACTGCCCCAAAGCTCTTGTTCACAGCGGTTAAAGCAGTTTGAGCATCTCCATTGGTTTTTGCTCTTAGCAACAAAAACTTCATGCTATTTAATCTGTTGGCAATTTCGAATTCACAGGTGATCAGTTCTTTTTGTGTATTCAGTTTTGCTTCGTAATGGTGTTGAGCAATTTGATATAGAGCTGCTCCGCCAGTTATAAAGACGGATGATAAAAACCACAAGCCAAAATTGCTATTTAGCACTTCACTTGCCTTGCTCCAAAAATCTTTCTCTATCTTCATTGCCTCATTTTTAATAAATCCTGTTTCAGAGCGCAATTTCTCGGCGATTTCATGCCGATATTGTTCTTCCGCTTCGATTAATTTTTTCTTTTCATTGTCCAGCATTGTTTAGCCTTTGTTGGATGGGTGTAATAGTAATAATCATACATTTCCAAGCGGGCTGGGGGCTAGCCAACCCTGATTTAAGATCATATTTTGTCGGGTTAACCGACAAATTCCACGCCGAACCACTAAACCGCCTGCCAATACCACTCCGGATCCACCCAATTCCACTCAGCACCATGGTTCTCGGTGCGAATGCCACACCTGATTTCAACACCTTAATGTCATTGTTTAACTAGTTGTTTTAGCTCATTTTTAAAGCTTCTAAGGCGTAGGTCGCACGTTCGAATCGTGCTGGGCAGGCCAAAAATCAAACTGGCCGATCGGATCTAGTCAAAAAATCCGATTATGTGGCGCCTCAGTAGGGCGTTGGTTGATTCTGGATTACCACTTGCGGCCAATAAGAGACAGACTATAGAGCCCAAGATGCGCAATACTATAGAATCATTTTAGTTTTAATGTGCTAAAGCTATATCACCAATAAATGATATTAAAACTAAAACTTGTTTTGCTAACCAAGGATGCCTATCTATGCAATCCCGCCTTCCTAAATTGATTGCTCTTTTCATCTCACTATTTTTTGCTTTATCTTTGTGCTCGCCCATCAGAGCACAAGCCCCAACTATTGATCAAATTATTAAGCAACTCGAAAGCTCTGGAGCGCTAGATAAAGCCGTGGAGCGGAGTCTTAAGCGAATACGTCAAAAGCAGCTGGCTGCTGAAAAATTAGAAGAGGATAAAGCTGAGCAACAAAAGAAGAGCCTTGCTAAAAATGCACGCAACGTAGATCCCAAGGTAGAGTTTATATATGGTAAGCCTGATGCTACTATTTCAATCATTGAGTACTCTGATTTTGAGTGCCCATATTGTCAAAAATTTAGTGAAGTTCCCTTGAAGCTTGTAGCTGAGATGCCAGAACAGGTGAATGTTGTTTGGCGTAATTTCCCATTGTCTTTTCATAATCCAATGGCAGTGATTGAAGCGAGCGCTGGAATATGCATCGGAAGATTGGGTGGCAATGATGCTTTTTGGAAATTTGCCGAAGCTGTGTTTAAAACAACACGCTTAAATGGACAGGGTATGCCGGTTGAGAAAGGTGAGGAGCCTAATTTAAAGTTAGCTAAATCACTTGGCATCAATTCAGAGCAGTTTGAGGCATGCTTTACATCTGAAGAAGTTCAAAAACAGATTAACAGTGATCTACAAGATGGTATCGCTGCGGGAATCAATGGTACCCCAGGTGTCATTTTGGTAAATCATCAATCTAGGAAGACGGATGTACTTCCTGGCGCCGTTCCTTTGGAGTATTTAAGGGATGCTGTGAAGGGGTTACTTGCAAAATAGATCTACCAACGAGTTGGAATGATGGCATTCAGGTTAGTAATTTCCAGCTTGCCTCCGCCAAATTGAATTGCTAGAGGACCTGTTTGAAAGTTTTGATAATCTAATTTATTTGCCACAGTAACGCCATTGAGAATCACGGTGAGCTTGTTTGATTCAGAGCTAATGAAAACGGTATTCCATTGGTTGACTACCGGGATATGAGGGGCCTTAATCATGCCCATAACTGATCCAGGCCCATATCCTTTTTTTGGGGTATTCGATAGATTTATCTCTAGGGCAGAATTGGGTGAAATATTATTTACGTCTAGGCAATGGGTAAATAGACTAAATTGTGTCTCCCCATCGATCCTATAGTTAAATTGGATTTGATAATCAGTAAAGTAATATTTACCTACTAGCATTCCAGACCCTTGATTTACTGCAACCCCATTATCAATTGGGTACCAATTGGCACCCCCAGTTTGTGTCCATGCAGAGGTATCTTGCCCATTAAAGAGGGGAATCGAGCCTCCTGCAGTAGTAACTATTACCTGAGACATGCAAGGCGTTGTTATCAAAAGAGCCCAAAAGCAGACAGTGCCAGCGAATTGGGTGAGATTGAGTTGGCGCTGATTCAGTCTATTCATAGGCTATATTTCAACACACACTAGGAGTGATTGACTAATGTCCCTAATACCTCGATGATTGATTAGAATGAAGCTCTCTCCTTTACCTTCACATTCCATGTCCAATCTAGTACGTTATGTCTTATTTGCATTAACAATGAGTACTGTGATTGGCTGTTCATCCATGAATGGCTCAGGCACACAAAGAAATTTGAGCTCAACAGATGATGATTCTAAAATTAAAGCCGTACTTACTCCCAAAAAGAATATTAGCCAAGAATTAGTAAAACAGGGTGTTATTTACTTGCGCGAGGGTAATTACGAGGATGCACAAAAAGTATTTAGTGCGGCTATCAAAGTCAACCCTAATAATTCTACTATCCATGTATTAAATGGAATTAGCTACCACTTGGAGTATATGAATGGCTCCCCTGATAGTAAAGCTCTTGCAGAAACAGCATATGGACTTGCTAATACACTAGATAAACTAGATCCATTGCCCTTGGTTCAGATGGGCAGACTTCATACGGAAGCAGGTGACTACCCGCGGGCTGCAAAAGACTTTATCAGTGCGTACGCTTTAAGTCCAACTGATCAAGATGCGTTAGCTGGGTTGTTGCAAGCATCCTTACTGCAAAAAGATTTTAAAACTGCTCTTTGGGCAGGTGATAATCTGAAGGCTTTGAAAATATCGTCTGCCGATAATCAACGTCTATTGGCCTTGATGTACTCTGCCGTTGGTCAAACTGTAGAAGCCAATAAGCATCTAGCTCTGTTTGCAAAGCTAAAAGCAAACGACTCCAAATCAATTGAGTCTCTCCAGCGTCAAGTGCAGTTCATTGAAGAGCAGCGAATTGTCTTCGCCAATATTAAAAATGATCCAGCGTTAAGCAGCGTAAACATGAGTAATGCAGGTATCAACCCATCATCGCAAAGTCCGAAGATGTTAAAAATAGCTGCTGCTCCAGCTGCTCGTCCACCTAAAGCAAGCAATCCTGCAGCCATAGCTGAGGGCATGGCTGTAGAGCAGCAAAATAGCACTGATAGTTCTTCTACCAGTTCAGGCTCCACCACTTCAGGCGCCCCAATGCCACCCCCAGTTCCTAGTGCGGGAGCTCCTGCTACTAGCGGCGGAGGCGGAGGGGGCACCTACACAGCGGTATCAATGAAGAATCAAAGTGACCGCTGGTTTGATTGTGATACCAAGCCAGGTCTTGGTAAAGCGCCGGGGGGAAGTTATGGTGTCCCAGTCGGCGGTACCTCCGGTGATCAAACGCTTTATCTTGAGCCTTTGCCAAATCCTTGTGCAAACAACCTCCCTAAGATGGCATCCATAGATGCCGTACTCATCAGGACGGTAGATGTGCAGGGCAGTAGTTTTGGTATTAATCTTTTAACTGGCTTGCAAATTTTTGCTGGATCACAGAGATCATCGACTACTACTACTATTGGAGCACTCTCTGAAACTTTAAATACAAATGCGAGTGTCTTGGGCATCGGTAATGCTACTACTGCGACGCTCAATGGAGTAAGTGGCTTATTAAATTACACACTCAATATCGCTAATTCAACCACTTCTAATACTCAAGTAGTTGCTAGGCCAACACTGACTGCTCTAGATCGCATTCCCTCTACTTTTTACTCGGGAGGGGTTCAGACTGTAGGTCTTAACGGCGGCGGCGTCTCGGGCGCTCAAGTAAGCAATATTCCAACTGGGATTAGTCTCTCAGTGACGCCTACATTTATTGATGATGACACCATGATGTTGGCTGTAAAGGTTTCCCGCTCCTTTATCAATGCTTCTAGCCCGATTGGCGGATTTAATGCTGGCCTATCCGTTGCGCAACATGCCGTTACCTCAAATGTGCGAATTAAGTATGGCGAAACATTAATTTTGGATGGATTAACTCTTAGAACCTTTTCAAAACAGGAGGATGGGGTTCCAGTTCTGCAAGATATACCCATTATTCAGTATTTATTTAATCAATCACAGAAGCAGCAATATGTCGAAAATGTACTCGTCATGGTTACTCCTCGCAAGTTAATTTCGAATACGAATGATTTAAAAAAGATGGAGGAAGATTTTGCAAAGAGGGAGGGTGAGTTAACCCCGCAAGAAAAAAATGTCTATGATTCAATCAAAAGTTACCAAGATTTAATAAAGGGCATGTATCCTAATATCAACGGAACGCTTGCAGCCTTGCAAAGAGATAGCTCGTATTTTAGGCAGTTTAAATTAGCAGTTATGTCCGATGAACAGGATAGTTGGGTTACCCAATCAAAGATGTCTAGATTTCTGAATAGTGTTGCCGATACTTTGTATTTCACAAGATAATTTACCTTGTTATTAATGTATTTTATTCATTTCTTAACTGGTTTCAATTCCCATAAGGGGTATGCCATGAAGTTTTATAAATTGATGTTGCTAAGTATTATTTTAGCCAGCTCAACAGCATTCGCTGCTGATCCTATTGACTCAAGTGCATCTGATAGAGTTTATTTATTTGCCCAAAACGACGTTAGAAATCCCACGGATCGACGTCTTGATCCGATTGAACAGAGACGAGATCAAGATAAGGTAAAAAAAACGGATTCCAGTGATAGTTCATCATCTGATAAAGGGGTAACTAAGGCTGCTATAGCTGTCTGCTCAGGCGAATTTGCTTTTTGTGCCTCTTCAACCTGTGTGAAAACTGGTAAGCAAATTACTGTTAAAGAAAATGGTGGAAAGACTACAAAGCAATACCCTGAAGTCGTTTGCAAATGCCCGATTATTACGAAAAAAATTGCCGTTGAACAAAACGGCCAGCCCTTAGTTGGGATCGCTGCACTAAATGAAGGCAATATGAGTGGTTCTTGCGCACCACCAGCTGCTGGTAAGGTATGGTCATACTTTTCTAATGCAATCACCAATTATCCACAAGAGAGTGCTGGTTTTGAAACTAAGGCTGCTGTCTCTCAGAGCTGTCCTGCTAGCGATGGCGGAGGTTCAAATTGCTGGAGTTATTTATGTTCCATTGATCCAAAAGTGGTTAAAACGAGTACCGGTGATGTTCGCACAGCTAGTTGCTCATGCCCATTGAATGATGGTCTGTTTGGTAGTAAATCGCATAAAAATTCTACTTATACAACTTTTGCAGGCACTTATTCGCCGCCAGCCAGCAATGCCTGTAAACAAGCTCCAGTAGGATTCCCAAACCAGTTATTGCAGTAAATATCTTTATTCTATATTTCAATAAGAACCTCGCTTAGGCGAGGTTCTTCGCCTTCATGGCTGATCCAACATACTCTATTGAATATTAAATATAAATAGTCTCTATCGGGTATTGCAGTATCTTAAAACCACTTTTCGGAGTAGCTTTTACATTGACTGATCTTATGAGTCGGAAAGCGCCTCATTGCTCAAATTGATTCAGATAGCTCAAAACAGCTAATAAGCGACCTTCAGCAGTCCTTACGTATTAGTTTCCTAAGGAATAGGGTGTTACCCTTGCTTTTGATCAAATAACTGATAAATCATTTGACCTATAACAATATGAGGGTCATGCTGATTTTAAGAAAACTCCCTCTTCGGCTTAATAGTTATTAAGCGCCATGCCTGAGAATTTGAATATAGAGCCACAAGTTAAGGACATTTACTAATTGCCCTCGTCTTGCAGGCATATAAAACTATTAAGAGGCGTGGTCAATATGAATAAAGTCATTATTGCTGCATTGCTAGGACTGGGATTTTCTATTTCAGCATTAGCCCAATTAACACCTACTGAACCAACTTTTCTAATTGCGCAAGCAGGTCAAGCCGATAAGGATTTGCGGAATAAGGGGCGGTTAAATGGTGCTACCCCGATTGATAAGCGTGATGATAAATCTACAAAAGAATCTAATCCCGCTGCGACACGTATTATCGATAAAACAGGGACAAAAATGTGCCCAGGTGAGTTTGCGCTATGTGGAGCATCCACATGTAAGCCCACAGGGAGAAAAATAGAAGTTAAACAAGATGGCGGTAGTAAGCCCTCTAAAAAATATGATGAGGCCGTCTGTACTTGCCCAATAATTACGCAAGCTATTGCTACAACAAATCAGACTGAATTGCTTGGTATTGCCGCTGTCAACGAAGGAAATATGAATGGAAGCTGTACTCCCCCACCTGACCATATTTGGTCTTATTTTTCTGAGAGCATCCAGTATTACCCTCAAGAAAGTACTAGCCCTCCATTTAACCCAAACTATACGCAGACCCAAGCTAAGTCCCAAAAATGTTCATCAAGCGGTACCGTTGTCAATTGCTGGAATTTCTTATGTACGATTGATAAGAAATTAACAAATGGAGTTAAAACTGCCTCCTGCTTCTGTCCGATTGGTTCTGGAGTATTTGGTCATCCAGCCTCACC
>JBAXVK010000042.1:0-7326 GCA_037129175.1 Polynucleobacter sp. | reverse complement strand
TTTCATCCTCGCCAGTTTTCAAGACTGGTGCATTCAACCGCTCTGCCACTCTTCCTTTGCGATTTCAGCCCTAGATTATAAGGAATTTTTGATTTTTCCCTCTAAATACCTAGCAATGGCAATGCTGGAGGTTAATCCTGGGGACTCAAAGCCATACAAGTTGTAGAGTCCCTGCAGTCCATGGTCTTGCGGGGTGTTGAAACAGAAGTCACCTGCTGGGGTATTGGGTGGGACTATTTTGGCCCTGACCCCGGAATAATCTGGCTGTAAGGCATTATCTTTGAGCTCTGGCCAATACTTTCTCACAGCTGCATAAAAACCTTCTCCCCTTTTCGTATCTACCGTGTAATCAATTTGCTCTTCATTTTCTATATCAAGCCATTCCACATCAGGACCAAACTTCGCTTGTCCAGCCATATCTAAAGTGAGATGCACTCCAAGACCACCGGGTTCTGGAATCGGATAAATCAAATGGGTAAATGGCGATTTACCGGAGAGTGAAAAATAATTGCCTTTAGCAAAAAATGCTTTGGGTATTTGATCCTTCTCTAGGCCTTCAATCTTTTGTGCAATTGCAGATGCACTCATACCAGCACAGTTAATCAAGATTTTGGTTTTGATTTTCATACCATCGGCGCCACCGATTTCTAATTCAAAACCGCCCTCTGCGTCTTTTCCAATGGGCTTTGCACTCATGAGTGGCGAATGGTAGGCGATCATACCGCCTGCATCTTCAAAGCCACCAAGCAGTGAAAGCATGAAACCATGGCTATCAACAATACCGGTACTTTCAGAGAGTATTGCCGCAGCACATGTGAGTTTAGGTTCAAGTGTCTTTGTCTCTTCTCCTGAAATCATCTGTATTCCTGGCACACCATTATTTTGTGCTTTATAGAGAATCGCTTGAAGGTCATTGATTTGGGATTCATCAGCGACGATGAGTTTGCCGTAAGCTTGGGTGCCTACTTGATGTGTGCGGCAATATTCATAGAGGAGTCGATTACCTTCTACGCACAGCTTTGCTTTAAGTGAATCCTTTGGATAGTAGATGCCAGCGTGAATCACTTCGCTATTGCGAGCGCTACTAATCGTGCCAAAAGAGCCTTCTCTCTCTAGCAGGATCGTTTCTCTGCCTTGAAGCGCCATCTCTCGTGCTACGGCAAGACCAACTACCCCAGCGCCGATCACAACACAGTCAACTTGCTCCATCTATTTATCCCACTTTGCATTCATAACTCCGAATATACCGAATTCCTAGCATTTTCAGTGTTTTAGGGGATTTACTAGCCCTTCTTGATAAAATCAAGCTATGTCTCCTAGGCCTATGCAAAACCCAGAAAATATTGCTGCTAGCACCCATACAGCTGTTGATGTGGTGCTTGATACCGCTTACCAAAATATCGGTGCGGCACAGTGGGAAAAGCTATTCTCGTTTGCTCGTAAATCTAAGTTAGAAGGATTTATTGCCGACATGTTTGCTGGCAAACGTATTAATCTAAGCGAAGATCGCCCCGCTCTTCATTCTGCGCTACGTAATCTTTCTAAATCACTCGTCATGTTAGATGGGCAAGATGTCATGCCAGCTATTACAGATGTATGGCGACGCATTGAAGCGCTCTGCAATAAATGGGTAGGTGTCACTGATGTCATTCATATTGGTATTGGTGGCTCTGACTTTGGCCCCCGCCTCGCAATAGAGGCCCTTGCCCACGTTCCAGGTATTGAGAGCCGTGGCATGCGTATGCACTTCTTGGCCAATATTGATACTGCCGAGTTAGCCCGCATTCTGGATCGCGCCCAACCCAATAGCACCCGCATCATCATTGTTTCAAAGTCATTTACCACCTTAGAGACAACGATGAATGCCAAAGCAGTAGTCAATTGGCTTAAAGATAATGACTGCACTAAAGGACAGATAGCGAATTCTTTATTTGCAGTGACTGCAAATGTTACAGCCGCTAAAGTATTTGGCATTGAGGAAGATAATATTTTCCCATTTTGGGACTGGGTTGGCGGCCGTTACTCAGTATGGTCTGCCGTAGGTCTGCCCATTGCTTTGCAATATGGCTTTAAGACTTTTGAACAATTCTTAGCAGGTGCGCATGCAATGGATTTGCATTTTAAGAATGCCCCCTTAGAACAAAATCTGCCAGTGATCATGGCTTTGGCTTTATTACATCAGCAAGAAACCCTTGGCATTAAGGCCTATGCGGCCATTCCTTATGCAGATGCTCTAGATTGGTTTCCGAAATGGTTGCAACAGCTGGATATGGAGAGCAATGGTAAGTCGGTTGACCGTCATGGCAAACCAGTAAAGCACTCCTCACCAGTAGTCTTTGGTAGTGCTGGTAGCAATGCTCAGCATTCGTATTTTCAGTTGCTGCATCAGGGTCGTGATGTCGTTCCTATTGATTTTATTGCAGTACTTAAGCCCATGAGTGATCGCCCTGAAGCTGTAGCGCATCACCGCATTTTGCTGTCGAATTGTTTAGCTCAAGCCCAGGCTTTAGCGCATGGCAAGAAGGCTGACAATCCAAACGATATCTATCCCGGCAATCGCCCCAGTAACTTATTACTTCTGCCAGAACTGAACGCTTTTTATCTCGGCGCTCTCCTTGCTTTATATGAAAACCGTGCCGCGAGTCTTGGAGCGCTTTGGAACATTAATAGCTTTGATCAACCTGGAGTGGAGTTTGGCAAAGTACTAGCTAAGCCAATTGAAAAAGCGTTGGTGAGCGGCTCTGATCATATCGAAGCTGGTGATGATATTGATGCGGTTACTGCAGCACGTATTAATTTATTAAACACTTAGGATTCACTGTGCAACTTTCTCCATCTATTTTTAAAGCCTATGACATCCGCGGCATTATTGATCAGACCTTAGATCCATCAATTGCCAAACTCATTGGCCAGGCATTTGGCACTGAGATGCGTGAGCTTGGAGAAACTGAGATTGTGATTGGTCGCGATGGTCGCCTATCGGGTCCGATCTTAATTGAGGCGTTGACTGAAGGCTTGTTATCGACCGGTATCAATGTGATTGACTTAGGCATGATTGCTACGCCAATGGTGTACTTTGCCGCCAATCAAGTTCTGAATGGCAAAAAGCCGAAGTCCGGCATCATGATTACGGGTAGCCATAACCCACCGAACTACAACGGCTTCAAAATGGTTTTGGGTGGCGCCGCGATTTACGGTGAACAGATTCAGGCGCTGCGTAAACGTATTGAAGCCAAGCAATTTATATCTGGCGAATCTAATCAATTCGGTAGTCGCTCTAGCTTTGATATCTTCCCGATGTATTTAGAGCGGATTGTGAGCGATGTCAAGCTAGCCCGTCCTATGAAGATCGTAGTTGATTGCGGTAATGGCGTAGGTGGTGCATTCGCCGGTAAGTTATTTAGGGCTTTAGGCTGCGAAGTGCAAGAACTGTTTTGTGAAGTCGATGGTCATTTTCCGAATCACCATCCCGATCCTGCGCATATTGAGAACTTACAAGATCTCATTAAAAATCTACAGACCACCGATAATGAATTAGGCCTTGCTTTTGATGGTGATGCCGATCGTTTGGGTGTTGTCACTAAGGATGGTCAGGTGATTTTCCCAGACCGCCAAATGATGCTCTTTGCTAAGGATGTCCTCTCTCGTAATCCAGGTGGGCAAATTATTTACGACGTGAAGTGCACCCGCAATCTTGCAACTTGGGTAAAGCAGCATGGTGGCGTCCCTTTGATGTGGAAAACAGGTCACTCTTTAGTTAAAGCTAAGCTTAAAGAGACCGGCGCTCCTCTTGCCGGAGAAATGAGCGGCCATATTTTCTTTAAAGACCGGTGGTTTGGTTTTGATGATGGTCTTTATACTGGCGCGCGCTTACTAGAGATTCTTTCCAAAGAAAAAGATCCAAATAAAACACTCAATGATTTACCGAATGCTATTTGCACGCCAGAACTACAACTGGCTTGCGCTGAAGGCGAGCCTTTTGCATTACTGGAGACCATTAAAGCAAATGCCAAGTTCCCTACTTCGCAATCGATTAATACGATTGACGGTGTACGCGTGGAATACGCCGATGGCTTTGGTATAGCCAGACCGTCCAATACCACCCCAGTGGTGGTGATGCGCTTTGAAGCGGATAGTGAAGCGGCGATTAAGCGTATTCAGGCGGAGTTCAAGGCGGTGTTATTGGCTGCTAAGCCTGAGGCTCAGCTACCTTTCTAGCCCCCTATTTGAATACCCACATAATTTATGCGCATATTGACTACGCATAAATTATACCTATAATTGGGACATGATCATCAATGACTCCATCCGCACTTACAACAAAGAAAAAAGTTTAAAAAGGGCTGCTAATCTCACGCTCAATACTCAAGTATTGGCTGAGGCAAAAAAGTTAGGCATCAATATATCGAAAGTATGTGATGCCTTTTTAGAGTCACTTGTAAGGCAAGAAAAGGAGCGGCTCTGGAAACTGGAGAATGCAAAATTTATAAGCGAATACAATCAAATTACAGATGAAGAGGGTCTTCCGCTCGACAAGTGGAGAACTTTCTAATGGCCAGATTTAGCATCTATCAGAATGCTGATGACCCCACCAAAACAACGCCCTATATTCTTGATGTCCAAACTGACCTACTTGACGGCCTGAATACCCGAATAGTAATACCACTCCGGAAAAGTGGGAGGTATCAAAATTTAAGCTCAGCGGAGGATTTAATGCCTAGCTTTGCAATTCAAGGTAAAAAATTTATCTTGGATACGCCAAGAATGGCGGCAGTTCCCGCTAAGTACCTTAAAAAAGAAGTCGCTAGCCTGAAAGATCAGCAGCACATTGTTATAGCGGCCATTGATAGGCTCTTTCATGGGTTTTAAATCAATGTGGACTTGATCAGCTTTCTCAAATAACCTTCTTAGTGGGTTTATAAGGAACCCCTATGTCATATAAGTACTGAGTCAAAAATGGCTCCCAAATTTTCCGCCCTGCAGGATCCATAAAAAGATTATGGGCATCATTAGAAAATAGACCAAACGGAATAAATCGTGAATTTGGATTTCCATGTGAATAATGAACAAACATGAGGTTTGCGGTATGCCGATCAATCAAACTATCGTTATCACCATAAAACCAGATAGTCGGCAAGCTAGTTTTTTCGCCAAAATTACCAGAGACATCGATCAATTGATTGTAAAGACCAAAACAACATGGTTCTTTGACGACACCTGAAAAATTCACTAAACCTTTTACAGAGGGGTCCGGGTTACTTGTACCGTAAGCAAGTGTTACCCAGCCCCCTGTAGACTGGCCAACCATCACAGTAATATTTTTATTAACGTATGGAAGAGTATGGGCATAGTCAATTGTGACCTTAAGATCCCCAACAGCATTTAGCCCATATAGCTCTACCGAGTTGCCTGCGAAAGTACTCTCTCCATCTGATTGAGCAAAGCCATGCCTCATTGGAACTACCACTACATAATCTCGCTCAATAAAATATTGAACCATCGCCATGGGCCTAAAACGTTCCTGTTGATGTGGATTACCTAAATTTTTACCATGATTAATAATGACTAATGGAAATAGGCCCGAGCCAGATGGTTTAAATATAGTTGTCAGGATTTTAGAGTCTGACAGAAAACCAGGCTTACTAATAAAAACAATCTCTTCGGAGAAAATATTTTGTCCATGTGTATTTGAAATAAAAAATAGTGCCGCAAGACAAAAAATTACTACCGCCCCAGACAAGCGGGGAATGAGGCCTCGAAAGGTATTTTGGGATTTGCCAATCATGATGGATTTAGGCAATGATGAGATTCACAATATGAATCGTTATTGCTCTTGACTATTGAGAGATCCAAGATAGTTACTCACTGCACGAATATCAGTATCAGATAATTCATGCGTAAGAACCATCATAGCTTGGCCATTTGGTCGATTCTGAGTGAGCTTAAAAATATTCATTTGGTCATATAAATAATTTGCATATTGACCCGCTAATCTAGGTATTTCAGCATTACCAACAGCTCCTTTTTGATGACACAGTACACAAGGAGGTGCCCCAGAATTTGGATTGCCTTCTGTATATATTTTTTCACCTCTTCGAATTAAGGGTGAGTCACTTTTTTCACCCTTCATAGGTGCTTGCGCTGCGTAATATTCGGCCAATTCATTCATTTGTTGCGCGTTTAGATCGCCCCCGAAAATCCACATGAATGCCATAGAGTTGGCACTCTTACGAAGATGCTCTTTAAATTGAGCGAGCTGAATACGTAAGTAAACTTTTTGTTGACCAGCTAAATGAGGGTATTGATTTGAGATTGACTGGCCTGTTTTCCCATGGCATCCCGAGCATACTTGCAGTGCTATTAATGAGCCTGAGCGCTCAGAAATTTCAGATTCTGTTTTCTTCGCTGCATCAGCATAAACTGACGAAATCTGTACAAACACCAGAATTAGAAATGAGGAAATACAGATTTTATTTTTTGAAAGCAGATTTTTTAAGCCACTTTCCCGCACCTGCTTGGCTTGATCGCAAGTAGATGCTGTAACTTTATTCATGAACTTGACTGTATAGCAATGGGCCTACAAAAACAATGGCTTTAAGCCTATGTATCCCTAATATCTATCAAGCTGCAAAGCCCTGCTTATTTATTGAGAAATTCGAGCCCGCTGGCGAAGCATTTTGACATTTTCCACCAGATAGTTTTGAATGATTGCCTGCTCTAACTGTGGTTTCGATTGGCTAAAACTTTTAGTCTTTACTTCCCGCTTATCGTCCAACTTGATAATAAACCATGACCCACGGAGGGAAATTGGCGTGCTACTAGAGGCACCTTTTGAGAGAGCGCTAACAACACTACCGATTTCTTGAGGTAACTGCCCTAAAGAAACCCAGCCTATCTGACCGCCCTCTTTTTTAGAAGCTGCATCAATAGAATATTCCTTAGCCAATTTTTCAAAAGAATCGCCCTGGCCAATTCTGGCAATTAATCCTACGGCACTAGATTGGCTTCCCACCACTATTTGGCTCAGTCGATATTGCGTACTAGCAGGGCCTGAGCCCCCTAACTCTTTGGTTTGACGATCATATTCTGCCTGCAAAACGGCATCGGTCATTGGATGGCTGCTCAGATACTCTTGCACCATTGCCTGAATTAATAAAGTTTGTTTTAACTGCAAATATTGAGCGTTAAGATCAATTTTTTTATCTAAGCCTATTCTTATAGCCTCTTGAGCCAAGATCTCGCGATTAATTAATTCTTGCTTAAGGTTATTTTGAACTGACCTGATTTTTAGTACCACCCCAAAAGAGAGGATTTTTGATAATCTTC
>JBAXVK010000041.1:0-7879 GCA_037129175.1 Polynucleobacter sp. | reverse complement strand
CTACCCGCAGTAAAGGCCTGCGTTTTCGCAGCGGTCACTTCTTAATGATAGGTCTTGAAGTTGAGAGCAAGCCTTTAGTCAGAGCCTATAGTGTTGCTAGCCCCAACTATGAGGAACACCTTGAGTTCTTAAGTATCAAAGTTCAAGATGGGCCACTGACATCCCGTTTGCAAAAAATTCAGGTAGGCGATCCAATTCTTGTTAGCGAGAAGTCTGTTGGCACCTTAGTGATTGACGACTTAAATCCTGGTAAACACCTTTACCTTTTTAGTACTGGTACTGGCTTGGCGCCATTCATGAGCATCATTCGTGACCCAGAAACCTATGACAAGTTTGAAAAGGTAGTTTTGATTCATGGTGTGCGCTTAGTTAGCGAGCTGGCTTATGGTGAATACATCAAGAATGAACTCACGCAAGATGAATACATCGGCGAAATCATTCGTGAGAAGCTGATCTACTACCCCACAGTGACAAGAGAGGCATTCAAACACACTGGACGCCTCACCACCGCTATTGAATCTGGCCAACTCTTTCAAGATATTGGCTTGCCTCCACTTGATGCAGCAGTAGATAGAGCGATGATCTGCGGTAGCCCTTCTATGCTAAAGGAAACAGCGGCAATGCTAGACGCAAAAGGCTTCAAGGTTTCTCCGAGCCTAGGCCAATTAGGCGACTATGTATTTGAACGCGCATTCGTGGAGAAGTAATCCCTTAGCTATCCAAAAAGATAGGCAATAAAAAACCGCCACATCGGCGGTTTTTTATCTGCAATCAGACTGCAATCTAAGCTATTAATCCTCGATCTGAAAATATACTTTTTCACTTGCTTCTGAAATTACTTCAGCACTTGATTTAGTACTTACAGACTGCTCGATACCTTTTGGTGAAGTAAAGCTTTTTTCAATAGTCTGTAAAACAGCTTCAACTACTTTATCTGGTTTATTTTCAGCTATGTAACCCATATTGCACTCCCTCATTTGATCCAGTGTCCTTATAGAATAGGTTGTATTAATATCTCTGGGAAGAACATCTATTTCATATGCTTATATCTATTCAAATATAAACAAAAACAGCAAATTAAAGCCTGCATTTGCGATCAGAAGCAATAAGCAGAGTCTTTTTAAGGCGCTATCTGTTACAGCATGAGCCTCTAAAACGCGTTTAGCCAAGACCATTCCCAGCCAATAAGCAGGAATCGCAAGCAAAAGATAGGTAAACCACTCAAGCCCTCCCCCCATCAAACTTGCAGCAATAATCGCGAATAGAGAGATGCCAGAAATAAAGTGGGATAACAAAGAGCGCGTTCTATCGAATGCTTTATTGCTTGAATTAAGATACAAGGCAGCCGGCGGCCCACCAATTCCACACGAACCTAATAACAACCCCGATAAACTTCCAGCTAATCCATCCAAAGTACTAGTGCTATTTAATCGAATATGGGGCTTTAGTAATAAGTAACTCGCAAAAAATATCACTACTGCGCTTGTAGAAAGCTTGAGTATGACCAGCGGTATCAATCTACCCAGCCAAATGCCAATCGGAAGAAAAACTGCTGCAAAAAATAACATGGACCAAAGTTGAGGCCGGTCTTCTGCATGCACTTTCCATTGACGAGAGAGCAAAACGCCTCCAAAGATTTCTGAGCACATGACGATGGGAATCAGAAAGGGGATCGGAAACATCCACATCAACAGCGGCGTCATGATGAGCGCGCCTCCAAAACCACTTAACCGCCTAATAAACCCTCCAAGAACTGCTGCAAAAATGAATAGGCAGATTAAGGGCAGGTTTTCAAAAATCAGACGGCCTCACTAACATCATGCTCACCAGCAATCAAATCACGGATCTGACGCCGGATTGCTAGATAAGCAGGGGTGTCCTCGACCATTCTGCGAGGCTCTGGAACTCGAATGATTTCCTTAACCCTGCCAGGGCGGCGCGTCATCACCACAATAACGTCAGATAGATTAATTGCCTCTTCGATACTATGAGTTACGAGCACTACTGTTTTGCTCTCCTCTTTCAAAATCCGAATCATTTCAGCCTGCATCATGGCTCGATTTTGGGCATCCAAAGCAGCAAATGGTTCATCCATCAAAAGAACAGTGGGGTCAACTACTAATGCCCTAGCAATAGAAACGCGTTGCCGCATACCGCCTGATAATTGGTGGGGATAATGATTGATGAATTGACTAAGGCCTACCAAAGCTGCAAAACGAGTCACAATTTGCTCGATTTCTGCAGCGCCAGTGCCTTTGATTTTTAAACCAAATGCAATGTTGTCATGCACAGTCAGCCATGGAAATAAAGCATAGTCCTGAAACACCATCGATCGATCTGCGCCAGGGCCATCCACGACTTTACCAGCGCACTCGATTTGCCCAGCTGTCGGCTCCTCAAAGCCAGCAATCAAATTCAGTAAGGTCGTTTTGCCACAGCCGCTGTGGCCTAAGATTGAGCAAAACTCATTTTTCTGAACCTCCAGAGAAACATCATCAATAGCTAAGACTTCTTGCCCCTTAGCATGCATTGAAGGATAAATTTTTCTGACGTGTTCTACTTTAAGTGCGAGCATTGGCTTGTATATTTAAATGGTGAAAGATTGTATTTAACGCTTAAGCATTAAGCGCTCTAGACCATGGCATGAGTTTCTGAGCGGTATATCGAATGAGCCTATCCAAACATAAGCCAATCACTCCAATAGCCAACATACCAACCAAAATGTAGTCCGTACGTAGAACAGTGCGCGCATCATTGATCAGGAATCCAAGTCCGGAATTAGCACCCACTAATTCAGCTGCCACTAATGCCATCCAACCAACTCCCAAGCCAATACGAATGCCAGTAACAATCTGAGGTAAAGCTGCACGCAAAACAACGCGAGTGATGACCCCCCAAGAGCCTGCCCCCAAGCAGCGAGCAGCGCGAATGAGATTAGGCTCTACGTTCTTCACTGCATCAATCGTATTTAAGAGGATAGGGAAAAATATTCCTAAGAAAATAATGAATTGATTTTGAACATTACCAACACCGAACCACAAAATACTTAATGGAATCCAGGCAATCGGTGGGATTGGGCGCAAAATTTCAATAATGGGATCGACTTGTTCATTCACCCATTTAAAACAGCCCATGACTATCCCTAATGGAATAGCAACGGATGCATAGCAAAAGGCTATAAATTCTCTAGATAAGCTATCAATTGAATGTTTCCAGATTTCTCCAGACTTCATTAATTCATAACCGCCTTGTGCCACTCCCGAAGGAGGTGGCAACAAGGTAGCTTCTGTTTTATCCAGAATAAACCGACTGGCATATTCCCAGGCGGCAAGCAAAATAATCAATAAAGCTAAACGACGAAATTGCTTGAAAAAATTGAATATTTGCATAACGCCTTATTTTTTGTAAACCTTGCCATCAAAAGACCAATCTCTGGTGAGATCGCCTTTTTCAGGAAATACCTGAGGTTTAGACGTATTGAATGGATTCATATAAGTTGGGTATGGTGTCTTATCCATCGGTGCAGACCAATCAGCCGGCAAGAATGGAGGACGAGTAATCGTTGCCCAACCTAACTTTTCAAAAGTCTTATCCATAAAGCGAGTATCCACAGCACGAGCAAAATCGATACCGGTTAACTTGTTCTGAATACGCTTATTCTCATATAACCATGTGTAAATTGGCTCATTTGCACGACCCCAAAATACTGGGATTGGGTAAATGTAGTTAGGCTTGTATAACAAGTTATATGCTGAAATTTGCTGACGCAAGATCTCTTTTGAATAATTCTTCAAATTCGGATCTTCCTGCATCACATCTACCGCAGCATCTGGATTTTTTCTAATCCAAAGAGTGGCTTCAGCAATTGCATCAGTAAATGCCTGCACTACATCTGGTGCGTTATCAATCACTTCCTGACGTACATAGAACGTACCTTCATAAATATTGTACGGAAAGCTATCGCTAATAATTCTGGCGTTCTTACGTTCTTTAACCATGATGGTTGGGGTTGGATCCCAAGGCACCACCGCATCAAGACCTTTAGGCATCGCCATTTGCTCGCCCGGAGGCATGTTCTTCAAAATGATGTCCTTACCAATCTCAATGCCATTGGCTTTGGCAGCGGCCTGAATATAGAACTCAGCCGAAGAGCCAGTCACAATGCCGATGGTTGCAGGTGGGTTTGATCCTTTAAAGTCCTTGAATGACTTAATTTTTGAATCCAGAGGGACTAATACAGCATGCATCAAGTTGGTATTGATTACTGCGATCGTCTTCACCGGGATATTTTTATCAATCAGCGATGTGAATGGGAAATTTCCACCATTACCAAACTGGAATCGACCAGAGATAATCACTTCATTAATCGCGGGCCCTGATGGAAACGCTTGCAATTTAGACTCAATGCCACGCTTGGCTAAAAGCCCTTTTTTATCCATCACCAAATTAATCGTATTTTGACCTGACCATGGTGGTTGGAATGCAATCTGCAATGGCCACCAACCTTTTTCCTTGAGCCAAGCTACCGATTTTGCTGAAACTTTCTCATCCGCACCCTCAGGCCAACCATAATCATTGAACTTGGTACTATTTTGAGCCATCGACAGCATTGGGGCTCCCGAAAGCATTGCAACAGCAAGTACTGAAAAGATACGACGTGACGCATTAAATTGTTTCATTACGATCTCCTTAATAATGGAATTGCTTATATTTCATATCAAACAGCGAACGTCTAAAAACTAACCCGTAAAGCTTAACTCAACACCGCCTAATCTAGTTCTAATTTTTCCATACTCTTTTTTCATCACTAAATACTTCACTAATTCTGTAAAGGGCTGTAAAGCAGGCCCTTGTTTTAATGCTTCTTGCGCTCCATCTTTGAGCCCTAGAGCTAAGTTTTCAGGATAAAAAGCATGCAAACTTAATTGCTGCTGACTAATTGAGCGCCCCCATTTTTTCCTCAATCCGGGCAATGCTGCTTGAATTAACTCACCTGGTCTTCTTGAGGCATCGTAATCTACCTTGGCGCGAGTCATGACTTCTGCGCTAGGGGTGCCAGCCAATTTTCCATAATGCCCTTTGAGATAAAGCTTAATCTCATCAGGAATTGTTTTATATCGCTCGCCCTGCATGACATTCAAAACGGCTTGCGTCACTATATATTGTGCAAACGGGCTAACTAAGATGGGATAACCCAAATCCTCCCGTACCCTTGCCGTCTCCTCTAGGATCTCGGCTTCTCTATGGGAGATGCCCATGACTGCTAATTGGGCACGTAAGTTTGAAATCATCCCCCCTGGAATTTGATGCTCGTATAAGGCAGGGTCATAAGTCGCCCTCTCTCCGCGAGAAAAATGATCACGTGAACAGATCCAATCAAAATACTCATCCACCTTTTCTAATGCAGCTAGATTCATCTTGGGCGCTCTTCCTAGTTTTTGTGCGCTCGCGTAAACATCTAGTACTGATGGTAATGAGGCGCCATTAGCTAGGCAATTAGTAGCTACATACCCATACGAAAAACCAGCCTTTATAGCCTCCTCATAAACTTGAGGCGCTAAGCCAGATTGGCAGTGAGAATGCAGTTTAATAGGAATACCCTTGGCAGCAGACACAATGGCTGGGAAAAGTGTTGCTGCCCGCTCGGGAGTGATTAAGCCTGTGGGATCTTTTACAGAAATAAAATCTGCTCTTAGTTTGACAAGCTCGTGGGTACGGGCAATAAAGTAAGCATCGTCATGCACTGGGCTTAAGGCGTAAGTGAGCATTGCATTAATCAGCATGCCATTTTTCTTACCGACTCTCAAAGATGATTCGATATTTCGATTGTCATTTAAGGCGTCATATACCGTTAGTACCTTGACTCCAGACTCTGCAAGTAACTCAATATTGAGCGCAACGACATCATCCGGAAATAACTCAAAGGTATAAATACTTTGACCGCGTGTTAATGCATCGGTTGGAGTCGTGAGTTGCTTGCTCAGGAACTCCATACGCTTCCAAGGATCTTCTCGCAGGAAACGCACCATCACATCGAATACTGCGCCTCCCAATATATTGATATAACCAAAGCCAGCCTGATCTATATCCGCTAAGGCAGGATACATATGGGGAGTGGTCATGCGAGTCGACCAAAGGCACTGATGCGCATCACGCAAAGTGACATCAATTAACTCAAAAGGCTTTTTAACAGTCATCAAGAAACCTCAATCACCATCAGAGCTTGGCCGGCTTCAATACTTTCGCCATCCTCAACCAAAATTCGTGAGACAGTACCACTGCATTCGGCAGGAATCGTATTCAGTAATTTCATTACCTCAACAATACAAACATCTGTATCAGGCTTAACAAAGTCCCCCACCTCAACAAAAGGAGGAGAGCTTGGACTAGGTCTGCGGTAAAAAGTTCCAATCATGGGGCTTGTAATCAAACGTTCCGAGGCAGAGATTGTGAATGGTGCCGGAGTTCTTGCTACGGCAGAAGTATTCACAGGAGCTGCTGAACTTACTTGAGGGGCTACAAAGTTAGCGACACCTGGAGATGACGGTAAGCCGACAGAAATCTCAATTTCAAATTCATCTGTCTTATAAGCAAAGCTAGTAAATGTTCCAGCATCCTTGATTAAGGCAACAATCTCCTTCACCTGTTTCATGGTGAACTCAGGCGGCACCTTAACGACAGTCGTAGCCTTTTTCTTAGGTAAAACCGCAGAACTTTTTTTCAATGTCTTAGGCTTTGCTCTCGCTTTAGAAGCGGGCTTCTTTTTTGTTTGCATTGTCTCTTGTTTTTAGTTAATATTTTCTCTAATGGAATTTAAAGTATCATCTGATGAAATGCTTTAAGGGTAAACACTTAAAATCGCAAATATCTCCAAAAAAACTCAATAAATGTCACAAAAGCTATCCCGTATCACCCCGCCTTCGGAAATATACGAAGAATCAGCCAAATCCAGCATGGCGGAGAAGGTTTTACTGATACTGGAAACCATTACTCAATCTGAATTTCCGCTGAGCCTTGAAACCATCTCTACTAGCACTCACTTAGCGAAACCCACTGCTTTTAGATTACTAAATACCCTAGTGGCCCAAGGCTTTATTGAGCGCGACCCTAATGGCAGGCGTTTTCAGCCAAGCGCGAAGTTACGTATCCTGGGGATCAATATTCTTTCTGTAGACTCGATTCGCTCACAACGCGTAGCAGTCATGAAACGTTTAGTCGAAGAAATTGGCGAAACCTGCAACTTCAATATTCTTGATGGTAACAAAGTGATGTATCTAGATCGGGTTGAAACCAGTGCCCCCATCCGCCTGCACGTTGACTTAGGAATGCGTGTACCCCTTCACTGCACCGCTAGTGGCAAACTATTTCTATCTGGGATGACTGAATTACAGGTCAGAAGATCTTTGGGAAATGAGCCATTTGAAATTTACACGGATAAAACAATCATAGGCTATAAAAAGCTATTCCCCGAACTTGAAAAGATTCGTCAGGACGGCTATGCCCTCGATGAATCGGCTTTTCTAGAGGGATTTATCGGTATCGCAGTCCCAGTAATGAACTCAAAACAGAAAACCTTTGCGACCATTACGGCGCATGGGCCAGCGCCCCGTATGCAAGAAAAATCGATTGAATTCTATATAGGCCCTCTGCAACAGGCCGCAAGAGATATTCAAAACAGTCTATCAGAAACTAGTACTTAAACTTAATGGAGTAAACATGACTACCCCAGTAATTATTACCGTAGCAATGACTGGTGCAATTCCGCGTAAGAAAGATTGCCCAGGTCTACCGGTGACGACATCTGAACAAATAGAAGAGATCCATAAGGCATACGAAGCGGGAGCAACACTAGCCCATATTCATGTTCGCAATCCGGATG
>JBAXVK010000040.1:0-7965 GCA_037129175.1 Polynucleobacter sp. | reverse complement strand
ATTACCAAGATCACGCCAGCCATCGTAATCCTCTTTTTGTCCGCGGATAAAGATCAATCCATTAATTGAGCTAGATCCCCCTAAGGTTTTGCCCCGTGGCCAATATATTTGTCGATCATTCATGCCTGGATCAGGCTCGGTCTGAAATTTCCAATTGACTTTAGGGTCCCACATTGTTTTTGCATAGCCAATGGGAAGATGAATCCAGGGAGAGCTATCTTTGGGGCCTGCCTCAATCAGGCAAACAGAATTATTGGGATCTTCGGAGAGTCGGTTCGCTAAAACGCAACCGGATGAACCACCACCAACAATAATGTAATCAAATAATGTGCTGGGCATACTATTTAGTGTTTTCTTAATCCCAAAATTTCACGGGCTTGCGCTGGAGTTGCAACGCTGCGGTTATACGTAGGGGCCATTTCTGCTAAGCGTGCGACTAATTCAGCATTATCCTTGGCAACTCTTGTTTTATCAAAGCGGGTATTGTCTTCAAGACCAGTTCTAACATGACCGCCTAACTCCAGCGTCCACTCATTTACTGGTAGTTGATAACGCGCTACTCCAGCTGCGCACCAAGTAGCATCTGGCATAACTACTTTCAACTCTGAAATCAAAAATTCTAGAATAGAGCGTCTTGCAGGCATGGCATTTGGGATACCCATGACAAACTGTACATGGGCAGGGGCTTTCAAGAGGCCCCGTTCGATTAAGTTCGCGGCGTTATAAAGCATAGCCAAGTCAAAAATTTCAATTTCAGGCTTGATCTCGTACTTGAGCATTTCACCAGCCAGACCATCAACAAATTCCGGTGGATTCTCGTAAATGCTATTAGGAAAGTTCACTGAACCGGTTGCGAGTGAGGCCATATCGGGACGATGAAAGAGCATTCCGCCGCGAGCTGCTTGATCACGTCCACGACCGCCCGTGGAAAATTGAACAATGATTCCAGGGCAATGTTTCTGAATGCCTACTTGTACCGCTGCATATAAGTCTGGATCCGAGCTAGGACTCTCATCTGGATTGCGAACATGGATATGGGCCAGCGTTGCTCCCGCTTCAAATGCCTTATGGATCTCTTCTATTTGTTCAGATGTCGTAACAGGCAGACCTGGGCAATCTTTTTTACGTGGAATTGCACCAGTCATTGCGACGGTAATAATTACTGGGGTAGTCATATTTACTCTGTTAAGTTTAAGTGCTGGTTTATGATGGCTTGCTTTGCATGTATGGTGCCGACCCAATTTGATTTACCGGCGTCACTGGCCAATCTTTCATTCGGGAATATCACCTGTCATTACTATGGTCATTAATTTGACCATATATATTGCCAATAAGTTAGATGGTTAACGTAACTGAAAAATCAATTAACAGACGGTAGCCATGTGGCTAATTGAGGGAATATTAACAGTAAAGCAACACCGATAATTTGCAGAATCATAAATTGCGACATCCCAGCATAAATATCAGTAATTTTCCAGCTTGGTGCAACCCCCTTTAGGAAATAAGCTGACAATGCGACTGGTGGTGAGAGCCATGCTGTTTGTAAAGTGACTGCAACTAGAGTGCTAAACCAAATCAAGTCAATGCCAGCAGCTTTAATGATCGGTAGGAAAATAGGCACCACAATTAATACAATAGGCACCCACTCCAAAGGCCAGCCTAATAAAAATATTAAAAGTAGAATTAGTATTAACATCACCATCGGCGGTACAGGCAGTGATGTTAGTAAATTGGCAATTAAATCAGCGCTTCCTAATCTTGAAAAGACTGAGCCAAATAAATTGGATGTGGTTACCAAAAGCAAGATCATGCTTGATACTTGTAATGACTGTATTACACAGTTTTTAATCTTGGCAACAGTCATACGTCCAGAAAGAGTAGTGAGCAAAAATGTCGCTACACATCCAACTGCACCTGCGTCAGTTGGCGTTGCTATTCCAGCAAGAATGACACCTAAGGTGGCAAAGAGCACCACAATCACAGGCGATATTCCAATAGCCAAATCAATTAGAACGGGCTTGAGTGATTTAGCTCTCATTTCCATTGGTAGTGCAGGCCCTAATGCAGGATTGATCCAGCAACGAATCATGCACCAAGCGGCAAATAAAAAAGCTAGGAGTAAGCCTGGGAGTACTGCTGCCGCAAATAAATCAGTAGCGGGTATTCCAACGACTGGACCCATAACAATCAACATCACAGATGGGGGAATCAAAATTCCTAATGTGCCGCCCGCTGTAATGGCGCCAGCGGATAGACGGGTGTCGTAACCACTTTTAATCATCGATGGCGCAGCCATTACGCCCAATAAAACCACTGAGGAACCCACAATTCCAGTGGCTGCAGCAAAAATAGTTGCGGTAACAATGACGGCTAAATATAAAGAGCCGCGAATACCAGCAAAAAGTTGCTGAATAGCCCCAAAAAGGCGCTCCATAATTCCAGATTGCTCTAGCAAGAATCCCATAAAAAGAAAAAATGGAATAGATGCCAAAACACTGTCTTGCATGACTGAGAGGGTTTGTAGGATGGCTAGATCAAATACAACAGGCCCTAGGGCAATGAAACCCATTAAAATGCTTACAGCTCCCAGTGTAAAAGCAATTGGAAATCCAATAAAGATTGCGCAGAGTAAAACCCCTAGACCAACGATACCTAAAATTTGATCATCCATGTTGTATAGCCGCTTCTTTTGTATTGATGGGCCAGTGATTTGACCTAATTGCTACTATACATTTACAAACTTCCGAAGCACCCTGAATGCATAGCAGGAATCCCGTCAATGGAAGAGTCAACTTAAAGGGCCAGGTAATCGCCATCCAAGGACTAGATACAAATCGCTCATCACTAGTAAATGCTTTATAAAAATATTCCCAGCCAACAATCGTAAAGATGAGTGCGAACGGATAGAAGAGTAAGACGTAGCAGGTTAAATCAACTAATGCTTGTTTCCTGGGGGGCCAATTGTCATAAAACATATCTGTACGAATATGCCCTTTAATTTTTAGTGTATAGCTTGATCCCAGCATAAAAAATGCGCCATAGAGCATGAATGTCATATCGTAGGCCCAAATAGTAGGGGCACCAAATGCATATCGGGCGACGACCTCGTATGCCAAGCTCAGGATCATTGGAATAATCATCCATGCAACAATATTGCCAGCAATATCAGTGAAGTGGTCTATTTTTCTTGCAATTGAGATTAAACCTTGATTTTTATCAGGCACGGATAAATTCCATTTAAAAAAAGGGTGGGAATCCCCACCCTTTAGTTGTTAAAAAATAAACACTTATTTACTCTTATTACCCACCGCAGTAGCACCAATGTTGTAATACAACTCATTAATTTGAGTCCAATAAGGTACTACGACACCAGCAAACTTTCTTTGAGAATCAAGAACTTCTTTGAAGAAGGGATTTTTTTCTGATTCACGTGTATACACCACTGAAGTTGCTTTTTGGAATGCAGTAAAAAACTCTTTTGGAGTGTTATGAACAGTAACTCCATGATCTTTTTTGAGTTTTTCTAAGGCAACAGCATTACGATACACGTTAAATGTATAGGTTTCTGCAATTGTTGCAGAAACGGCCGTCTCAATTATTGCCTTTAAATCTGCCGGTAATTTATCCCAGTAGGTTTTATTGATCAATAGCTCAGCTACGTCGGTTGATTGATGTAAGCCCTGGAGATAGTAGTGCTTGAAGACATTTTGGAAACCTAAGATCATGTCATCAGCTGGTCCGATCCACTCTGCAGCATCAATTACCCCACGCTGGGCAGCAGGAACAATTTCAGCGCCTGGCATTGCTACGGTTGTTAGCCCCATTTCTTTAAAGATCTCAGCAGTCAAGCCAGGAGGGGAGCGATACTTCATAGACTTCATATCATTGATTGAGTTAATAGGTTTCTTAAACCAACCAAATGGATCTGGCCCCATGGGTTGAATCATGAATGGCTTGATATTGGTTTTAAGAACTTCTGTAAAGAGGCGGTCATACAGTTGATCCCCACCACCATTTTTAAGCCAAGACATATGTGAAACTTGGTCTAAGCCAACGCCAGAGCCTGATGCCGGGTTAGAAAAGAGTGCTGCAGCTGAGTTTTTTCCGGACCAGTAGTGAGTCCATGCAAAACCACCATCTACAACACCTTTATCAACGGCATCTAAAATACCGAAAGCGCCTACAACTGCACCGTCAGGTAGAACCTCAACTTTCATGCGACCATTTGACATTTTGTCAACACGCTCGCCAAAATTTTTCATTAATTCGAAATAAATACTTGCAGACGGAACGCCCGTCTGGATTTTCATCTTTATTGGACTGGACTGTGCGATAGCTACTCCAGATAACGCAACTGATAAAGCTGCAAACGCCAAAAAGCGTTTTGTTAATTTGATAAGCATTTCGATCTCCTCTTCTCTTATGGGTCGAGTGTTTTTTTATCAACACCGTCTCAAGACAATACATGATTCAATCTAACGGAACAAGATGTTTTTCCCTAAGGTAAAAAACACTACTAATACGCTTAAATTCTTTAATGTTCAACTCAGTTGAACGAAAAATAAGCAATTTCTATAATATGTGGAACTTAATCTCAAAAAATTAGTGCGCTGCAATATTAGTGGCTATTTGATTTCTAAAAAGGAAGGTGCGACCCCTTATAAACAGTTTTTGCCTCTTCATTAGCAATGAGGCCTTATTTACTTATATTTAAATGGATATAAGTAAATAAGAAGTTTGTGCTTTGGAGTCCTATAAACCCACCATATTCTGATAGATCAAATATAAAGGAGCTAATATGGAACCCATTTCGGATAAAGATCGAGTGACCGCTGCTAAAACAGTTTTACTGGGTGCTAAAGAGGGTGCAATCGTAAGTAATGCCTATGAGGCATCTGTCAAAGATCCAGAAGAGATAGAATTATCCAAAGAGGTTTACTTTGAGATTGAAGACTAAGATCGTAATGTCTATTTCTTACTGCGCTAGAGATTACTTCTCTACAAACGCACGCTCAAATACATAGTCACCTAGTTGACCTAAGCTCGGAGATACCTTAAAGCCTTTGGCATCGAGCATCTCGGAAGTTTCTTTAAGCATAGACGGACTGCCGCAAATCATGGCTCGATCTACTGCTGCATCTAATGGCGGTAAGCCAATGTCTTTAAATAGCTGGCCAGATTCGATTGCAGTAGTAAGGCGGCCGGTGTGCTTAAAAGCTTCACGAGTTACCGTTGGGTAATAGATGAGTTTTTCACGAATAATATCGCCGATGTATTCATCTTGAGTGAGTTCATTCTTAATGTACTCACCGTAAGCCAACTCACTGACTAAGCGGACGCCATGAATCAAAACTACTTTTTCAAACTTGTCATAGGTTTCTGGGTCACGAATGATGCTCATAAATGGAGCAAGTCCAGTTCCAGTGCTAAAGAGGTATAGATGCTTACCGGGATTTAGGTCATCGATAACTAAGGTGCCAACTGATTTTTCACTGACAAGGATAGGATCTCCCACCTGAATTTTCTGCAAACGTGATGTTAATGGACCATCTTGAACTTTAATGCTTAAGAATTCAAGATGTTCAGCATAGTTTGGACTGGCAACGCTATACGCTCTAACTAAGGGTTTGTCATCAATCTCAAGGCCAATCATTAAGAAGTGACCAGTGCGAAAACGCAGACCTTTATTACGAGTAGTAGTAAAGCTAAAAAGGGTGTCATTCCAATGATGAACAGTGAGAACAGTTTCGGTGTTATATGCGGCCATAGGTACTTGTAAATGAAATGATTCGCCTTAGCAAAGCCATGATTATAGTATTTTGCTTGCTTCTAATTACTCTTCTTCACGACGCAGGTGCGGGAATAAAATAACATCACGGATATTAGGAGAATCCGTAAGGAGCATGACTAAGCGGTCGATACCGATACCGCAACCACCCGTTGGGGGCATGCCATATTCTAGTGCGCGGATGAAGTCGTGATCGAAGTACATTGCCTCCTCATCGCCCGCTTCTTTTTGTGCTACTTGCTTGCGGAAACGATTGGCCTGATCTTCAGCATCATTGAGTTCTGAGAAGCCATTGGCAATTTCACGACCAGTGATGAAGAGTTCAAAGCGCTCAGTAACACCTGGGTGGGTATCGGATTCTCTAGCGAGTGGACTCACTTCGATTGGGTAATCGATGATGTAAGTTGGCTCCCAGAGATGCTCTTCAGCGACCAATTCAAACAAGGCTAATTGTAAGGCACCAAGACCAGCATTCTTGAGGGCTGGAGAGTCTGGATTCTCACCACCTTTTTTCAGTTCAGTACGAATGAAATTAGCATCCTCTAACTGAGTAGCTTGGTAGGTCTTATTTGACTGAGGCCCGTACTTCAGAATCGCTTCAGTAATCGTTAAGCGTTGGAATGGCTTACTTAAATCGAGTTCACGACCTTGGTGAGTTAGGTTTGCAGTACCTTGTGCATCGATCGCTGCTGCCCGAATCAATCCTTCTGTGAAGTCCATTAGCCAACGGTAATCGGTATAGGCCGCGTAGAACTCCATCATCGTAAATTCAGGATTATGGCGCGGGCTGACACCTTCATTACGGAAGTTGCGATTGATTTCAAAAACACGTTCAAAGCCACCCACTACCAAACGCTTGAGATAAAGCTCTGGTGCGATACGCAAGAACATCTGCATATCTAAAGCATTATGGTGGGTCATAAATGGTTTGGCTGTAGCACCACCAGGAATCGGGTGAAGCATCGGTGTTTCGACTTCCATGAAGTCCGCATCGAGCATATGACGACGTAATGATGCAATCGCATTGCTTCGCGCTTTAAAGGTATTGCGACTTTCTGGGTTCACGATCAAATCGACATAGCGCTGACGATATTTAGTCTCCAGATCAGACAGGCCATGGAACTTATCTGGCAATGGGCGTAATGACTTACTGAGTAAGCGTAAGTTGCTGCACTCAACCGAGAGCTCCCCTTTATTGGTTTTAAAGAGATTGCCTTCAGCAGAGATAAAGTCACCCATATCCCAATGTTTGAAGGCGCCGTGGGTCTGGGCACCGCTGAGTTCATCACTAATATAGAACTGAATCTGACCACTACGATCTTGGATAGTTGCAAAGCTGGCTTTACCCATCACGCGTTTAAGCACCATACGGCCGGCAACCTTGACATGTACTTTTTTGGCAGCAAGCTCTTCTTTGGTAAGGCTATCGTAGTGAGTGTGAAGATCTGCAGCTAGATGAGTCGGAACAAAATCATTTGGGAAGGCAACACCACCTTCACGCAGCTTAGCGAGTTTTTCACGGCGCTCTGCAATGATGTGGTTTTCATCGATTGGTTCAGTTGCTGATGTTAGGTTCGTTTTATCGTTCATATTGGTCAGTAATTAAACGCCTTGCTTCAGGCTGGCTTCAATAAAGGCATCAAGATCTCCATCTAATACTTTTTGAGTATTCGAGATCTCGACGTTGGTACGTAAATCTTTAATGCGACTTTGATCCAAAACGTAAGAGCGGATCTGATGACCCCAGCCTACATCGGTCTTATTAGCCTCTAACTTATCTTGTTCTACGCGACGCTTTTGCATTTCATGTTCGTATAAACGCGACTTTAGCATTGTCATTGCTTCAGCGCGGTTGCGGTGTTGACTGCGGTCATTCTGACACTGAACCACGATTCCGGTAGGCAAGTGTGTCAGACGTACCGCAGAGTCGGTTTTATTAATATGCTGACCACCTGCACCAGATGCGCGGTAGGTGTCGGTGCGAATATCGGCTGGATTGACTTCAATCTCTATAGAGTCATCAATCTCCGGATAGACATAGATTGAAGCAAAAGAAGTATGACGACCATTAGAAGAGTCGAATGGTGACTTACGCACTAAGCGATGGACACCAGTTTCAGAACGGAGATGACCGTAGGCATACTCGCCATCAACTTTGATGGTTGCGCTCTTAATAC
>JBAXVK010000004.1:0-111129 GCA_037129175.1 Polynucleobacter sp. | reverse complement strand
TTATGAGTCCTCTGCTCTAACCAACTGAGCTATAGGCCCGTTAATCTTTGGATCAATCTTCCTCGAGGAAGGTCTTGAGCTTATCGCTGCGACTAGGATGACGCATTTTTCTCAAGGCTTTCGCTTCAATCTGACGTATACGTTCACGAGTAACATCAAATTGTTTACCTACTTCTTCGAGGGTATGGTCTGTACTCATCTCAACACCAAAGCGCATACGCAATACTTTTGCCTCACGTGGTGTTAATGAATCTAAAACATCTTTAACGACATCACGCATAGATTCGTGCAAGGCTGCTTCGGCTGGAGCTAAGGTATTACCATCCTCAATGAAGTCACCTAAATGAGAATCTTCATCGTCTCCAATTGGAGTCTCCATAGAGATTGGCTCTTTAGCAATCTTCATGATCTTACGAATCTTGTCTTCTGGAATCTCCATCTTCAGTGCCAAGGTTGCAGCATCTGGCTCATGACCAGTTTCTTGCAAGATCTGACGGCTGATGCGGTTCATTTTATTGATGGTCTCAATCATGTGCACTGGAATGCGGATCGTGCGTGCTTGGTCAGCAATAGAACGCGTAATTGCCTGACGAATCCACCAAGTTGCGTAAGTAGAGAACTTATAACCACGACGGTATTCAAACTTATCTACCGCCTTCATCAAGCCGATATTACCCTCTTGAATCAAGTCTAAGAACTGCAAACCACGGTTAGTGTATTTCTTGGCGATTGAGATTACCAAACGTAAGTTAGCTACAGTCATCTCACGCTTAGCCTCACGGGTACGCTTCTCACCCGCAGTCATCTGCTTATTGACTTCTTTTAACTCTGGCAATGGAATAACTACACGAGTCTGAATATCAATCAACTTTTGTTGAAGTTCCTGAATCGCAGGTACGTTACGCTGCAAGAGTGCACTGTAAGGCTTGTTCTCTTTGAGCAGCTTATCAGTCCAAGTCAAATTCATGGCCATCTTCGGGAAGTCTTTTAATACTTCACTACGGTTGACGCCAACTTTATCCACTAACAAGCTGACGATGCCACGCTCAAGCTTCCATACTTGGTCCACTTGGGAGCGCATGGTATCGCATAACTTCTCAACACTCTTTGCAGTTAGACGAAAACCTAATAACTCGCCACGAATCAGATCTTGCGCCTTGATATAGGCTGGGCAGTTATAACCATCTTTGTCAAAGGCGCGACGCATTTTGTCAGATTGGCTGCGAACAATAGCGAATTTCTCGAGAGAGATTTGTTTTAACTCTTCGAGCTGTTTAGCATTGGCTGTTGCAGCCGCGCCACCGCCTTCATCCTCGCCCTCTGCTTCACCTTCTTCAGCGTCAGGGTCAATCTCTGGCTCTTCAGGTCCTAACTTAATATCTTCAGCATTGGGATCTACTAAACCATCCACAAACTGATCAATCTCCATCTCGCCAGTTGCAATCTTTTCAGCATTACTCAGGATTTCGCCAATCGTAACTGGGCAAGCAGCTAGGGCCATCACCATATCTTTTAAGCCAGCCTCAATCTTCTTCGCAATCACAATCTCGCCTTCGCGAGTCAGAAGATCTACGGTACCCATCTCACGCATATACATACGGACGGGATCAGTAGTGCGGCCAAATTCTGAATCAACCGTAGATAGAGCTGCTTCAGCCTTTTCTTCAGCCTCTTCTTCAGAAGCTGCAGCTTCCGTATTATCAGACAGAATTAATGTTTCTGCGTCTGGAGCCTGTTCATAAACGGTGATACCAATATCATTTAATAAGCTGATTAAAGTCTCTAATGCATCCGCATCAGATAACTCATCAGACATCACGTCATTCATTTCACCATGGGTTAAGTAACCCTTGGACATACCCATCTTGATTAAGGTCTTCAAACGAGCACGACGTAACTCCTGCTGTTCTTCTGTACCCAATTGCTGGGCGGCAAATTCTTTTAAGAGCGCTTTCTCTTTTGCTTTACGCTCACGCGCTTTTTGGCGGTCTGTTAATACTGGCTCAGCACCATCAGCAGGCGCCTCAGCTTTTGCTTTACGACCACGCTTTTTCTCTTCCTCAACTACTGGAGCAGCAGTGTCTTGCGCCTTCGCCTTTTTACCTTTGATTTCTTCAACTTTTGGCGCTGCAGAGGCCTTCACTTTTTTTGCTGCCTCAAGCTTCGTGGCTTTTGTAGGCGCTAGCTTAGTAGCAGCCTTCACTGGTTTTGCAGGGGCTTTAGCAGTTGTCTTTACAGTTTTTGCAGGCTTGGCAGCGGCCTTCGTTTTAGGCGCTGGCTTAGTAGCAGCTTTTTTAGCTACTGGTTTTGCTGGAGCTTTCGCTTTTTTGGCTACTGGTTTAGCAGCAACCTTTGCTTTTGGCTTAGCAGCAACTTTCACTAGTTTAGCTGGAGCTTTCGCTTTTTTGGCTACTGGTTTAGCAGCAACCTTTGCTTTTGGCTTAGCAGCAACTTTCACTGGTTTAGCTGGAGCTTTCGCTTTTTTGGCTACTGGTTTGGCGGGTTTTTTGGTCTTGGTATTAGGCATTTATTAGCGCTTACTCACATTACTGTTATAGATATCGACTGATTAAGTACGGCCCCGTAGTTCACTTGCCCCAAATTTCATCAAAATAAAGCGCAAGTAGCTGAATTAATTCATTTTTTTCTTGGGAACAGAGGATTATAGTCGATTACGACTTTTTTAGCCCTCAATTAGCTAAAAATATGGGGTAATTTCAGGGGGTTCCTAGGGGTGAATGCGTAAATTCTTAGGAGAATTTCAGTTTCTCGCCCAATTCACGATATCTGGCTCGATCTTGGTCGTTAGCAGTATTGCCAGCAATCTTTTGAGTGATTGCGGTCATTTCTTGTTTTAGATAGGTCAACTCCAACTTCTTAAAGGCACCATCTAAGTCTGCCTTAGCGCCATTCAGCTCTACATCAGAACCCATGACCCGATTTCTCAGCACTTCGTATGAAGGAGCAAATTCACTGCGCGATAGCTGGTCCTGGAACATTGCAAAAGCGCCAGCACCTACGCTTGCATTCTTGCCGTCCTCATCAGGAATCAGCTCAACTAAGTTACATTGGGATAAAAGGTCTTGCATTAGAGCGAGTGCTTTTTCTGATCTTTGCTCAGCAGCTTTTAGTGCGAGCGTACGCTGATTAGGATCAAGCGCTTTGCCTAAATGAGGGAACTGAATCAGCACACGCAACATTTGCTCAGCTAAATCAGTAGGCGCTTTTGGTGGTTCAATGTTTTGTGTAGCAACGCGTTTTGCAGAACCTTTAGAGGCCTGCCAAGGTGCGCCTTGCCTATTGCTGCTAGGAAAATTATTGGGATTATTTTGCGATCTAGCTTGCTGTACCAGAGCTGGTGCTACTGTTAGGCCACAGAAAGCTTCAAGCTCTGCTGGCGTTGTGTTTGTGCGAATCGCGAGCTCACGCAAAATCTGAGTGCGCAAAGCAATTGGAGGCATAGAGAGTAATAATGGCTTGGCAGCATGATGCGTATGCGCCCTACCCTCTGGGGTAGTGAGCTCATGCGTTTCGCTCACAACCTTAAAGAAGAAACTTGAGATTGACATTGCCTCTTTAATCACTTTTTCAAAGGCAGGTGCCCCATAAGCACGTACATAGCTATCGGGATCATGTTCGGTTGGTAAAAATAAGAAACGAATTTCTTTATCGTCAGACATGAGTGGCAAACACGCCTCAAGCGCACGCTGCGCTGCACGTTGACCAGCGGAGTCACCATCAAATGAGAAAACCACTTTGTCTGTTTGTCTAAGAAGCATACGTACATGGTTTGCAGTGCATGCCGTTCCCAAGGTAGCTACTGCATTGGGGAAACCTAATTGCGCCAGTGCAACCACATCCATGTAACCTTCACATACCAAAACATATTCTTGCGCACGGATCGCTTGTCTTGCTTCAAATAATCCATACAGCGTATTGCCTTTTGAGAACAGAGGTGTCTCAGGAGAATTTAAATACTTGGGCTCGCCTTGATCCAGAATGCGGCCACCAAAGCCAATAGTTTGGCCTTTAGGATTACGAATTGGGAACATGATGCGATCACGAAAACGGTCGTAACGCTTGACTGGTGAGCCTTCCGACTGCTCCCCCTGAATGAGTAAGCCACCCTCGACTAAAGTCTTGGCCACCTCATCATTAGTGTAGGGACCAAAGACCACCTCAAGACCTTGCCAACCATCTGGGGAATAACCTAAGGCATAGCGTTTTGCGATCTCGCCGGTCAGTCCACGGCCCTTCAAATACTCCACTGCTCGTGTGTTGCCTTTGAGCTGCTGGCGATACCAATCAGCAGCCGAGCTCATGACTTCACTTAAAGCCATTGCTTGCTGCGCTCTTGCGACATCATTAGCAGTACGTTCTTCTCGAGGTACATCTAGACCTGCAGAGCGGGCTAAATCTTCAATCGCATCTACATAACCTAGCCCCGAATACTCCATCAAGAAACTAATGGCAGATCCATGGGCTCCACAGCCAAAGCAGTGATAGAACTGCTTCGTCGGTGAAACGGAAAATGAAGGGGACTTTTCTGCATGGAAGGGGCACAAACCTTGGTAGTTTGCACCGGCTTTTTTTAACTTGACGTGTTGCCCAACCACATCAACGATGTCAACCCGATTTAAAAGATCGGCAATGAAGGATTGTGGAATAAGCGCCATCAGGCTAGCAGTATGAAACTGTTTTACTTCGTTGGGTAGTCGCTAAATTACTTACTTAGCGAGTGCGGCTTTTACTAAAGCGGATACCTTACCCATATCAGCCTTGCCAGCCAATTGAGCCTTCAAGGCGCCAATTACTTTACCCATATCTTGTGGGCCAGCAGCGCCTGTAGAAGCAACTGCTGCAGCTACTGCAGCCTCCACTTCGGCATCTGACATTTGTGCAGGCAAGTAGGCTTGCAAGATGAGCATTTCAGCAGCTTCGATTGCCACCAAATCATCACGATTGGCTTTTTCAAACTGAGAGATCGAGTCTTTACGCTGCTTCATCATTTTTTCAATGATTGCAATTACTGCTGCATCATCCAAAACAATACGTTCATCAACCTCACGTTGCTTAATAGCCGCCAGTAGCAAGCGAATAGCTCCCAAACGTGCAGTCTCTTTTGCACGCATGGCATTTTTCATATCTTCAGTGATTTGATCTTTTAGACTCATGGCATTTTCCTGATGTTGAATATATCTCGCTGTCTAACTGTGGTTAGTAATTCAAAAAGCAAAAACCCGCTGCGTTTCACCGTCAGCGGGTTTCAAAGCTACTCGGTGAAGAGAGCTTTTAAATTCTATTAGTAAAGCTTCTTAGGCAACATTTGGCTACGAATACGCTTGTAATGGCGTTTTGCAGCGGCGGCCTTTTTACGCTTACGTTCAGCCGTTGGCTTCTCGTAAAACTCGCGGGCACGCAAGTCTGTTAAAAGACCATTTTTTTCAATGGTGCGCTTGAAACGGCGCAATGCCACTTCAAATGGTTCGTTTTCGCGGAGGCGGACTGTAGTCATACTTATTTAACTCGTATATGCTCGATAAATATCGAAAAATTAACTGAATTGCGATTCTAGCACGACCAAACCAAAAAATGATTGTTTTAGGGATAGAAACTTCTTGTGACGAGACTGGGGTGGCTTTATACAACACCACCCCTTGGGAGGAGGGCAAACCTGCATTCCAAGGCATTCTGGGCCAGGGTTTGTACTCCCAAATCGCCATGCATAAAGATTATGGTGGCGTAGTTCCAGAGCTAGCCTCAAGAGATCACATCCGGCGTGTTTTACCCCTTTTGGACCAGTCTTTAAGCCAATCTGGGCTCAAATTGGCTGATATTGATGCGATTGCCTTCACTCAAGGTCCCGGCCTTGCTGGCGCCCTTTTAGTGGGTAGTGCTTTTGCTAAATCCCTTGCTCAGGGACTAAATTTACCGTCAATCGGAGTTCATCACCTAGAAGGGCACCTTCTTTCGCCACTTTTAGGTCAAACCACACCCCAGTTCCCCTTTATCGCCCTACTGGTCTCTGGTGGTCACACCCAACTCATGAAAGTTTTGGGCATTGGCCAGTACGAACTTTTAGGCGAAACCTTAGACGATGCTGCAGGCGAAGCATTTGATAAGACTGCCAAATTATTAGGGCTGGACTACCCAGGTGGCGCTGCTATCTCTAAGCTGGCAGAAAAAGGTCGGCCTGGAATCTTTGATCTGCCAAAACCCATGCTGCACTCTGGCGATTTGGATTTTTCTTTCTCAGGATTAAAGACTGCCGTTCTAAATCAAGTTAAAAAGTTTGCAGGCAAAAAGATTAGTGATCCCAGTGAGGTAATGCAATTTCAGGCAGATCTTGCACGTAGCTTTGTTGACTCTATTGTTGCAGTACTAGTCAGTAAATCAGAAAAAGCGCTTAAGCAAACTGGCTGCAAGCATTTAGTCCTCGCTGGTGGTGTGGGAGCTAATATGCAATTACGTAATGCACTAAATGACAAAGCTAAGAAGAATGGTTTTGAAGTGCACTATCCGCCATTAGAACTCTGTACTGATAACGGTGTCATGATTGCATTTGCAGGAGCGCTGCGGATGCTGACAGCAAATAATGGCTCCACAACTTCTGGAGCCTTTGATATCAAACCCCGTTGGGATTTACATAGTAACAACTTAAAAAATCTGTGAAATCAGTTTATTTTGCGAAGCTAATTCTGGCAAAAGCGCTATGGTTGTGAATAGACTCAAAGTTCTCGGCCTCAACTACAAAGGACCGGATACGCTGATCAGCCTTGAGATTGCCAGCCACATCACGAACTAAATCCTCTACGAATTTAGGATTGCTATACGAATGCTCAGTCACCCACTTCTCATCGGGACGCTTTAGCAAACCCCAAAGCTCGCTAGAAGCTTCGCTTTCTGCAGCGGTAATTAAATCTTCCACTGTCATCTTTGTTTCTGAATCGAGCACCACGTCCATGATGACATGGGAGCGTTGATTGTGCGCCCCAAATTCTGAAATCTCTTTGGAGCAAGGGCATAAACTCATCACTGGTACTTGAGCACGTAATCCCAGTTCAATATCCAATTTTCCTGCAGGATTCTTTTTGGCTTTTGCGATCCACGTCACTTCGTAATCCATCAAGCTTTCTACACCAGAGACAGGCGCTGCTTTTTTAACGAAGTGGGTATAAGTAAACTGCACATGCCCTTCTTTTGCATCAAGCAAAGGTAACATGTCGCACACCATTGCAACAACCGTTGTGCTATCAACCGCCATTTCTTGTTTTTGTAGAAGTGCCATGAAACGCGACATATGCGTTCCCTTGATATGCGCAGGTAAGGCCACATCCATCTCAAAAGTTCCAACGGATGGAAAGTCTCCCGATGCACTGCGAATAATTAAGGGATGACGCACGCCACGAATACCAACCTGCTCAATCGGCAAAGCACGCTCATCTAATGTGGATTGCACATCAGGCATTGCGCTAGCTTTCAGAAAGGCGGGGTTCATGTCATTCATAACTCTATTTTCAAGCAAAACGGGCTTATTTGCCCACCAACACTGAATTTATTGTTAATACAGCCGGAAAACGTTGTTTGATGGAATGCTTGATGCCCTCTAGATCCAGGCCACACTTGGCCATCAGCAGGTTGTAGTCGCCATGCTCAATAAATTGATCGGGAAGACCTAACTGTAAAAGGGGTTTGTTAATTCCGAGATGAGCAAGCGCCTCTAAGCAAGCGCTGCCTGCACCAGCTGCAATAACACCGTCCTCAATCGTGACAAAATAATCATGATCTGCTGCCAAAGACTTGATCAGATCTATATCGAGCGGTTTTACGAAACGCATATTGGCAACAGTCGCATCAATCCCCTCTGCAACTTCTAGCGCTGGGTAAAGCAAAGTACCAAATGCCAGAATTGCTACGCGTTGACCAGCAGGCGCATGGGATTTACGGCGCAGCTCACCTTTACCAAAGGGTAATGTTCTCAACTCCTTAGAAGGAATCGCTCCAACGCCTGCACCACGAGGGTAGCGCACAGCACTGGGATGCGGTTGATGAAATGCCGTAGTCAGAAGATCTCGACACTCTGCCTCGTCTGCTGGTGTCATCACCAACATATTCGGAATACAGCGCAAGAATGGAATGTCGTAAGCACCTGCATGGCTTGCACCATCAGCACCAACTAAACCAGCCCGATCTAATGCAAACAAGACTGGCAAATCTTGCAAAGCCACATCATGAATCAACTGATCATAAGCGCGCTGTAAGAAAGTGGAATAAATTGCCACTACCGGCTTCATCCCTTCACATGCCATCCCTGCAGCAAATGTGACTGCATGTTGCTCGGCAATACCGACGTCGTAGTAACGTTTTGGGAAATTCTTTTCAAATTCAACTAAACCCGAACCTTCGCGCATCGCCGGTGTAATACCAACTAATAATGGATCAGCATGAGCCATATCGCATAACCACTCACCAAATACTTGGGTGAAAGTTTTCTTAGTGGCGACAGATTTTTTAACGCCCTCTTCAGGATTAAATTTGCTAGGGCCGTGGTATAGAACGGGATCGGCCTCAGCCAATTCATAGCCTTGACCTTTGCGCGTGACTACGTGTAAGAACTGTGGGCCACCGCCTTCTAGGGCTAGGCGACGCACGTTTTGCAGCATGGGAATTAAAGCATCTAAATCATGACCATCAATTGGGCCAAAATAATTGAAACCAAATTCTTGGAAGATAGTTGAAGGTGACACCATGCCCTTAGCATGATCTTCAAGACGTTTTGCGAACTCACGTAGTGGAGGCGCAATTGATAAAACACTATCGATTCCTTTTTTGGTAGCGGAATAAATATTGCCACTCAGCAATCTCGCCAGATGACGATTGAGCGCGCCTACTGCAGGAGAGATCGACATATCGTTGTCATTCAAAATGACTATCAGAGGTATATCCTCATATACCCCAGCATTATTCATTGCCTCAAATGCCATACCACCAGTCATTGCACTATCGCCGATAACTGCCACAGCGACATGAGGCTCACCTTTGGTTTGAAATGCGCGGGCCATCCCCATCGCTGCTGAGATACTGGTGGATGAATGCCCTGTACCAAAGGCATCAAACTCACTTTCAGCGCGCTGCGGGAATCCTGACAGCCCTTTGAACTGGCGGAGGGTATTCATACGCTCACGCCGGCCCGTCAATATTTTGTGTGGGTAGCTTTGGTGTCCCACGTCCCACACGATACGATCATCTGGAGTGTTAAATACATAATGCAAAGCAATTGACAACTCTACCGTTCCTAAATTAGACGACAGATGTCCACCAGTTTGCGATACCGAATCCAATACAAATTGACGCAACTCATCAGCAAGTGCTGGCAATTCTTCGCGAGTCAGTTTTTTTAAATCGTTGGGAGAATTAATGGAATGTAAAGTCATTAAATTGATTTAACCTGTACTTATTTAGCTCTATTAACAACTAGGAGCGCTAAATCTTTTAAGGCGTCTGCCTTGCTACCGAAATCTACGAGACTAGCAATTGCGGTTTCTTGCAAGTCTTTAGCCTGCTTTTGCGCATAGTCTAAACCCATCAAAGTCACATAGGTAGGCTTATTGGCTGCTGCGTCCTTGCCCGCTGTTTTGCCGAGGGTTTGACTATCAGCAGTTGCATCAAGTACATCATCAATAATCTGAAACGCTAAACCCAGGGCTGTTGAATATTTTTGGAGCTGCGCCATTTGAGCAGAATTGAGATGTGCTGCAATGCCACCTAACTCAACAGCGCAAGAGAGTAAAGCACCGGTTTTCATGGCATGCATTTGTTTTAAACCTGCCAAGTCTAATTTTTTTCCGACGCTCTCTAAATCAATTGCCTGCCCGCCTGCCATGCCACGAGATCCTGAAGCAGCTGCTAGAGCAGTAATCATTCGTAAGCGTACATCTACTTCACACTGCGCATTGGCGAGTATCTCAAAAGCACGGGCTTGCAAAGCATCGCCAACCAGAAGTGCAGTTGCCTCATCAAAAGCTTTGTGCACAGTTGGACGACCACGACGTAAATCATCATCATCCATGCAAGGCAAGTCATCATGCACTAATGAATATGCATGAATACATTCAATCGCCACTGCAGCAGCATCTAATGCCTGTGCTTTAGCATCGCCAAGAGAGCCTGCTGCATAAACTAGCAAGGGGCGAATCCGTTTGCCACCACCTTGCGCTGCATAACGCATTGCTTCGTGTAAACGATGCGGCGTAGTTTGAGCAGAATCGAGTAAGCCATCTAATGCTATCTCAGCTCGCTCAGAGTGATTACTAAGCCACTCTTGAAATTGAAAAATGGCAGTCATTAAGCCTCGAACACTCGGACCTGTTGTTCAACTTGAGCAAGCACTCCCTGGCAATGTTTTAACAAAGCAGCGCCTCGTTGATAAGCTAAAAGAGTCTCTTCCAAGGAGAATTTTCCTGACTCCATGTCCGAAATTAACTTTTCGAGCTCTTTCACAGCTTGCTCATAGCGGAGATCTGGGTCGATTTTGACCTCAAGGCCTGGTTTTTGAGTCTCTGACTTTTTGGCTGGCATAAGCTATTTCCTTCCTATTTCCCATACGGATAGCCCTACATATTAAAGCGAGAAGCCCCTTGGATGGGTATAATCTACCCCTTCCTTTCCAATATCGATCCGTCGATGGTTGGATTGGTTATTCCGCTTAGCTTCGGCTGACGTTTTCGGGGGTGGGGAGAATGACTAATCTGGCTGCCGCGCAGAAGCTTGCGCCTTCCAATCTACAACTGCCGGTTTCGGCATATTTTAACGCTGACTTGTATCGGCGGGAAATTGAACTGCTTTTTAAGCAGGGGCCTGGCTATGTTGGCCACGAACTCATGGTGCCTGAAATTGGCTCCTATCAAACTTTAAGCGCAGAAAACGAAGGTCGTATCCTGGTTCGTAATGAATCTGGCGTTGAACTGCTTTCTAACGTCTGCCGTCATCGCCAAGCACTGATGCTTAATGGCAAAGGTAAAACAGAAAATATTGTTTGCCCACTCCATCGTTGGACTTATGATTTAGGTGGCAATTTATTAGGCGCACCCCATTTTGAAGATAAGCCCTGTCTCAACCTAGGCAAGTCCCCTTTGCAAAATTGGCAGGGGCTGTTATTTGAAGGTCCACGCGATGTGCGAGCTGATCTAGCGAAATTGGGTGTAGCTGAGGATCTTCAATTTGATGGTTATCTGCTTGACCATGTTGAAGTACACGATTGCAATTACAACTGGAAAACGTTTATCGAGGTTTATCTCGAGGATTACCACGTTGTGCCATTTCATCCTGGCTTAGGTAAGTTTATTTCTTGTGAAGACTTGCGCTGGGAGTTTGGTGATTGGCATAGTGTGCAAACTGTTGGAATTCATAAAGATTTACAAACGCCAGGTTCGCCGACATACCGTAACTGGCACGATGCGGTCTTACGTCAATACAAGGGTAAAACGCCACGGCATGGCGCAATCTGGCTGACTTATTACCCTAATGTGATGGTGGAGTGGTACCCAGGCGTGCTCTGTGTTTCTACTCTGCACCCTATGGGCCCAAATAAAACGCGCAATATTGTTGAGTTCTATTACCCAGAAGAAATTGCCCTATTCGAGCGCGAGTTTGTAGAAGCCGAACGAGCCGCCTATATGGAAACTTGCATTGAGGATGATGAGATTGGTGAGCGGATGGATCAAGGTCGTGCCGCCCTGTTTGCACGCGGCATTAATGAAGTAGGGCCCTATCAAAGCCCCATGGAAGACGGTATGCAACACTTTCATGAGTGGTACCGTCGCGTAATGAATTTTCAAGGCGCATAATTAAGACGCTCTCTTAAATAATTTTGCATTCAAGATAGGAAGCCTTATGACTCCTCTAGTTTCCGCAAACCAGTTAGAAGAAATCCTCAATAGTGGCGAGAATGTTTTGCTCTGCGATTGCCGCTTCGATTTAGCAAATCCAGAAGCTGGTAGAAAAGCATATGAAGAAAGTCATATCCCTGGTGCTATCTATGTCGATCTTGATCAGGATATGTCTGGAACTAAAACAGGTATCAATGGCCGACACCCACTTCCTTCTCCTGAGGCCTGGGCAAAAACCAAAGGCCGTTTAGGTATTAGCTCAAACACGCTAGTAGTGGCTTACGACAAACAGGGCTCAGTTTATGCCAGCCGTCTATGGTGGATGCTCAAAGCCACAGGACATGCCAATGTTCGCGTCCTAGATGGTGGTCTTGATGCTTGGAATGGCCCAATGGGTACGATGCCCCGTAAACCAACGCCAACATCTCAAGCCATTGAGCCTATGCCTTATGTTGGCCTAGCCTTGGTTGGTGATGTGGTGAGTAATCTACAGTCTGGCAAACATCTCGTCATTGATGCCAGAGCCAATGATCGTTTTCATGGTGAGAATGAAACCTTAGATCCTATTGGCGGACATATTCCAGGTGCAGTCAATCACTTCTTTAAAGACAATCTTTCTGCCACTGCATTTAAAGTACCCGAGCAGCTCTTTAAAGATTTTGTAGCATTACTGGGTACTAGGAAGCCATCTGAAGTGATTCATCAATGTGGTTCAGGCGTTACTGCCTGTCATAATCTTTTGGCAATGGAAGTAGCTGGATTAAAAGGCTCACGTCTTTATGCAGGAAGTTGGAGTGAGTGGTGCGCCGACCCTATAAGGCCGATTGCTACTGATTAAGCTCTCAATGCAGTAAAGATAGGAGGATCACAAATCCTACGCCACACGCAATCAAAATCGTTTGACGCAAAGACTCTACCCAATGTGGGCGACGGTGCATTTGGGGGATTAAATCACTCACCGCAATATAGATAAAACTACTAGATGCAATGACTAATAAATATGGCATTGCTGCATGCGCCTTCTCCAAAAAGAAATAGGCTAATACACCGCCAAGTACTGCTGCTAATCCACAAATCAGGTTATATAACAATGCGCGGGCTTTTGAAAAACCTGCATTGAGCAAAACAATGAAGTCGCCAATCTCTTGCGGAATCTCATGTGCGATGATCGCTATTGCGGTAAAAACACCAACTTGATAGTCGGCCATAAATGCAGCGGCAATCAAGATACCATCCACGAAATTATGAATGCCATCACCGACCAAAATCATCCAACCACTGCGACCAGCATTCTCGGCATCATGTCCATGGTGATGGGGGTGTCCATCACCTTCATGATGGTGGTCATGACGCAGCAGGGCAATTTTCTCGAGCAGGAAGAAGCCCAATAAACCCGCAAGTAATGTTGCAAACAACAGCTGTGGGCTTGCCCCTGAGATATTGAATGCTTCAGGTAAGGAATGTAATAAAGCGGTTGCCAGCAAAATACCAACCGACAAACTTACCATGTTGTTAACCATCTTGGCCAGCAAGGCCACCGAAAAGGTGGCAGCCACTAAGACACTAGCAACTCCTGCTAAGGCAGTAACCAAGATAATGGTTTGTAAAACAGTCATGATGACTAAGCCACTCCCATTTTCTTAAACCAAGCGATGCACTTTTCCCAACCGTCTTTTGCAGGACCTTCACGATAAGTAGCACGATAGTCAGCATGGAAAGCATGAGGGGTATCGGGATAGACCTCGAATTGAGATGCTTTAGCAGCAGGGTTCTTAGGAGCTGCTTCTGCTAGTGCTACGCGCATCTGCTCAACACTCTCCAAAGAAATACCAGCATCAGCGCCACCATATAAACCAAGTACTGGTGCCTTCAAATCTGCAGCAATATCTACTGGATGACGGGGATTGCCTTCCGTCTTCTCGCCAATCAAGCGGCCATACCAAGCTACTCCTGCGCGCACTTGTGGCAATGTGGCAGATAGCCAAGTAATGCGTCCACCCCAACAGAACCCAGTGACACCGACTCTTTTGAGATCGCCACCATTTTTACCAGCCCACACTAAAGCAGCCTGTAAATCATTCAGAACCTGTGCATCCGGTGTTTTGGCCACAATATTCTTCTGAATCTCTGCGGTAGTGCCATAGGTATTGGGGTCACCAGCTCGAGTAAAAAACTCCGGAGCAATTGCGAGATAACCGAGCTTTGCAAAACGGCGAGTGACGTCCGCAATATATTCGTGCACACCAAAGATCTCGCTCGCTACAATAATGATGGGCAAAGATCCCTTGGCTTTTTCAGGACGCGATACATAAGCAGGCATCTGAAAGCTGCCTACTGGAATCATTTGTTCACCAGCCTTGAGACCATTGAAATCCGTCTCAATTGTGGCAGCCATCACTGGCTCTGATGCTGCTACAAAACCAATGCCAATTGCAGTGGCGCCAATTGCTGAGGTCTTTATAAAATCGCGTCTGCTCTGTGTTTTCTGATTCATTGAATATATCTCCTAATCTCTATTTCTAATGCGCTTCTTCCCAATTATCGCCAATACCAATACTCACTACCAAAGGCACCTTTAGCTGTGCAACGTTACACATTAAGCCAGGTAACTTAGCTTGCAGGAGTTCGATTTCATCTAAGGGAACATCGAATACCAATTCATCATGCACCTGAAGTAGTAATTTTGTTTTCAATTGCTCTTTTTCAAGCCAATCTTCAACTGCAATCATCGCTAACTTAATGAGGTCTGCCGCTGTACCTTGCATAGGAGCATTAATTGCAGCCCGTTCAGCCCCTTGGCGACGCGGCCCATTGGAACCCTTAATTTCAGGCAGCCAAAGACGACGTCCAAAGACAGTTTCTACATAACCATTTTCTCTGGCCTCCAAGCGAGTGTGCTCCATATACTGAGCAACCCCCGGGTAACGATCAAAATATTTAGCAATATAGTTTTGCGCTGCAGAACGTTCTATTCCTAAGTTGCCAGCTAAACCGAATGCACTCATGCCATAAATCAGGCCAAAATTAATGACTTTGGCATAACGTCGCTGCTCTGAAGTTACATCATCTAATGTAATACCAAAGATTTCTGCAGCGGTTGCTTGGTGGACATCCTTGCCATCTCTAAAAGCTGTTAATAGATTTTCATCCTCAGCAATATGCGCCATGATGCGCAGCTCAATTTGCGAATAGTCTGCTGAAAGTAATTTACAACCATCTGCTGGCACAAAAGCCTCTCTGATACGACGACCTTCTTCAGTGCGCACAGGAATGTTCTGTAAATTTGGATCGCTAGAGGCTAAGCGACCAGTAACAGCCGTTGCTTGAGAGAAGTTGGTATGAACACGCCCAGTCTTTGGATCTGCCATCCGCGGCAACTTCTCAATATAGGTAGACATGAGCTTAGCCAAACTGCGATAGTCCAAGATGCGTGCTGGCAAGGGGTAATCTTCAGCAAGTTTTTGTAAAACTTCTTCATCAGTAGAGGGTGCGCCAGAGGGTGTCTTCTTAATGACTGGTAATTCAAGCTGGCCGAACAAAATTTCTGCAATCTGCTTAGGCGATTGAATATTGAATGGTTGCCCAGCCAGCTCATGAATTTCTCCCTCTAACTCCAAGAGACGCTTACCTACTTGCTGGCCTTGTTTGGCTAATAAAGCAGAATCAATTCTGATACCGTTGCGCTCCATGATCCCAAGAACGCGCATTGCTGGCATTTCAATCTTTTCATAAACATAGAGCAAGCCATCACTTTCCTGAATCTGTGGCCAAAGCTCTAAATGTAAGCGCAAGGTAATATCTGCATCCTCTGCGGCATAGTCCGTAGCGATCTTCAGATCAACCTGATCAAAACCAATCTGATGAACCCCTTTGCCACAGACCTCTTCATAACGAATGGTCTTCATGCCAAGGTGACGCTCAGCCAAACTATCCATATTGTGCGGAAGGTGCGACTCCAAAACATAAGACTCAAGCAAGGTATCAAATGCAATACCGTTCAGTGTGATTCCATAATTAGCCAGAATATGCGCGTCATACTTTAAGTTTTGCCCCACCTTCAAATGTGTTTTACTTTCTAGCCAAGGCCTGATGCGCGCAAGAACAGCAGCGCGATCTAGCTGCGCCTCGCCATTGCGATGAGCGACTGGAATGTAACAAGCCTCACCTGGCTTTACCGATAAAGAAATACCCACCAACTCTGCAGCCAGGGCATCCAGACTAGTGGTTTCGGTATCGAAAGCAGTTAACTCTGCAGAGTCAATTTTCTTCAGCCATCTATCTAAGCCTGCTTCATCCACGATGCATTCATAAGTTTTCTCAATCGCACCTTGAAAATCTCTTGTGTCTTGCGATAAATCTTTGGTAGGTGAGCTTGCAATGCTTGCAGATTTTTTAGCAAATTGAAGTTCATCAGACACTGTATTAGCAATAGGGGTGCCCGCTAGATCAAAAGTAGCCTCCACCTCGGAGCCCTCTCCAGAGTGGCTCGTCAGTTGCTTTTCAACATCCCGTAACCAAGTCTTAAAGGCATAACGCTCAAACAACTCGCGCAATAGAGATGGATCCTCAGACTTTGCATGCAGATCATCTAAGCCAGGTAAATGGGGTGATAAGTCACAATCTGTTTTAATAGTAATGAGTTGGCGAGCCTGGGGTAACCACTCTAATGAGGCGCGTAGATTTTCTCCAACCACACCTTTCACTTGATCAGCATTCGCCATGAGATTATCAAGATGACCAAACTCTGCTAGCCATTTATTGGCTGTCTTTGGTCCAGCCTTAGGAACACCAGGAACGTTATCTACGGTGTCGCCAATAATGGATAAATAATCGACTATGCGCTCAGGCGGCACTCCGAACTTCTCAATGACGCCATTGATATCTAACTTTTCGTTGCTCATTGTATTGATCAAAGTCACTGATGAATTAACCAACTGAGCTAAATCTTTATCCCCAGTGGAGATGATTGTTTCCCAACCCGCTTGCGTAGCTTGGCAAGCTAAAGTACCGATCACATCGTCGGCTTCAACTCCTGAAACCATTAATACTGGCCAGCCCAATGCTTTGACAATCGCATGAATAGGCTCAATTTGTTTGACCAAATCCTCAGGCATTGGGGAGCGATGAGCCTTGTACTCGGAGTACATTTCATCTCGAAAAGTCTTACCTTTGGCATCAAAAACACAGGCAATATGGTCAGCCTTGAGCTCAGACCTAGCCCGACGCATCATATTCACCATGCCATATATGGCCCCAGTGGGTTCCCCAGCCCCATTTCTAAGGTCTGGCATGGCATGAAAGGCGCGGTAGAGGTAGCTAGAACCGTCTACCAACAAGAGTCTATGTTTAGTCATACCGCAATCGTACAATCTAGTTGTGAATTGCCTACAGGTCTGGTTAAGGAACCGCCCGAGAGTAGGCTTAAAAAGGTGAAAAATGATGCATGCTCTAACTAACTTAATTAGCCACGCCCTCAGTCAAAACCTCGCTCTCATCAGCTTTTTGATGGCTTTTGGACTTTTAGTAGCGGCGCCAGCACAAGCTCAGAATAACAGCCAAGCTTTAAGCACCTCTGAGCTTAACCGAATCAATAGCCAGCCACTTTCTCCTGCAATGAGTCCCGCAGGTATTCTGGAGGGTCCTCAGAGCCGGCAGCCAAGCTATCAATATAAGAATGACCGGGGTACTGAAATCACAGAATACAGAGATGTGAACGGGCCAAACCAAGTTCAGGTTAAAACTAAATACACCACTTACGAGATGTCTCCGCCCGACTCGGTTAAACCTGGAGCGCAATCTGGTGAAGGCGCTTTACTGAGCGTACCCAGCATTAGCATTCCCCTTCAATAAAAGTTAGTTATCGCTTTATGGCTGTTTTTACCCCAATTGAACTTAAAGATATTTCCCATTGGATAGCTGAAGATTTCAAGATTGGTCAAGCCAGTGAAATTCGTGGCATCCATGGAGGAATTGAAAACTCTAATTTTTTCCTAGACACTCTCAAGGATGGTAAAAAAGAAGAATATGTTCTAACTGTCTTTGAAAGATTGTCTGCTCAGCAATTACCTTATTATCTAGAATTGATGCGTCACCTAGCGAACAAAGGTATTCCAGTTCCAAAGCCGATCGAGAATCGCAAAGGTGAAATTCTGTTTTCACTCAAGGGTAAGCCTGCGGCTATTGTTAGTAAGCTTCCTGGATTATCTAGACTACAACCAGAAGCAAAACACTGCAGCATGGTTGGCGAGATGCTAGCCAAGATGCATTTAGCCGGAAAAGACTTTTCAAGAACCCAAGAAAATCTTCGTAGTCTTGGGTGGTGGCAAAAAACGATTCCCTTGGTATTGCCGCACCTTAATGCCTCACAAAAAGATTTACTCACTCACGAGCTAGCTACTCAAGAAGCCTTTTTTAGCTCTGCGGCTTATGACAATATTCCACAAGGCGCTAGTCACTGCGACCTGTTTCGCGATAACGTCTTATTTGATCCTCAAAAATCAAATAACCCTGCCAACGATCAACTAGGGGGGTTTTTTGACTTTTATTTCGCTGGTACTGATAAATGGTTATTTGACCTAGCGGTCACTGCGAATGATTGGTGTCTGGCGGATAATCAACAGGACTTAGATCCAGTCCGCCTTGATTCACTCCTGAAAGCCTATCAATCAGTCCGTTCCCTTACAAAAGAAGAGCAAGCAAGTTGGCCTCTTATGCTACGTGCTGCAGCTCTGCGTTTCTGGGTATCCCGCCTTTGGGACTTCTATTTACCAAGAGATGCGCAAATGTTGACGCCTCATGACCCAACTCATTTTGAACATATTCTTTTAAGTCGTCGATCCCTATGAAACTAAACTCCATCGCACCTAAAGAAGGTTATACCTGGATTAGGCAAGGCATTTGGCTCTTCAAACAGAATCCATTAGGCTTCTTGATGTTGGTATTTCTGTATGTCTTTCTCGCTCAACTGGCAGTGATTGTTCCAGTGATCGGCGTGTTTGCTGTCTTACTACTCACGCCAACATTAGCGGTAGGTTTTATGACTGCTTGTCGGCAAGCTATTCAAAAGGAACGCATCAGCCCAATGGTGTATCTAGTTGCACTAAAGTCTGGCGCCCTAGTTCGTAGACGCATCTTGCAGCTGGGCATAGTGTATGCAGTTCTAATTTTACTTCTCAGCTTTGCCTTGAGTCTCTTGGTTGATTTTGAATTACTCATCCCATTGATGACAAGCGACAAACCAATGACACCAGAGGCTCTTCGTCAAATTTATTTGGTGCTGTTCTTTGGAGCAATTCTTTATATTCCAGTAGCAATGTTGATGTGGTTCTCCCCAGTCTTGGTTGCCTGGGCAGATATGTCAGTTGCTCAAGCACTCTTTTCTAGCTTCTTAGCGTGCTGGGCAAACAAGGCGGCCTTCTTTTTGTATCTGGCAATTTGGAGTCTTGTTCTGATTGCCATCCCATTAATACTGGGAATGATTTTTGATGCAATTGATCTAGGTCAGGCGGCCTCTTTTATCATTGCACCCCTATCCATGGGGGGCTTAACCTTAATGCAATGCTCTTTCTATGCAACGTGGAAAGCCTGCTTTACTGAAGATGATGTCATTCCCTCCGCTTAAACATCAACTGAAGTTTCAAACTAATCAATTGCGGCAAGCTTAGCGATACTCAGTTGTAACCACTTCACACCGTGACGTTTGAAGCTCACCTGTGCACGCGCGTCTGCATCGACCCCCTCTAAGCCCGTAACACGCCCTTCACCAAACTTCGTATGAAATACGTTTTGACCAATCGAAAATGGATAACTTCCACGTGGTGGCGAAGCCAATCTTTTTACTTCAGTTGAAGCAGAACCAACTCGCTTAGTAGATTTTTGATGCTCGCTACCAGAGTCAAAGAAATCATTAGATTCATACTCGCGCTGGCGGGTATAGCCATCTTGCCAGGTAGATCCTGATTTAGTACTGCCACCCCAGCGTGCATCTTTTGCCTTTGGTGTGAGCCACTTCAAAGAATCAGAAGGCAATTCTTCTAAGAAACGGGACGGCATGTTGTAGCGTACCTGGCCATGAAGCATGCGTGACTGAGTGTGGGACAAATACAAACGTTCCTTAGCGCGAGTAATTGCAACATACATTAGGCGTCGCTCTTCTTCTAAGCCATTTTGCTCATTGATACTGTTCTCATGTGGAAATAAACCCTCTTCAAGACCTGTAATAAATACCGAGGTGAACTCTAAGCCCTTTGCAGAGTGCACTGTCATTAACTGCACTGCATCTTGCCCCGCTTGCGCTTGGTTATCGCCTGCCTCTAGTGAAGCATGAGATAGGAAGGCTGCTAACGGTGAGATATCAACAACGCCGGGAGCATTTTCTCCAGGCAGCATGGCTGCAGCAGCGTCCTGTCCGTAACCCTCTTCAGCAATAAAAGCGGTTGCAGCATTAATCAATTCTTGTAAGTTCTCTACACGATCTTGCCCTTCGCGCTCTGAGAGATAGTGCTGAATCAAACCGCTGTGCTGAATTACAAACTCAACTATTTCGGGAAGAGTGTTGTGACGGGTAGCTTCACGCATGTGATCTACCAAGCGCACGAAGCCGCCCAGAGCCGCGCCAGCCTTACCGTCTAAGGAAGAAGCAGCCGTATATAAGGAAGATTGTTGGTTTCTAGCGGCATCTTGTAATGCTTCAATGGATCTTGCACCAATGCCACGTGTTGGAAAATTGACCACTCTAGAAAAGGAGGTGTCGTCATTGGGATTTTCGAGTAAACGCATGTAAGCAAGTGCATGTTTAATTTCAGCACGCTCGAAGAATCGTAATCCACCATAGACTCGATAGGGAATGGCTGCCGAGAATAACGCATGTTCAATTATTCGAGACTGCGCATTACTTCTATAAAGCAGGGCTATCTCAGTCCGCTTAATGCCACTACTAATCAAGGCTTTAATCTCATCTACCAACCAAGCAGCCTCCGCATGGTCGCTTGGTGCATCAAAGATGCGGACTGGTTCGCCATGACCTGCATCGGTTCGTAGATTTTTTCCAAGTCGCTCTGAATTATTGGCAATCAAATGATTTGCTGTATCTAGGATATGTCCGTGTGAGCGATAGTTCTGTTCCAACTTCACCATCATGGGGTGATATTGCTTTTCGTAAAGCCGCATGTTCTCAACATCAGCACCGCGGAAGGCATAAATACTTTGATCGTCATCACCAACAGCAAAAACTGCACTACTTCCAGCGCCACTAACATTAATGCGACCGGCATCATGACCCGACAATAATTTAAGCCAGGCATATTGCAATGCATTGGTATCTTGAAACTCATCGATCAAAATATGACGAAAGCGTTCTTGATAATGCGTACGAATGGGTTCGCTGTGTTTTAGTAATTCGTAGCTACGCAAGAGGAGCTCTGCAAAATCCACTACTCCCTCGCGCTGGCATTGTTCATCGTAGGCCGCATACAGTTGCGCCATCCTTGCCTGAAAGTCATCGCCGACAGATAAATCTTTAGCGCGCTGTCCGCGCTCTTTTGCATGAGCAATAAAGTACTGCAGTTGTTTTGGAGGGTACTTTTCATCATCAACCTTCAAGCCCTTCAAAAGACGCTTAATGGCAGAAAGCTGATCTTGGGTGTCTAAGATCTGAAATGTAGAGGGCAGGCCAGCTTCTTTATGGTGGGCTCGCAATAAACGATTGCAAAGGCCATGAAAAGTGCCAATCCACATGCCTCGGGTATTAATCGGCAACATGGCACTTAGGCGCACCATCATCTCTTTGGCAGCCTTATTAGTGAAAGTTACTGCTAGGACGCCTATAGGCGACACCTGACCAGTCTGAATCAACCAGGCTATACGGGTGGTGAGGACGCGGGTCTTACCGCTACCAGCCCCAGCCAAAATCATGGCTGATTGGGCTTGGCCATTTTCATTAACAGGCGGGAGGGTCACTGCCTCGCGCTGTTCTGGATTGAGGTTGGCGAGCAAGTCAGAGTACATCGCCCCAATTATAATTTGCCTCTTATGCCAAATGACTCAAATACCCCTAATTCACCAGCAGCCAGTTCAGCAGACGAACTTGCTAAATCCTATGAGCCTGGCCCAATCGAAGCCTATTGGGGGCCAGAGTGGGAACGCAGGGGTATTGCCGACGCCACCATGCTTGAAGGTAAAGGTGATTTTTCTATTCAGCTACCTCCCCCCAATGTCACTGGCACTCTTCACATGGGTCATGCCTTTAATCAAACCATCATGGATGGCCTGGTTCGTCACGCGCGCATGTCTGGCAAAAATACTTTATGGGTTCCTGGTACTGACCACGCTGGTATTGCGACTCAAATCGTGGTTGAGCGTCAGCTTGATGCGCAAAAAGTATCTCGTCATGATTTAGGTCGTGAAAAGTTTTTAGCAAAAGTATGGGAGTGGAAAGAAGCTTCTGGCAATACCATCACCCGTCAAATTCGTCGCCTAGGTGCTTCGATTGATTGGAGTAAAGAATATTTCACAATGGACAGCAAAATGTCCAAAGCAGTAGTTGAGGTATTCGTGCGTTTGCATGAGCAAGGTTTGATTTATCGTGGCAAACGTTTGGTGAACTGGGATCCTGTTTTAGGAACTGCAGTATCAGATCTTGAAGTGGTGAGTGAAGAAGAAGATGGTTCGATGTGGCATATTCGCTATCCATTAGTAGATGGCTCAGGCCACTTAACCGTTGCCACCACTCGTCCCGAGACTTTACTAGGTGACGTTGCTGTTATGGTGAACCCAGAAGACGAACGCTATAAACACCTGATTGGCAAGTCAGTCAACTTACCTTTATGTGACCGTCAAATCCCGATCATTACAGACGACTATGTTGATTTGAACTTTGGTACTGGCGTAGTTAAGGTAACTCCCGCACATGACTTTAATGACTATGCCGTTGGACAGCGTCATCAATTACCTTTGATCAACATTCTGACATTGGATGCCAAGATCAATGAGAATGCGCCAATTTCTTATCAAGGTATGGAACGTTTTGCAGCGCGCAAAAAGGTAGTAGCTGATCTAGATGCAGCAGGCTTATTAGAAAAAGTTCAGCCACACAAACTCATGGTGCCGCGCGGTGATCGCACCCAAACCATTATTGAACCGATGCTCACTGACCAATGGTTTGTGGCAATGTCTCAACCAAGCTCTGATAACCAATATCAGCCCGGCTCATCGATTGCCGGTGCTGCATTAGATGCAGTCACTAAGGGTGACATTAAGCTCGTTCCAGAAAACTGGATTAGCACTTACACCCAGTGGTTAGAAAATATTCAAGACTGGTGCATCTCACGCCAACTCTGGTGGGGCCACCAAATCCCTGCTTGGTATGGTGATGATGGCCAGATTTTTGTAGGGCGCTCTGAAGAAGAAGCTAAAACTAAAGCGACTAAGGCTGGCTACTCCGGCAAGCTTAATCGCGATCCTGATGTTCTAGATACCTGGTTTAGCTCAGCGCTGGTGCCTTTTAGCTCTCTAGGTTGGCCAGAAAAAACACCTGCTTTAAATCACTTCCTACCTTCGTCTGTATTAGTCACTGGCTTTGACATCATTTTCTTCTGGGTGGCACGCATGGTGATGATGACCTGTCACTTCACTGGAAAAGTGCCGTTTCATACTGTTTACGTTCATGGTTTAGTACGTGATGCCGAAGGTCAAAAAATGAGTAAGTCCAAAGGTAATACCTTGGACCCAATTGATTTGATCGATGGTATCAAGATTGAAGAGTTAGTAGGTAAGCGCACTACAGGCTTGATGAACCCCAAACAAGCAGAAAGTATCAGCAAGAAAACTAAGAAAGAGTTTCCAGATGGCATTCCTGCATTTGGTACAGATGCCTTACGCTTTACTTTTGCATCTTTAGCTTCTCTTGGTCGCAACATTAACTTTGACCAGAAGCGTTGTGAAGGCTATCGTAACTTCTGCAATAAGCTTTGGAACGCAACCCGCTTTGTTCTCATGAACTGCCCAGGTGGCGATGAAGATAATGGCTTTGCGCCTTGCGACAATCAATGTGGTCCGGATGGCTACTTAGATTTCTCACCAGCGGATAAATGGATTGTTTCTCAGTTACAAAGAACTGAAGCTGAAGTTGCTAAAGGTTTTGAGAACTATCGCTTTGACAACATTGCAAGCAACATCTACCAATTTGTTTGGGATGAATATTGTGATTGGTACTTAGAGCTTGCCAAGGTACAGTTGCAAACGGGCACTCCAGCACAACAGCGCGCAACCCGCCGCACTCTATTACGGGTTCTAGAAGCCATCCTACGCATGGCACACCCGCTGATCCCATTTATTACTGAGACTCTTTGGCAAACTGTTGGTCCGAAGTCCGGAAAAGAGTTAGCTCAGCAAACCAAGCAAACCATTGCACTGCAACCCTATCCGATTTCTCAGCCAGAAAAAATCGATGAGCAGAGTGAATCTTGGGTAGCCCAGATTAAAGCGATTGTGGATGCCTGTAGAAACTTACGTGGTGAGATGCAAGTGCCGCCCGGTCAAAAAGTTCCTCTTTGGATTAGCGGACCAGAAGCTTTCCTCCAAAAAGCGACACCTTATTTACTCGCCTTAGCCAAACTCTCTGAAGTCAAAATCTATCAGGATGAGTCTGGCTTGGAAAAAGATGCTCCTGGCGCACCAATGGCGCTCGTTGGAGACCTAAAACTACTTCTTAAGATTGAGGTGGATGTTGCGGCAGAGCGCATTCGAATCGGCAAGGAAATTGAGCGCCTAGCCAATGAAATTACGAAAGCCCGTGGCAAATTGACCAATGAAAGCTTTGTAGCCCGCGCTCCAGAAGAGGTTGTTGCCCAAGAAAAACAACGTCTTGCTGGTTTTGAGCAGAATCATGAGAAGCTTGTTGCACAATTAGAGCGTCTGAAATAAAACAGTAGCAAATCCAGAACGATCGGAACACCCTTATGCCATTAACTACTAAAGCCGTTACCAAAGCCGTCTTTCCTGTTGCTGGCTTAGGCACACGCTTCTTGCCTGCTACTAAAGCAAGCCCAAAAGAGATGCTCAATGTGGTTGATAAGCCTCTGATTCAGTATGCAGTTGAGGAAGCTATAGCGGCTGGCATTACTGAGATGATTTTTGTTACTGGTCGCAGTAAACGCGCCATTGAAGACCACTTTGATAAAGCATATGAACTAGAAGCTGAGCTTGAAGCCAAAAATAAACAAGCCCTATTAGAAATTGTGCGCAGCGTTAAGCCTAGTCATGTGGATTGTGTTTACGTGCGTCAACCTGAAGCACTCGGTTTAGGTCATGCAGTTCTGTGCGCAGAGAAATTGGTGCGCGATGAGCCTTTTGCCATCATCTTGGCAGATGACTTATTGGATGGACAACCGCCAGTACTCAGGCAGATGCTCAAGGTATTTAATGAGCAAAACGGTTCAGTTGTTGCTGTAGAAAAGATAGATCCAGCTAAGAGCAGTTCATATGGCATCGTATCCGGCACTGAAGTAACCAAAGGCATCTATCGCCTCAATGGCATCGTAGAAAAACCACAACCTAAAGATGCACCTTCCAACTTGGCAGTTGTTGGGCGCTATGTTTTGTCATCAGATATTTTTAGCCATATTCGCAATCTCAAGCCAGGTGCTGGTGGAGAAATTCAGTTGACCGATGCAATTGCTTCCTTGCTGAAGCAAGAGCCTGTATTTGCTTATGAGTACGATGGGGTACGCTATGACTGCGGCAGCAAACTTGGCTACCTCAAGGCTTCAGTGGAATTTGCTTTGCGCCACCCAGAGGTGGCGACTGATTTTGCGGCCTACTTAAAGAGTCGCTCTTTAAGCTAAGCCTCTGAACTTCGTCTAATTTTCTTCTTATCTTCTTTTTAAGAAGAAAACCAAGACATCACCTTCAGTAGTACTAAAAATCAATTCATTACCAGTTTGTTTGGCAAATGCTGGAAAGTCATGAGCGGCCCCCGAGTCGGTTGCTTTAATTTTTAGCACTTCACCAGATTGCATAGTGGCTAAGACTTTCTTGGTACGTAAAATAGGTAAGGGGCAATTCATGCCAATCGCATCTACCTCGGCATTAAATGCAATATTTTGATCGCTCATTTGCTCGCCACCCAATCTTTTACACCTTCTAATGCTGCGTTTAACTTACTTGGGTCAGTACCGCCGGCCATCGCCATCTCAGGCTTGCCGCCACCTTTACCGCCTACTTGCTGAGCCACAAAGTTCACAAGGTCACCTGCTTTCACTTTAGTAATGGAGTCCGCAGTCACGCCGGCTATTAAGCTAACCTTATCACCCTGCACAGATGCTAGGACAATTGCAGCAGTTTTAAGCTTTGCTTTTAAGGCATCCATGGTTTCACGTAAGACTCCTGCATCAGCGCCATCTAAGCGAACAGCTAGCACTTTGAGGCCATTCACATCGATTGCTTGACCAGCTAACTCATCTCCTTGACTCGCTGCCAACTTGGAGTTCACTTTTTCTAGTTCACGTTCTGCTTGACGCAAACTCTCTTGTAATTGGGTAACGCGGTTTACCAAATCCCCTGGATGGGTTTTAAGAATCGCTGCAGCTTCATTCATCTTGTCTTCCATACCCTGCAAGAAGTGAAGTGCATTACTACCAGTGACAGCCTCAACCCGACGGATGCCAGCTGCTACGCCGCCTTCAGAAACAATCTTGAGGCTGCCGATATCGCCAGTGCGAGATACGTGCGTACCGCCACACAACTCTTTAGAGCTACCGATTTCTAAAACCCGAACTTCTTCGCCGTACTTCTCACCAAAAAGCATCATGGCACCAGTCTTTTGCGCATCCTCCAAAGACATCACCTTACCTGAGGTGGCAGTATTTTCGAGAATCTCTTGATTCACAATATCTTCTACTTTACGAATTTGTTCAGCCGTAATCGGGGCATTGTGAGTAAAGTCGAAACGGGTCTTCGTGGCGTCTACCAGTGAACCTTTTTGCTGCACATGATCACCTAAGACTTCGCGCAAGGCCTTGTGCAAGATATGCGTAGCACTGTGATTACGCATCGTATCCGTTCTTTGCTGAGTATCTACCAAGGCATTGAGCACATCACCAACCTTGAGCTCGCCCTCGAGTAACTCACCTTGGTGACCAAAGACATCGGCCTGAATCTTAAAGGTATCTTCTACTGCAAAACGCACAGTCTCATTACGAAGCTCGCCTTTATCGCCAACTTGGCCGCCAGATTCAGCATAAAAAGGAGTGTTATCAAGCACGATCACCGCTGCATCACCAGCTTTCACCGAAGTCACTGCAGATCCATCTACATAAAGAGCTGTTACCTTGGCACCCTCATGCCTGAAGGTGTCATATCCATGAAATTGGGTAGGCTTGCCTTTGTAATCCAGGCCTTGAGCTACCTTGAACTTCCCAGCTGCTCGAGCTTGATCACGCTGCTTTTGCATCGCCACCTCAAAACCTTGGGAATCAACTGTCACGTCACGCTCACGACAGACGTCTGCAGTTAAATCTAGCGGGAAGCCAAAGGTGTCATGTAGGCGGAAAGCGGTTTCACCATCAACTACTTTGGCGCCGCCTGCTAATGCGCCATCTAAAATTTCCATACCATTGGCAATCGTCTGGAAGAAACGCTCTTCTTCTTGCTTCAGAACTTCACCTACTTTATCTTGCGCTGCCCGTAATTCTGGATAAGCATCACCCATCTCTTTAACCAAAGCGGGAACTAATTGATAGAAGAAGGGTTTGCGTGCACCAAGCTTGTAGCCATGGCGAATTGCACGCCGTGCAATACGACGCAATACATAACCGCGCCCTGCATTACCTGGAATCACTCCATCTACAACGATAAAGCTACAGGCACGAATATGGTCGGCAATCACTTTAAGTGAAGGACTCTGCGCATCGCAGTTTTGACTACCAGCAGCATCTACCGCTTCCTTGGAAGCCTTTAGTAGATTTACAAAAAGATCAATCTCATAGTTGGAGTGCACGTGCTGCAAAACAGCAGCAATACGCTCAAGACCCATCCCCGTATCAACACTAGGCTTAGGCAGTAAATGCATTACACCTGCTTCATCGCGGTTGAACTGCATGAAGACGTTATTCCAAATTTCAATAAAGCGATCGCCATCTTCATCTGGACTACCAGGAGGGCCTCCAGGAATGTGCTCGCCGTGGTCATAGAAAATTTCTGTACAAGGACCGCAAGGGCCGGTATCACCCATCATCCAGAAATTATCAGAGGCGTAACGTGCTCCCTTGTTATCGCCAATTCGAATAATGCGATCAGCCGGAATACCAATTTGCTTATTCCAAATCTCATAAGCCTCATCGTCTTCGGCATAGACCGTAACTAAAAGTTTTTCCTTGGGCAACTTAAATACTTGAGTTAATAAATCCCAAGCATATTGAATTGCGTCTTTCTTGAAATAATCCCCAAACGAGAAGTTGCCCAGCATCTCAAAAAAGGTGTGATGCCGTGAGGTATAGCCGACATTATCCAAATCATTATGTTTTCCACCCGCCCGAATACACTTTTGGGCAGTTGTGGCACGGTTATAAGGACGTTTATCAAAGCCCAAAAACACATCTTTGAACTGGTTCATCCCTGCATTAGTAAATAACAAGGTTGGATCATCCCCGGGGACTACCGGACTGGATGGAACAATTTGGTGGCCTTTTTGGGCAAAGAAATCCAGATATGCCTGGCGAATTTGAGAGACTTTCATGTCAATAATTATCGCATTGGCACCCCTCTAGGGCAAACCCTAGTCAATAGACCCCCTTGGTGCCTTACAATCGCACAACATCATTAAATAGATCGGCACTTAAGCCGATAAATAAGGAGCACAACTTGAAAATTCGCAATCAACGGGATTTTGGGGCAGGGATCATGTATATGGTCATTGGCCTCTTCTTCACCATCGTAGCCACACAATACCAATATGGCACAGCAGCCAAAATGGGTCCAGGCTATTTCCCATTTTGGCTTGGCGTATTAATGGTTCTAATTGGCTTGTTAGTTCTTGTTAGATCTTATAGCGCTAAAGCTACGATTGAAGCTATTCCAAAGTTTAGATGGCGCATCATTGCCCAAATTACAGGTGCGGTTATTTTGTATGGCCTCTTACTTCCTAAAATGGGATTCTTAGTGGCTGTCGTGGTTTTAGTTTTTGTTTCCGCAAGCGCCAGCAAAGAATTTACCTGGAAGGGAACGACGATCAATGCGGCCTTCTTGGTCGCCTTTACTTATTCCGTGTTTGTAGTGGGTTTAAAACTTCAATTCCCACTCCTGCCATTCTTCTTACAACAATAACGAACCGAGACACCATAAAATGGACTTATTTACTAATTTAGCCCTCGGTTTCGATACCGCTTTTACGCTGCAGAACCTCTTGTACTGCCTCATCGGCTGCGTGTTAGGAACACTCATCGGGGTATTGCCTGGTCTTGGTCCTATCGCCACCATCGCGATGCTCTTGCCAGCAACTTATGCGCTGCCTCCGATTGCTGCTTTGATTATGTTAGCTGGTATTTATTACGGCTCACAGTACGGCGGATCCACAACCGCAATTTTGTTGAACATTCCGGGGGAGACGTCGTCGGTGGTAACCGCAATCGATGGCTATCAAATGGCTCGCAATGGTCGAGCTGGTGTCGCCTTGTTTACTGCCGGTACAGCTTCCTTCTTTGCGGGTTGCGTAGCCACTTTAATTTTGGCTGCTTTTGCTGCCCCGCTCTCTCAACTTGCCTTCAAATTTGGTCCCGCAGAGTATTTCTCGCTTATGGTCTTAGGTTTAATTGGTGCCGTGGTATTGGCTTCTGGTTCTTTAATCAAAGCGATCGGCATGATCATCTTAGGTCTCTTAATGGGCATTATTGGTACTGATGTGAACTCTGGTGTATCTCGCTATGCGTTTGATGTTCCAGAACTCAGTGATGGTATCGGCTTTGTTGCAGTTGCGATGGGGGTATTTGGTTTCGCAGAAATCATGGGCAACCTAGAAAAAACTGGTGAGGATGAGGGCTTCCTCAATAAACTCACCACCATGGTCCCAACTAAAACTGATGTGAAGCGTATGATTCCTTCAATTTTGCGTGGCACGACTATTGGCTCTATCTTGGGCATCTTGCCAGGCGGCGGCGCCGCCTTAGCAGCATTTGGCGCTTACTCTGTTGAGAAAAAATCTTCTAAGTACAGCCATGAGTTTGGTAAAGGCGCGATTGAAGGTGTAGCGGGTCCTGAAGCAGCGAACAATGCTGCCGCTCAAACCTCATTCATTCCATTGCTCACATTGGGTATTCCACCAAACGCCGTGATGGCTTTGATGGTGGGTGCAATGACGATTCATAATATTCAACCAGGCCCACAAGTGATGACCAGTAATCCAGCATTGTTCTGGGGTCTGATCGCTTCGATGTGGATTGGTAACGTGATGTTGATTCTCTTGAACTTGCCCCTTATTGGTATTTGGGTCAAGCTCTTGAAAATTCCATACCGCTTCCTCTACCCAGCAATTTTGGTGTTCTGCTGTATCGGCGTATATACCGTGAACAACACCGTGTTTGATGTATATGTCACTGCAGCCTTTGGCTTGATTGGTTACCTCTTCTTCAAACTGGGTTGCGAACCTCCTCCATTACTCTTGGGCTTCGTGCTTGGACCAATGATGGAAGAGAACTTCCGTCGCGCCCTATTGCTATCCCGCGGTGATTTCACAACCTTCTTAACTCGCCCACTTTCATTAGGCTTGCTAATTGCAGCAGCCCTCTTAGTAGTGATCGTGGCTTTGCCAGCAGTGAAGAAAACTCGCCAAGAGGCATTTGCCGAGGAGGATTAATTCTCCCCGCTTCAGTAGAAACAAGCCCGCAGCAGTTTGCGGGCTTTTTCTTTATGGGCTAGAGGTTTTCTCTACAATGTGGCTATGTCAAAAGATAGTAAACCCTCTAAAGCAAATACTGGTGCCCTAGCTGAGCCCTCTAACTTCTTACGTCAGATTATTGATCATGACTTAGCAAGTGGTGCCTTTGCCAAGCGCACTAATTTAGCTGGCGAGGTAATTCCATCAATCATTACCCGTTTTCCACCTGAGCCTAACGGCTATTTACATATTGGCCATGCAAAAAGTATTTGCTTGAACTTTGGCTTAGCTGCTGACTACAATAATCAGCCAGGTGGCGCCCGTTGCAATATGCGTCTTGATGACACCAACCCTATCAAAGAAGATATTGAATACGCAGACAGTATTTTGGATGCAGTCAAATGGCTTGGGTTTGATTGGGGTACCCATCTTTATCATGCCAGCGACTACTTTGATCGTCTCTATGAGTTTGCACAAATTCTGATTCAGAATGGTAAGGCTTATGTGGATAGCCAGAGCGCTGATGACATTCACACTCATCGTGGAAACTTTGGTCAAGCAGGAAAAAATAGTCCTTACCGTGAACGTAGTCCAGAAGAAAATCTTGCTCTCTTTCGCCAGATGCAGGATAGGAAGTTCAAGGATGGTGAGCATGTTCTGCGTCTCAAGATCGATATGGCACACCCTAATATCGTGATGCGCGACCCAGTGGTCTACCGTATTCGTCATACTGATCACCATCGAACAGGCAGTAAGTGGTGCATCTATCCCTTATATGACTTCACACATTGCATCTCCGATGCGCTGGAGAACGTCTCCCACTCCATCTGTACGCTTGAGTTTGAAAATAACCGCCCTCTTTATGACTGGATCGTTAATTCACTTAAAGAGCTAGGGGTCTTTAAAGACCCGGTGCCACATCAGTATGAGTTTGCACGCTTAAATTTGACTTACACCATCACTAGCAAGCGTAAGTTATTGCAACTTGTTGAAGAAAAACAGGTTGATGGTTGGGATGACCCTCGCATGCCAACCATTGTAGGTATCCGTCGCCGTGGTTACACCCCAGAAAGTATTCGTTTGTTTTGTGAACGCATTGGAGTATCTAAAGCGGATAGCTGGATTGATATGAGCACTCTTGATCAGGCGCTACGCGATGATCTTGAAGTCAAAGCACCTCGTGCCACAGCAGTTCTAAAACCACTTAAGCTAGTCATTCAAAACTTTGATGCTGCTGGCAAAGAGTCTTGCTCCGCCCCACGTCACCCACAACATCCTGAATGGGGTAATCGCGACTTTCATTTCACACGCGAGTTGTGGATTGAGGCAGATGACTTTATGAAAGAACCAAGCAAAGGTTTCTTTAGATTATTTCCGCCAACTGTCGATCAGCCTGGCAGCCGCGTGCGTCTTCGCCATGGTTTTGTGATTGAATGCACTGGGTTTGAGACTGATGCCGCTGGCAATATTACACAGATCAATGCAAACTACTTCCCTGATAGTAAGAGTGGCACTCCTGGCTCTAATAACTATAAGGTGAAGGGCAATATTCACTGGATTAGCGCTGCCGAGGCAATTCCCAGTGAAGTCCGTTTATACGATCACCTATTTAGTGACCCGCATCCTGATAGCGGTGATAAGAATTTCTTGGATGCGATTAATCCCAACTCCAAGCAAACTATTACTGCCTACCTTGAGCCTTGCATGAGTGAAGTTAAACCGGAAGAGCGTTTCCAATTTGAGCGTCATGGCTACTTTATCGCTGATGCGTCTGATTCCAAGCCTGGCAAGCCAGTGTTTAACCGTACCGTTGGCCTTAAGGATTCTTGGAAATAGTATTCAGAAAATGGGCCACACTCGGATAACGTAGTGGCGTTTTCAATTCATGCAGGCGGGTGTTAGTTACTCTTCTAGACTCACGCATAAACGACCACAGCATCGGACTCACGATTTTTTGTAATTGTTCTGCAGGCATTCTAGGTGGTCGATCTAGGCCAAAAGCGTCAGCTACCTCATCAAAGTAATCACCCATTTTGGCTTCACCACCATCGCAGGTGTTGATCACTCGCTGTGGTTTACCGTGATATACCGCCGCACAAACTAACCTTGCCAAATCTTCGCTATGAATATGATTTGAGTACGCATCTTCCTCAGGCCGTAGTGCTGGAGTTTGAGAGTGCAAACGCTCTAGTGGTAGACGGTCAGCCGCATAAATACCAGGTACACGCAAAATAGTTAAAGCTACCCCATGAGCAGGGGCCCACAAGCGCAAGGCAAGCTCAGCATCAACCCTTCTGCGAGCACGCTCACTCTGAGGGCTAACTGGGGTACTCTCGCTCACTTTGGCGCCCTTGTGATCGCCATAGACACCCGTAGTACTGATATAGATGAAGCGCCTGACGACATCAGATCCTTGGGCTAGAATTCGGATTAGGTTGCGGGTTCGGCAATCACGACTTCCCTGATTTTGGGGTGGCGCTAAATGAATGACGGTTTGAGCTAAATCGGATAGGCGCCATAAAGACTCTGGCTGGTCCAGATTACCTAAAATAGGAGTCGCGCCAACCTCCCTCAACTCCTGAAAGCGATTCTTCGAAGTAGTTAAGGCAAAAACTCGATGACTACGGGATAGCTGCTTTGCTACCCGAAGACCAATGTCACCGCAGCCAATAATCAGGATTGAAGGTTTGCCAAAAGATTGCATAAGTAACATCGTAACGATTTATTGAAAGGAATGAGAGTGTCTTATCAGATCACGCTCAAAACGAGCGGCAAACAATTTACTGTTAACCAGGATGAAACCCTCCTGGAAGCCGCTCTACGTCAAGGCATTAATTTACCTTATGGCTGCAAAAACGGTGCCTGCGGCTCCTGCAAAGGTAAAGTGCTAGAAGGTCAGGTGACCCACGGCCAACACAGCGAGAGCGCCTTGAGCAAAGCTGACGAGACCACTGGCAGTACTCTATTTTGTTGTGCCCACCCCCAGTCAGATCTTTTGATTGAGGCACGGGAGGTTCAGGGCGCTGGCGATATTGCCATTCGGAAAGTACCTTGCCGGGTGAATATCATTGAAAGACCAAGCAGCGATGTCGCAATTCTGAAATTACAGTTACCGGCTGCAGAACGCTTTCAATTTCTGGCGGGTCAGTATGTAGAGTTCTTACTTAAGGACGGTCAGCGCCGCGCCTACTCGATTGCGACTGCACCAGATCAAGAAGGCCCACTCGAGCTGCATATTCGCCATTCACCCGGTGGCCTCTTTACCGATTTTGTCTTTGGAGCCATCACACCCAGCCTCAAAGAAAAAGCGATTCTCCGTTTTGAAGGTCCTATGGGTAGCTTCTTCTTAAGAGAAGACTCTAAGAAGCCCATTATCTTTGTTGCCGCCGGCACTGGTTTTGCCCCAATCAAATCGATCATCGAACAGATGCAGGCCAAAAAGGTTCGAAGGCCTATTGAGCTCTACTGGGGTGGGCGCCGACCCAGCGATCTCTATCTAGATCATTTGTGCAAGATCTGGCAAAAAGATATTCCTGGCTTCAAATACATTCCAGTCATCTCAGATGCCCTGGCAGAAGATGCTTGGGGTGGCCGAACTGGCTTTGTCCACCAGGCAGTGATGGCAGACCATCCCAATATGAAAGGCCTTCAGGTCTACGCTTGCGGCGCACCAGTGATGGTCAATGCTGCTCGAGACGACTTTTCATCAAAATGCCATCTACCTGAGGAAGAATTCTTTGCGGACTCCTTTACTAGCGCTGCAGATTTAGTAAGCAACTAAACTCCGATAAAATTAGATAATAGAAACTTCATGAGCCCCATTTACCTAAACCGAGTATGAATAAGCCAGCTCAAACGATCGACACCCATGCAGTGATGTTTATCACCAAGCGTCCAGAAGTCATTATGGTCGAAGGTAAAGGCTCGTGGATAACTGACAGCAATGGCAAGCGCTATTTAGATTTCTTGCAAGGTTGGGCTGTAAATTGCTTGGGCCACAGTAACCCTGGAATACTTGCAGCACTCAATACTCAAGCAAAAAAAATAATTAATCCAAGTCCCGCTTTTTATAACGAGCCAATGATTGGCTTATCTAATCTACTTACAGAAAATAGTTGTTTTGATAAAGTCTTTTTTGCAAATAGCGGTGCAGAGGCAAATGAAGGTGCTATCAAACTCGCGCGTAAGTGGGGCCAGCTCAATAAAAATGGTGCTTTCGAAATCATCACTTTTGAGCATAGCTTTCATGGCCGCACATTAGCAACGATGAGTGCCTCTGGAAAGCCTGGTTGGGATACGATGTTTGCCCCACAAGTTGCTGGCTTTCCTAAAGCAGATTTAAACGACTTAGAGTCCGTCAAAAAACTGGTGACCGATAAAACAGTTGCGGTGATGATTGAGCCTATTCAAGGCGAAGGTGGCGTAATACCTGCTACTAAAGAATTTATGCGTGAACTACGCAAGTTCACCAAAGAAAATAATATTCTGCTAATCGCAGATGAAGTACAGGCTGGCTGTGGCCGAACTGGGACCCTCTTTGCCTATCAACAATACGGAATTGAGCCTGACATCATGGCCTTAGGTAAGGGCATTGGTGGTGGCGTCCCCCTGGCAGCCCTCATGGCAACGAATGCAGCAGCTTGCTTTGTACAGGGCGATCAAGGCGGCACCTATAACGGCAACCCACTCATGACCGCTGTAGGTATTAGTGTCATTGAACAATTATTGGCACCAGGATTTTTGGATAGCGTCAAAGCTAAAGGTGAATTGCTTAAATCAGAACTGCTCAAACTATCTGTAGAATTTAACCTCGAAGGTGAACGCGGTGAAGGTTTATTGCGGGCACTCATGCTCGGTAAAGATGTTGGTGGAAAGTTAGTTGATCTTGCCCGTGAGCGCAATCCTGAGGGACTATTGATTAATTCACCAAGACCAAACCTGTTGCGCTTTATGCCGGCTCTCAATGTGAGTGAGGATGAGATTCGTCAGATGGCCAATATGCTGCGTGAGCTACTGAAGCAGGTCAATTAAGCTTTTGAAGATTGGTTGTCCTGGTTTACCGCCTAAAAAATTCAATGCTTTAGCCAACTAAATTTTTAGGTAAGGAGAATGTCACGTCTTCTACTACGCCATCCAAGGCGCGCACCTGACGTGGCCCAAATTCCAGAATACGTGCCACGATCGATTGAGCTAAGCTCTCCGGCGCAGAAGCCCCAGCAGTCAAGCCAATGCGCTTTTTGCCAACAAACCACTCTGGCTTAAGTTGCTCAGGGGCATCAACCATGTAAGAGGGAACGCCTAATTTTTCTGATAATTCACGCAGGCGATTGGAGTTCGAGCTCGCCGCACTTCCCACCACAATGACCACCTCCACTTGGGGCGCCATAAATTTCACAGCATCTTGGCGATTCTGAGTGGCATAGCAAATATCTTGCTTGCGTGGCTGAACAATGTTGGGGAATTTTTTGGTGAGGGCTTCAACAATTTCTTTAGTCTCGTCGATTGATAAGGTCGTTTGCGTCACGAAAGCAATTTTTTCATCGCTTGCAAAAGATAATTTAGCAATATCAGCAACTTTTTCAATTAAGAAAAGACCCTCTTTCACTTGCCCCATAGTTCCCTCAACCTCAGGGTGCCCCGCATGACCAATCATCAAAATAGTAAAGCCATCCTTAGACATCTTCACGACTTCAAGATGTACTTTTGTCACCAAGGGGCAAGTGGCGTCATAAACCTGCAGGCCACGCGCTTGAGCATCTTTACGCACCTCTTGAGATACGCCATGAGCACTAAAGACAACGATTCCACCCTTAGGAACCTCTTGCAAATCTTCCACAAACACTGCGCCTTTTTCGCGCAATTCATTTACAACATATGCGTTGTGAACGATCTCATGGCGCACATAAATGGGCGCACCAAAACGTGTAAGAGCTTCATTGACGATATTGATGGCGCGATCAACGCCCGCGCAAAAACCGCGGGGCTGTGCCATCAAAATTTCAAGGTTATCTGGATTACTCATCGCCTACAGAATAGCAACAATTTCTGCTTCAAAGGTGACAGGTCTGCCAGCCAAAGGATGATTGAAGTCAAACCACGCGCCCTCATCATTAATCGATTGCAAAACACCTGCATATTGAGCACCATCTGGCGCATTAAATTCAATCACATCACCTGGATTAAATTCTACGCCGTCATCTCGACCCTCTTTCAGGGCTTTCAAAGAAACCCATTGCACTAAATCTTCTTTACGCTCACCAAAACTTTCTTCCGGTGGTAGTAAGGCACTTTTTTTCTCACCCAGCCCAAGTCCTAGTAATACTTTTTCAAAGCAAGGAGCAAATTGTCCAGAACCCATCAAAATCGTCGCGGGACGATCAACGAAAGTATTGATGTAATCGTCCCCATTGGGCAAAGTGAGCCGGTAGTTGAGGGTCAAATAGGAGTGAGGCAAAACAGTAAGCTGAGTCATAAGCTTATTGTATCTAGGCCTGCGCCTGCTGTGCACTCCCCGATTACGGACTGGCCCAAACATGAACAGCCCCGCGAGAAACTTCGTATTCAGGGTGCTGCTGCGCTTTCCGATGCGGAACTTCTTGCCATTTTTTTGCGGGTTGGCGTAAAAGGCAAAAGCGCAGTAGCTCTAGCCCAAGATCTACTGCACCATTTTGGAAGCCTACCCCGCCTACTCCGATGCAGCCGGGAAGAACTCACTAGCATCCACGGAATGGGGCTATCCAAATGGTCCCAAATCCAAGCTGCCTACGAGCTAGTGAAACGCAGTCTCGAGGAGGGGTTAGCCCAGGACTCTATCTTTTCCTCGCCAAGCCATGTTAGAGAGTTCCTACAGGCCAAAATTGGCCGTCTGCCACATGAGGTCTTCCTCTGCCTCTACCTCGACTCACGGCTTCATCTGATTGAGTGCCAGGAGCTTTTTAGGGGGTCCATAACCCACACAGCCGTCTATCCCCGAGAAATCCTGAAGGAGGCCCTCTCCAGAAATGCCAGCGCCCTGATCGTGGCGCATAACCACCCTAGTGGCAACCCCCTGCCAAGCGATGCAGATCAGGCGCTGACTAGAACCCTCCAGAATGCCTTGCAATTGGTTGACATAGCGCTTCTAGACCACTGCATCGTCAGTGGTAGTGGTTTTTTCTCTTTCTCAGACTCTGGTCTTATGAATAATGGCAAATAATGGTAGTAAATACTAACTTATTCTGAATTTAAGGACTTTTCTTCCTATTTTGTCGCCTAAGGTTCAATACCCAAGTCATTTAGGACTAGCCCAAAATAGGCGGGGACTGATACAATCTTCTTTTTTCGCAATTAATGGAGTTATGTCATGGCAAAAGTTTGCCAAGTCACTGGGAAGAAGCCGATGGTTGGCAACAATGTATCCCATGCAAACAATAAAACGAAGCGTCGCTTTTTGCCGAATTTGCAAAATCGTCGTTTCTGGGTTGAATCAGAAAACCGCTGGATTAGCTTGCGCTTAACCAATGCTGGTTTGCGCGTTATCGACAAGAACGGCATTGATGCTGTGTTGTCTGATCTTCGTGCACGTGGCGAAATTTAAGGAGCGCACAAATGGCTAAAGGCGGCAGAGAGAAAATCAAGTTAGAGTCATCAGCAGGTACTGGTCACTTCTACACAACTTCAAAAAACAAGCGTACTAAGCCTGAGAAAATGGAGATCATGAAGTTTGATCCAACGATTCGCAAGCATGTTGCTTACAAAGAAACAAAGCTGAAGTAATCTACTTCCAGCAAATAAAAAACCCGCTGCGTGCGGGTTTTTTATTGCCTAGAAATTCCAGCTCAGTTCAGTTACGCGTAGCGGCGCAATCTTAATGAGAATTCACGAAGACTTGTCAAGCCACTTTCCTCAGCACGCTGACACCATGTATGCAACTGTGCAACTAACTGCTCTCTAGTGGCGTTAGAACGGCCCCAGATAGCTTGGAGATCACGACGCATCTCAATCATCTTGCGTAGTTGTGCATTGCTAGCCATTAACTCCTCAAGCTTTGATCGCTCTTGCTCGCTAAGACGTGATTCGTCTTTGGCTAACCAAGTGCGAGCATCACTTAAATGCGCTGCAAGAACCTGCATATGTTGTGCTTCATTGCTGAAAAAAGTACGCAATGTTTTGCTGTAGCGCGCCATGATTTCATAACGATTAGCAATGATGGCCTCAAGAGTATTTTGATCGGCAGGACGCAAATCACTCAGTACTGGCTTGGGCGGCGTTTTCTTTACATCAGCCAAACCTAGAGCGCTCATGATCTGAATGTACAGCCAACCAATATCAAACTCGTACCATTTATTTGATAACTTAGCGCTGGTAGCAAAGGTGTGGTGATTGTTATGAAGCTCTTCGCCACCAATCAGAATTCCCCAAGGGATAATATTCTTAGAGGCATCTGCGCAATCGTAATTACGATAACCCCAATAGTGGCCAATACCGTTAATTACACCAGCTGCAGTGATTGGAATCCATAACATCTGGATAGCCCAAACGGTCAGACCAATTCCACCAAATAAAAACACATCAATGATGAGCATGATGGCAACACCCTGCCAAGAAAACTTGGAGTAAATGTTGCGCTCAAGCCAGTCATCGGGAGTACCATGGCCAAACTTTTCTAAAGTCTCTTGATTTGCTGCTTCTGATTTATAAAGCTCAGCGCCACGAGAAAGCACGGTACCAATACCTAAAATTACCGGACTATGGGGATCATCAACCGTCTCGCATTTAGCGTGATGCTTGCGATGAATCGAGGCCCACTCTTTGGTCACCATACCTGTAGTTAGCCAGAGCCAAAAACGAAAGAAATGGGAAACAATCGGATGCAAATCTAAGGCACGGTGCGCCTGGCAGCGATGCAAAAAGATGGTGACTGCAGCGATAGTGATATGAGTGACTACCAGCGTAAAAATGGTAATTTGCAACCAAGACCAATCGAGATAGCCATTGGCTAACCAATTGAGAAATAAATCAAAACCTGAACTTGAAGCTGTATTCAAAAGTGAGTCCCTAGAGAGATCTAAACCTTTATTTTAATTCTTTCACAGCCTTCTTGCTTTTGACTTTTACCTCTTTTTCTACCCCTTTTTCAGAGTCAGGAACTGGAGCAGCAGCCTTCTTTTGGAAAACAGCGCCAAAAAAGCCATCAGTTCCATGAATATGAGGCCAAAGTTGCCACCAAGGGTTATCTAGACTGCAGCCCAAAGGCAGCTTATCTTTTGGAAAGAGTGGCTTGAGAGCTTCAGCGGCGGGCACAACCTCGAATTGAGGGTGCTTTGCCAGAAAATCCTCTGCAATCGCTTGATTTTCCTGGGGTAAAAGGCTGCAAGTGGCATAAACCAAACGACCGCCTGGTTTTAATAGTCGGGCAGCAGAAGCCAAAATATTCATTTGCTTTTGATTGAGCTCTAAAACCCCTGCTGGAGTTTGGCGCCATTTAAGATCTGGATTACGTCTCAATGTACCCATTCCACTGCAAGGGGAATCCACTAGAACACGATCAATCTTTCCAGCCAAACGTTTGATCTTGGCGTCATTCTCGCTATCAATCCATACAGGATGGACATTAGAGAGGCCGCTGCGGGCTTGTCGTGGCTTCAAATTAGCCAGACGACGTTCTGATGTATCAAATGCATAAAGGCGCCCTGTAGAGCGCATCAAGGCTCCAATCGCTAAAGTCTTACCGCCAGCGCCAGCACAAAAGTCGACAACCATTTCGCCACGTTTAGGAGCAAGTAAATAGGCGAGGAGTTGACTGCCTTCATCCTGAACTTCAAACATGCCCGCTTTAAATCCAGCGGTATTTTGCAAAGCAGGCTTACCCATAATGCGCACACCATCTGGTGCATATGGAGTTGGAATTGCTTGATAGCGACCACCCAATGCGTTCATCTGCACTAATAATTCTTCGCGATTGGTCTTCATGGTGTTTGCACGCAAATCTAAGAGTGCTGGATGCATCAATGATTTTGCTAACTCCTCACGTGTTTCTTCACCAGGATATTTTCCAAACGCATCCCATAACCACTCGGGTAAATTATTACGAACGAGCGGATTCAATGCGGCAGGATCCACCGTAGCAAAACGTTGCAACCATTCATACTCACCAGGCTTAAGCACGTGTGCCAAATCTGCAATGGCACTTTCTGCACGGTTGGCAGACCCAAGTCCACCCTCGGATAGAGCAGATAACAAGCCCAATAAGGCTAAGCGTCTAGCTTGAGAACCCTCGCCACTAGAAGCAAATTGGGAGAACTCATTCTTACGACGCAAAATTGCGAAAGCACTCTCTGCAATCAGGGCGCGATCTCGATTCCCAAGTTGCGGCTCAGCACGAAAATAGCGACTGACTACGCGATCAGATGGCTGTTCAAAGCTGAGCAGTTCAGGCAAGAGTCTTTCTAGATGAAGTGCATGCTGAGGCAATGCTTTGGCATTGGAGAAATTCTTTTGACCTTCAGGCGCAATTAAATTTCCACTCGCATTGCGTCGCTCTGGACGGCGCTGCGGGTCATTCGATTTAGCAGCGTAACTTTTGTGTGGGGCGAGTCTGTTTCCAGATTTACGGGGTGGACGTTCTGCACTCATAATTTAAAAAATTGCGACTCTGGGGGTTGAAGCTTCACTTGATTACCTTCTATTCGCAATCGTCCATCAAGGAACCATTTTACGGCCCGCGGGTAAATCTGATGCTCAGCACTTAAAACACGGGCTGCCAAGGTATCGGCATCGTCACCCCCCAGAACTGGAACAGAGGCTTGGCAAATAATTGGCCCCTCATCTACGCCCTCGGTAACAAAGTGCACAGTGGCGCCATGCTCTTTAACCCCAGCCTCTAAAGCCCGCTCATGGGTGTGCAAACCAGGGAATGCGGGTAAGAGCGCTGGATGAATATTGATGAGGCGACCCTCAAAATGGCGAATAAACCCTGGGGTCAGAATTCTCATAAAGCCAGCCAGCAACACTAAATCTACCCCTAAAGCATCAATTTGCTCAATCAAGGCAGCATCGAAGGATTCTCGAGTAGCATGCTCTTTGTGCTCCACAACGAAGGTTGGAACACCCTGGGCGCGAGCAAAATCAAGGCCCTTAGCCGCTGAGCGATTGGCTATCACCCCAGCAAATTTGACCGGCCAATGGTCTTTTTTGGCTATTTTGACGATGGCCTCGAAATTAGATCCGCGGCCTGAGATTAAGGTAACGATAGAAAGCATGCCCACAATATAATTGATGGCTACCCTGAAAGCGATTTTGTGAACGTATTCCGTGGCCCGACCCAGTTTTCTGCAGGACCTGCTTGTGCCCTTAGCATCGGTAATTTCGATGGCGTGCACAGGGGTCATCGCGCCCTACTCAAACAACTCGTGGATGGCGCCAAAGAACGGGGTCTGGTGAGTTGCGTCATGACCTTCGAGCCACACCCCAAAGAATTCTTCTCGCCGGACCAAGCCCCACCTCGCATTCTGAATCTGCGCGACAAGCTAGCTGCCTTAGCCCAACTTGGAATTGACCGAGTTGTAGTGGAGCACTTCAATACCGCTTTTGCACGCCTTACACCCGAAGAGTTTGTTTCTGAAATTATTGTGAAACGTCTGAATGCAAAATGGATTTTGATTGGTGATGATTTTTGCTATGGAGCGAAACGGGCTGGTAATTTTGCGAGCCTCAAAGCTGCCGGGGAAAAATATGGATTTGAAGTTTCTAGCATCCAGACTATCTTGGAAGATGGTGAACGCATTTCTAGTTCTGCTTTGCGTGCAGCACTTGCTAATGGTGATATGAACCAAGCTGAAAAATTATTAGGTCGCCCTTATGGAATTTCTGGTCACGTGATTCATGGACAACAATTAGGTCGAAAACTTGGTTTCCCTACTTTGAACTTAGCGGTAGCCAATCATTTACATCATCGCAAACCAGCGACTACTGGCATCTTCACTGCGCAAGTATTAGGGCTTACTGATAAGCCTCTGCCAGCCGTGGCCAGCCTGGGAGTAAGGCCTACTGTAGAAGATGAAGGCCGCGTCTTGCTTGAAACCCATATCTTTGATTATCAAGAAGATGTTTACGGAAAAATTATTACCGTAGAGCTCTTAGAAAAAATTCGTGACGAGGCAAAGTATGATGACCTCGACGCTCTTACAAATGCAATTGCAGCAGATGCAAAGCACGCCAGAAATTATTTCCAGAAAAAAGCCCATGTCTGAAAAAGAAAACTCTTACCCCGTCAATCTTCTAGACACCTCGTTTCCAATGCGAGGAGACCTTGCCAAGCGTGAACCACAATGGGTTGCCCAGTGGCAAAAAAATAAACTCTACGAAAAGATTCGTACCGCACACGCCAATCAACCTAAATTTATTTTGCATGACGGCCCTCCTTATGCCAATGGCGATATTCATATTGGTCATGCGGTAAACAAGATCTTGAAGGACATGATTGTGAAGTCCCGTTGGTTAATGGGCTTTGATTCTGTTTATGTTCCCGGTTGGGATTGCCATGGCATGCCAATTGAGATTCAAATTGAAAAGCAATTTGGTAAAAACTTACCAATAGCTGAGGTGCAATCTAAGGCCCGCGCCTATGCTCAAGTTCAAGTCGATAAGCAAAAAATAGATTTCGAGCGCTTAGGTGTTCTTGGCGACTGGAACAATCCTTATCTCACCATGAGCTATCGTAATGAAGCCGATGAAATTCGTGCTCTTGGCAAGATCTGGGAAAAGGGCTATGTCTTCCGGGGCTTAAAGCCAGTGAATTGGTGCTTTGATTGCGGCTCTGCTCTGGCGGAAGCTGAAGTGGAATATCAAGACAAGACTGATCCAACAGTCGATGTGGGTTTTGCCTTTGATGACGCACAACGACCACAGCTAGCAAAAGTATTTGGGCTTTCAGACTTACCCAATAAACCAGGTCAGATTGTGATCTGGACAACAACACCCTGGACCATTCCTGCCAACCAGGCGATGAACGTTCATCCAGAATTGACTTACGCTTTAGTTGATGTCGGTAATAAGTTATTAATTTTGGCAAAAGATCGCGTCGAAATTTGCTTGCAAGACTATGGTCTAGAAGGCAAGGTTATTGCAACTTGTATCGGTAGCCAGCTTGCGAATATCTCTTTCTGGCACCCACTTACTCCATTGCATGATGGCTACAAGCGCCTGTCGCCAATCTATCCAGCTGAATACGTCACCCTGGATACCGGCACCGGCATTGTTCACTCTGCACCTGCCTATGGCGAAGAAGACTTTAAATCCTGTAAAGCAAATAAACTGGCTGATAACGATATTCTCAATCCGGTAATGGGCAATGGCGTGTATGCATCATGGTTACCGCTCTTTGCTAATGAATATATCTGGAAAGCTAATCCAAAGATTGTGGAAGCAATGCGTGAGGCTGGTAGTTTGCTCAACGATAAAACTTATACCCACTCATACATGCACTGCTGGCGCCACAAGTCACCCATCATTTATCGTGCAACCTCACAGTGGTTTGCGAGTATGGATAAGAAGCCTTTAGATAGCAAAGCTAGCTTGCGTGAGACAGCGCTATTAGGGATCGAAAACACAGAATTTTTCCCTGCTTGGGGCAAGCAACGTTTGCACAGCATGATTGCTAATCGTCCTGACTGGACCTTATCACGTCAGCGCCAATGGGGCGTGCCCATGGCCTTCTTTGTACATAAAGAAACTGGTGAACCCCATCCACGCACTGTTGAGCTACTTGAAGAAGTCGCTAAACGCGTAGAAAAAGGGGGAATCGAAGCTTGGCAAAAATTAGAAGTTGCTGAACTGCTTGGTGATGAAGCCTCTCAGTATGAAAAGAATCGTGACACTCTAGACGTCTGGTTTGATTCAGGTACAACTCATTGGCATGTGATTCGTGGCTCTCACCGTAATGAGTTACTCACTGCTGATGCGCAGACTCCAAACGGTCGCTTAGCTGATTTATATTTAGAAGGCTCAGATCAACATCGTGGCTGGTTCCACTCATCCTTACTCACTGGCGCCATGCTTGATGGTAAGCCGCCCTATAAAGCGCTCCTGACTCACGGCTTCACAGTAGATGGCCAAGGTCGAAAAATGAGTAAATCTGTAGGTAACGTCATTGCCCCACAACAAGTTGCAGACAAACTTGGTGCCGAAATTATTCGTCTTTGGGTAGCCTCTACTGATTACTCGGGTGAAATGACAATCTCTGATGAGATTCTGAAACGCGTGACTGAAAGTTATCGCCGCATTCGTAACACCTTGCGCTTCCTATTGGCTAACCTAGCTGATTTTGACCCCAGCAAGCATGCCATGCCTGCTAATCAATGGCTAGAAATCGATCGTTATGCTGTCGCGCTAGCCAATCAAATCCAAGGTGACGTTGAGGCACATTACAAGGATTATGAATTTCATCCGGCGGTAACTCGCATGCTGTCATTCTGCTCTGAAGATTTAGGCGGATTTTATTTGGATATCCTCAAAGACCGTCTCTATACCAACGCACCCGACTCACCTGATCGTCGCGCGGCACAAAATGCCTTATTCCACATTACCCTTAATCTTTTGAAATGGCTTGCACCGTTCCTCTCCTTTACCACAGAGGAGGCCTGGAAGAATTTCCCACATGGCTCGGGCAGCAAACCTTCTGAGTCGATCTTCATGGAAGAGTTTGGCAACTTCCCAGAAATTGTAAAAGCAGATGAATTGCTTGCTAAGTGGAATCGCATTCGTGAGATTCGTTCTGAAGTCACTAAAGCAATCGAACTTGAACGTGAAACAGGTAATGTTGGCTCATCGTTGCAGGCTGAACTCACGATTAAAGTGGGTGATGTTGACTTTGCAATCCTCCACTCATTAGAAAATGACTTGCGCTTTGTGACGATTACTTCAAGTGCCAATATCGAACTCAGTAATGATGGCTTAGAGGTCTTAGTACGCGGTAGCCAATATAAGAAATGTGGTCGTTGCTGGCATCACACTAAAGATGTTGGCAATAATGCCGATCATCCAGAACTCTGTAGTCGTTGCATTAGCAACCTTTTTGGTGATGGCGATCATCGCTTATTTGCTTAATAGATCTATTTAATGAATCTTTCATTTCTGCACTATCTTGCAATTGCAACAATCACTTTGCTCTTAGACCAACTAAGCAAATGGTCTGCATTAAGCAGTTTGCAGTTAGGCATTCCAGAACCGGTTCTGCCCTTTCTAAATTGGCTGCTACTCTTTAATCCAGGAGCAGCATTTTCTTTTCTGGCGCAAAGCTCAGGCTGGCAACGTTGGTTTTTCACGATCTTGGGTCTGCTAGCCTGCGTCTACATTGTTTGGCTACTTCGTAAAAATCAGAGCGATAAACTACTTTGTGTAGCTCTGAGTCTGATTCTAGGGGGCGCACTTGGGAATGTATTAGATCGACTGATGTATGGTGCCGTCGTGGACTTTATCGACTTGCATTACGCTAACTGGCATTGGCCAGCCTTCAATATTGCTGATAGCGCTATTTGTATTGGTGCTACCCTCATTATTTGGGGTGAATTACGTAAGTCATTTGGCAAATCTGCCCAATCCCATTAAGCTGGCGCCATGCAATCACTTTTGAACAAGAAAATCATTCTGGGGATCTCTGGTGGTATTGCCGCCTACAAAACTCCTGAACTTGCACGCCAATTGATGCAGGAGGGTGCTTCCGTCCAAGTAGTCATGACTGAAGCTGCAACGCAATTCGTAACACCCGTCACTATGCAGGCTCTCACAGGCAATCCGGTTTATACCAGTCAGTGGGATAACAGTATTAGCAATAATATGGCTCATATCGAACTATCCCGTTCTGCTGACGCTATCGTCATTGCGCCTGCTAGCGCCGACTTAATGGCCAAGCTATCTTTGGGTTTAGCTGACGACTTACTCAGTACGCTCTGTCTTGCAAGAGATTGCTCACTCTTGCTTGCGCCGGCAATGAATAAACAAATGTGGGAGCATGCAGCCACTCAACGAAGCGTCCAGCGTCTTCATGAAGATGGGGTCGCCCTGCTTGGTCCAGCAAGTGGTTTTCAAGCTTGTGGTGAAGTAGGCATGGGCAGAATGCTAGAGCCTTCTGAAATTACCGAACAAGTGATTGCCTTCTTTCAGAAGAAAAACTTAGCGGGTAAAAAAGTATTGATTACAGCTGGCCCTACTTTTGAAGCAATCGATCCAGTGCGTGGCATCACCAATCACAGCTCAGGCAAGATGGGCTTTGCGATTGCGCGGGCGGCTGTTGAAGCTGGCGCCCAAGTGCACCTTATTGCTGGTCCTTGTGATTTGACAACACCGCTCGAGGCTACAGGAAGAATTACTCGTAGCAATGTCAGAAGCGCAAAAGAAATGCATGCGGCCACCCTAAAGGTAACTGATTGCGATATATTCTTTGCAGTTGCTGCGGTAGCTGATTGGGGCATTGCAACGCCTGCTAAAGAAAAGATCAAACGCCAAGGGAAAGTTGCGCCAAGCATTGAATTTACTGCTAACCCCGATATTCTTTTAGACGTTGCAAAGACTGTCAAAAATAAAGGTGGCAAACCTTACCCATACTGCGTAGGTTTTGCAGCTGAATCTACCGATTTAGAAAAACATGCTACTGAGAAACGCCTACGCAAAGGCATTCCAATGATTGTTGGCAATATCGGTCCTGAAACCTTTGGTAGCGATCTCAATCAATTATTAGTAATAGACGAATCTGGCAGCAAAAAAATCGCGCAGGCTGAAAAGCTTCAGCTTGCGCGGCAACTGATTCAACTTATTGCCAAGAAAATTTAAATCATCCACGCCACCCGCTTTAGGAAATTCTATGCAATCTCTCCAAGTCAAAATTCTTGATGAACGTATGCGCGATCAACTGCCCGCTTATGGCACACCAGGTAGTGCTGGACTAGATTTGCGTGCCTGCATTGATGAAACAATTGAGATAGCACCAGGTCAAACTGTCTTGGTGCCAACAGGCTTAGCTATCTTTGTTGAAGACCCGCGTTATGCCGCATTTATTCTTCCACGCTCAGGTCTTGGCCATAAGCATGGGATCGTCTTAGGAAACTTGGTAGGGCTGATTGACTCTGACTACCAAGGTCAATTAATGGTGAGCACCTGGAATCGTGGCTCAACCTCGTTCAAGCTAGAACCCATGGAGCGCCTGGCCCAATTAGTAGTAATGCCAGTCCAACAAGTACAACTCAAAGTGGTGGAAGAGTTTACTGAAAGTAGTCGGGGTGCTGGCGGCTTTGGGAGTACCGGTAGGGGCTAGGTATTCTGAATCTTTCTTTTCAGCAAAGAAATTGCATTCAAGAAGAAAAAGTAAGCAGATTCTTCACCAATTGGTACCTCGTTACGAATAACACTCGTGTTAATTGAATCTAAGCGTTCTAACATTTGCTGTTTTTCAAGAGTAGAAAGTTTCTCATTTTGCAACTTTCTTTCGATCTTTAATAACTCTTTGTAATGTGGAATCGTCTTCAAAGTGAAGCGGAATTTTCTAAAGCGAGCATTCAACTTAGACAGTGGGTAGAAGATCGCAAATATTGCCAAGAAAAGCAGCCAAGCTCGATCCACTAGGCCTGCTAACCAATAAGGCAGGTATCGCATCGCATGTGGAGGCCCATAATCATAAAAATGCTCAGCAACAGGGCTAATTGGGATGGACGAATCAAGGTAGGCAGGAAATTCACCTCGTCCTGCAAAGAATAAATCCGGAGAGCTGCGATTGCTATCTCGTGCGGACATCAATATTGCTAACTGTAGATCGGGGTGCATAGATCTCTTAACTACTAGACTCGTTGAAGTGGCTAGTAATGTAACGTCTTTTTGAGGTATCTGCCTATTGATACTAATAGAATCAGCCGGTAAGGTTAAGGTAACAAAGGAATTAAACTGCTTTGCAAATGCAGGGGCATTCTTGAAATCAAAAATAGCAATATTGGGGGACTTCAATAAATCCTGTGTAATAGGGTCTTGAATAGTGGAAATAAATACCAAAGCATCTAGCTCACCACTTTTCAACTTTGCCTGATTTGCAATCATGCTGTCTGGTTTGAAGTTAGGATTATCACTAATATTAATATCCACAATCTTCAACATCATCTTGGCAATTCGGTAGGAGCCACTTTTAGTTGGGCCAAGACCTACCTTATATCGAGCTAGCTCATTTAAAGATTTGATTTCTCCGATTTTATTTTTGTTATAGAGAATCCATATAGGCTCATAGCCAATACTGCCTAATGAATAAATTCCAGCTATCTCGTCACCATCTAACGCAGCCCCATAAGTAAAAGCTGCATTTGCCCTATCTTTTGGATCTTCCAATCTCGTAACGTTATCTATAGCGCCCTCAGTATGAATTACTTCGATCTGCAGCCCATTTGCATTAAGGATTTTTGCTGAGGACTCTGCAAGCACGCTCCAATCAGAGTCAGGGTAATAGCTTAGAAAATAAATATGCCTATCAGGAAATGGCCTCAAGTAGACAATTAAGCTAATTAGAACTAAAACAAAGGCAATTGTTAATAGCTTGGCCTCCTTGATTCCCTCTTTTATGGCGCGAAGCTCATCATGAATAACATGCTTTATGTAACTCAGAGTATTCATAAGGCTCCGCCGTTTGATTTTGTGATTATTCTAGCCAAATAAAAACCACCCGAAGGTGGCTTTTATTGATTGGGCAGCTTACTTACGAACATGCGCATGACGGGCAGCATCTTGTGACATGCCAACACCCTTACCCTCGCGGGATTCTTTTTCAGCAGAAATTTCTTTGCGACGCTCTTTACAAGAGCCTGCAATTTCTTGTAAAGCCTTACGAGCACGTGTGGCTGATGCCTTAATACCCTTACCTTCAAACTTTTCATGCTCAGCTTTATAGGATTCAAAAGCATCTAGCAATTTGTCGTGGTGTGACATATTTTCCTTTTAAGTATTGCTAATTTTAAATTTCTTCTGCAGGAGCGACATCTTTTTTAGCTGCCTTACCAGGCAACGTAGGGGCATCAAAGCTTAAGTGCACTTTACCGTCTGCATCAACATCTACATCCACATGTCCGCCCTGCGCCAACTTACCAAAGAGCAATTCATCGGCGAGTGCTTTACGCACTGTATCTTGAATAATGCGCTGCATTGGACGAGCGCCCATCAATGGATCAAATCCATGCTTGGCCAAATGAGCGCGTAATGCAACGCTGAAGGTTGCATCGACTTTCTTCTCATGCAATTGCTCCTCTAATTGCATTAAGAACTTATCAACGACGCGCATGATGATGGTTTCATCAAGCGCCTTAAAGGACACAATGGCATCCAAGCGATTTCGGAACTCTGGCGTGAAGAACTTCTTAATATCTACCATCTCATCGCCAGATTCGCGTGCATTAGTAAAGCCGATGGTAGATTTTTGCATCGCCTCTGCACCAGCGTTAGTGGTCATAATGATGATGACATTACGGAAGTCGGCCTTGCGGCCATTATTGTCCGTTAAGGTGCCATGATCCATTACCTGTAAAAGGATGTTAAAGATATCTGGATGGGCTTTTTCAATCTCATCGAGCAACAGTACGCAATGCGGCTTCTTACTAACGGCCTCAGTTAGCAAGCCCCCCTGATCAAATCCAACATATCCTGGAGGGGCTCCAATCAAACGACTTACCGCATGACGCTCCATATACTCGGACATATCAAAACGCAAAAGCTCAATACCCAAAATGTAAGCAAGCTGTTTTGCAACTTCTGTTTTACCAACACCCGTTGGGCCTGAGAATAAGAATGAACCAATTGGCCTATCAATCTTCCCAAGACCAGCACGCGTCATCTTAATGGCGCTAGCCAAGGCTTCAATTGCAGGGTCCTGACCAAAAACCACACTCTTAATATCCCGATCTAAGGTTTGCAACTTACTGCGATCATCCACAGTAACGGACTGGGGTGGTATACGCGCAATCTTAGCCACAATTTCTTCGATCTCTGGACGGCCAATCGTTTTCTTCTGTTTAGACTTAGGCAAAATACGTTGTGCAGCACCCGCCTCATCAATCACATCAATTGCCTTATCTGGCAAATGGCGATCGTTGATATAGCGCGCAGAGAGTTCTGCAGCGGCTACTAATGCGCCAGCTGCATACTTCACACTATGGTGCTCCTCGAAGCGAGACTTAAGGCCGCGCAAAATCTGCACTGTCTGATCAACGGTTGGCTCAACGACATCCACCTTCTGGAAACGACGGGATAAGGCAGCATCTTTTTCAAAGATGCCGCGGTACTCAGTAAAGGTAGTAGCACCAATACATTTAAGCTGACCATTCGATAAAGCAGGCTTTAATAAATTACTTGCGTCTAATGTTCCACCAGATGCAGCGCCAGCACCAATCAAAGTATGAATCTCATCAATGAATAAAACACCATGGGTGTGATCTTTTAAAGACTTAAGAACGCTCTTTAGTCGTTGCTCAAAGTCACCGCGGTATTTAGTACCTGCAAGTAAAGCGCCCATATCCAAGGAGTAGACCGTAGCATTAGCCAAGATATCAGGCACATCGCCTTTAACAATCCGCCAAGCCAATCCCTCTGCAATTGCAGTTTTACCAACACCAGCCTCCCCAACTAAGAGTGGATTGTTCTTGCGGCGACGGCAAAGCACCTGAATCACGCGTTCTACTTCGCTCTCGCGTCCAATCAGGGGATCAATTTTGCCTTGGCGCGCCAAGCTATTTAGGTTTTGAGTGTACTGATCTAGAGGACTTTCTTTTCCAGATGCAGGAGATTCTTCCGTTTCTTGTGTTGTGTCGGCAGGCTTCACATGCTCAGCCTGATCTTTGCGAACACCATGACTAATAAAATTCACTACATCTAAGCGAGTGACACCTTGCTGTTGCAGGAAATACACCGCATGCGAATCTTTTTCACCAAAGATGGCAACCAAGACATTGGCACCAGTCACTTCTTTCTTGCCATTTGAAGTCGATTGCACGTGCATGATAGCTCGTTGGATTACCCGCTGAAATCCCAGTGTAGGCTGCGTATCAACCTCATCATTACCAGGCACTACTGGCGTATTGTCATTGATGAAGTTTTTAAGCTGAGAGCGCAACTCGGCGATATTAACCGCGCAGGCTTTAAGCACCTCAACTGCGGTTGCATTGTCTAACAATGCAGCCAATAAATGTTCGACCGTAATGAACTCGTGTCGTGATGCCCGAGCGTCAACAAACGCCATGTGTAAACTTACTTCTAGTTCCTGGGCAATCATGCTTCCTCCATAGTGCACTGTAGTGGGTGGCCCGCTTCACGGGATAGTTCAACAACTTGATGCACTTTGGTGGCAGCGACATCGCGAGTAAACACCCCACAAATGCCTTTGCCAACTAAATGAACTTGTAACATGATGCGTGTAGCTGTTTCATGATCCTTATTAAAATACTCCTGAATCACCATCACCACAAATTCCATTGGCGTGTAATCGTCATTTAATAGTAAAACTTTATACATCGAAGGGGCTTTTACTTTCTCGGCCTGCTTTTCGAGAAGGATGATGTCTTCTGCATAGGGATTGACTGGTGCGCCAGTTGTGGGATTTTTGGGTGTGGGGCTCATAAGAAACATTCTAAACACAGATATCTAAACTTTAATTTACTAGGATCTTGTTGTGAAAAACACGCAAAACCCCCTCTTTAACCCATATTGGGGCATTTTTTGATAAAAAAAGGGGTAATTACTAGGTAGTAAATGCATATAACTCCTTGACACCCTTAGAAAAAGGGCAAACAATCGGGGGGTAGGCTTCACAAGAAGTTCTATTTAGGCGTGTTGTGGAGCGAGACTGATTAAAAAGTATTTACCCTCATCACGGTTGTTTTAAAGTTTATGTAATGGAGTTCGCATGGCGACCGGAATTGTTAAGTGGTTCAATGATGCAAAAGGTTTTGGCTTTATCAAACCTGATGATGGTGAAGAAGAGTTGTTCGCGCATTTCAGCGCAATTACTATGCCTGGGTTCAAAACCCTTAAGGAAAACCAAAAGGTAACGTTTGACATTACCCAAGGCCCTAAAGGCAAGCAAGCTACCAATATCCAAGCGGCTTAATAGCCCTTAGAGCATTATCAAAAACCCAGGACTTGTTCCTGGGTTTTTTTTCGTCTTTAATTTACTCGCATAAAATGCACCACATGCGCACATCAATCAATATTTTTCGCCAGCTCCTTCCTTTTGCCTTTTTAGTCAGCTCAAGCCTAGCCTTTGCGCAAGTGAATGCCAACTTGCCAACGGTTGAGTTAAAAACTGGGATCTATCGCATTCAGGCAGAAATAGCCGATAACCCAGAAAGAAGACAGACCGGTTTAATGAATCGCACTAGCATGCCGACGAATTCTGGAATGCTCTTTATGTTTGAAGAAAAAGCAGGGCATTGCTTTTGGATGTTTAGCACCAAAATTCCTCTCTCGATTGCTTTCATAGCAGACGACGGCAAGATTGTGAATATTGAAGAGATGCAAGCTGAGACAACAAACAGCCACTGCCCTAAAGCGCCCGTCCGCTACACCCTAGAAATGAATCAGCGCTGGTTCTCTGATCGAGTGATCGGGCCTGGGTCTGTAATTAGCGGTTTACCGAAGAAATAAAAAACGCAGCCCTTCGTCTGCGTTTTTTATTGGAATAAAGCATTGTTTATTCAAAGTGGCAAACATAGTGCACTGGCTGTTCAGTGCGAATGATGAAGTAGCCGCCCTTTTCCACTTCCCAGCTTTGGCCAGCCTTAAACTCTTGCTCTGGTGCGCCATTGATACTCACAAAAGCAGTGCCATCTACTATTTCCATTGCTTCTCTCATACTGAGATCAAAACGTAAGGTGCTTGGCAAAAAAACGCCAACCGACTTCCGAATACCATTGGGCAGCGTAATAGTATGAGATACGCACTTACCATCAAAAAACACATTGGCTTTTTTGCTTACTGATACTTGATCAAATTGCATATTGGCTCTTTCTAATCTAGTGATTGCTAATTACTTCTTTGCGCGCTTACGTTTTGCTATTTCAGCAATCCGCATACGCAAAGCATTGAGTTTAATAAATCCACCGGCATCGGCTTGGTTATATGCGCCACCATCATCATCGAAGGTTGCGATATTTTGATCAAACAAGGTATTTGCTGAATCACGGGAAATAACAGAGACGGCGCCTTTGTAGAGTTTTAAGCGAACCGTGCCATTGACTGCCTGCTGGCTGTGGTCAATCAAGGTCTGTAATGCAACGCGCTCTGGTGACCACCACAAGCCGTTGTAAATTAAGCTGGCATAGCGTGGCATGAGGTCATCTTTCAGATGAGCCACTTCACGATCAAGAGTAATGCTCTCGATGCCGCGGTGAGCCTTCAATAGAATCGTGCCCCCTGGGGTTTCATAACAACCACGACTCTTCATACCAACAAAACGGTTTTCAACTAAATCAAGTCGACCAATGCCATGCTTGCCGCCGATACGATTTAACTCAGCCAATAGCTCATGTGGTTTATAGCTCTTGCCGTTAATAGCAACCGGATCACCTGCTTTGAATTCAATTTCAACAATCTCTGCGGCATCTGGTGCATTCTCAGGAGAAACCGTCCAGCGCCACATAGACTCCTCAGCCTCAGCATTCGGATTTTCTAAATGACGACCTTCATAGCTAATATGCAATAAATTGGCATCCATAGAATAGGGTGAACCGCCTTGCTTATGCTTCATCTCTACCGGAATGCCATGTTTTTCTGCGTAAGCCATTAACTTCTCGCGTGAGAGCAAATCCCATTCACGCCAAGGAGCGATTACTTTAATTCCTGGCTCTAAAGCGTAATAACCCAACTCAAAGCGAACTTGGTCATTCCCTTTGCCAGTGGCGCCATGCGATACAGCATCGGCACCAGTCAAACGGGCAATCTCAATTTGGCGCTTGGCAATTAATGGGCGTGCAATCGATGTGCCCAACAAATACTCGCCTTCGTAAATCGTATTTGCACGGAACATTGGAAATACAAAGTCACGCACAAATTCTTCACGTAAGTCATCAATGAAAATATTCTCTGGTTTAATGCCAAACTGCAGGGCCTTAGCGCGCGCAGGCTCTAACTCTTCACCTTGACCGAGGTCGGCGGTAAATGTCACGATCTCACAAGCGTAAGTATCTTGAAGCCATTTCAAGATAACACTAGTGTCAAGACCACCAGAATAGGCTAAGACTGCTTTTTTAATATCAGACATGATTTTTTATTCAATCAAAATTAACTAAAAAAAATAACGTAAATTTGTAAACTCAAGACCTACTTGTAATCCAAGCGGCCACAGAGCAAATACTCCATCAAAGCCTTTTGAACATGCAAGCGATTTTCTGCTTCTTCCCAAACAATACTTTGCGGACCATCAATCACACCAGCAGACACTTCTTCGCCGCGATGGGCTGGCAAGCAATGCATAAACAATGCCTCAGGCTTTGCTAAAGCCATTAATTCTTCATCAATCATCCAATCCTGGAAAGCATTCATACGTGAGGTATTTTCAGCCTCATAACCCATGCTAGTCCAAACATCCGTTGTCAATAGATCAGCATCTTTACAAGCATCCTTAGGATCAGCGCAAATAGTTAAATGTTTTGCAGCTGTCTTTGTTAAACGAGAGGCGTCTAATTGATAACCCACTGGCGCTGAGAAACGAAACTGAAAATCTAAACATTCAGCAGCCTGTATCCAGGTATAGGCCATATTGTTGGCATCACCCACCCACGCCACTGTCTTGCCTTGAATTGGGCCCCGAGCTTCTACAAAAGTGAAGATGTCAGCCAATACCTGACAAGGATGGTGCTCATTGGTGAGACCGTTGATCACTGGCACCCTGGAATTAGCAGCAAATCTCTCAATGATGTCTTGGCCGAAGGTGCGAATCATAATCATGTCAGTCATACGTGAAATCACCTGCGCAGCGTCCTCTACAGGCTCACCACGGCCAAGTTGAGTGTCGCGGGTGTTCAGGTATACGGCATGCCCACCAAGCTGATGGACGCCCGCCTCGAAGGAGAGGCGAGTACGAGTGGATTGCTTCTCAAAAATCATTGCTAAGGTACGGTCGTGAAGTGGATGCCAAGTCTCATAGCTTTTAAACTTGGACTTGAGCCATGCCGATCTTTTCAGCAAGTAGTCATATTCTTCCCGAGTAAGGTCAGCAAACTGCAGATAGTGCTTGACCTGACCAGGCACTTGAGGCTTTGCCAGAGATGTCATAGTTGAACTTTCTACTAAAGTTTTGGCTTGCATTTTTTTTCTGAAAACAGTTGACTACACAACAATAGAATCTAAAGTCATCTTACGGCTAACCCCGGCTGTTAAGCTAGAGGGTTTAGTAATACCGATTCCTACTACCCTATTTATGCGAACTTGAACCACAAAAAGCTTTTCATTCAAGGCATCACCACTTATGGCAAACCATTTCGACCCAGTGACTGGGCGGAGCGTCTGTGCGGGGTTATGGCTAGCTTTCGCCCTCCAGGAGACTCTGGAGACCCTCGCTTCACCTATTCACCCTATGTCACACCAGTAGTGATTGCTGCAGTGAAATGCGTTGTTATTGATACCAGACTGGGTGATCTTGATCCAAGAGCGCTAGACTTTGTAACAAACTTTGCCAAAGACAACGGTCTACCAATCGAAGAGGCCTGTGAGTTTGAGCCCAAACCACAAACCCAGTCCTAAAAACAAAAACCCGCTCTGATAAGGAGCGGGCTTAGGTCGAAATTACTTCGACCAGCCTAAAACTAATTCCTTATTACGCTGCCATCGCCTTAATAGCTGCAGACAAACGTGACTTCTGACGAGATGCAGTATTTTTATGAGCAATCTTTTTGTCAGTAATCTTATCGATTGTTGCCTGAGTTGCTGCAAATACTTTCGCTGCGGACGCTTTGTCACCAGTTTCAATGGCTTTACGAACTGCCTTAATGGAAGTGCGGAGCTTTGAACGCAAACTGGAATTGTGTTCGTTCTGTTTTACTGCCTGGCGTGCGCGCTTACGCGCTTGTGCTGTATTAGCCATCTTTAAACCTTGCCTCTATAAATTACAAATGTGATTAGTTAAAAATTCTACGGTCTTGCCAAATTCATAAGCAAGCTCGCCAAAACCCAAGATTTTACCTGAAAGGGGCAAAAAAGCCCAGTCGACCCATAAATAGGTGAAAATCGGCTCATGAACCTGCTTTCTGCCGCTGCCAAGGTAAGCTCTCTCACCATGCTGTCCCGTATTACGGGGCTACTTAGGGAAACCCTGATTGCCCGTAGTTTCGGGGCCTCAGAGTGGACAGATGCCTTCAATGTGGCTTTTAGGATACCGAATTTACTGCGCCGACTTTTCGCTGAAGGGGCCTTTTCCCAGGCTTTTGTACCGATTTTGGGTGAAATCTCCAAGGATGGCGATCAAAAACAGGCTCAAATCCTGGTCAATGCGGTCGCTACTCTCTTATTTTGGGCTTTGCTACTCACGGTATTACTTGGAGTCATTGGCGCCCCCTTGCTCATTCTGGTCATTGCTACGGGATTTACTGGTGGGCCAGCGTATGAGGCCAGCGTTGTCATGACTCGAATCATGTTTCCCTATATTGGGCTGATTTCCTTAGTTTCACTATCAGCAGGCATTCTCAATACTTTTCAGCGCTTTGCCATTCCTGCCTTTACTCCAGTTTTATTAAACGTAGCCTTAATAGCCAGCGCTCTTTTCTTGGCGCCTCATTTAGAGGAACCAATCTATGCTCTGAGCATTGGCGTGCTCTTAGGTGGTGTCTTGCAATTAGCGATTCAGATTCCCGCACTTTCTCGTTTAGGACTTATGCCACGCATTGGTTTATTACCTGGCGCCATTAAAACTGCCATTGCAAATCCAGAAGCAAAACGGGTTTTGAAATTAATGGGGCCAGCAGTCTTCGCTGTATCGGTTGCGCAAATCTCACTCATCATCAACACCAATATTGCATCACGCCTACAAACAGGAAGTGTGTCGTGGCTTTCCTATGCCGATCGTTTGATGGAATTTCCTACTGCATTGTTGGGCGTAGCTTTAGGTACCGTTCTGCTTCCGAGCCTCAGTAAAGCAAACGCTAAAAATGATTTGGTTCACGCTGGTGAATTACTCATCTGGGGATTACAACTGACGTTCTTGTTAGCGGCACCCTGTGCAATTGCACTCTTTATTTTTGGCGAGCCACTAGCCGCAGTCTTGTACCACTATGGAAAATTTACTGCGCTAGATGTTTTAATGACGCAACGCGCATTAGCTGCTTATGGCGTCGGGCTGATTGGACTTATTTTGGTAAAAATTTTGGCCCCTGGATTTTATTCACGTCAAGATATTCGCACCCCCGTCAAAATTGGTTTGTTAGTACTTGTCGCAACCCAATTAGCGAACTTTGTTTTTGTACCTTGGCTTGGGCATGCGGGTCTTGCACTCTCGGTTGGCGCTGGTGCTTGCCTCAATGCTGCCCTACTGTGGATTGGCCTTCATCAACGGGGTGCCCTACCTAGCTCAGCTTGGGCGAAGTACCTTGGGCAGCTATTTTTAGCCCTCATCCCCTTCTCTGCAGTCCTTTTTTATGCTGCTGGCGCCCATAATTGGATCGCCCTACAGGCCGAACCCTGGACTCGGATTGGCCTGTTGGCAGCATGGCTAGCCGCAGCAGCCATGATTTACTTTGGCGCCCTTGGGTTAGTTGGAATTCGCTGGCAAAAATTCTTGCGTCATGCAAAATAGGACTTATGCCAACACAACAACTCGACTATTTCACTTCTTTAGTTGCTGAAGACGAACACTTACCGCTAACGGAGGCGGTAATCGCTGTAGCACAACATGCCTATCCCGATTTGGATGTTCAAAACGTATTAGATCAACTAGATCAAATGGGTAATAAGCTGAAGTCACGAATTACTTCGGACACATCCCCAATTCAGCGCTTGCAAATTCTGAAGCATTTCTTTTATACCGAGTTAGGCTTTGGACCAAACCCCAATGATTTTTATGCTCCAGAAAATTCTTATTTGCACCACATACTTGAGAATCGCAGGGGCATTCCAATTTCACTAGCTATTCTGATGATGGAATTAGGTCAACAGATTGGCTTGAAGATTCGTGGTGTTTCATTTCCGAACCACTTCATGATGCGCATCTCCTTGCAACAAGGTGAAGTCATCATGGACCCACTCACTGGTGATTCGCTATCCAAAAATCAACTACAAGAAATGCTTGATCCCTACTTAGATGCTAAGGGCTACCGTGGGGAATTAAGCCTGCCTCTGAATATCTTCCTGCGGGCCTCTAACCCTCGTGAAATCTTGTCTCGCTTCCTGCGAAACCTCAAAATGATTTACTCAGAAGATGAGCGGTGGGAGCGCCTACTTGGCGTTCAAGAGCGTTTAGTGATTTTGCTGCCAGACTCGATTGAAGAAGTTCGTGATCGTGGACTGATCTTTGCTCAGCTAGAATATTTACGCCCAGCCTTAGCAGATATGCATCGCTATCTCAGTGAATCCCCAGAAGCAGAAGATGCTAGTGATATTCGTGAGCATATCGCCACACTAGAGAGTCAAGCTAAGTTTCATTAAAGCTTGACTCCGAGGCGTCATTACGATTGCTTACGCTGAAAAATTTTATAAAGGGCAGTCAATACTACTGGAATAGCTGCAGCACCAACGCCAATCAAAACGATCACGTTTAAGTTTTGACGAATGATGGGAATGTTCCCAAAAAAATATCCGGCAATGACTAAACCAAACACCCACAGCACAGCGCCAGTGATATTGAAAAACTGAAAACGTGAGAAGTTCATTTCTGATACGCCCGCAATAAAAGGCGCAAAGGTACGAAAAATTGGTAAGAAGCGTGCCAAGATAATGGTCTTGCCACCATGCTTCTCATAAAACGCTTGGGTCTTTAGTAAGGCTCGCTGATCAATCCAGCGTGACTGACTGCTAAAAACTCTTTTACCAATCCAGCGACCGATGAAGTAATTGACGGTATTGCCTGCCACTGCAGCAATCAATAATCCAGCACATAGGGTCCAGATATTAAAATGCTCAGTAGCGCAATAGGCCCCCGCAATAAATAGCAGGGAGTCACCCGGTAAGAATGGGGCAACCACTAAACCTGTCTCAGCAAATACGATTGCAAATAGCAAGCCATAAGCCCAAGGACCATATTGCGCAATGACTACGTCTAAATGACGGTCAATATGCAGAAATAAATCACTGAGTTGTAAAAGGGTGTCCATCTATTTGCACTCCAAAGATTGGCTTGATGCGGATATTAACAGGCTCTTATAATTAGGAATGCAAACTGAACCCTACATTCAGCAGATGCATGCTCCAGAGACCATACCGGTACTTTGTATTGTTGGCCCAACTGGTGCAGGCAAAACTCATCTCGCTATGCTACTTGCTGAGCATGCTAAATCCATTGGCTTGACCATCGAACTGATCAGCATGGATTCAGCATTGGTCTATCGCGGTTTAGATATTGGTAGCGCAAAACCTACAACAGTAGAACGGGCATCTGTCATCCATCACTTAATTGACATCTTGAAGCCCACCGAGGTCTATTCAGCTGCACGCTTTGCTAAAGATGCAAAACGTCTCTGTGAACAAATTCGCAACAAAGGAAATATTCCTATCGTTGTTGGTGGCACGATGTTGTATTGGCGAGCTTGGGCACATGGACTATCTTCATTGCCTCCTGCTAATCCAGAGATTCGCGCCCGATTAGATGAAGAAGGCAAGACAATTGGCTGGCCAGCCATGCATGAAAAACTTGCTAACATCGATCCAGAAACTGCCGCACGCTTAAAGCCTAATGATTCACAACGGGTGCAACGCGCTCTAGAAGTATTTGAGATTACTGGTAAACCCATGTCTATCTTATTGGCTGACTCACCTAGTGAAGATGGTAGAGAAGGGTCAAGTATTCCTGCTTGGATCAATTTAATTTCTCTTGAGCCCAGTGATCGCGCAAGGCTTCATGCCAATCTAGAAAAACGTTTTGATGAAATGCTGGCTACTGGATTTATGGACGAAGTCAAAGCCTTGCGCACCAATCCAAACTTGCACGCAGACTTACCGGCAATTCGTTCAGTAGGTTATCGACAGGCATGGGAATTTTTAGATAATCAAATTGACTTTGACCAGATGCGCTACAAAGCCTTGGCAGCTACTAGGCAGCTAGGTAAACGGCAGTTAACTTGGCTGCGCGCAATTGCAGGCAGAAAAACCTTTGATCCCTTCAAGCCAGAAGAGCTCAAGGCAGCACTGGATTACTGCAAAAGTACTTTAAAGAAATAGCCGCTGTCGTCTTAGATCACGATAGTTTGTGGGGCATTTTTTGGGCGCTCTACTACTTCACCTGCCACCCAAGACTTCAAGCCTTGTGCTATCAATGATTTGATTGCAGTATCTGCCTGATCTGGAGAAACAATCACCACCATGCCAATGCCGCAGTTAAATACGCGAACCATTTCTGCATCGGCAACGCCACCCTTCATTTGCAACCAGCGGAAGAGCTCAGGCATCTGCCAGCTATCGCGATGCAAAACTGCTTGGGTATTTTCTGGGAGAACGCGGGGTACGTTATCGACTAGGCCGCCGCCAGTAATATGGGCCATACCTTTGACATTGATTTCAGAAATCAACTTTAAAAGAGGTTTCACGTAAATCTCAGTTGGCGCCATCACCACATCACCCAGTGGTCTACCACCTAAATCATCGCTTGGTTTTGCACCTGCGCGCTCAATAATTTTACGCACTAAAGAGTAACCATTGGAGTGTGCACCACTCGAACCAATTGCCAATACAACATCACCAGGAACAATCGTATTACCAGTAATAATTTTAGATTTTTCAACTGCACCAACTGCAAATCCAGCTAAGTCATATTCACCTGGTGGATACATGCCAGGCATCTCAGCAGTTTCTCCGCCGATTAATGCACAACCAGATAATTCACAGCCCTTAGCAATACCTCCAACAACAGTGGCCGCAGTATCTACAGTGAGCTTGCCGCAAGCAAAGTAATCCAAGAAAAAGAGAGGTTCTGCACCTTGGACCAAAATATCGTTCACACTCATCGCAACCAAATCTTGGCCAATGGTGTCGTGACGATTCCACTCAAAGGCGAGGCGAAGTTTGGTACCCACACCATCAGTGCCAGCCACTAAAACAGGTTCTTTATAGCGCTTAGGGACTTCAAAAAGGGCGCCAAAACCACCAATGCCAGCCAAAACACCCTCTCGCATTGTTTTCTTGGCCAGGGGCTTGATCCGGTCGACTAAGTCATCTCCAGCGTCAATATCGACACCAGCATCGCGGTAAGAAAGGCCTTTTGAAGGAGAATTAGTAGATGAAGTCATGTCAGAGTCAGAATATTAGTGAAAAATGTCACTTGATCAGTAGAATCATTGAATTCTAGAGGATTACTCGTAATGGCTGAACTTTTTACCCCTTTTCTGACTGCTTTCATTCTGGCTTATATCCTCAGGCCTGCTTTTCTATGGCTGGAGAGACGTCGGTTACCAGCCTCCTTAGCGGCCCTAGTGTCCGTTGTTTTTGGCTTGGGTGTCATGATTGCCATTTTGGGCCTCTTTATCGGCCTCCTCAAAACTGAGCTGCCTTTAATTAAGGCGCAATTGCCAGAATGGATTCAAAACACTCAAGCATGGCTCGGCCCCAAATTATCTGAATTTCATATTGACCTTGATTGGGGCGCCCTCAAAACTGCTGCTTCTCAAAAAATCTCCGCGCATATTAGCGACAACGCTAATGCCCTCGTATCCGGTACTTTAGAAACTGTACTCATGTCTGGCAGCTCAGTCATTGCTGGCTTTGTAAATTCTGTTTTGATTGTTTTTGTGATGTTCTATTTGCTCGTTGACTGGGAGCACTTCTTTGGGCTTATTAAGAAAATGGTCCCATTGCGCGCCCAAGAAACAATTCGCCGTCTTGCAATGCATGCCGATGGACTACTTTCACAATATTTAAACGGTATGGTAATTGTGATTGCCATCATGTCCGCCTTCTATAGTGTTGGTTTAATTCTTATTGGCATCCAAGGAGCGGTGGCTTTAGGTGTCTTTACTGCACTCATGATTGTGATTCCATACATTGGTATTGCCTTGGGACTTTCACTAGCTATTTTGTCAGCCGTACTGCAATTTGGCCCTCAATATGAAATCATTGCCGTGCTCGCTTTGTATGGTCTTGGGCAATTTATAGAAGGCTTCGTACTTACGCCCCGCTTGGTAGGAGAGCGTATTGGCCTCCATCCAGTTGCAGTCCTTTTTTCTTTGCTACTCTTTGGAAAACTCTTTGGCTTTTTTGGCATACTACTTGCTCTGCCAATTAGTGCCGTGGTCTTAGTATTAGTTCAGTATCTTTGGTCTGTTTATACACAGAGCTCTTGGTATAAAAAATAATTCTGTAGGAATGAATACACCTCCGCTTCCAAGGCAGTTTGCTTTAGATCTCAGTCATATCCCCAAAGCCAGTCTCGCTAATTACTTACCCAGTAAAGACCTGGCATTGATTTCTGCTTTGCAAAACCTTTGCAAAGCTTGGCAAGAGCATCCTATCAATCAAACTAGTAATCCACTAAACCATCGCTGGATCTATTGGTGGGGACCAGAAGGGTCTGGACGCACCCATTTACTTGAAGCAATGACAAATGCTGCGCAAAGTGCAGGGATGGAATATTTCTTTCTCAATCCTAGAGAACCTATCTCATGGGTTCGTCTTGAAGAAAAAATGAGTGCCCTAGCGCAAAGTGATGCACCCTCGGTCATTGCCGTCGATGATGTAGATGCCCTCGATGAGCGCTTAATTGGAGCCCTATTTCGCGTTCTTAACGGCGTTCAGGCAAGTAAGAATATCCATATCTTTATGGCTGGCAAGGCTGCGCCAGCCAATCTGGAATTACGTGAAGACCTACGGACCCGTCTAGGATGGGGTTTAGTCTTTCAAACACAGCTTTTAGATGATGGTGAGAAAATACAAGCCTTAGAGCAAGCCGCTAAGGCGCGAGGATTACTTTTATCCCCAGATGTATTGCCTTGGTTGCTAAATCGTTTTTATCGCGATATGCCCAACTTAATGGCCTTGATTGATGCTTTAGATGCGTATTCACTAGAAACAAAACGTGCTGTAACCTTGCCGCTTGTGCGTGAACTCTTACAGCCAAAATAATTTACTTGATATTCCATTTGTGACCCAGTTAGCCCTTTTCGATTTAGATTACACCCTCCTACCCTGCGATAGCGATTATGAGTGGGGGCAATTTTTGGCGCGCACCGGCGTGGTCGACGGCGAGCATTACGCCAAGCAAAATGAACGCTTCTATCAGGACTACAAAGAGGGCAAGCTCGATATTCATGAATTTCTGCGCTTTGCCCTAAAGCCACTATCAGAGCATTCACGTGCCCAACTCAAAGACTGGCATGATGCCTTCATGAAAGAAGTGATTATTGGTCAGCTACGCCCACAAGCGCTTGATTTAGTAAAACGCCATCAAGATGCTGGGGACCTTTGCTGTGTCATCACTGCAACTAATAGTTTTGTGACTCGCCCGATTGTGGAAAGTTTTGGTATTGAGCACTTGATCGCAACCGAACCGGCCACTATCAATAATGACCCTCTAGCCAACTACACCGGCACAGTAAAGGGCCTTCCCAATTTTCGGGAAGGCAAAGTTCAAAATTTGCATACTTGGTTAGCAGCCCAAAGCCTCTCTTTCGATCAGATGCCTCGCAGCTACTGCTACTCCGACTCTATGAATGACCTGCCTTTGTTAGAGGAAGTGAGTAATCCTGTTGCCACCAATCCAGATGAGCGCCTTCGTAATGAGGCTCATAAACGCAATTGGCCAATTCTTGAGCTGTTTGCGTGATTACTAAATTCATCAAACGTATTTTGCGGCGTGACCCTATGGTCAAGCATACGCAAGCGAATAACACCGGAGCGCCAAAACGCATTCCCAAAAAAGCACATCGTATCGATCCACATCTTCTTTCGAAGAATGCTGTCAAAGTAACACACACACTTCAAGAGGCTGGCTTCGAGGCCTTCATTGTTGGCGGTGCTGTGCGTGATCTTGCTTTAGGAATTGGCCCAAAAGATTTTGACGTGGCTACCAATGCAACCCCAGATCAAGTGCAAAGGTTATTCCGTAAAGCGCGTCTGATTGGCCGCCGCTTTCAGATTGTGCATGTCACCTTCTTTGGCAAAGGCCATCCTGAAATTATTGAAGTCTCCACCTTTAGAGCGCTACTAGACAACGCCGGTGACCATGTTGCTGAAAGCGGTCGAATATTGCGCGATAACGTCTGGGGCTCGCAAAGTGAAGATGCGGTAAGACGAGATTTCACTATCAATGCCATGTATTACGACCCATCTAGTGAGACTGTCCTGGACTATCACGGTGGCATGGCAGATATGCAAAAGAAAACCTTACGTATGATTGGTGATCCCACGAAGCGCTATCGTGAAGACCCGATTCGAATGCTACGAGCGATTCGCTTTGCCGCCAAAACTGGCTTTACTTTAGATACAGCTACGCGCGCGCCCATTACAAAACTAAGCAATCTTTTACAAGATGTGCCATCAGCAAGACTCTTTGATGAAATCCTCAAATTACTCATGTCTGGATATTCTTGGGCTGCGATTCAGGGCTTAAGAGATGCGGGATTGCATCATGGCCTATTGCCATTGCTAGATCATATTTTGGATAATGGGGAAGACTCCAAGGGTGCAAATGATTTTGTGAAGCTGGCATTAGCCAATACTGACCAACGCATTCAATCTGGCAAAAGTGTTTCTGCTGGATTCTTATTTGCCACCTTGCTTTGGCCCGACCTGCTCAAGAACTGGAAAGCCAACATCGCCAAAGGTATGTCTAATCTTTCTGCGCTCAATGACGCCATGGACGATACGATCGCTACCCAAAGCAGTAGCATGACGATTCAACGGCGTCTTGAGAGCGATATGTGCGAGATCTGGTCAATGCAACCCCGCTTTGAAAAACGGGTGGGGCGCTATCCCTACCGCCTCATTGAATCGCCCCGCTTTAGGGCTGCTTATGACTTTATGCTCTTGCGCTGCGCTACGGGCGAGCAAAACCCCAGCCTTGGCGAGTGGTGGACCGATTTCATTGCCGCTGATCCAGCCGGGCAAGAAGCCCTGATGGCTACTGCCAAGACGGAATTAGGCAGCAGTGCAAACTCTCCCGCTAAAAGGCGTCGGCGCAGAAAACCTAAATCTGACTCATCCCCCGAACCTGAAGCAGCTTAAGCAAACTTAGAGAAATTTCAGTAAAGTACTTCTATCTCTTGTTTGGAGTCGTATGGCACGAGCTTTTATCGGATTTGGTGGGAATATCGGCGACACACGTCAGATCATTACTGATGCGATTGTTTGTCTTGCGTTGCGCTCTGAATTACAAATTCTTGCTAAAAGCTGCTTCTATCAAAGTGCGCCCTTAGAGGCTACCGGCGGCGACTACATTAACGCAGTCATCGAAATCGAAACTGAACTCACCCCTTACGGTCTCTTGTATGTCTGCCAAGCAATTGAACAGGAGTTTGGTCGAGAGCGTCCCTACTCAAATGCGCCCCGCACACTTGATCTCGATATCTTGTCCTTTGAGGGCGTTACTCAAAACGAAACTGAGCTGATACTGCCTCACCCAAGAATGATTGAGCGTTCTTTTGTTCTTCTGCCGCTCTTGGAAATAGCCCCTAATTTCTTTTTGCCAAATCTAGGCGAACTGAAGACCTATTTACCTAAAGTAGCTGACCAGAAAATTCAAAAACTACCCTGCAGGAACTGTAATTGCGGGGAAAAAGACGTTTATAGACCATCGTCGCATTAATTCATTAAACTCTCGCCATGGGTTACTTACAAGGCGATAAGCCAATCAACATTACTAAGCTTCTCGCCATGCATGCTGAGCGAGACAAAATTACTATGCTCACCGCATATGACTCGACCATGTCAGCGCTACTGAATCGCTGCGGCATCGAGACGATTTTAATTGGCGACTCTATGGGCAATGTGATTCAAGGTCACTCTTGCACCACACCAGTTACCGTTGAGCAAATGGTCTATCACACAGAATGTGTAGTTCGTGCAAACACACATGCTTTTTTGATCACTGATTTACCGTTTGCCAGCTATGGTGATCCGGCCCAAGCATTGAAGTCAGCTGCTGCAGTGATGCGCGCTGGTGCAGATATGGTCAAAATAGAAGGTGGTGGAGATTGGCAAGTAGGCATCATTCAATATCTAGTTGAACGAAGTGTCCCTGTTTGCGCTCATCTTGGCTTGTTGCCCCAGTCAGTTCATCTCTTGGGTGGTTACAAAGTACAAGGTAAATCAAAAGATGCCGCAACCATCATGCTTGAACAAGCAATTGCTTGCCAAGATGCTGGGGCACAAATGGTCGTGCTTGAGGCTATACCGTCCTCACTAGGAGCAAGAATTACTGCTGAACTTCATATTCCAACTATCGGAATCGGTGCAGGACCAGATTGCTCTGGTCAGGTATTAGTTCTTCAAGACATGCTGGGTATTAGCCCAGGTAAACCACCCAAGTTTGTCAAAGACTTTATGGATGGTCACCACTCGATTGAGGCTGCCATTAAATCCTATGTTCGCGAAGTGAAATCTGGAAAGTTTCCAGGGCTAGAACACGGTTTTGCGGGCTGATTCTCCCTCAGTTTTTAACTAAAGAAACTTTTTACCCCATCAAACCAGCCTTTTTGCTGTGGGCTGTGTTTATCCCCGCCGGATTTCAGATTCTCATCAAACTGCGTAAGTAATTTTTTCTGCTCATCAGTTAATTTCACTGGCGTTTCAAGCAGGACATGTACAAAAAGATCGCCCACTAATGCAGAGCGCAATCCTTTAATACCTTTATTGCGCAAACGGAAAGTTTTACCAGTCTGCGTGCCCTCTGGAATCGGAAACTCAACGCGGCCCGATAAAGTTGGAACTTCGATTTGACCACCAATGGTTGCCGTTGCAAATGAGATAGGCATTTGTACATGCAAGTCGCTACCATCACGCTCAAATACTGGATGCGGCTTTACGCGAACTTCTACGTAGAGATCGCCAGAAGGTCCGCCATTCAGGCCGGGCTCGCCATTACCAACTGAACGTACGCGCATACCATCATCAATACCCGCGGGAATTTTGATCTCCAGCGTTTTTTGTTCTTTATGTTTACCGCTACCATGGCAAGTTTTGCAAGGCTTCGGAATGTACTCACCCGTGCCACGGCACTTAGGGCAAGTCTGCTGCATAGAAAAGAAACCTTGTTGTACACGCACTTGGCCATGCCCATCACAGGTAGAACATTTTTCTGCTTTGCTACCAGGTTCTGCGCCCGTGCCATGACAAGGCTTGCAATTACTCCAGCTCGGTACGCGAATTTGAGTTGTGTAACCTTCAGCCGCTTGCTCGAGACTGATATCCATGTTGTAGCGAAGGTCAGCGCCTTTATACACTTGCGGACCAGCATGGCGCCCGCCACCGCCTTGACCGAAAATATCGCCAAAGATATCGCCAAAGGCATCGGCAAATCCGCCGCCGCCGCCACCAAAGCCACCGCCCATTGAAGGGTCAATACCAGCATGACCATATTGATCATAGGCTGCCCGCTTATTAGGATCAGTGAGTGTTTCGTAGGCTTCTTTAGCCTCTTTAAATTGGGCCTCAGCTGTTTTGCTATCAGGATTGCGATCAGGGTGATGCTTCATTGCCATCTTGCGATAGGCTTTTTTAAGCTCTTCATCGCTGGCACCTTTTGCTACACCAAGCACTTCATAAAAATCGCGTTTACCTTTAGCCACAGCCAATTCCTCTCAACTACCTGAATGACACAAGTCGGCGCGAGGCCGACTTGTTATTTAAGCACTTCATAAATACTTTAATGAATGCGTCTTTTGAATATTAAATGACTTGATTACTTCTTGTCATCCACCTCTTTAAAGTCGGCATCGACTACGTCAGCATCTGGAGCAGCTTGTTGCGCACCACCAGGGGCTGCACCAGGAGCGGGGCCACCAGCTTTTGCTTGTTCAGCAGCCATTACCTTCTCGCCAAGCTTCTGACTGGCTTTACCCAAAGCTTCGGTCTTCGTTTCAATGACAGCCTTATCGCTACCCTTGATTGCTTCATCCAACTCTTTGAGGGCCGCTTCAATCGCTTCTTTATCAGAAGCTTCTAGGCTAGCACCGTGCTCTTCCAAGGCCTTCTTAGTAGAGTGGGCTAAAGCATCAGCAGTATTGCGAGCCGTTACCAACTCAAGCACTTTCTTGTCTTCAGCAGCATTGGCTTCAGCATCTTTGACCATGCGCAAAATCTCTTCTTCGGTCAAACCAGAGTTAGCTTTAATGGTGATCTTGTTCTCTTTGCCAGTAGTTTTGTCTTTTGCAGTGACATGCAAAATACCATTGGCATCAATATCAAAGGTCACCTCAATTTGTGGCATACCACGCTGTGCAGGTGCAATACCTTCAAGATTAAATTCACCAAGCAATTTATTAGCTACAGCCATCTCGCGCTCGCCTTGGAAACACTTAATAGTTACTGCAGGCTGGTTATCTTCCGCAGTGGAATAAACCTGAGAATGTTTGGTAGGAATCGTCGTATTCTTCGGAATCATCTTGGTCATCACGCCACCGAGAGTCTCGATACCCAATGACAATGGAGTAACGTCCAAGAGCAATACGTCTTTACGGTCACCAGACAATACCGATCCTTGAATTGCAGCGCCAACGGCAACTGCTTCATCAGGATTAACGTCTTTGCGTGGCTCTTTACCAAAGATTTCTTTTACTTTGTCCTGAACCGCAGGCATGCGGGTTTGACCGCCAACCAAAATGACATCATCAATATCGGAAGTGCTCACACCAGCATCTTTAATTGCAGTTAAGCAAGGGCCAGCCGTACGGTTGATCAACTCCTCTACCAAGGACTCTAATTTAGCGCGGGTGAGTTTCAGATTCAAATGCTTAGGGCCACTAGCGTCAGCTGTCACATAAGGTAAGTTGATTTCTGTTTGTTGTGCGGATGACAATTCAATCTTGGCTTTTTCAGCAGCATCTTTTAAGCGCTGCAATGCCAATACATCCTTGCTCAAATCGACACCTTGTTCTTTTTTGAACTCAGCAATGATCCAGTCAATAATGCGTTGGTCGAAGTCTTCACCGCCCAAGAAAGTATCACCGTTAGTAGAGAGCACTTCAAATTGTTTCTCACCATCGACGTTCGCAATCTCAATGATGGATACGTCGAAGGTACCGCCGCCCAAGTCATAAACAGCAATCTTGCGATCTACTTTGTCTTGTTTGTCTAAGCCAAATGCCAATGCTGCAGCAGTAGGCTCGTTAATGATGCGCTTGACATCTAAACCAGCAATACGACCAGCATCTTTAGTTGCTTGACGTTGGCTATCGTTAAAGTAAGCAGGTACAGTAATCACTGCCTCTGTAACTTCTTCGCCAAGATAGTCTTCAGCGGTCTTTTTCATCTTGCGCAAAATTTCAGCGGACACTTGTTGTGGCGCCATTTTCTTATCGCGCGCTTCAACCCAAGCATCACCGTTTTCTGCTTGAACAATTGCATAAGGCATGAGACCGATGTCTTTTTGCACTTCAGCATCAGTGAACTTACGACCCATTAAACGCTTGACAGCATAAATAGTGTTCTTAGGGTTGGTGACTGACTGACGCTTAGCAGGTGCGCCGACCAATACTTCGCCATCTTCAAGGTAAGCAATGATGGATGGGGTTGTACGCCCACCTTCTGCATTCTCCACAACTTTAGGTGCATTGTTTTCAACGACTGAAACACACGAGTTAGTGGTTCCTAAGTCGATTCCGATAATCTTTCCCATAATTGCTCCAAAAAATTAAGTTACTTTGTTGTGCTTCTAATGTGTTTTCGGTAATTGCTACCGTAAATATTCCAATACCCAGTAAATGAGGCCAAAAAAGACAAATTCAAGGGTTGGAATAGCAAAAAAGGCAGAAATCTGCCTTTTTGATGCTTTTATGAGGGTTTTTGCCCTACTTTTTTGGTTTATTTGGGAGCGCTCACTGTAACTAATGCTGGTCTTAGCACTCGGTCAGCCACGGTATAGCCCCGCTGCAACACAGAAACCACGGTATTAGCCTCCTGCTCAGATGGCACAGAGGCGATTGCCTGATGATGGTGTGGATCAAACTTATCCCCCACCGCAGGATTAATTTCAGTCATACGGCCTTTATCAAAAGCAGATAAGAGCTGCTTGAGCGTAATTTCTAAGCCCTCTTTAAAAGCCTTAGCATCACCAGTCTCTGTACTCAAAGCTGCGTACAGGCTATCAGTCACCGGCACTAAATGTTCAGCAAAACTCTCAATTGCAAACTTATGGGCCTTAGCAATATCTTCAACGGCACGGCGGCGAATATTTTCACCTTCAGCTTTGGCGCGTAAGAAATTATCTTCCAACTCAACAATTTTTTCATTGAGTTCTGCAATCTCATGCTCTGGAGTCTTAGCATCAGCTTCAATTGGAGTCTGTGCCGAGGAGTTTTCTTGCTCTGGATTTGGAGGTTGATTTTCTTGTGTCATAGACGCTGATTCACTTTTCTGTATTTTGTTTTGCCTAAGTTGTTCTAACTCAGGCTGGTGCTTTTCAATATTGGGACATTCTATTCAATTTCAAGTCTTCGCTTTCTCAGCTAAGTCCGCCCTTTTTGCACGCTGAGTCAACACGTCTTCGGATTCGACCCCCAAAGTCCATCCCAGCAAGTGCTGATAAGCTATATCACGTAGGGCATCGATCCATTGTGGATTGCTATTTAAGCAAGGAATGTAGCGATAGTCCTTGCCGCCATGGTCCAGGAATATTTCCTTTGCTTCCATGCCGATTTCTTCCAAGGTCTCCAAGCAATCTGCCGGAAATCCTGGGCAAAAAATATCTACTCGGGAGCAACCTTCTTTTGCTAGCCTCTCAATGGTTGGAGCGGTATAGGGTTTTAACCACTCAGCTTTACCAAAACGAGACTGAAAGGTAACAATGTATTGCCCTGCCTCTAAGCCTAAAGCCTCTCCAAGTAAGCGCCCTGTTTTCAAGCACTCACAGTGATAAGGGTCACCCTGCATCAAGTTGCGCTTAGGCAGGCCATGAAAAGACATGACAAAGCGATCGCCTTTTGCAAAATCTGGATTGCCATCTTTATCCCAGGCTCTGAGCACTTGATCGCGAAGTGCTGCAATATAAGCTGGGTTGTCATGATAGTGTTTGACTAAACGCAGCTCAGGTTGATTTCTCCAAGTGCCCAGCACTCGAAAGACTTCATCAAAGCTAGATGCGGTAGTGGTCGCAGAGTACTGGGGATACAAAGGCAACAGTAGCAATCGCTCCATCCCTTGCTCCTTTAAACTCTCCAGGGCTTCCTGAGTAGAAGGCTTACCATAGCGCATCGCCAGATCCACTAGAACAGTATGTCCCTCACTCGCAAATTTCTCACTCAGTTCCTTGGCTTGTAAACGAGAGTAATGCATCAGGGGTGAGCCTAATTGTGGCAACCAAATGGTTGCATATTTCTTTGCTGACATATTGCTGCGAATCGGCAAAATAATGGCATTCAAAATAAACCACCAAATAAAGCGCGGTATTTCTACGACGCGAGGATCAGAGAGAAATTCTTTTAAATACGCTCTCACCGCTTTTGCAGTTGGCGCAGACGGTGTACCTAAGTTCAATAGCAGAACTGCCGTCTTAGTAGCGCGTAAGTGTGGGTTTTGATTCAAAATAATGTATCTCTAATGAATATCATGTTAGGAGCTCAGAGCCCCTGATAATAGCTTGGAGGTGATATCCACAATGGGAATGACCCGGTCATAAGCCATACGGGTTGGGCCAATTACCCCCAAAGTGCCAACGATCTGGCCATCTACGCTATATGGCGCACTAATCACTGCTAAGTCTTCATAAGGCAATAAGTCGCTCTCGCCACCAATAAAGATTTGAATGCCGTCGGCATGACTTGACACATCAAGCAATTGCATCAATACCGATTTTTGCTCCAGCATGTCAAACATCTTGCGTAACTTATCGAGATTTGAACTCAAATCCCCAACATTCAATAAGCGCCGTTCACCGGATAGCACCATATCGCCTTGACTCATATCGTATTCAGCAACACCACTTTGTAGCGCCAAAGTCATTAAGCCAGAAATATCTGCTCTTAAATTATCCAAGTCGGATTTAAGATGTAGGCGCACTTGATCAAAACTTTTTCCAGCAAACTGTGCATTGATGTAATTGCCGGCCTCAATTAATTGACTGGGGGTGTAATCCTGGGTCGTTGGCAAAATTCGATTTTGCACGTCTCCCTCTGGGGTCACCATAATCAATAAGATCTTGCCTTCGCCTAAGCGTAAAAACTCAATATGCTTAAAAACCTGGGCCCGCTTTGGAGTCATCACAACCCCAGCAAAATGGCTTAAGTTCGACAAAATCTGAGCGGCAGAACTCAAAACTCGTTGAGGGGAGTCTGGCAAGAGCCCTCTTTCCAGTTCGCGGGTAGCAATTTCCTCGAGGGGGCGAACCGTCACCATGGTGTCTACAAATAAGCGATAGCCTCTTGGAGTTGGAATTCGGCCTGCAGAAGTGTGGGGACTGGTAACTAGACCCATATCTTCTAGATCTGCCATCACATTGCGAATGGTGGCAGCCGAGAGGTCTAAACCCGAGAATCTAGATAGCGTACGAGAGCCAATAGGCTGACCCTCCTCGATATAACGCTCGATGAGGGTTTTTAGTAAAGCGCGGGAACGTTCATCCATGGTGGAAGGGATTTTATGCCTATGGTTTAATCGTTATATGTTAAGCCCATCCCCCAATTCCTCCAAGAAGGCATTTAGCCGGGTGGCGCTCGTCGGCAAATTTCAGGCTGACGGCATTGGAGAGCACCTCAAAGACCTCGCCAAACTGGTCTTAGGCCTAGGTTGTGAGGTTTTTATTGAGTCTGCTACTGCCACTCATCTTGGCTTGAACGGCTATCCTATTAAAGCCCCCCAAGATTTTGCGGGAACAATTGACCTAGTGGTTGTCTTGGGTGGTGATGGAACCATGCTGGGCATTGGTCGTCAATTAGCAGGTAGCAATGTACCCCTTGTAGGAATCAATATGGGTCGTCTTGGCTACATGACGGATATTCCCATTCAGTCGGTAAAAGATACTTTACCTAAAATCATCGCTGGCGAATATGAAGCTGACACGCGGACATTACTTGATGCGGTCGTCATTCGTAATGGCAAAACAATTAATCGCGCGTTAGCACTGAATGATGTTGTCGTGAATCGCTCTGGTATTTCTGGAATGGTGGAACTAGCCGTGCATGTCAATGGCTCTTTTATGTACGACCAACGTTCTGATGGCTTGATTATTTCTACGCCAACTGGCTCGACTGCTTACGCCTTATCTGCCGGCGGTCCTATTTTACATCCCCACGTCGCAGGTATTTTGCTAGTACCAATTGCCCCTCACTCACTTTCGAATCGGCCGATTGTCTTGCCACAAGATAGCGTCACTGTGATTGAGGTAATCAATGGACTTGGGGTGATCGTCAATTTCGATATGCAATCGCAAACAAACTTACAAAGCGGTGACAAGGTTGAAGTACGTCAATCCGATAAAACAATTGCCCTTTTACACCCTAGCAATCACAGCGACTACAAAACTTTGCGTGAAAAATTGCATTGGAATGAATACCCATCGACTTCCTGACATCGAGTTCTTTGCTACGCTAATACATGCTTCAAACTATCTCACTTCGTGATTTTGTCATTGTCGATCAGCTTGAGCTGGATTTTGCTGCTGGCTTTACCGTCCTGACTGGTGAAACTGGTGCTGGAAAATCCATTCTTCTTGATGCTTTAAGCTTAGTTTTAGGGGAGCGTGCTGATAGCAGCCAAATTCGGGAGGGCAGCAGCCGAGCAGAAATTTCTGCTCTCTTTCGAATTGATCCAGAACTGGTTCAATCTTTTGGCAAATGGCTAGATGTTCAAGGCTTTCCCATTGAAGATGATGGCCAAAGTCTCTTACTTAAAAGAACTGTAGAAAGCAGCGGCAGAAGTCGTGCTTTTATTAATGGCAGCGTTGCTACTTTGGCACAACTGCGTGAGGCAGGCGATCAACTGGTTGATATTCATGGGCAACATGCGCACCAACTATTACTGAAGGGTGGCGCCCAACGCGAATTACTGGATCGTCATGCTAGCTTGCTACCTCTCGCTACTGAGGTAGCAAAAGCATTCAAAACTCTAAGTGATTCTCGCCGTCGCTTAGAGCAAGCAGAAAATGCAGGGCAAGATATTGAGCGCGAGCGTGAGCGCTTAGAGTGGCAACTTGAAGAGCTAACTGAGCTATCTCCCCAAGAAAACGAATGGGCTAATATTCAAGGTGAGCATGCACGACTTGCCAATGGCGCCAAAATTATTGGTGGCTGTCAAGAGGCTATTGAAGTCTTAAGCGATGCCGATAACTCGATTGAATCGAGCCTCACAAAGGTATGTAGCGCTATCGGCGCTTTGGCAGAGCATGATCCAGCTCTGAGCAATATTAGTGAAGCCCTTGAATCTGCCCAAATTCAATTAGATGAAGCCATTCATAGTCTCAATCGATATTTACAAAAGGTAGATCTTGACCCAGCACGACTAGCCCAAGTTGAAGAGCGCATGCAGGCACTACATAGCGCTGCTCGAAAATATCGCACTGAGGCAGATGCACTACCAGCACTTCTTCTCGAAACTGCTGAGCGCTTAGATGCCCTAACAGCATCACAAAATATTGAGTCTTTACGCGAAAAAGTGAAGCAAGAAGAAGCTGCTTATCTCAAGCTTGCAAAACAGCTATCGCAAAAACGGGGTGGCGCTGCATCCGAGCTAGGAAAATTAGTCACTGATGCAATGCAGGATCTGTCAATGGTAGGCGGCAGACTAGAAATTGCCTTGACACCACTTAGTGAGGGTGGCTCGCATGGCTTAGAGCAAATTGAATTTTTGGTTGCAGGGCATGCTGGTAGCACACCGCGCTCCTTAGCTAAAGTTGCCTCTGGTGGCGAGCTTGCTCGTATCAGCCTAGCAATTAGCGTGATTACTAGCAAAGCTTCATTCACCCCTACTTTAATATTTGATGAAGTCGATGCAGGTATTGGTGGCGCTGTTGCAGAAACGGTTGGCAAGCTATTGCACCAATTGGGGCAATCGCATCAAATTTTATGTGTGACGCATTTACCTCAAGTTGCCGCACAGGGAAATCATCACCTTAAAGTCAGCAAATCACAGAGTGGTGACAAAACTATTTCACAAGTTCAGCCTTTAGCTAGGGTAGACCGCGTCGAAGAAGTAGCACGTATGTTGGGTGGCACAACAATCACTGATACCACCCGTCGTCATGCTCGCGAGTTACTTGAGCAAAGCTAAAATTTGCTAAGCATCGGAAGGTGCTTGAAAGACTTCCAGCCAGAGCGCTATAACAGCAGCTCTAGCAGCTCTAAGTGCTGGCTCATTCGTAAGGCTGATGCGTGTTTTCTCGGCCCCATCCAAACGTAAGCGATGTTGACGCGACCTTAATAGACGATAAGCATCACCAACGGAGCTAGCAATTTTTTGATCGATCAAATTCGCTTCCCCAGCAATACGAAGCAAAGCAATGTTTCCAAGATTGCCAATCAGTTTTGGATGTTGATGCGAGTGGGCTAGCACTAAGAACTGCACAATAAATTCAATATCCACCATACCGCCAGAGTCATGCTTTAAATCAAATTCGGTACTGGCATTAGGATGGCCTGCATGAACTTTGCGGCGCATCTCCAAAATTTCAGTGCGAAGCTGATCAATATTACGTTGCTGACTTAATACCTCCGAACGTACAAGCTCAAACTCCGAACCTATGACTGGATTACCAGCAGAGAAACGCGCCCTAGTTAAAGCTTGATGCTCCCAGACCCAGGCAGCGTTATCTCCCTCACGCATTTGATACTTTTTAAAAGCCTCAGCATTGGTAACTAAAAACCCAGCTGATCCATTAGGGCGAAGTCGAGTGTCAATTTCAAATAAACTACCAGTAGATGTAAACGACGTTAACCAGTTAATCATGCGTTTAGCTAAAAGCGCATAGATTTCTTGGGCAGCATAATCAGACTCTGCTGATTGATATAAAAATACCAAATCTAAATCAGAAGCGTAACCAAGCTCCTTACCTCCTAACTTGCCATAAGAAATTATTGCAAATGGTGCAAGCAAATCTTTAGGTAAGCCAAACTTCTGAACCACTCCCGGCCATATACGCTCAAAAGTAGTCTGCAGCATCAGATCTGCCAGGGCAGATAAATGGTCGCTTACCTTTTCAACAGCGAGAGGCTCATCAACACCAATTCCAAGATCAGCCAAAAGCGTAATGAATGTCTCGTTATGGTGGGTCACGCGCAAAATATCCATAGCATGCTCTGAATTATCACCATCGGTCATAACATCATCTAGACGCATGTTCAGGTTGGCTTTTACTTCTCGCCAATATTCTTCGGGTTGCTCGATTAAAGCCTTCTCAGTTCCTGAATGGAGTAAGTGATCCAATAAATGTGGGTGCCGCGTCAGGTACTCTGCACCCCATTGAGAAGCTTTGAGCAAATCCAGGACATTTAAAAGTGCTTTTGGATATTCAGCCAAGATCGATAAGTAAGCACTACGTCTTGCAATTGCCTCAAGCAAATCAAAAAAACGAAGTAAGGTTTGATCGGCATGCGCTTGATTACCACCAGTAAGCTGTAAACTCTCTGCGGCTTTGCGCATCAGATTATCAAAAATGAGTCGACTTTTTTCGGGTAATTGCCTTTGCTTTGGGCTATCAACCCATCCACTCCAACGCACAAGAGTTTGCGGGAAATATTTCTCATCTGGCTCCCAACTTAAATCAAGAGGGGCGAGCTCTAGCCGGGAGGTATCGTCTAATAAGAAAGCTTTTTCAAAAAGACGGGCAACATTATTTTGGTGAAGATCCAAATTAGCCATAAAAGATTTGCTGTCATGGTCTAGATCTTCCCCTGCCATTAATATCGCTAAGCGCGAGCGAACTAACTCATCATCTGGCAGGTAATGAGTTTGTTGGTCATCCCAAACTTGGATACGATGCTCTAGGCGTCTTAAAAAGACATAGGCTACTTTTAAGGCCTCTACTTCTTCTACAGGTAGGATTCCTTGCTGCCTAATCAGACTGAGAACTTCTAAAGTAGGTCGGACTCTAAAGCGAGGGTCAGTACCGCCCCGCATTAATTGAAACATTTGCGCCAGAAATTCAATTTCTCGAATACCGCCGCGGCCCAACTTAATATCGCGTGAGCGCCCCTGATACCCAGCTGATCTTTTATCAGCCTCATGTTGAATCTGCGCATGCAAATCTCGGATGGAGGCAATCACGCCATAATCCAAATGCCGTCGATATACAAATGGGCGAATCAGCTGCTCCAACTCCTTTGCACAGTAAACATACTCTAGTGATCCTGGCGCTGGCGCGATCAAGCGGCCCTTAATCCAGGCATAGCGCTCCCACTCTCTGCCTTGAACTAAAAGATATTCTTCAAGCATCTCTAAGCTACAGACCAGTGGTCCAGAATCCCCATTGGGGCGTAAGCGCATATCTACCCGAAAAACAAAACCATTTTCATCATGCTCAGATAAAAGCTTGATTAATCGTTTACCCACACGAGAAAACCATTCGTGGTTTGAAAGGCTCTTTGGTCCGCCTTCGGTCTCACCTTCATGCTCATATAAGAAAATTAAATCGATATCAGATGAGAGGTTCAATTCAAGACCGCCCAACTTACCCATCCCTACAACCATGAGTGGCATCTCAACATTATTTGGTTTGCTCCATGGCAGCCCAAACCGACTTTTGAGATCTTCACGAATAAAGGCAATAGACTCTGTCACAGACAACTGCGCAAAATGACTCAAGGCATGAGTAACCTCATCTAGGCTCGCCATCCCATTCAGATCCCTAAATGCGATCCAAATCATCAAGCGTTGTCTGGCTAGCCGTAAATGAGCCATAAATTGCGCTTCATCTAGCCCTGAGCCCTGCTGAGAAATACCAGCAGTTTTCAGTAAATCTTGGATGCCCTGCAAATCGACCTTTTGCTGTCCGCAAGTCTTCAGCCAGTCAAGCCATTCGGGTTGCGCATTCAGCCAACGCTGTGCATACGTGGAATGCCGCTCTAGAAACGCAATTTGCCGAGAAAAATCATCCATTCCACCATCTTAATCCGTACCCTCAGTAACATGGCAGAAGCTTGGCGACCGGCCAAAGCCTGACGGATAATAGAGGGCATGCTGCAAAATATCATCCCGCCTCGCCTCAAGAGCGTGCTTGCTAAACGTCCTCAAGGTTCAGGCGGACCTTGGCGTAAACGCGCCCTGATTCTTTGTGGCCTTGTTTTAGCATTATTGCTAATTGGTCACTTTGGGATTCGTTTCATTATTTGGCCTCAAATTGAGAAATCTAAAGCCTCAGTAGAAAGACTCATTAGTGCTCGCATCGGCGTAGATGTCACCATGGATGATTTAAGAGTCTCTTGGACTGGTATCAGGCCCGATTTTGAAATTGATGGCTTACGTTTTAACAACTCTGATAAATCACACTCTCTACTACAGATTCAAAAAATTCGCGGCGAACTCAGTTGGAATTCTTTCTATCACTTAGCGCCCTATTTTCATGAGCTCTACTTTGAAAACGCTGAAATTTATGCACAGCGTGATAGTAAGGGCATTATTAGCGTCGCTGGTATTCCTATTCATGGAAATTCAAATGGTCATGAATTCGAGAATTGGCTGATGTCTCAAGATAAGATTGTCGTTGGTAATGTCAAGTTGTTTTGGACGAATAAGCTAGACAAAAAAATAACTACCTCTATTGAAATTCAAGATCTAGATCTGACTAACGGAATTCGTAGCCATCAGGCCACGCTTACAACAACCACGCCGTGGACTAATGGCCCTTTAGGAATCAAGGCTGACTTTGTCCATCGCCTGGGTAGTCAACCCGGTAATTGGCGTAATTGGATTGGAAGCATTTCTTGGGATGTAGCCGATCTCAAGCTCGATCAAATTGCAAAAGAGTTTTCTCTTCCACTAAATACCCTGGAAGGCAAACTCAGTTCTAAAGGTAAATTAAAAATTGATAACGGTCAGCCTGATGGAGGTGAAGCGTATATAGCAGCAGATAATCTCATCGTTCAGTTAGAAAAAAATGAAGATGCTATTGCTTTAGGTAGGCTAGAGACTAATCTCTTCCAAGAAAATGATAGTGGTTTAATTTCCGTTACCACTAAGACGTTTGCCTGGCGAGAAATTGCGAGCTCACAAACTGCACCCTTAGAAAATTTAAGTCCAATGACTTTTAGCTGGAAACCCCCAGGGGCAGATGGCGAGATTAAAGAGTTTGGATTTTCTTCCCCCAAAATTCTGGTCGAAGATGTTGCCCTATTCGCATTAAATTTACCCTTGCCCAAAAAAGTACGCCAATGGATTAAAGCATCTCAAGCAGATGGTGAGTTGCAAGATCTTGATGTCCACTGGTCTGAGAGTAAATCCGCTTTATCGGCCCTAAAGATTCCTGGCACCTGGTTTAAATCAAACAAGTTAGATTTTTCAGTTAGCGCTAAGCTGGTAAACCTGAGCTTTGTTGGCATTGACAAATCTATGCCATCCGTCTCAAACCTCTCTGGATCTATTGTCAGCGATCAAAATCAAGGAAGCTTCTCAATTAAATCTACGGACTTGGAGTTAAATGTTAATGACTTATTGGCCGACCCTAAAATTAAATTAGATCGAGCAAATGGACAGGTGAGTTGGTCGAAGAAAAAGGGTAATTGGGTCATTAATGCAAAACAGCTTGCTCTAAGCAACCCAGAAATAGATACAACCCTAGATATCAATTACGTGATCGGTGACCCCAAAAAACCGGATCAGTTGACCTTAGACATGAATTTTGCAAGTGCCAACTTAGATACTACATACCGCTACTTACCTATTGGGATGGGAAAGGATGTACAGCTTTACCTGAGTAAAGCATTTTCAGCAGGCACAATACAAAAGGGTAGCCTTCATATCAAGGGTGATCCCAATGGTGTCCCCTTCTCTAATGCTGCCCAGGGGGAGTTCACTTTAAATCTGCCGATCGTGGGAGCTACATTTAGTCCCGTTCCATTATTGCCAAGTAGTCAAGGAGTGTGGTCTGCGTTTAGCAAAGCCAACGGTATCCTTACAATGCAAAACTCTCGCTTTATGGTTGACGTTTCTCGGGCTAATTACAAAGATGTTGTGCTCAATCAATTTCATGCGGAAATTCCAAATGTCAGCGCAAAACAATTAGTTTTATCGGTAAGTGGCAATGCGCAGGGTAATGCACCACAGATGTTGGAATATTTATTTGCTTCTCCATTTGCTAAAAAACAAAGCAGGTTAGAAAAGAATTTACGAGTGAGCGGACCCATTAATCTTGACCTAGGATTAAAGGTTCCCCTTTCTAATAATGATGACGTCAATGCTGATATCAAGGTAGCTTTATCTGGGAATAAAGCGCAGTGGTCTAATTTACCTCCACTTGAAAATCTGAATGGGAAAATTCGGATCACCGAAATCAATCCCGAATTTGAAGATATCTCTGCTAACTTCTTGGGCGGCTCTTTAAAAATAAGCAGCTCTCCATCGGCACCAGGAAAACAAAACTTCAATATTACGGGTGATATGACTGCTAGCTTTATTAAGGACTACCTCGTCAATACAATGAAGACTGAGTCCACCTCAATTCTTGAGGCAATGAGCGGCTCTACAAAATACCAAGGTACCCTCAGCTTCAATAAAACTGGTAGCGAGACCAATCTCAAATTTGATTTACGCAACTGGGCAAGCGCTGCACCAGCGCCCGCGAAGAAGTTGATGGGTATACCTATGACGGGTCAAATTACCCTTAAAACTACATCCAACAATCAATCTGGGACTAATCACCTCAGCTGGAATGGCAAGCTTGGTGATATATACACAGTGCAAGGAGATTTAAATAGTGAGGGTGAATTTCGCTATGCCTTAGGGATAGGCGCACTAGCCAACTTGTCTCAACCTGGGTTCCAACTCAACCTAGCGAGTAATGAACTCAATTTAGATGATTGGTTAGATTTTTTCAAAAAGCAAAAACAGAAAAATGATGCTTCACAAATAGATGACGATAGCGCAAATAATATTCATGTGACTGCACAGGTTAAGAACCTCACATTATTTGACCGTACCTGGCAAGATATAAATCTATCTGCAAGCAATAAAAATATCGATTGGCAGATGCGCATCAACTCACCACTTATTGCCGGACAAATTCAGTACCAAATACCCAATAAAACACATGTCAGTGGATTGATCAGCGGCCGTTTAAATCGCCTCAAAGTTCCAGACGAGCCAAGCCCTTCTACAGATGCTAAGAGCCCTTCAACAGAGACTGCCAAGTCCGTGCAAAAAAATAGTGGTGGTAAAAGCAAACTCTCACCAAATGCTATTCCTAGTCTTGACTTAACTATCGATGATTTCAATTGGTCTAAAGCCCATCTTGGGCAAACTAAGTTCAAAACGAAGACCAGTAACAATTTACTCACTATTGAATCTATTCAGTTCAATAATCCGCAAGGTAGCTCAATTAACTCTGGTCAATGGATTGGTGCTACCGCAAATCAGCAAGAGCATAGCAATATCAATATCGACTTAGATGTCAAAGATACCGGTCTCATCATTGCCAACTGGAGCTCACAAAAATCTGTTGAAGGTGGTCAAGGGAGAATAACAGCAAATGCGGAGTGGGATGGCTCACCCTTTAGTCCAAAATATGAAACCCTCACAGGCAAAATCAATTTAACCCTCGAAAAGGGCCGCTTGCTAGAAGTCGATACTAGCGGCGCTCAAATTCTCGATGTGTTGAGTCTTCAAAGTCTATTCAAGTTTGCCACTCTCGATCTTCAGGGTAGTCTTGGCAATATTGTTAGCAAGGGCACACCCTTCAATAGTATTAATGCTAGCTTTGATATTAGCAATGGCCTTGCCCAAACTAAGCAATTCACCATGAGCTTAGATCAGGCTAGAGTAGCTATGACAGGACAGATTAATGTCCCAAAACAAACACAAGACCTGCGCATCACCATCTTCCCAACCATTGATGCTACCGCTGCTTCCTTAGCTGCATTTGCAATTAACCCGATTGTTGGATTAGGCGCTTTAGTTGGGCAGTACCTTATTACTAATCAAATTAATCGAAATCTACAATCTGATTATTTGGTACAGGGCTCCTGGGATAAGCCAGAGGTTATTCCGCTGGATCAAAAGGGTCAGCCGATTGATGCTAAAACTTTAAATACGATACGAAGTAAAGATTTACTAAAAGAACAAACTAAACCCGACACTAACAGTACACCAACACCAAAATCTCAAACGCAGACCTTATGAGCACATCAGCAAATTCCACAAAACTAAAGATTGCCGCGATTCAAATGGTATCTAGTGCATCACTACAAGAAAACCTAGCAACGGCTAAGAGGCTTATTCAAACGGCAGCTCAAGATGGCGCGCAGCTTGCTGTTTTACCAGAGTACTTTTGCATTATGGGGCTTAAAGACACAGATAAAGTTCGTGCCAAAGAAAAATTAGGTAGTGGTCCGATTCAAGAAGAACTTGCAGAAATTGCTAAAGATCGTGGTATTTATTTAATTGCGGGAACAATTCCTCTTGAAGCAAAAGATCCCAATAAGGTATTGAATACAACTCTGGTCTTTAGCCCAGATGGGCAGAGAGTTGGGCGCTATGACAAGATTCATTTATTTGGTTTTCAGACGAGTACAGAGCGTTACCAAGAATCTGAAACCATTGAGGCTGGTGAGCAACCCAGCATAGTCAAGATCAGTATCAATGGCGCTGAATGGACCTTTGGTCTGAGTATTTGCTATGACTTACGTTTTCCAGAACTTTATCGCGCTCTAGGCCAAGTAGATTGTCACATCATTCCTGCTGCATTTACTTACACAACCGGCAAAGACCATTGGGAAATTCTGTTGCGGGCACGGGCTATTGAAAACCAGTGTTACGTCTTGGCCTCAGCGCAAGGCGGCATACACCAAAACCAAAGACGCACTTGGGGTAACACCATGCTGATAGACCCATGGGGTGACATCCTAGCCACTCTTCCTGAAGGTGAGGGGTTTATTTCTGGGGTATTGAGCAAAGATAAATTAAACGAGGTACGCTCTAAGCTACCAGCACTTGCACACCGTAAGCTTTAAAGAGAAATATACCCCACTCACATGAATGCACCTGAAGCACTATTTCCAGTCAACTGGACCAAAGCCAAAAAGCAGGCAGACCTTCTCAAACTAGCTAAATCTATTCTGCTTGAACCGACTGGACTCTCAGAGCAAGATCTTCATAAGACATTTGGCAGTATGTTCACCCATCGTCTCGATGATGCTGATCTGTACTTTCAACATACTCGTAGTGAAAGTTGGAGCCTTGAAGAAGGAATTGTGAAATCTGGCAGCTTCAATATTGATCAAGGTGTAGGGGTGCGAGCTATTTATGGAGATAAAACTGCTTTTGCCTATTCAGACGAGATTAATTTAGAAGCACTAAGCAAGGCCGCCAAAGCGACTCGCGTTATTGGCCCGCAAGGTGGTAAGCAGGCTGTTGCTAGCAAACTATTTAATCCAATATCTAATAAGCTGTACTCTGATATGAATCCTCTGGACTCATTAAAACCCAAAGAAAAAATTGCACTCTTAGAAAGTATTGAGCGCCGCGCAAAAGCACGTGATCCCCGCATTATCCAAGTGATGGCCAGTCTTGCTGGTGAGTTTGATGTTGTTCTAGTTGTCCGCGCAGATGGTTTACTAGCTGCAGATATAAGGCCACTAGTCCGAGTTTCAGTACATGTCATTGCAGAGCAAAATGGTCGCCGTGAATCTGGATCTTCAGGCGGCGGTGCAAGACATGACTATCATTATTTTGATACTGCTCTGATTAATCAATATGCCGACGAAGCAGTTGATGGCGCCTTAATCAATCTAGAGTCGCGTCCTGCACCTGCAGGTCCGATGACGGTTGTGATGGGGCCAGGTTGGCCTGGCGTCCTCTTGCATGAGGCTGTGGGTCATGGCCTAGAGGGTGATTTCAATCGTAAAGGTTCTTCCGCTTTTGCTGGTCGTATTGGACAACGTGTAGCTGCTAAGGGCGTCACTGTTGTCGATGACGGCACTCTCTCTGGTCGCAGAGGATCCCTGAATATTGACGATGAAGGTACTCCTACACAATGCACCACTTTGATTGAAGATGGGATTTTGAAGGGCTATATTCAGGACAGCTTGAATGCGCGACTCATGAAAATGCCTCTAACAGGTAATGGTCGGCGCGAAAGTTTTGCATCACTACCAATGCCCCGCATGACGAATACTTATATGTTGGCTGGCAAGGATGATCCCCAAGAAATTGTGGCTAGTATCAAGCGTGGTCTATATGCAGTGAATTTTGGTGGTGGCCAAGTCGACATTACTAGCGGCAAATTTGTGTTCTCAGCCTCAGAGGCCTACTGGGTTGAAAACGGTAAAATTCAATATCCCGTCAAAGGTGCCACCATTATTGGCAGCGGCCCAGAGTCCCTAAAACAGGTCTCCATGATTGGCAACGACCTCAAATTAGACGGCGGTATTGGGGTTTGCGGCAAGGAAGGGCAAAGCGTTCCAGTCGGGGTTGGCCAGCCCACTTTGCGTATTGACAGCCTCACTGTTGGTGGAACTGCCTGATATTACTGAATTACGGCTTAAAATAACCCTATGAGCCAACAAAATACTAATCCCGCTAATTGGTACTCTGCCGTTGATAAGACGTCAGATACTGACGATCAACGCATTGACAAGATTACTGTCCTGGCTCCGCCAGAGCATTTAATTCGCTTCTTTCCGATCTCCGGAACGCCAACTGAAGCATTGATCAGTAAAACCCGTAAGAAGATTCGCGACATTATTCATGGAAAAGATGATCGCTTACTCGTCATCATTGGGCCTTGCTCAATTCATGATCCACGCGCCGCACTGGAATACTGTCAACGTCTTTTAGTTGAGCGCAAGCGCTTTGCTGGCGAATTAGAAATTGTGATGCGCGTCTATTTTGAAAAGCCTCGTACTACTGTTGGTTGGAAAGGCTTAATCAATGACCCTTATCTAGATGAGAGCTATCGCATTGAAGAGGGCTTGCGTCTGGCACGTCAAGTTCTAATGGAAATTAATCGTCTTGGCATGCCAGCAGGTAGCGAGTTTCTTGATGTGATCTCTCCACAATATATTGCGGACCTGATCTCTTGGGGTGCAATTGGCGCCCGCACAACTGAAAGTCAAGTTCATCGCGAACTCGCTTCTGGCTTGTCTGCGCCTATCGGATTTAAAAATGGTACTGATGGCAATATCAAAATTGCAACTGATGCCATTCAAGCGGCAGCCCGCCCACACCACTTCTTATCTGTTCACAAAAACGGTCAAGTATCGGTTGTGGAAACTAAGGGTAATAAAGACTGTCACGTTATTTTGCGCGGTGGCAAAGAGCCTAACTACGAGGCGTCGCACGTCAAAGCAGCCTGCGCTGAGCTAGCAGCAGCAAAGCTCCCAGCCAGTTTGATGGTTGACTTATCACACGCTAACTCCAGCAAGAAACATGAGCGCCAAATCGTTGTAGCAGATGATATTGCCCAGCAAATTGAGTCTGGTTCACATGAAATTTTTGGCGTGATGGTAGAAAGTCATCTTAATGATGGTGCTCAGAAATTTACGCCCGGCAAAGATGATCCAAGTAAATTAGAATACGGCAAGAGCATTACTGATGCCTGTATTAACTGGGATGATTCAGTAAAAGTTCTAGAGCGTTTAGCTAGTGCAGTAAAGAAACGCAGAAGTAAGAAAAAATAATAGGGGGAGTAAACCCCGGAATACTAAAAGAGGCTAATTTATTTAGTCTCTTTTTTTTCATGCTTCCAGAGTACATCAGTCCCGCCAGCCGCACGGTTCAAAATACGTGAGAGCACAAATAGTAAATCGGATAAACGATTGACATACTGGCGGGGGGAATCATGCAAAGGCTCTGCCCAACCTAAGCGCACAATTGAACGCTCTGCTCTTCTGCAAACTGTGCGACATACGTGAGCCTGTGCGGCAGTACGAGTACCACCAGGCAGAATGAATTCAGTCAAAGGGGGTAATTGTTTGTTGTAATTCTCTAGCCATACGTCTAACTGGGCTACATGGTCTGGCTTTAGGAGCTTGTAATTGGGAATGCAGAGCTCACCACCCAAATCGAATAAATCATGCTGTACCTGCAAGAAAAGCTCTATTAGCTCAGGCGCAATGGCCTTTGGGATGTCTTCAGTCATCAAAACACCGATTTGGGAGTTCAACTCGTCCACGTCACCCATGGCACAAATCCGCAAATGATCCTTCTCAACGCGACTTCCGTCACCCAAGCCAGTCATGCCAGCATCGCCTGTTCTAGTGGCGATTTTTGATAGTCGATTTCCCATGAGCTTAATTATAGGTAAATGGCTAAAATGATTCTTATGAATATGGTGACCCCTCCCCCCGAATTAGCCGCTATCAGCGCACTTCAGTCAAAACTGGTTGCAGCCTTGCGCCCAATTCTTCCAGAACATGCCCTGCTTTGGGAGCCTGAGGACACCATTCCCTATGAATGTGATGGTTTGGCTGCATATAAGCGTATGCCGCTGGCAGTCGCACTCCCAGAAACAGAAGAACAAGTCGCTCAAATTCTCAAAGTCTGCTTTGAGATGCAGATTCCTGTGGTTCCACGCGGATCTGGCACCGGCCTATCTGGAGGAGCAATGCCAATCTCTCAAGGCCTGGTGCTCTCTCTTGCCAAGCTGAAGAAAATTCTGAGTATTGACCCGTTTACGCGAACTGCAGTAGTTCAACCTGGTGTGCGCAATCTCGCTATTTCTGAAGCAGTTTCTCACTTAGGTCTCTACTACGCACCAGATCCATCATCACAAATTGCCTGCTCTATTGGCGGCAATGTAAATGAGAACTCTGGTGGTGTGCACTGTCTTAAATATGGTCTCACTCTTCATAATGTTCTGCGCGTGCGTGGGATCTTAATGAATGGTGAGATTGTTGAATTTGGCAGTCTCGCTCCAGATGCACCGGGCTTAGATTTATTGGCTATTGTGATGGGTAGCGAAGGCATGCTCGCAGTGGTCACCGAAGTTGCCGTGAAGCTAGTTGCCAAACCAAGACTAGCGCGCGTCATCATGGCGAGTTTTGATGATATTGAAAAAGGTGGAAATGCTGTTGCGGCCATCATCGCTGCTGGCATCATTCCTGCTGGTTTAGAAATGATGGATCAGGCGACTACAAGAGCTGTGGAAGAGTTTGTAAATGCAGGGTATGACTTAGATGCCGTAGCTATTTTGCTTTGCGAATCTGACGGGACTCCAGAAGAGGTTGCTGAAGAAATTGAACGCATGACGAAAGTACTTGAGCAATCTGGTGCGAGTGGTATTCAGATCTCTAAAGATGAAGCGGAACGTTTGAAGTTTTGGAGTGGCCGTAAAAATGCTTTTCCAGCAGCAGGCCGCTTAGCGGCAGACTACTACTGCATGGATGGCACCATTCCACGTAGACATATTGCCACCCTACTCAAGCGTATTCAGGTTATGGAAAAAAAATATGGCTTAGGTTGCTTGAATGTTTTCCATGCAGGCGATGGCAATATGCATCCTCTGATCATGTTTAATGGTGCCGACCAAGATGAGTGGCATCGCGCTGAAGAGTTTGGCACTGAGATTCTAGAAGCTTGTGTTGAACTTGGCGGAACGATTACTGGCGAGCATGGTGTTGGCATTGAAAAAATTAATTCCATGTGTGTGCAGTTTGGCGAAGGTGAGCTTGAATCCTTCTGGGGGGTGAAAAGCGCCTTTGATCCAGAGAAATTACTTAACCCAGATAAAGCGATCCCAACACTCAGTCGCTGTGCTGAGTATGGCCGTATGCGTATTAGCGGTGGTCAATTACCCCACCCAGAGTTAGAGCGCTTCTAATGAATGCTACCGATCCCATCATTGAGGCATTTCGCGAACAAATTCTGCACGCAGCAAAAAACAAAACACTACTCTCTATTGAGGGTGGCGGCACAAAGTCTTGGTATGGCAACAGCAACACACTTGCTAAGCTAAATACTCGACCTTACTCTGGCATTTTGGAATATCAGCCAGAAGAATTAGTAATTACCGCTTGTGCTGGAACCCCACTGAAAGAAATTGAAGCCACTCTTAAAGAAAAAAATCAGGTGCTTGCGTTTGAGCCTCCACACTTTGGTGAACATGCCACTTTTGGCGGTGCTATTGCTGCTGGATTGGCTGGTCCAGGTCGTATTAGCGTGGGTAACTTCAGAGATTTTGTTTTAGGTGCGCGCATTCTGGATGGTAAGGGTCGAGATCTCTCTTTTGGCGGTCAAGTCATGAAGAACGTAGCCGGCTATGACGTATCTCGCTTAATGCCAGGATCAATGGGTACCCTAGCACTCTTGCTAGAAGCATCTGTGAAGGTATTACCAAAACCAGCAGCCACAGCAACATTGCGTTGCCAGATCTCGCAAGAAAAAGCCTTGCGTATCTTAAATGAATGGGCCGGCCAACCACTGCCTCTATCGGCCAGTTGCTGGATTGGCAATGCAAGCGGGGATGGTCAGTTAACTATTCGTTTAGCAGGGGCAGCAGCAGCAATCAAAGCGGCAATCCCCTTCATGAGCTCACTAGTTAATGCAAGCGGAGTAGAGCCTCAATCTGCCGAAGTATTTTGGAATGATTTACGCGAGCATCAGTTGTCATTATTTGAAAATATCGCTGCTGATCAAACTCTTTATCGCTTAGCCCTCCCGGCAGCATGTGGCCCCCTTACCATTCCTGGCCCAAGTAGTGAAATAGTTTTGGAATGGCACGGTCAACAGCGCTGGATTAAAGCTGCCGGCGACGAGGCTACATTTGCTTTAATCAAACAACTCGCAACCAGCCATGGCGGACATGCAACTCGATTCAAGCAAGGGATAAAAGTCAATCCCGCATTCCAACGCTTTACATTACTGAGTGAACAAGTCCACTCTAAAGCCCTTGAAGCAGTACAAGAACGCCTCAGATCTGCATTCGATCCAGCCGGTGTATTCGCTACTAAACGTCTCCCATAAGCCCCACTATGCAAACTCAACTCGCCCCTCAATTTGCCAATACACCCGAAGGGATAGAGGCAGCTCGAATTTTGGGCAAATGCGTTCACTGTGGTTTTTGTACAGCTACTTGCCCAACCTATCAAATCTTAGGCGATGAGCTTGATGGTCCGCGCGGCCGCATCTACCTCATCAAGCAAATGGCTGAGGGTGCAGTACCTACAGCAAAAACCCGCATGCACTTAGATCGGTGTCTGACTTGCCGAAATTGTGAAAGTAGCTGTCCTAGCGGCGTCCAATATGGCAATTTAATCGACATTGGTCGCAAGTGGGCTGAAGACAATACACCTGAGCGCCCTCTTGGTGAGCGTTTAACACGCTGGGCCTTAAAAGAGGGTTTAACAAAGTCGGCACTATTTAATTCGGCGATGGCTTTGGGTCGCTTAGTACGACCGCTGATGCCAAGTGGTATCAAGCGCAAGATCCCACAAGTGAAGAGTAAGAGCTTAGATAGCTCAATAGACCCTTATGCAAGACCTACTACTTTACATAATCGTAAGATGCTGATTTTGGAAGGTTGTGTTCAGCCAGGTATGTTGCCAAACATTAATTCTGCAACTGCACGGGTTTTAGATGCGTTAAAGATTCAGCTCATTAGCGCTCCAAATGCCACTTGCTGTGGTGCCTTACGCTATCACTTAAATGATCAAGTAGGCGGCCTAGAGAACGCCAAGCAAAATATTGATGCATGGTGGCCTTTGGTTGAGAGTGGTGTTGAAGCAATTGTGATGACAGCCTCTGGCTGTGGTGTGATGGTGAAAGATTATGGTCATCTCTTTACAAATGACCCTGCCTATGCAGCCAAGGCCAAAAAGATCTCTCACTTAACTCGAGATATTTCAGAAATACTGCCTGACCTGCAAAATGAACTAATCCAGTTAATTGGTATAGACCAAAAACCTGGTGTGGTTTATCACCCCCCTTGCACATTGCAACACGGCCAACAAATTCGGGGCAAGGTAGAAGGTTTGCTGTCTAGCATTGGTATTGGTGTTCGCTTATGCGCCGATAGCCATCTGTGCTGTGGCTCTGCAGGGACTTACTCAGTAACCCAGCCTGAACTCTCAGAACAGTTGCGCAAGAATAAATTGAGTCATTTAAATGCAGCCTGCGAAGAATCTGGTGCAGAAATCATTGTCTCTGGAAATATTGGCTGTATTACGCATCTTCAGCAAGAAGATGTGCCAGTAGTCCATTGGATCGAGATTGTGGACCAGTTGATCAACAAATCCTCCAAAGCCAAATGAATTCTATTGTTGTTAACCTCATGCAGATAAAACAGCGCATCGAACTTGCTGCCCTAGCGGCAAAGCGCGAGCCCGAAGAGATTGAGCTCTTAGCGGTCAGTAAAACCTTTCCAACTTCCGCAATTGAAGAAGCCATGCACGCAGGACAAACTGCTTTTGGTGAAAACTACGTTCAAGAGGGTGTTGAGAAAATTACTCAACTAGCCAAATTACGTCCCTGGCTAGTATGGCACTTCATAGGTCCGCTCCAAAGTAATAAGACTAGAGAAGTTGCTGAACATTTCGATTGGGTACATAGCGTTGATCGGCTCAAAATTGCAGAGCGTTTATCTGCGCAGCGCGGTGAGTTTCCTAGTCTTGCAGAATTGCAACTATGCGTTCAAGTCAACGTGAGCGATGAAGAAAGTAAAGGTGGCGTGCCCCTTTCTGAAGCTGAGGCACTTTGTGATGCCATTGTTCAGTTGCCCAATATAGTTCTCAGGGGTTTAATGGCTATCCCCGCTCCCAGTTCAGATTTGGGTGAGCAGCGTAAAGCTTTTGCTCAGGTCCAGGATTGCTTTAAACGTATTCAGGCTACCCGATCAACAAATCCTAGGTATCAATTCTTTGACACCCTATCAATGGGTATGTCTGATGATCTTGAGGCTGCAATTGCCGAAGGCAGCACTATTGTTCGCGTTGGAACCGCCATTTTTGGGAAGCGCGATAAGATTAGCAAATGAGTACAAATCAGAACAGCCAAAAGAATAGCAATGTACATATCACCTTTATTGGTGGTGGCAATATGGGCCGCGCCTTGATTAGCGGCTTACTTACGAATGGATTTAACTCCAATCAGATTACTGTAGTTGAAGCCAATGCAGCCACTGCCCTAAAGCTGCATGAAGACTTTGGTGTTCAAGGTATTAGTGATTTGGAGCAAATTACTTTTGACTTCTCAAAAAATAACATTCTTGTCATGGCCATCAAGCCACAGGACTTTAATGTTGTAGCTAAAGGCTTATCTACAAAGCTCAAGCATGCATCTGCGCCTGGCCCACTGATTTTGAGTATTGCGGCTGGTATTCGTTTAAAAGATATGAGTCGCTGGCTAGATCATGCCCGCTGTGTGCGTGCTATGCCCAATACTCCAGCATTAATTGGTAAAGGCATTACCGGATTGTTTGCTGATACAGCCGTAAACGCAGCTGATCGTGAACTAGCCCAGACTATCTGCAATGCGGTTGGCCAAACAGTTTGGGTATCTGAAGAAAAACTGATGGATGCTGTTACCGCCGTTTCCGGTAGCGGTCCTGCTTATGTTTTTGCCTTTTTAGAAGCCATGCAATCGGCTGGAGAGAAATTAGGCCTAGATTCAGCAAGTGCTCGCCAACTAGCCTATGCAACCCTTGAGGGCGCAACCCAACTTGCCCATAACTCTGATGAACATGCTGGCATCCTACGTGAACGGGTTACCTCCAAAGGTGGTACTACCGCTGCAGCTCTCGAGGTCATGAAGCAGCAAGGTTGGCAGGAAATTCTTGAAAAGGCGATTGATGCTGCAAGTCAGCGCGGTAAAGCAATGGGCGATGAATTGGGTAAGAGCTAATTACCTGAAGTAAGTCTTAGCGCAAACTAAGGCCAAGCACAATTCCTAGAAATAAAAATCCACCCAACCAATTGTTATGGCGAAATGCAGCAAAGCATTCTTCGCGCTTGCGAGTAGAGATGAGTTTTAAATGATAGATAGCGCAAGCTAAAGCTATAAACCATCCGACTAAAAAGTAATTACTCAAATCGGCTAATTGCGCTACCCAAATTTGGCTGATAAATAAGATCCCATAACTCACTGCGATTGCCGCAACGTCATATTGCCCAAAGGTAATTGCGGAGGTACGCAATCCTAAGCGAAGATCATCCTCACGATCGACCATAGCGTAAGCAGTGTCATAGGCGATGGCCCAAAAAATATTTCCCGCAAATAAGATCCAAGCTTCTAGGGGGATGTAATTCAAGATAGCGGCATAAGCCATTGGAATACCAAAACCAAAAGCGACACCTAAAATAGCTTGAGGCATCGCAAAGAAGCGTTTAGTAAAAGGGTAAATAAAAGTGACTGCCAATGCAAAAACTGAAAGTATTTTGGTATAGGAATTCAGTGGCTGAATTAATAAGAAGGCAAGTAAAGCCAGAATCGCAGCAACTAGTAGAGCTTCTTTCCCTGAAATCTTGCCACTCGTTACAGGGCGGGCTTGTGTTCTCTGCACATGACGATCAAAGTCGCGATCAGCGAAGTCGTTCATTGCACAACCCGCGCTACGCATCAAAAAAGTACCTGCCACGAATATCAATAAGATATTGAGGTCGGGCAGCCCAGCACTGGCGAGCCATAGGGCCCAAAGGGTTGGCCACAAAAGTAGTAAGGTGCCAATCGGCTTATCTAAGCGGATTAGATAAGCGTATGCGACAAGACGATCGTTCAAGGACATAGGATAATTATCACGCCTTTAGAAATTCAGCGCGAGATCCTAGCCAACGCTCTAGATGCCGCTCTACTAAATCAGCATGCTCTGCTAGCAATCGTTCAGCTGCTTGTTGAGCCAATTCAATTAACCAGGCATCGCGCTGTAAATCCACAAATCGCAACATAGCATCTCCGGATTGCTTTGCTCCGAGCAGTTCACCGGGGCCACGCAGGGAAAGATCCCGCTCTGCAATCACAAAGCCATCCGATACCTCACGTAAAGTCTGTAAGCGTTCTTTAGCAGCTATCGACAGAGGCTCTGCATACATCAAGATGCAAACAGAATCAGCAGAACCACGACCTACACGTCCACGCAATTGATGAATCTGGGCATATCCAAAGCGCTCGGCATGCTCAATCACCATCAGCGCTGCATTCGGTACGTCCACTCCCACCTCAATGACTGTAGTGGCAACTAGTAATTGAATTTCATTTGCCTTGAAGGCGGCCATCACTGCTGCCTTTTCTTCTGCTTTTAAGCGGCCATGCACTAAGCCAACTTTAAAATTAGGCAAGGCCTGTGTCAGTTGCTCATAACTTTCAACGGCAGTTTGTAATTGCAAGACTTCAGATTCTTCGATTAAAGGGCATACCCAATAGGCTTGCAGTCCTTTCGATAACCAACTTTGCAAACCGCCAATGACCTCATCGCGACGTGAGGCTTTTACTACCTTGGTGGTAATCGGTTTTCGACCGGGAGGAAGTTCATCAATCACGGATACATCAAGATCTGCGTAATACGTCATCGCTAAAGTACGGGGAATTGGTGTAGCCGACATCATCAATTGATGGCAATAGAACAATTCAGATCCAAGTCTTTGCTGAATCTCCAAGCGCTGCCTCACCCCAAAGCGATGCTGCTCATCAATGACTGCCAAGCCTAATTTAGAAAAACTCACGCTCTCCTGAATCAGAGCATGGGTACCAATAATGAGTTGAGCTTGCCCACTCTCAATCATTTCTTGAGCCAATCTTTTTTCTTTCGCTTTCAAACTACCGGATAACCAAGCAATGCGAACACCTAATGGCTCAAACCACTCTTTCATTTTTAAGTAATGCTGCTCAGCCAAGATCTCTGTAGGCGCCATGACTGCAGCCTGATAACCATGATCTATCACGCGGGCTGCTGCTAAGGCTGCGACTACTGTCTTGCCACTACCCACATCTCCTTGCAAAAGTCGATTCATTGGAAACGATTTTTCTAGATCATGGCCAATCTCTTTCCAAACGCGAGCTTGTGCAGTAGTTAAAGTAAATGGCAGTGCTTTCAGTAACTTTGCCTCAAGACTTTTATCCTTGATAGGCTTTGCAAAGCTTGGGGCATGCCGATCTCTTCGAATGGCATGAGCACGCTTTAAGGAAATTTGCTGCGCTAGTAATTCTTCAAATTGCACACGGCGCCATGCCGGATCAGTACGCTCTAACAATGCTTGCGTATTAGCATCAGAGGGTGGTTGATGTAAGTAGCTAATGGAAGATTGCAAACTGGGCCAATCATTACTTGGAATGAGTTCTGTCATTAACCTTTTGGGCAAGAACTCGGCCAGACTATCCTGCAAGCTAGGATCGCGTAATGCTTGTGCAACTGCTTTGCGTATGACTGCTTGTGAAACTCCAGCGCTCGCTGGATAGACTGGAGTAAGACTTCTTGGTAATGGGGCGTCTGCTGCTACAGCCTTGACAGTGGGGTGGACCATTTCTGGGCCCTGAAATCCTTCACGTACCTCTCCACGGACTCTGACATGTGCGCCGACTGCCATTTGTTTTTGCTGGCTGGGGTAGAAGTTGAGAAAACGTAATTGCAAAGTGGCGGTCTCATCTTCAATAGTCACTAACATCTGCCTTCTGGGTCTAAATAAGACCTGATTTCGAATGACGACTCCCTGGGTTTGGGCCGAGCCAAATCTACCCTGATTGAGGGCCTCTTCAATTGTGAATAGCTCAGTCTCATCTTCATAGCGAGATGGAAGATGCAAAGCAAGGGCCATAGGGCTGTCTAAACCCATTTTTTGGAGTGTGCTTGGCGCTTGTTTGGTAGTCATCGTTAAAATCCAATACCTGATGGTAATGCTATGCAACTCTCTGACTTCAATTACGAACTTCCTGCCGACCTAATCGCCCAACATCCCCTGGCGAATAGAACTGATAGCCGCCTCCTAGAGGTTAAGGCTGAAGGGGGAAATCACGCCCAGCTAATAGACAGTCAGTTTAAGGACATCCTTAGCCTTATCAAGCCAGGGGATTTATTAGTTTTCAATGACACCAAAGTGATCCCTGCCCGCCTCCATGGCAAAAAAGAGACTGGCGGTAATGTCGAGTTACTCATCGAACGCATTAGCGGCGACAAGCAAGCTTGGGTCCAAATCAGGGCATCTAAAGTTCCTAAGACTGGCTCCATTATTCAGATCTACAACCAGACTGAGGAAACTTTTTCAGTCCAGATGATGGGATATGACGGCCGTTTTTACGAAGTACGTTTTCCAGAAAATGTATTTGGACTACTAGAGCGCTTTGGTGAATTGCCACTGCCACCTTATATTGAACATCAACCTGATAGTGAGGATGCACAGCGCTATCAAACTGTAGTGGCTAAAAATCCAGGCGCAGTAGCAGCGCCGACTGCAGGACTTCACTTTGATGAAAAGATTCTGCAGCAATTAAAAGATTTGGGAGTGGGCCTGGCAACGATCACCCTACATGTAGGAGCAGGCACCTTTACTCCAGTTCGCGAAGAAGATCTCTCAAAACACAAGATGCATCATGAGTGGTTCTCGATTCCAGAGGCAAGCTTGCATGCGATTGAGGAAACTAAGAAAAAAGGGGGAAGAGTGATTGCGGTAGGTACGACTAGCCTCAGAGCCCTAGAGAGCCAAGCCATGAACCAGCAAAGTAGTGGCGAGACCAACCTCTTTATTACCCCAGGCTTTCAGTTTAAAACCGTAGATTGTTTGCTAACAAACTTTCATCTGCCAAAATCTACCCTATTGATGTTAGTGAGCGCTTTTGCAGGCATGAGCAATATCCGCGCCGCTTACCAACATGCCATTGATCAAAAGTATCGTTTCTTTAGTTACGGAGATGCGATGTTTTTAAGCCGACTTGAGAATACAAATCCATGACCAAACCTATTAACTTTAATATTTTGGCGCGCGACTCGCAAAGTCCTGCTCGCCTTGGTCAACTTGATCTTCCACATGGTAGTGTGCAAACACCCATTTTTATGCCGGTGGGAACTTACGGTACCGTGAAGGCAATGACCCCACGTGACCTCAATGAAGCAAAAGCGCAAATTATTTTAGGTAATACTTTTCATCTCTGGTTACGCCCTGGTTTGGACGTCATCAAAAAACATGGTGGCTTACATCGCTTCATGGCTTGGGACAAACCCATCCTCACTGACTCAGGAGGCTTTCAGGTCTTTAGTTTGGGAGCGCTACGCAAGATCTCCGAAGAAGGTGTGACATTTGCATCCCCGATTAATGGTGACAAATTGTTTATGTCGCCAGAAGTATCTATGGAAATTCAGGCGGTATTGAATAGTGATATCGCCATGCAGTTTGATGAATGCACTCCTTATGAAATCAAAGGTCAACCTACTTCAGAAAAAACGGTCCGCGCATCACTTGAAATGTCGCTTCGTTGGGGTGATCGCTCACTCAAACGCTTTCGAGAACTCAATACTGGCAATGGTCTATTTGGCATCGTTCAGGGTGGCATGTTTGAGAATCTCAGAGAATTTTCTTTAGATGCAGTCAGCCAACAAGGCTTTGATGGCATTGCCATTGGCGGCCTCTCGGTTGGTGAGCCCAAACCGGAGTTTGAGCGTATTTTGAATTTCACGGCACCCAAGCTGCCAGAGCATATGCCGCACTACCTCATGGGTGTGGGTACTCCTGAGGATCTTATTTTGGGCGTTAGTCTAGGCATTGATATGTTTGATTGCGTGATGCCGACCCGCAATGCCCGCAATGGATGGCTGTTCACCCGCTTTGGTGACCTCAAATTGCGCAATTCTGGCTACAAGGACGATGATCGGCCGCTAGACCCTACCTGTGCATGCTATACCTGCCAAAACTTCACTAGGTCCTACTTAAATCACCTCCAAAAGGCGAATGAGATTCTAGGATCGCAGCTCAATACAATCCACAACCTGTCTTATTACCTCCAGTTAATGACGGAAGTCAGGGAAGCCTTGAGCCAAGATCGTTTTAGCGCCTATCGCGAGAAATTTCACAATAATCGCCAGCGTGGCGTAGAACCTGGGCAGGATTAATAGCCCTACTAGGACGCACAACCCCAAAACCCCTCTAAAGCCCCACACAGTTTAGAATTGCGGGTTTACGGCTTTACTTAAAAGTCTAGAACTGAAGTAGTTTCCAAATAGTCTTTAACGGAGGTTTTATATGTGGATTAGTAACGCTTTTGCCCAAGCTCCAGCTGCGGGCGCAGATTCTGGTGGCTTAATGAGCTTTCTTCCTTTGGTTTTGATGTTTGCAGTGCTGTACTTCATTATGATTCGTCCACAAATGAAGCGTCAAAAAGAAACTAAAGCCATGCTCGAAGCGTTATCAGTTGGCGATGAAGTAGTTACTGTTGGCGGCATCATGGGAAAAGTAACTGCAATGAAAGATGCCGTAGTTACTGTTGAAATTTCAGCTGGTACTGAAGTGCAATTACAAAAAGGTGCCATCACCAATGTATTGCCAAAAGGCACACTGAAATCTGCTTAATACGCTTGTTTAAAAGTATCCCACTATGAATCGCTACCCTCTCTGGAAATATCTGGTTATCGCCGTTGCTTTGTTGATTGGCGGACTATATTCATTACCAAACTTCTATGGTGAGGCTCCAGCGGTTCAGATCTCGTCCGCCAAACCAACCATCAAGGTTGATTTGGCGACACAAGCTCGTGTTGAAAAGATTTTGTCTGAAGGTGAAATCAGTAACACTGGTATTTTCTTTGAGAATGCTACAAATGTAGGCTCCATCAAAATTCGGTTTAACAACACTGATATCCAACTACGCGCACGCGATCTCTTGCAGCAGAAAATCAATATTGATCAAAACGATCCGAACTTTACTGTTGCACTAAATCTTCTCTCGAATACGCCTGATTGGCTACATGCCATCAATGCACTGCCAATGCCCTTAGGTCTTGATTTACGTGGTGGCGTCTACTTCTTACTGCAAGTCGATATGAAAGGCGCAGTACAAAAGAAGGTAACTTCTTTAGCATCTGACATTCGTACCCAATTACGCGACAAAAATATTCGCCACCAGGGTATTGAGCGTGGTACTGACAGTATCACCATTAACTTTGGCAGTACTACTGATGCCGATGCTGCTCGAACAGTATTGCTATCTGTTCAACCCGATCTCATTTGGCAAGTAAAACCCACTGGTCTATCGCCAAAGTTAGTTGGTGAATTTAAGCCAACAGCTTTAAAAGAAATACAGGACAGCGCAGTTAAACAAAACATCATTACTTTAAATAAGCGTGTGAATGAGTTAGCGGTTAAAGAACCGGTTATTCAACAACAAGGTACTGAGCGCATCGTGGTGCAATTGCCAGGCGTACAAGATACTGCACGCGCCAAAGACATTATTGGTCGTACAGCGACTTTAGAGTCTCGCTTAGCAGACCCATCAGTTTCTAGTATTGGTATTGGTGAAATCCCACCTCCAGGTATGGATACATTCCGCTTTGGAGAAAACCGTTTAGGCGTGTTTAAGAAATCAGTCATTTTCAGTGGCGATCGTATTACTGATGCGAGTGCTGGCTTTGATCAAAACCAACGCCCTGCTGTAAACATTTCTCTTGATGCCGCTGGTGGTCGCGTAATGCAAGAAGTCACCCGCGAGAACATTGGTAAGCCAATGGGCATGATTCTCTTTGAAAAAGGTAAAGGTGAAGTTCTCACCATTGCCACCATTCAAGGTGAATTTGGCTCTAAGTTCCAGATCACAGGCCAACCTACTACCGCTAGCGCTAATGACTTAGCGCTCTTGCTCCGTGCTGGCTCCTTAGCTGCTCCAATGGAAATCATCGAAGAGCGTACGATTGGACCAAGCTTGGGTGCAGAGAATATTGAAAAGGGATTTAAATCCCTCTTGATCGGCTTTGGCGCAATTGCGATTTTCATGATGGCTTACTACCTGCTGTTTGGTACATTCTCAGTCATTGCTTTGGCAGTGAACTTGCTCCTACTGATCTCCGTACTATCAATGTTGCAAGCAACCCTTACTCTGCCAGGTATTGCTGCGATGGCTTTAGCGCTTGGTATGGCAATTGACTCCAACGTATTAATTAATGAACGTATTCGTGAAGAGCTTCGTAATGGTGCCGCTCCTCAAACTGCCATTGCAGTTGGCTTTGACAAAGCATGGGCAACCATTTTGGACTCTAACGTGACAACCTTGATTGCTGGTCTTGCCCTCTTAGCCTTTGGCTCTGGTCCAATCAAAGGCTTTGCGGTGGTTCACTGCTTAGGCATTTTGACCTCTATGTTCTCGGCTGTCTTCTTCTCGCGCGGTCTTGTTAATCTCTGGTATGGCAGACACAAGAAGGTTCAAAAACTCGCTATCGGCCAAGTTTGGCGCCCACAGGAGAAATAAGCCATGGAATTTTTCCGGATTAAAAAAGATATCCCCTTCATGCGCCATGCCTTGGTGCTCAATGCGATTTCTTTAATTACCTTCTTAGCAGCTGTCTTCTTCTTATGGCACAACGGCCTGCATCTCTCTATTGAATTTACTGGTGGCACTGTGATGGAGGTAAGCTATCCTCAAGCTGCCCCCCTAGATTCTATTCGTGCCAAAGTTGAGAAGTTAGGTTACGCAGATACCCAAATTCAGAACTTTGGTAGCTCACGCGACATCATGATTCGCCTGCCTTTACAAAGAGATGCTGCGGGAAAACTCATTTCTTCTGCAGATCAAAGTACAGCCGTGATGCAAGCGCTTGAGCCAGCCAGTAGTGGCGCCAAGCTACAACGCGTCGAGTTTGTTGGACCACAAGTTGGTCAAGAGTTAGCCATGGATGGTTTAAAAGCTCTGATCTTTGTGATCATTGGTATTGTGATTTATCTCTCTTTTCGCTTTGAGTGGAAATTTGCGGTAGCTGGCATCATCGCGAACTTGCATGACATTGTGATCATCTTGGGCTTCTTCGCTTTCTTTCAATGGGAGTTCTCGCTCTCCGTCTTAGCAGCAGTGCTTGCAGTTCTGGGTTACTCCGTAAACGAATCTGTGGTGATCTTTGATCGTATTCGTGAAAACTTCCGCAAATATCGCAAGATGAATACCCGCGAGATTATTGACAATGCGATTACCAGCACCATCAGTCGTACCGTGATTACTCACGGTAGCACTGAGATGATGGTTCTGGCTATGCTGATCTTTGGTGGCCCAACACTGTTCTACTTTGCTTTAGCTCTGACCATTGGTATTTTGTTTGGTATTTACTCTTCAGTATTCGTAGCTGCAGCCTTGGCAATGTGGCTTGGCGTAACTCGTGAGGATTTAGTGAAGGGCGACAAAAAGCCTGATGACAATACCCGCAATGATGATCCTAATTTCGGAGCACGCGTTTAAATCAAATTGGGCTTAACTCAAAGAACGGTTCTGTTGATCAAGGGCGGCGAGGATTTTCTTGGTAGCGCCTTGATGTTCGATGGAGTAAGTCTTGGCTGCTTCGCCCATTTTGCTAAGTTCAGTAGTATTTGCAAGCAACCCCTTTAAAGCTTCCGTTAAGGTGCTTGATTCGCCTAACAATAAGTCGCCTTCAATACGCTTAGCGGCACCAGCTTGAATTGCATCTAGGGACGCTTGCTGAAAGTTGTAGGTGTGCGCACCCAATAAAACTGGACAACCACCTGCACAAGCCTCTATTAAGTTTTGACCGCCAAACGGCAAGAGGCTACCGCCCATCACTACTAAATCAGCAGCGCTGTAATACATTGGCATCTCGCCCATAGAATCGCCTAAGACTACTTCTATTCCATTACAGTCCTTAGGAACGCCTGACCATTCAGTGCGACGGCGAAACTTCAAACCAGCAGAATGAATCTGGTCTGCCACTTCTGAGAATCGCTCAGGATGACGCGGCACCAAGCAAAGAAGGGGTTGAACTACAAAAGTATTGCTGAGCAATAAATCTTTCCAGGCCTTCAGAATGATTTCTTCTTCACCGTCACGGGTACTAGCAGCGCACACCATTAAGCGATGGATACTGTGAAGATCTTGTTGCCAAACTTTTCCTTCTTGTACTAGCTTTGCATCAAGCGGCACATCAAACTTGAGATTACCCACGATAGCCACATTTTTTACACCCAAACTATGATAGCGCTGGGCATCAAACTCCGTTTGAGCCAAGATGCCTTTAAAGGCTTGAAATAATGAGCGCCCCGCTTTACCAAATCGGTTTACGCGGCGCGCACTTCTTTCGGAAAGACGAGCATTTACCAAGAACAATGGTGGGCCAATTTCTGCACAACGAAAAACAACCGTTGGCCACGCTTCGGTTTCCATAAAGAGCCCAAGCTTAGGTTTAAAAGTCTTCAAAAAATGCTCAACCGGCCAACAAATATCATAAGGTAAGTACACCTGACGAATCTGTCCTACTGTAATGGCCTTACTAAAGAGCTGCTTGCCTGTGCGACGACCATTTAAAGTCATATGCGTCAGCAAGATGCTTTCGCCACGGGCAAGATAAGCTTCAATTAATGGCTGAGCGGCGCGGGTCTCGCCAACTGATACTGCATGAATCCAAATAGATCCTTGGGTAATGGGTTTGCCATAGCCAAAGCCAAGACGCTCAGGAATGTGGTGCAGATAAGCAAATGAATGGCGAGCGCGCCATGCAAGACGGACAAAAGCCAATGGCAATAAGAGATGCCACAGCAATTGATAAACAGCAAACCAGACTTGAGGACGTGCCCCATACTCTGAATCGGAGTTCACACTCACTTTTTGAGACGTTCGGTCAATTCGACCGCCTTACCTAAATAAGAAGAGGGTGTCATTTCAAGCAAACGCGCCTTTGCATCTTCTGGAATCTTCAAACCGCGTATAAAGTTTTGTAGATCTGCTTTATTAATCCCTTTACCACGAGTCAATTCTTTTAACTGTTCATAGGGATTTTCAATACCGTAGCGACGCATAACGGTTTGTACTGGCTCAGCCAATACTTCCCAGCATGAATCTAAATCTGCTGCAATCGCTGCGTGATTGACTTCCAACTTACCAAGGCCACGTAAAGCGCTGTCATAAGCCAATACACTATGACCGAATGCTGGACCTAAATTACGCAAGACCGTTGAATCGGTCAGATCGCGCTGCCAACGAGAAATTGGTAATTTTTCTGCGAGGTGGCGGAGCAATGCATTGGCTACGCCTAAGTTACCCTCTGAGTTTTCAAAATCAATCGGATTCACTTTGTGCGGCATTGTGGATGAACCAATCTCACCGGCCTTAGTACGTTGCTTAAAATAACCAATAGAAATATAAGCCCAAAAATCTCGATCCATATCCAATAGGATGGTATTCGCACGGGCAATTGCATCAAATAACTGCGCCATACCGTCATGGGGCTCAATCTGAATAGTGTATGGATTAAAAGTAAGGCTGAGACGCTTCTCCACAACATTCTTAGAAAAGTTCTCCCAGTCAAAGTCAGGATAAGCAGATAGATGCGCGTTGTAATTACCCACTGCACCATTCATCTTACCTAGCAATGGAACTGCAACAATTGAATCAATCGCACGTTCTAAACGTTTTGCAATATTGGCAATTTCTTTACCAAGTGTGCTTGGTGATGCAGGTTGACCATGCGTACGTGATAACAAGGGCACCTTAGCATTCTCAAGGGCAAGTTCCGTTAATACCGAAAGCACTTTTCTAAGTTGCGGTAAAAGAACTTCATCACGTGCGCCACGCAACATCAGGCCATGTGAGGTGTTATTAATATCTTCAGATGTGCAAGCAAAGTGAATGAACTCACTGGCTTTTAATAAATCAGGGCGGGCGGCAACTTTTTCTTTTAAGAAGTACTCAACTGCTTTGACATCATGATTAGTGACAGCTTCGATATCTTTAATGCGCTGAGCATCAGCGTCAGAAAAGCTTTCGGAAAGCGAAAGTAAGAAAACTTCATCAGCAGCATTGATTTTTGGCATATCAGGAAGGCCGGCAGCTGCCAATGCCAATAACCAATGAATTTCTACAAAGACGCGCTGACGCATAAAGGCTGCCTCAGAAAGCCAAGGACGCAAAGCATCTAACTTTCCGGAATAACGGCCATCTAAGGGGGAAAGGGCATTAAGGGTAGAAAGCGGCTGACTCACGAATATTGCCTTTGCATTGAATATGTCAATAAAACCTATTTTAATGCGTTCCGGAGTAAAGCACGCCCCCATCAGGATGGCTATACTGTGCCCTATGAAAATAATCGGATCCCTTACCAGCCCCTATGTACGTAAAGTACGCATCGTTTTTTCAGAGAAAAAGGTCGATGTTGACCTTGAATTAGAGAACGTATGGGCTGCAGACACCAAAATAGCCACTTCCAACCCCCTAGGCAAGGTTCCCTGCCTTATTCTCGACGACGGCGAGGCAATCTATGACTCTCGGGTTATCGCTGAATACGCTGATACCCTAAGCCCAGTGAGCAAGCTCATTCCGGCTGATAGCCGTGAGCGTGCAAGCGTGAAAACCTGGGAAGCGCTGGCCGACGGAATTATGGATGCTGGTATTTTGGCTCGACTGGAGCGCACTTGGCGCCCCGCCGAACAGCAGAGCTCAGCTTGGGTCGATCGCCAAATGGGCAAGATTCAAAATTCCCTGCGTCAAATGTCTGAGATCTTGGGTGAGAATGCCTGGTGCCATAGCAACCAAATAACGCTTGCTGATATTGCAACAGGTTGCGCACTGGGTTGGCTATTGCTCCGTTTCCCAGATGTGAAATGGCAAACACAATTTCCAAACTTAGATCGCCACTATCAAAAGTTGTTACAGCGACCTTCTTTCATAGAGACTGAACCGCCAGCAGCGTAAATCTCATTTGAATTACTAATTGGGTCTAGGCGGAAATAATTCCGCCACCTAAACAAATATCGCCGTCATACAAAACAGCAGATTGTCCCGGCGTTACTGCCCATTGGGTCTCTGGAAAATTCAAACTGAAATTCATGGGTGTCTCACCTGCATTCAACATACAAGCTGAATCAGCTTGGCGATAGCGAGTCTTAGCAGAATAGTTTCCAGAAATCGGGGCAGCGCCCGCAATCCAACTCGCATCAATAGCCTCTAGCTTATTGGCTAGTAACCAAGGGTGTTCATGGCCCTGCGCTACATATAAGGTGTTATTTGTCATATCCTTGCGCGCTACGTACCAGGCATCGCCATTACCATCCTGACTACCGCCCAAGCCTATCCCTTTGCGCTGACCTAAAGTGAAAAAGGCCAAGCCCATATGTTCACCAACCGTCTTGCCATCTGGCGTTTTAATGGGGCCTGGTGTGCAAGGCAAATAACGGTTTAAGAATTCTCGAAACGGGCGCTCACCAATAAAGCAAATTCCAGTGCTATCTTTTTTACGCGCATTGTGTAAGCCAATTTTTTCAGCAATCTTACGCACTTCTATTTTTGGAATCTCTCCCAATGGAAATAAAACATTGGCCAATTGCTGTTGCGTTAAACGATGTAAAAAATAACTCTGGTCTTTACTCGCATCGATCGCTTTTAATAATTGAACTTTGCCGCCTTCATGACGCACTCTAGCGTAGTGTCCAGTTGCAATTGCATCCGCACCCAAACTCATAGCGTGGTCTAAAAAGGCTTTGAATTTAATTTCAGCATTACAGAGAACATCGGGATTGGGAGTTCGCCCTGCAGCGTATTCGCGTAAAAACTCGGCAAATACACGCTCTCGGTATTCAGCGGCGAAATTAACCGCCTCAACATCGATTCCGATCAAATCTGCTACCGAAACAACATCGAGCCAATCTTGGCGAGAAGAGCAATATTCGTCGTTATCGTCATCTTCCCAATTTTTCATAAACAGGCCAACAACCTCATAACCCTGCTCTTTGAGCATCCAGGCAGCCACTGACGAATCTACCCCTCCAGACATGCCAATAACGACTTTCTGGGGCTTTACAGGCAGGGTTACTGAAGAATTGTGGGAGATCATCAAAAAAATGCGAAAATACTTAATAGACAGATATTAGATATTCCCCATTGTAGAAGTCTCAACCAGACTTCGCAGGATTTTAGGCAAAACCATAGCCGGCAGACCTGGGGGCTCAGTAAATAGGTAAAACCTACCCTGTTTATCTATAAAATAGACTTTTAAAAATTTTGCTTTTGGAGACATGCCATGCGCATAGGAGTGCCGCTAGAAACAAGGCCTGGGGAAACTCGAGTAGCCGCTACCCCAGAAACCGTAAAAAAACTGATTGGCCAAGGTCATAGTGTCCTCATGCAGAAGGGTGCCGGCGTTCAGGCCAGTCAACCAGACTCCGCATATGAAACTGTAGGTGCCACCATTGGCAGTGCTGCTGATGCATTTGGTGCAGAAATTGTTTTGAAGGTGCGAGCTCCTGAAACGGCTGAGCTAAAGCAAATTAAATCTGGCAGCGTGCTGATCGGCATGCTTGATCCATTTGATAACAACAATATTGCTGCAATGGCTGCGCAAGGTGTTACGGCATTCTCATTAGAAGCAGCGCCTCGTACTACTCGTGCACAGAGCATGGATGTCTTGTCTTCACAAGCAAATATTGCTGGATATAAAGCAGTGATGATTGCTGCAAATGAATATCAACGCTTCATGCCAATGTTGATGACTGCCGCTGGCACCGTTAAAGCTGCTCGCGTACTGATCTTAGGTGCTGGTGTTGCTGGCTTGCAGGCCATCGCAACTGCTAAACGTTTGGGTGCTGTTATTGAAGCATCTGATGTGCGCCCTGCTGCTAAAGAGCAGATCGAATCCTTGGGTGGTAAATTTGTTGACGTCCCCTACGAAACGGATGAGGAGCGTGAAATTGCTAAAGGCGTCGGTGGCTATGCTCGCCCAATGCCAGAAGCTTGGATGAAACGTCAAGCAGCTTTAGTCGCCGAGCGTGCTCAACAAGCTGACATTGTGATTACTACCGCTTTAATCCCCGGCCGTAAGCCACCAGTCTTATTGCACAGTGATACCGTCGCTAATATGAAACCTGGCTCTATCGTGATCGACATCGCGGCAGGCAAAGGTGAAAATGGTTCCGGTAATTGCCCACTGACGCAAGCTGACAAAATTGTTGAAGTGAATGGCGTAAAAATTGTTGGCTATACCAATCTTGCAAGCATGGTTTCAGCCGATGCATCAGCGCTCTACTCACGCAACTTGATCGACTTCATGAAACTCATTGTTGATAAAGACGCAAAGTTAGCTATTCCTGCTGATGACGATATCGTAACTGCATGCTTGATGTGTCGTGATGGTCAAGCTGTTCGTAAAAACTAATAGAACAAATTTAGATTAAGGAAATATCATGGATCTCGCTGCCTTTCAAAGCATCCTCACAGTCCAAAACATCACTGTGTTTGTGTTGGCTATTTTTGTTGGCTACCACGTAGTTTGGAACGTTACCCCTGCATTACATACTCCATTGATGGCAGTGACAAATGCCATCTCCGGAATTATTATTGTTGGCGCACTTCTGCAAACCGAAGTGATTGGTGGTAATGAAATCACCCTCACTAGCATTATTGGTGCAGTTGCAGTGTTCCTGGCTTCCATCAATATTTTTGGTGGCTTTATGGTCACCCGTCGCATGCTGGAGATGTTCAAGAAGAAAGCTCCTAAAGCGGATGCGGCTGGAACTAAATAAAACTAGAACAAGATCTACATAGAGACCTAACTTATGTTAAACATAACTGCAATTTCCTACCTCATTTCATCGGTGCTGTTCATCCTCGCATTGCGTGGCCTGTCCTCACCGACTACCTCACGCCAAGGTAATACTTTTGGTATGGTTGGCATGCTGCTTGCTGTCATTACGACATTCCTGATTCCTGACTTTAAGCCAGTCTTTTCGTTGATCATTGCTGCAATTATTGGTGGCGCAATTATCGGTACGATCGCAGCTAAACAAGTACAAATGACTAAGATGCCTGAGCTCGTAGCATTGATGCACTCCTTCGTTGGCTTGTCAGCAGTCCTGATTGCCATTGCTGCCGTTTTTAATCCTGCGCAAGCCCATACTGGTGCGCAGAAGATTGAACTCTTTATTGGCGCATTTATTGGTGCGATTACCTTTACTGCTTCTGTGATTGCTTTTGGTAAGTTATCGGGCAAGGTTAGCGGTAAGCCAGTCACCTTCTCTGGTCAGCACTTGCTTAACTTGATCTTGGCGATTTCGATGGTTGGCGCAGGCATTGCTTACTATATGGGTGATAGCCACGCTGCCTTCTTGGCGATGTGTGCAATCGCCTTGGTATTAGGTGTGACTTTAATTATTCCGATTGGTGGCGCTGATATGCCGGTTGTAGTGTCTATGCTCAACAGCTATTCTGGTTGGGCTGCAGCAGGTATCGGCTTCACTTTGAATAACCCAGTGTTGATCATTGCTGGTGCTTGCGTAGGCTCCTCAGGCGCAATTCTGTCTTACATCATGTGTAAAGCAATGAATCGCTCTATAGTTGCAGTATTGCTTGGCGGCTTCGGTGCTGAGACTGCTGCCGGAGGTGCTGATGATGGCGCCCCTAAGAACTACAAAACAGGCTCGCCAGAAGATGCGGCTTTCTTGATGACCAACGCTGATACCGTAATCATTGTTCCAGGTTATGGTCTAGCTGTTGCTCGTGCTCAGCATGCTCTGAAAGAGTTGACTGAAAAACTCACTCATCATGGCGTGACCGTGAAATATGCGATTCATCCTGTAGCTGGTCGTATGCCTGGACATATGAATGTTCTCTTGGCTGAAGCTGAAGTCCCCTACGATCAAGTATTCGAGATGGAAGATATCAACAGCGACTTTGGTCAAGCTGATGTAGTGCTGGTGCTTGGCGCTAACGACGTAGTGAACCCAGCAGCACGCACACCAGGTAGCCCGATCTTTGGTATGCCAATCTTGGAAGCCTTTAAAGCGAAAACGATCATCGTCAATAAGCGCTCAATGGCTGCTGGTTATGCTGGTCTTGATAACGAACTCTTCTACATGGATAAAACTATGATGGTCTTCGGTGATGCGAAGAAGGTTGTTGAGGATATGGTCAAAGCTGTTGAATAAAGCTGGCAAGCCTTACTAGTTAAGGCTTAAAAGCAAAAAAGAATATGGAAGGCCTAAATCTGTCCTACTAAGGGGCAGAACATGGCAACATTTGGAAATAGGCACGGAAAATGGCAAGCCCGTGTTCAATGCAAAAAGATAGAATCCGAGCTGCGTACTTCAAGCATGGTGATGAAACCCTAGAGTCCAAATCAGAACGTAGTACAAAAAGTGCTATGTTCCGATATTTAATCGACCTCGAAAACCATTGCAATATGTTTGTAAGAAACTTGAGGCCGAGGCCGAACCCCTTCGGTATATGCTCGACTAGACCTAACAGATCCGGAGTAATGAGCTCTTGCGGCACTGAAAACTCTACCTAAGTAATAGATATATGGTCTGGTGATAAATCTGCCTGATATCTCTCATACATTTTGATGTAAGCAGCCTCCAGATTTTTAGTAAATAAGGGGGTATCAAATAAGGGAGTGGTCAATCGGTTTCTGGCTAGCTTCAATTTAATATCTGTAAGCTTTTGGGGGTTCATTGCTAATTCAATTGCTAAGGCTTCATATTCTTCTTGAGTATTTGTAATCAGCTCAGGTAAACCAATTGCATTTAGTAAGCTTGCTGCCACTCGACTAGCGAAGGAGTGACCCATGAGCGTCAGGACGGGAACGCCTATCTTTAATGAGTCGAGTGCAGTTGTATGAGCATTGTAGGGGTGTGTATCCAAAAATAAGTCTGCAAGAGCATATCTCGATAAATGGTCTGCCATCATCTCTACTCTTTGAGCAAAAATAATCCTGTCAGAATCAATACCTCGACTCTCAAATTCAGTTGCTATATTAGCCCTGAAGTATTCATTGTTTTCTGATATCCAAATAACGCTATTTTTTGTTGTCGATAAAATTCTGGACCAGCTATCCAAAACTTGGGGATTAAATTTATAGCCATTATTAAAACAACAGAAAACAAACGCATTTTGTGGCAACCCACACTCTTCTCTTGTGAATACTCTGGTAGAGGCAATCCTCTTGGAGTCATCCACCATATAGGTATTAGGCAGATACACTATCTTTTCGGCATAAAACTGTTGATGAGGTTCTGGAATAATAGTTTTATCAGCCACGATGTAGTCAATAAAATCAGCTCCAATTGTTCCAGGATAACCCAGCCAATTTACCTGAATAGGCGCAGCTCGATAAGAAAAGATTCCAGTTCTAGAGTATTTCGTTGGACCAGCCAAATCAATGGCAATATCTATCTCTAATTCTCGGGCTAATTGAGCAATTTCTCGGTCTGACATATCATCGACGTCGATAAATCTATCAAACCCCTTTCTTAGGCGTAAGTTTGCTTCATCCCCAATGAGAGCCTTTTGTAACGAAAAAGCAAATATCTCAAACCTATCCTTATTGTGAATTTCAAAAAGTTCAGAAGTTAGAAAAGAAACTGGGTGATTTTGAAAATCAGGGGAGAAATAGGCAATACGAATTTTCTCTTTTTTAGATGACTTGAGAATGAGGCCTAAAGTTGGATTTGTTGGATATTTAGCTTGGGCAAAAATCTCAGAACACTTTTTATGTAATAAGGCACCATCAGTCAAAGCTAGCAGCGGAAAAGGACTAACAACTTTCTCATTTGCCACCACTTTTTTAGAAATATCCTCCAAAGATTCTGCCAAACCTGACCAACTACATATTTTCATTTTTGTGTGAAGCAAGTCGCCAGACACCCAATCAATACCGGGCTTTAGACTTAGCGCTTTATCGTAGTGAGCAATAGCCTCGTCATAACGCTTGAGTTCATTTAAAGTAATGCCTTTGTTCGACCAAGCTTCAGCAAAGTCAGGCATAAGACTTAATGCCTTATCGAAGTGAGCAGTAGCCTCGTCATAACGCTTGAGTTCATTTAATGCATTGCCTTTGTTCGACCATGCTTCATGATAATCGGGCTT
>JBAXVK010000039.1:0-8005 GCA_037129175.1 Polynucleobacter sp. | reverse complement strand
TACTTATTTATTGAGGTTGTTTAGCAAGCAAAATAGCCATTGCAGCAGATGCCACCCTTGAAAATATAGAGTCAGATCGAGATGTGAGAATGATGGGAACTTGAGCTCCTAAAATAGTTCCAGCGCACTCTGCTCCAGCCATATATACCAAAGATTTGTATAGGATATTACCTACTTGTAAGTCAGGAACTAAAAGAAGGTCTGGATCACCAGCAACCTGTGAAGGGATACCTTTTGTTTTAGCAGAATGGGCGGAAATAGCATTGTCGAATCCAAAGGGACCTTCGATAAGAGTTGCGGGGTGAATTGGGCTTGCGGCATGAGTATCCACAATCTCTTTAGCATCGATAGTGGCTTGCATACCTGGGTTAACTACCTCTGTCGCAGCAATGATGGCCACTTTTACATCTTTGATCCCTAGCTTGTTAAGGGCTTCGAGACTACTTTTCAGAATCTGTATTTTTTGAGAGGCATTGGGTGCGATATTGACTACGCAATCACTGATCCCCAGTAGTTTGGGGTAACGCTCTAGCTCAAATAAAAATAAATGACTCGTTCTGCGATCGGTTCTTAATCCATCACGCTTCACTATTGGACCCATCAGATCTTCAGTATGCAATGATCCCTTCATCAGAACTGCTAGCTTGCCCTCTTTTACCAGCTCCACTGCTTTCTTGGCTGCAATGATAGGGTCGTTGGGCGTATCAATAATTTCAATTCCACTTAAGGAAAGTTTTTCCTTCGCTGCCAGTTCCAAAATCAGATCTTGAGGTCCAATTAAGATTGGGGTGCACAGCTGCCTTTTGATTAAATCAAGGACGGTTTCAAGGGCGGGTACGCTTAGTGGATAAACGACCCCTAAAGGGACATCGCTTTTAGCCTCATCAATCATTTTTTCTAATAAGGGATATTTATCCATGAGGTTTGCCTAAGGGGTTTACCGTTATCAGATGAAATTAGGACAATGTTTGAGAGATACGCTCAGAAGCTTCTTTGAGCTTTGGAATATGTTCCATGGCTTGATTGAGAGGTAGTCTGGCAGTCGCTGCATGAACCGCAATGGCTGCTACCACATCGCCCATCGCATCTCGCACTGGTACTGCAACGCATGAGACGCCAAGAACGTATTCCTCATTATCAATGGCATATCCAGTGCTGACAATGCGTTCAAGCTCAGACTCGAGCAGATCGCGATCGGTAATTGTTCTGTGAGTAAATTTCTCGAGCGGTAAATTTTCTAAAAGCTTGGCGCGCTCCTCAGGAGTTTTGAACGCCAGCAATAGCTTGCCACTGGCGCTGCAATGGGGAGGTAGTACAGTGCCCGGTGGGAGATGTAAACGTAAGGCCCAATTGGCTTCTACGCGATCTAGATAAAATAGCTCACCACGTTTAAGGACAGCTAAATTACAAGTCTCCCCTAGATCAGCAACCAATTTTCTTAAAATGCTATGCCGAATTGCGGAGACAGTATCGTGCGTCAAAGTCGCCATGGCTAGGCTAGATAAACGATCGCCAGGGGCATAAGTACGGCCACCGGGTTCTCTAGCTACCAATCCAGCTTCTTCGAAAATAGCTAGGGTGCGATGCAGAGATGCTTTTGGCATTCCCGTAATTTGCATGAGTTGCGCTAAGGTTGCGGGCTGCTGAAGAGCTGCTAAAGCCTCTAATATGACAATGCCTTTGAGCATTGATGAATTTTCGTTAGCACTATCTTTTTTGCTGATATCTAACGGTTCGTTATTGTCAATTTCAAGCATAAGTAGAAAATCTCAAGAATTGTGTCATTTTGTTCATTCTAATAGAACATATTGGCAATATCCAGAGAAAATGTTAGTATTTTTACTTATACGAAACAACTTGTTCCGTTTAGTAGGATTAGTTATCGTATGTAGACTTCCCAATAAGGGCTAATATAAGCCCATGGAGTGTTTTTAAAACAGGAGATGAGGTATGCGTAGAAGCAATCTGTTGGTCACCGTACTAGCTATAGCCTTGAGCTTGCTGGGTTTTACTCAATTAGCAGGGGCCCAGTCATGGCCTACTAAGCCGATTAAATTTGTTGTGCCATACCCACCTGGGGGCGGAACTGACGTAATAGCCCGCATCATGCAGGAACCACTGAGCCAGGCTTTAGGCCAACAAATCATTATTGATAATCGCGGTGGTGCAGGCGGATCGATTGGAACAGACATTGTTTCAAAATCACCTGCAGATGGTTATACGGTTTTATTCACTCTGTCTTCCCACACGATCAATCCTGCAATCTATCCAAAGCTAGCTTTCGATACCGAAAAAGATTTTTTGCCAGTTTCATTGGTGGCCTCGTTACCGCAGATATTAGTGGCTAATCCTGATTTCCCAGCTAAGACTGTGAAGGAAGTGATTGATATGGCTAAGGCAAAACCCGATTCCATTTCTTATGCATCAGTAGGTAATGGGTCACCAGGACATTTGGCTGGCGCGATGATGGCCAGCGCTGCAGGAGTATCTATGACTCATATTCCTTATCGCGGCGGCGGCCCTGCTGTTACTGATGTCATGGCAGGTCAAGTGCCACTTCTTTGGGTTTCTATTCCTGCAGCAGCAAACTTTATCAAGTCGGGTAAGTTGCGTGCTTTAGCAGTTTCTACAGTTAAGCGTTCCCCTATTTTTCCTGACGTGCCTACGATGGCTGAGTTAGGATTTAAAGATTATGAGGTTGACTCTTGGTATGCCATGTTTGTTCCAGCTAAAACGCCACAGCCTATTATTGATTCGCTTTACAAGGCAACGATCAAAGCATTGGCAGACCCAGCAGTAAAAGAAAAGTTATTGGGTCAAGGCGCTGAGGCAGTGGGCAGCACGCCTGCGCAACTTGGGGCAATCGTCAAAAGTGAGATTGTGAAGTGGAAGAAAGTAACAAAAGATGCTGCTATCAAAGCAGAGTAGATAAAACTTCTAATCAATTAAAGATATTAACCAAGCTTAAGATATGACACCAGTAGAGAGTATTATTGAAAGAGGTCGCGTAGCTCAGAAAAAATATGAGCAATATACGCAAGCACAAGTGAACTTAGTGGTAGAGGCTGTAGCTTGGGCAATCTTAGAGCCCAAGCGAAATCAAGAGTTAGCTGAGCTTGCAGTGAAAGATACTGGTCTTGGTGATGTTGCTGATAAGTTTACGAAGAACTTTAGGAAAACTCTTGGCCTTGTTCGTGATTTAAATGCGGCTAAAACCGTTGGCGTTATTTCTGAAGATTTGAAGACGGGCCTTACTGAATATGCCCGCCCAGTAGGGGTGGTTGCTGCGATTACGCCATCAACTAATCCAGGTGCAACTCCGATTAATAAAATTCTCAATGCAATCAAATGTCGTAATGCTGTTGTAGTTGCCCCATCCCCCAAAGGATATTCAACTTGTGCACGATTATTGGAGTTTGTTCATCAACAATTGGATTTGGTCAATGCACCTCGTGATCTAGTGCAGATGTTGCCATTTCCGATCACTAAGGATTCCACTAATGAATTAATGCGTTTAGCAGACTTGGTTGTAGCCACCGGTTCACAAGCCAATATACGCGCTGCCTATAGTTGTGGCACTCCTGCATTTGGCGTAGGCGCGGGCAATGTGCTAGCTATTATTGATGAGTATGCTGATTTAAATGGGGCTGCTGAAAAAATTACCCAATCCAAGATTTTTGATAATGCAACAAGCTGCTCTAGTGAAAATGGAGTCGTGATATGTGCTGATGTGTATCAGAATGCAATTATGGCGTTGGAGCGGACTGGTGGCGTTATGCTGGATGCTGCAGATAAAAAACGTCTTGAGGAAGTGATGTTTCAAGATAGCAAACTCACATCGACTCTAACAGCGCAATATTCTTCGGTCATTGCAGAGCGTGCGAAATTACAAAATCCAAAGGCAAAAGAAGCCAAATTTTTGATGGTTGAGGAAGATGGCTTCGGACCTTCTGCCCCCTTCTCAGGCGAGAAATTAAGCCCTGTTCTCACAGTTTGGAAGGCTGCTGATTTCAAGGCAGCTCAGGACTTGGTGGCTAATGTTTATAACTATCAAGGGAATGGCCATTCAGTTGGTTTACATACTGCCTTAAGTGGTGAAGTAATGGAAAAGCGTGCTGCAACTCTGGCCGAGAATTTGAAGGTGGCTAGAGTGATTGTTAATCAAGCGCATACCATTGCTACTGGCGGCAGTTTTGAAAATGGACTCCCATTTTCACTTTCCATGGGTTGTGGCACTTGGGGAAAAAATAATTTTTCAGACAATATGACCTATCGCCATTACCTTAATATCACCAGAGTAGTTCGACCTATTCCAGAACAGGTGCCTAAGGTTGAAGATCTCCTAAAAGATTATTTCACTCGTTTTCCTCAGGCTTGAGTTTAAAGGTGATGACATCATGCCAAAGTTTGGGCGAGGTCTTATTGCATTGGTCAGCAGTGCAAGCCGACAAAGTTTTTTTATATGCCCCTGAAACTAGAGCTACTCTAAGTTATGGCCAGCTTTCTAAAGAGGCGCATCATTTTTCGACATGGTTAGCAGAGCAGAAAATTAGTGCTCATGGTCATGTTGGTTTATATATGCACAATGGGCGCCAGACCAGCACGATCTTTCTGGCTACGATGGCTTGTGGTCGGGTAATTACACCACTCAATCTATTAGCGCCTACAAATCAACTTGCCTGGGTTTTAGATCATAGCGATATAGAAATCTTGTTTTACTCCCCAGATAAAAAACAGAGTTTATTTACAGCGCTAGAAAAGACCAAGCGAAAATTTCAATTAGTAGAGCTAGATCCAGATGAGGCAGAGGGCCCATTTATGAAGTCTGCAGCAGGATCTTTGCCCACTGTTAAGTCTACTCAGCCAGCGCTTCTCATGTATACCTCCGGGACAACGGGAACACCTAAAGGCGTATTACTAACCCACGCCAATTTATTGCATGCCGCCCGCTCGATGGCATCATGGCATTCACTCACTGAAGCAGATACAGTCTTGAGTTCTTTGCCGATTTATCACATCAATGGCCAAGTGATTTCGACTATCACCCCTTTTGTTTCTGGCGGATCTGTTGTTGCACCCCATACTTTCTCAGTATCGAGTTGGTGGAAGCTGGCAATTCAATATCAATGCACTTGGATCAATATGGTGCCCACCATCATTGCTTATTTAATCAATGGAGCAAAGAGTGGCGGCGCCTTGCCCAGTCGTGAGGAGCTGAAAGCGATTCGCTTTGGTCGTTCAGCCTCTGCTCCACTGCCACCTGAGCATCATCGTGAATTCGAAGCTTTATTTGGTATTACCCTAATAGAAGGCATGGGTATGACAGAGTCGTGCTCTATGGTGTTTTGTAATCCCCATGACGAAAGACGGCGTTATGGAAGTCCCGGTCTTCCTTGTGGGGTAGAAACAAAAGTGATTGATGCTGATGGGAAACTTCTTGGCGCCAATGTAGCCGGAGAAATCTGTTTACGCGGCGGTAATGTTCTCAATGCTTATTATAAAGCGGAGGCTGAAACTGCTAAGGCATTTGATGGCGAGGGATGGCTAAAGACTGGCGATTTAGGAATGCGTGATGATGATGGTTTTTATTTCATTACTGGACGCCTGAAGGAGCTCATCATCAAAGGCGGGGAAAATATTGCCCCACGTGAAATTGATGAGGCCATACTGAAGCATCCAGCAGTACTAGATGCGGCTGCAGTTGGCATTCCAGACGCAAACTATGGGCAAGAAATTATGGTTTGTATTGTTTTAAAACCAGATGCCACTTGTTCTGAAGAAGAGATGCGTCTTTTTTGTCTTAAAGAACTTGGAAAACTTAGAACGCCTAAGTTGATTCTGTTCATGGAAGACTTACCTAGAGGCCCATCTGGTAAAGTTCAGCGTCTGAAGCTATTGGATTTGCTTTAATCTGATTAGCGCTTCATAAGCAGGCGCTTGACCACTATTGAAGTCAGTATTCCTCCAAGAATCGCCCACTCCAATGGGATAGTAATAGTGCCAACCGCAGTAACGAGCATTGGAATCCATTCCTTTGCCCCCATGCGAATCTCATGACGAATTTGTTTTATATCAATTAAATTCCAGGCAACCACTAGTAAGAGTGAAGCTATTACAACATATGGAATATGTTTAGCTAATGGTGAGACAAATACAAGTAATAGTAATAAAAAAACTGCAGCACAAATTGCGGAAAAAGGGGTTTTAGCGCCAGAGGCTAGGTTTACGCCCGTCCTATTAAATGAACCGCTAGCAGGGTAGGCCGAGAAAAAAGCGCCACATACATTGGCTAAGCCTTGACCAATAAATTCTTGGTTAGCATTGAAGTTATCTTTAGTTTTTAGTGCAATTGCACGGGCGATCGCCATTGCTTCAGTTGATGCTAGAAGGGTCATGATGAGAGCTGCACTAAATAACTTTTGCAAGGTTTCAATACTTAAATCTGGAGTTGAAATCGGCGGGAAGGCCCCTGGTATTTCTTGAACCCTTTTGAACAAAGCAATCTCAGGTAAAAAAGCTTCTAGTAAGGCCGCTGCAATACTTCCCATAATGACTGCCACAAGCATAGAGGGTACAAATCGATTGAGAGATCTCCAGAGTCGAATAGTAATTAATGTGAAAAGCACTAGCGTTAGGGTATAAATCTCCCATTGATGATTCAGTTGCACTGACACCACCGCACTAACTGTTTCTGTAACACTCTTCCCCCTTGGGATGCTAATACCAAGAAGTGTCCCAAGCTGACTATTGATGATTAAGATAGCAGCGCCTACGGTGAAGCCAACAATAACGGAGTGGGGAACTTTTTCAACCCATTTGCCAGCTTTGCTGAAGCCTAATAAAAGCTGAAGGATTCCTACTAAGAAGCTAAGTGTGAGGACATAGCCAACATAGGTATTTGACTCCGGCAGTGCTAGAGGGGCAATTAAAGCCATCGTGGTTAGGGAAATAGCATTCGCAGGGCCTGTGACCATGAGGCGACTGGAGCCAAATAATGCCGCAATCAAGCAAGGCACCATCGCTGCATATAGACCATACTGTGCTGGCATGCCTGCTAATAATGCAAAAGCAATGCCTTGAGGCATTACTACAATTGCGCCAGTGAGTCCTGCTAAAACATCTGCGCGAATGATGCCTGGATTTTTATATTCAGGAAGCCACTTGCTAAAAGGAAGTTGCCAATTCATCAGAATTAAATTCGTCCTAAGATCAAATCGGCAGCTCTTTCAGCCAACATCACTGCAGGCCAATTGGTATTACCTGACGGGACTGTTGGCATTGCGGAGCAATCAACTACTCTGAGGCCTTGTACTCCCCGGACTCTTAACGAGGAATCCAAAACTGCCATTGGATCATCATTTCGACCCATTTTGCAGGTACCAGTCGGGTGAAAGATAGTGGCACCATTATTACGGCAGAACTCTAGTACTTCTGCATCTGATTTTGGATTATCAGGTTTTACTTCGCGCGTAATGAGAGAGCGTAGTGGTTCAGTCTGCGCAATTTTTCTAGCAAAATTGACCGCAGCAACACTAGTATCGCGATCATTTTGAGAAGCTAAATAGTTAGCAAACATTTTTGGTGGCGTTAGTGGGTCTGGAGATTGAATGCGGACATACCCACGGGATTCTGGTCGGAGCTGACATACTGACATTGTAAATCCGGAGAAAGGGTGCACTTTACCCCCTGCCATTTCAGCAGATAGGGTTGCCATATGAAATTGAATATCAGGCGTTTTGGAATCCTTCATGACTCGGGTAAAGAGGCCGCCTTGATTAATTCCAATAGAAAGAGGCCCGCCTCTAAATAGTAGCCAGTCTAAACCCATCTTCAGTTTTCCAAACCAAGACGAGAGTTGATCATTAGTAGAAATGGGTTGATTTAATTCATAGATCAAACGAAATTGAAGATGGTCTTGTAAATTCTCGCCAACGCCTGGCAAGTCATGTATGACGGGGATATTAAATTCCTGTAGCAGATTTGCCGGGCCCACTCCAGATAGTTG
>JBAXVK010000038.1:0-8044 GCA_037129175.1 Polynucleobacter sp. | reverse complement strand
TACTTATTTATTGAGGTTGTTTAGCAAGCAAAATAGCCATTGCAGCAGATGCCACTCTTGAAAATACAGAGTCAGATCGAGATGTGAGAATGATGGGAACTTGAGCGCCTAGAACGGTTCCAGCACACTCCGCCCCGGCCATATAGACTAAGGACTTGTAAAGAATATTGCCGACTTGTAAATCAGGAACTAATAGTAGATCAGGATCACCAGCAACCTTTGAATCGATCCCTTTTGTTTTAGCAGAATGGATGGAAATAGCATTATCGAATCCAAAGGGCCCCTCAATCATTGTTGAAGGATGAATTGGATGTACTGTATGGGTATCTACAATCTCTTTTGCATCGGTAGTGGCTTGCATAGCTGGGTTCACTACCTCTGTAGCAGCAATGATCGCTACCTTTGCATCTTTGATCCCTAGTTTATTAAGAGCTTCAAGGCTACTTTTTAGGATCTGTATTTTTTGAGATGCATTGGGGTTGATATTGACAACGCAATCACTGATCCCTAGTAATTTGGGGTAATTCTCCATTTCAAATAAAAATAAATGACTCGTTCTGCGATCGGTTCTTAATCCATCACGCTGCACTATAGGGCCCATCAGGTCTTCAGTGTGTAATGAGCCTTTCATCAGAACTGCTAACTTACCTTCCTTGACCATTGCTACTGCTTTCTTGGCAGCCAGTATCGGATCATTGGGGGTATCAATAATTTCAACTCCATCTAAGGATAGTTTTTCCTTAGCCGCCAGTTCCAAAATGAGGTCTTGAGGCCCAATTAAGATTGGGGTGCATAACTGTCTTTTAACTAAGTCTAAAACGGTTTCAAGTGCAGGCGCACTCAGTGGATAAACGACCCCTAAAGAGATATCGCTTTTAGCATCCTGAATCATTTTTTCTAATAAGGGATATTGGTCCATGAGGTTTGCCTGAGTGGTTTACCGTTATTAAATGGAATTAGGACAAGGTTTGAGAGATGCGCGCAGAAGCCTCTTTGAGCTTTGGAATATGTTCCATAGCTTGATTGAGAGGTAATCTTGCGGTCGCCGCATGAACTGCGATGGCTGCCACCACATCACCCATAGCATCTCGAACTGGCACTGCAACACACGATACGCCAAGAACATATTCCTCATTATCAATAGCATAGCCAGTACTGACAATCCGCTCAAGCTCAGACTCGAGCAGATCGCGATCGGTAATGGTTCTATGCGTAAATTGCTCAAGCGGTAAATTTTCTAAAAGCTTGGCGCGCTCCTCAGGGGTTTTGAATGCCAGTAATAGCTTGCCGCTAGCGCTACAATGTGGAGGTAATACAGTGCCTGGTGGGAGATGCAAGCGTAAGGCCCAATTAGCTTCTACGCGATCTAGATAAAATAGCTCGCCACGTTTAAGGACAGCTAAATTACAAGTTTCTCCTAAATCGGCGACTAATTTCCTTAAGATGCTATGCCGAATCGCGGAGACGGTGTCATGCGTCAAAGTGGCCATAGCCAGACTAGACAAACGATCGCCTGGAGCATAAGTACGACCACCGGGTTCTCTGGCTACCAATCCGGCTTCTTCGAAAATGGCTAGGGTGCGATGCAGGGATGCTTTTGGCATTCCCGTGATTTGCATGAGTTGCGCTAAAGTTGCTGGCTGTTGTAGAGCTGCCAAAGCTTCTAATATGACAATGCCTTTTAGCATTGATGAATTTTCGTTGGCCCCATCTTTTTTACTGATGTCTAACGGTTCGTTATTGTCAATTTCAAGCATAAGTAGAAAATCTCAAGAATTGTGTCATTTTGTTCATTCTAATAGAACATATTGGCAATATCCAGAGAAAATGTTAGTATTTTTACTTATACGAAACAACTTGTTCCGTTTAATAGGATTAGTTATCGTATCTAGACTTCCCAATAAGGGCTAATATAAGCCTATGGAGTGTGTTTAAAACAGGAGATAAGGTATGCGTAGAAGTAATCTGTTGGTCGCTGTACTAACTATAGCCTTGAGCTTGCTGGGTTTCGCTCAATTAGCAGGGGCCCAATCATGGCCTACTAAGCCAATTAAATTTGTTGTACCTTACCCGCCTGGGGGCGGAACTGATGTCATAGCACGCATCATGCAGGAGCCACTAGGCCAAGCTTTAGGCCAACAAATCATTATTGATAATCGTGGTGGTGCAGGTGGATCGATTGGCACAGACATTGTTGCAAAATCACCTGCAGATGGTTATACGGTCTTGTTCACGCTGTCTTCCCATACTATTAATCCGGCAATTTATCCAAAGCTGGCTTTCGATACCGAAAAAGATTTTTTGCCAGTTTCATTGGTAGCTTCGTTGCCACAGATATTGGTAGCCAACCCTGATTTCCCAGCAAAGACTGTAAAAGAGGTGATTGACATGGCCAAGGCAAAACCCGATTCAATTTCTTATGCCTCTGTAGGCAATGGATCGCCAGGACATTTGGCTGGTGCAATGATGGCCAGTTCTGCAGGAGTGTCCATGACTCACATTCCTTATCGTGGCGGCGGCCCAGCTGTTACTGATGTGATGGCAGGTCAAGTGCCTCTCCTATGGGTTTCTATACCTGCGGCAGCAAACTTTATCAAAGCAGGTAAGTTACGTGCTTTAGCAGTTTCTACGGTCAAGCGTTCCCCTATTTTTCCGGATGTGCCTACGATGGCTGAATTAGGATTTAAGGATTACGAGGTTGACTCTTGGTATGCGATGTTTGTTCCTGCCAAAACCCCACAGCCTATTATTGATACGCTTTACAAGGCAACCATCAAAGCATTGGCAGATCCAGCGGTAAAAGAAAAGTTATTAGGCCAAGGTGCTGAGGCAGTGGGTAGTACACCAGCACAACTTGGAGCGATCGTCAAAAGTGAGATTGTGAAGTGGAAGAAAGTAACGAAAGATGCTGCTATCAAAGCAGAGTGAAAAGAGTACTAATTGATTAAACAATTTACCAAGTAGAAGATATGACACCAGTAGAGAGCGTTATTGAAAGAGGTCGCGTAGCTCAGAAAAAATATGAGCAATATACGCAAGCTCAAGTCAATTTGGTAGTGGAGGCTGTGGCTTGGGCCATCTTAGAGCCAAAGCGAAATCAAGAGTTGGCTGAGCTTGCAGTGAAAGATACTGGTCTTGGTGATGTTGCTGATAAGTTTAAGAAGAACTTTAGAAAAACGCTTGGCCTGATTCGTGATTTAAATCTGGCGAAGACAGTTGGTGTTATTTCTGAGGATTTGAAGACGGGCCTTACTGAATATGCCCGCCCAGTAGGGGTGGTTGCTGCGATTACGCCATCAACCAATCCAGGTGCGACTCCCATTAATAAAATTCTCAATGCAATCAAATGTCGTAACGCTGTTGTAGTTGCGCCATCCCCCAAAGGATATTCAACTTGTGCACGCTTGTTGGAGTTTGTTCATCATCAGTTGGATTTGGTAAATGCGCCTCGTGATCTAGTGCAGATGTTGCCATTCCCAATCACTAAAGATTCCACCAATGAATTAATGCGTTTAGCAGATTTAGTTGTCGCCACTGGTTCACAAGCCAATATTCGGGCTGCCTATAGTTGTGGCACTCCTGCTTTTGGGGTGGGAGCAGGTAATGTACTGGCCATTATTGATGAGCATGCTGATTTAAATGGGGCTGCTACAAAAATTACCCAATCCAAAATTTTTGATAATGCAACAAGCTGCTCTAGTGAGAACGGCGTAGTGATTTGTGCCGACGTTTATCAGAATGCAATCGTGGCACTGGAGAAGGCTGGCGGCCTGATGCTGGATGCTGCAGATAAAAAACGTCTAGAGGAAGTGATGTTTAAAGGCGGCAAACTCACATCGACCCTAACAGCGCAATATCCTTCGGTCATTGCAGAACGTGCACAATTACATAATCCAAAGGCAAAAGAAGCCAAATTTTTGATGGTTGAGGAAGATGGCTTTGGCCCATCTGCTCCATTCTCAGGCGAGAAATTAAGTCCCGTTCTCACAGTTTGGAAGGCTGCTGATTTTAAGGCAGCTCAAGACTTGGTGGCCAATGTTTACAACTATCAAGGCAATGGTCATTCAGTTGGCTTGCATACCGCCTTGAGTGGTGAAGTAATGGAAAAACGTGCCGCCACTCTAGCTGAGAATTTAAAGGTGGCAAGAGTGATTGTGAATCAAGCGCATACCATTGCGACTGGCGGTAGTTTTGAAAATGGACTCCCGTTTTCACTTTCCATGGGCTGTGGTACTTGGGGAAAAAATAATTTTTCGGACAATATGACCTATCGTCATTACCTCAATATCACCAGAGTAGTTCGGCCTATTCCAGAGCAGGTGCCTCAGGTTGAAGATCTTCTAAAAGATTACTTCACTCGTTTTCCTCAGGCTTAAGTTTCAAAGTGATCACATCATGCCAAAGCTTGGGCGAGGTTTTATTACATTGGTCGGCAGTGCAAGCAGGCAAAGTTTTTTTATATGCCCCTGAAAATGAAGCCACTCTGAGTTATGGGCAACTTGCTAAAGAGTCACATCATTTTTCAACATGGCTAGAAGAGCAGAAGATTAGTGCTCATGGTCATGTTGGTTTGTACATGCACAATGGGCGTCAGACCAGCACGATCTTTCTGGCTACGATGGCTTGTGGTCGGGTAATTACACCACTGAATCTATTAGCACCTACAAATCAACTTACCTGGGTCTTAGATCATAGCGATATAGAGGTTTTGTTTTATTCCCCAGATAAAAAACAGAGTCTATTTACGGCGTTAGAAAAGACCAAGCGAAAATTTCTGTTGGTAGAGCTCGACCCTGATGTGGCTGAGGGCCCATTTATGCAGTGTGTAGCAGGGGATTTACCAATGGTAGAGCCTGCTCAGGCTGCGCTTCTGATGTATACCTCCGGTACAACAGGAACACCTAAAGGGGTATTGTTAACCCATGCCAATTTATTGCATGCTGCCCGTTCGATGGCTTCATGGCATTCACTAACTGAAAGAGATACAGTCTTAAGTTCTTTGCCGATTTATCACATCAATGGACAAGTGATTTCTACTATTACACCGTTTGTTTCTGGCGGATCTGTTGTTGCTCCTCATGCTTTCTCAGCATCGAGTTGGTGGAAGCTAGCGATTCAATATCAATGTACTTGGATCAATATGGTGCCCACCATCATTGCCTATTTAATCAATGCAGCAAAAAGTGGGGGTGCCCTACCTAGCCGTGAGGAGTTAAAAGCAATTCGCTTTGGCCGCTCAGCTTCCGCCCCGCTCCCTCCTGAACACCATCGTGAATTTGAAGCTTTGTTCGGAATTACTGTGATTGAAGGTATGGGTATGACTGAATCTTGCTCTATGGTGTTTTGCAATCCTCATGATGAGAGACGGCGTTATGGAAGCCCCGGCCTGCCTTGTGGGGTAGAGGCCAAAGTCATTGATGCTGATGGCAAACTTCTTGGCGCGAATGTGGCGGGAGAAATTTGCTTACGCGGTGGCAATGTTCTCAATGCTTATTACAAAGCGGAGACCGAGACGGCTAAGGCCTTTGATAGTGAGGGATGGCTAAAGACTGGTGATTTGGGAATGCGTGATGATGATGGTTTTTACTTCATTACTGGCCGTCTTAAGGAGCTCATCATTAAAGGCGGGGAAAATATTGCCCCACGTGAAATTGATGAGGCCATACTGAAACATCCAGCAGTATTAGATGCAGCTGCAGTTGGCATTCCAGATGCTAACTATGGGCAGGAAATTATGGTTTGCATTGTCTTAAAACCAGATGCTACTTGTTCTGAAGATGAGATGCGTGATTTTTGCATTAAAGAACTTGGAAAATTTAGAACGCCTAAGTTGATTCTGTTTATGGAAGACTTGCCAAGAGGCCCATCAGGCAAGGTTCAGCGACTGAAGCTCTTAGATTTACTGAAAGCCCATTAGCGTTTCTCTAAGAAGCGCTTGGCTATGATTGAGGTCAATATTCCACCAAGGATCGCCCATTCCAATGGAATGGTGATGGTACCAATCCCAGTAGCTAGCATTGGAATCCAAGCGCTTGGGCCCATCTGAATCTCATGACGAATCTGCTTGAGATCAATCAAGTTAAATGCCACTACTAGTAAAAGTGATGCAATCACTGCGTAAGGAATATATTTTGCTAGCGAGGAAACAAAGACCAGCAGAATCACTAGAAATATTGCTGCACATATTGCAGAGAGAGGGGTTTTGGCTCCAGAAGCCAAGTTCACCCCAGTTCGGTTAAATGAGCCGCTGGCAGGGTAGGCTGAGAAAAAAGAACCACATACATTTGCTAAACCTTGTCCAATAAATTCTTGGTTAGCATTGAAATTATCCTTAGTCTTTAGTGCCATTGCACGGGCGATAGCCATTGCTTCAGTTGATGCTAGAAGAGTCATGATGAGTGCGGCACTAAACAACTTTTGTAAAGTTTCGATACTTAAGTCTGGGATTGAAATTGGTGGAAACGCACCAGGAAGATCCTGTACTTTTTTAAATGCCTCAATGAATGGGAAAGAGGTCTCCATCATTAGTGCAGCAACGCTACCAAATATGACTGCCACTAACATCGCTGGTATATATCGATTCAATGGTCTCCAAATACGAATAGTGATGAGGGTAAGCAATACCAAGACAGGTGCAGTAAGCTGCCATTGATTTTGAAGTAGGGCATTTGTGACGGTAGTCATTGTTTCGATAACGCTTTTACCTCTTGGGACGCTCACACCAAGAAGGGTGCCCAGCTGACTATTGATAATTAAGATTGCAGCGCCTACGGTGAATCCAACAATCACCGAATGTGGAATCTTTTCTACCCATTTACCCACTTTACTAATGCCAAGTGTTAATTGAAGAGCGCCAACTAAAAAACTGAGGGTAAGTACATAGGCAACATATTGACTAGATTCTGGTATAGCTAATGGGGTAATTAAAGCCATCGTCGTTAGAGAAATAGCGTTAGCAGGTCCAGTAACCATTAAACGACTAGAACCAAATAGTGCTGCAATCAAGCAAGGGAGCATTGCAGCATATAGACCATACTGTGGCGGCATGCCAGCTAATAATGCAAATGCAATACCTTGGGGCATCACCACAATTGCGCCAGTGAGTCCCGCTAAAACATCTGCACGAATGACGCCTGGATTTTTATATTCAGGAAGCCATTTGCTAAAGGGAAGTTGCCAATTCATCAGAATTAAATTCGCCCTAGGATTAGATCTGCTGCTCTTTCAGCCAGCATCACTGCAGGCCAATTGGTATTTCCTGATGGGACTGTCGGCATTGCAGAGCAATCGACTACTCTTAATCCTTGAACTCCCCGTACCTTGAGGGATGAATCTAGGACAGCCATAGGATTGCTATCAGAACCCATCTGGCAGGTACCAGTGGGGTGAAAGATAGTAGCGCCATTATTGCGGCAGTATTCCAAAACTGCTTCATCTGATTTTGGGTTATTGGGCTTTACTTCACGAGTAATTAGAGAGCGCAGTGGTTCAGTTTGCGCAATTTTTCTTGCAAAGTTAACTGCTGCAACACTGGTATCGCGATCATGTTGTGCAGCTAAATAGTTGGCAAACATTTTTGGGGGCACTAATGGATCTGCAGATTGAATGCGGACATATCCTCGAGATTCTGGCCGAAGCTGGCATACCGACATCGTGAATCCCGAGAATGGGTGCACTTTACCCCCTGCCATTTCAGCAGATAGGGTTGCCATATGAAATTGAATATCAGGTGTTTTGGAATCCTTCATCACACGGGTAAAGAGACCGCCTTGATTAATTCCAATAGAAAGAGGTCCGCCTCTAAATAATAGCCAATCTAAACCCATCTTCAGCTTTCCAAACCAAGACGAGAGTTGATCATTGGTGGAAATAGGTTGATTTAATTCATATATCAAGCGAAATTGCAGGTGGTCCTGTAAATTTTCACCAACGCCTGGTAAGTCATGTATGACAGGGATATCAAATTCCTGTAATAGTTTTGCTGGACCTACTCCAGATAGTTGAAGAATTTGTGGACTTTGAATTGCTCCTGCACTGAGAATCA
>JBAXVK010000037.1:0-8297 GCA_037129175.1 Polynucleobacter sp. | reverse complement strand
CACTAATTGGGTCTCCAATGACTGAAATTGGGGAATGAAGCTCATTCGTAAATTCCATTCATTCCAATGCTGAACTATTTGAGGCGAAGGAACTTTTAGCGGTAGAGTGGATTGAGCGAAGTCTAAAAATCTGAGAAATAGCCTGCAAAGTAACTGTAGACACGAAAAAGCACAACACCACCAATAATCCACTCCCAGAGTGGTGCAGCAGAGCTTTTTTACATAGTTTATAGTTGAAAAGTCGTTATGCACACCTGTTTAACTACTACATTGCAAGATCCCTAATCGGAGACAAAAACATGGCTGAGAAACTCATCGTAATTCATTCTAGTTTGGCGCTCTCTGATGCTGACAAGATCATTACCCATGCACTCAAGTTGCGGCAATCTCACGGACTTTTACCCTTGGCAGTTGTGATTCTAGATTCTGGTGGAAATATGGTCGCATTTAAAAGAGAAGATGGTTGTGGCATCTTGCGGCATGATATTGCCATTGGTAAAGCGTGGGCTTCTTTAGGCATGGGGATGTCCACCCGCCAAATTCGAGATCGATTGGCCAATCGACCTACTTTTCAGGCAGCCCTCTCAGCGACATCAGATGGGCGATTTATTCCAACTCCTGGTGGCGTGCTAATAGTGAACGTGCAAGGTATCGCAATTGGTGCAGTGGGTATTAGTGGTGATGCATCTGATAAGGATGAATTTTGCGCAATTGAAGCGATTAAGTTAGCAGGTTTTATGCCCGAACCGCCATCACCTGCTGATGGATGGAATGAAAATCAGCTCTGAGTCCTTATAATGAGATTATTAAAACACTCCTTAATCGTTCTGGCATTATTAATTGCTGCAGTCGCTGTCCATGCGCAGAGCTCAAGTAGTTATCCAGCCAAACCCATTCGCTTAGTTGTGCCTTTTCCTGCGGGCGGTCCTACCGACCAATTTGCACGTCAGTATGCGCAAGCTTTATCGACTCAATTGGGAAAGCCTGTGGTTGTCGATAATAAAAGTGGGGCCAGTGGCGCGATTGGCAGTGTAGAGGTAAAAAATAGCGCTCCAGATGGATACACCTTGTTATTTGGTACCGCTTCCACTCATGTCTTGTATGGTCTGATTAATCCAAAGCCTCAGTACGATTCCATTAAGGACTTTACCGAAATTGCAGTAGTTGGTGATGCACCGATTGTATTTGCAGTGAGTCCAACAACCAAAGGTGGTTTTAAAGAATTCATTGAATATGCACGTATCAACCCAGGCAAATTGCAATATGGATCAGCAGGAGAGGGGACTTATTTGCATGTTGTGGGCGAGCGATTGAAGTATGAATTAGACAGGCTCGATATTCAGCATATTCCTTTTAGAGGTAGTGCACAAGCAATCCCCGCGTTGATTGGTAATCAAGTCAATATGACGGTTGATACATTAGGCTCATTAATTAATCAACATCGAGCTGAAAAATTAAGAATTGTTGCAATTGCCGCCTCCAAAAGATCACCTTTAATTCCTGATGTGCCCACTGTTAATGAAGTAACAGGTTTAAAAGATTTTCAGGCAGCTTTATGGAACATTGTTTCGGCACCCGAGGGTCTATCGTCTCAAGTGACTAATACACTGATATTAGCAACAACTAAGGCTCTCAAAACCCCAGAGTTACTGGAAAAATTAAGCTCAATATCAATTCAGCCGATCACGAATCTCACGGGCGTTGCAGCTACTGGGTTTATTGCCAAAGAACTTGTCAGCTTGCGGCCAGTGGTGCAAGCGGCGGGACTTAAAAAAGAATAATCCCAACTGCAGTTTATTTTTCTAGGGTAATGCCACCTTTTTTGATAATTGCAGTCCACTTCTTGATGTCTGCTGCCATCAAATTATTGAGATCCTCTGGTGGACCGATCATGGGTTCTGCTCCAAGCTCTGAAAATTTTGCACGTACTGTGGGGTCAGATAAGGCTTGGTTTACTTCCTTATTAATTTTATCCACAATATACTTTGGAGTATTTTTGGGTGCGATGAGCGCAAACCAAGCAGCAGATTCGTAGCCTTTTAATCCCGTCTCAGCAGCTGTAGGAACATCAGGAATAGCTGCTAAGCGTTTATTAGAGGCAACGGCCAGTGCTTTGACGCCTCCACTACTAATTTGTCCAGCGACATTGGGAAACAATTGAAAACTCGTTGGCACGCGGCCAGCTACTAGATCAGTCACCATATTGGCAGTAACGCGATAGGGCACATGCAGCATCTTAGCTCCAACGAGTTGTTCATAGTAGGCGCCAGCTAAGTGCTGAGAGCTGCCGTTGCCAACAGAACCATAACCTACGTCAGGATTTTTTCGTACATAGTCATTTAATTGACTAAGAGTTTTGATATCCAGGGTTGAGCTCACCACAATCACATTCGGCAAAACTGCAAATACAGCGATCCCTTGAAGATCTTTTTCAGGGTCATAACCCAGATCCGGATTTAAAATTTTATTAATTGCTAGCGGACCAGAGGTACTGATTCCAATCGTATAGCCGTCTGGTTCGGCTCGCACTAGTGTTGCAGTTCCGACATTACCGCCTGCTGCTGGGCGATTATCAAAAACAAATCGAGTGCCAGTGACGTTACTCACTTTATCTAGCAGTACTCGCGTCACTACATCACTAGCACTACCCGCAGAAAAAGGAACAATCACCGTAATGGGTTTATTAGGGTAGGCTTGAGCAATGGCGTGCAGATGAAATAATGCAATGAAGCTTATCAGTGCTATACGAATAAATTTAATTATTTTCATGTTCAACCTTACCTGTGATTGATCCAAATCGATCTTCCATAACTTGCTCTAAGGGAATGCTTGCTTTTGTGTGTGCGCCACCACCGCGAACGCAATACTCTTGGGCTTGATGGGCAGATACTGGCGCCTTTCCTTCTAGCAATGCTTTGGCTTCTTGAAGTATGAGTTTTCTAAAGCGAATTATGCCCACGTCGGTAGGAGATAGATTTTCCTTAGTGCGATCAACAATGTAACCTTGGCTTTCTTGCGCCATTTGATCTTGTTCAGCAATTCCCCGTACCCCAGTAAATGAAACTGTTTTTTGCTCCTCGCGACTCATGAGATAGTTGTTGCTGCGATTTCGGATGGAAATATAGCCAAGCCCTATTTCAGCAAACTGACCATACCCACCCTTAATATACTTTTGACGTTCTGTTTCAGGTATGGGTTGATCAGGATTCCAGGCGTACACATACATCCAGCAATGGAAGTCATCAATGGGCGTCCAAGAGTAACCATAGTAGGTTTCATTAGGCATTGCTGATGGGGTGATTGAATGGGTTGGTAGTAAATATTGAGTCAAGCGCCAGTAGTGGTCTCCCGGATCAGCATTGCGAGCGCCACCAATCAAAAAGCCTACTGCGTGTTCTATGATCTGAAATCGGGGAGCAGGGTCATTGCGTAACCAACGAATCCGTTTTTCATCAGCAGCAATATTGGTGCTATCGTCTTTTGAAAAATTGGGGGCAGGCATATGTAAAAAAGAGAAGTGCGCTGTATCTAATGCCCCTTCCATCGAATGAACCCAATTACATTCAATTAATCGTTTAGTGACGTAGCGATGGCTTTTAGGAACCAAGCCCACTTCTAGTTGTGGCGCCAAAGTAGGCTGCAATTCTGGTGGACCCATATAAGCCCACACCATGTCAGCAAACTCTTGTGTGGGGTAGGATTTGATTTTCATTTTTCCATGATAGGCAGCATCCTTTGGGATATTAGGCATCTCAACGCAATTACCATTGATGTCATATTTCCAGCCGTGGTAAATACAGCGCATTCCACATTCTTCATTTCTACCAAAAAAAAGATCTGCACCGCGATGTGCGCAATAGCGGTCAATCAAACCAGTCTTGCCATTGGTGTCACGAAATAAGATTAATTCTTCCCCCATCACTTTGACCTTGATCGGAGGGCAGTCTGGTTCTGCCACTTCTTCTGAGAGCGCAACAGGGTGCCAGTGGCAACGTAAATACTCACCCATTGGTGTATCGGGTTCACTAGTAACTAAAAACGCATTATCTGCAGCAGAAAGCATATGAGTCCAGGTTTCTTAAGCTTGTTAACATCACAAATCTTAATACAAACAACCCCTCTATAGGCTAGTTTATTTGAATAGCTTCAATACACCCTAAAAGGAATGCATTAAAGCTTGAGAGATAGATGGTATGTATTGCTACGATATAAGTGCAATGCCTGACGATTAAAAATGCTCAAATAATGCTATTCTGATAAAAGATCTTTTTAACTTAGGGTTAGCATGAATCTTTTTTCCACTCTTGTTCGCAGCGCAGCCTTATTTTTAGCAATCTTGATTTTCCCGCTAACGGCAAATGCCCAGGCTTGGCCTACTAAACAGACTATTAAATTTATTGTGGTTTACCCAGCTGGTGGCGCTTCTGATGTAACAGCAAGGCTAATTGCTACAAAACTCTCTGAGTCGATTGGCCAATCGGTGGTGGTAGAGAATAAGCCAGGAGCCAACGGCATCATCGCAACTGAATATGTTGCTAAGGCAGCCCCTGATGGTTACACCATGTTGATGGCAAATTTAGGACCAAATGCAATCAACCCAGTAGTTTATAAAAAACTGCCTTATGACGCTGTCAAAGACTTCTCAGCAGTTACCTTAACAACCATCGTTCCTCAATTTATTGTGGTCGCGCCAACACAGCCAATTAATTCCCTAGCTGATTTGATTGCCTATGCAAAAGCCAATCCTGGAAAGGTCACGTTTGCCTCGGCAGGCAATGGCGCATCAAACCATCTTTCTGGTGAGCTCTTTAATGCCATGGCAGGAATCAAGATGGAGCATGTCCCCTATAAAGGCGATGCGCCAGGTCTTGTCGATGTGATTTCAGGGCAAGTCACCGTTGCTTTGCCAACCGCCATTGCTGCTGCCCCTTTTATTCGTTCGGGCCAATTGCGTGCTTTAGCAGTCACTAGCAATAAGCGCCTTCCTTCATTTCCGGATGTGCCAACTGTTGCAGAAACCATCCCTGGATTTGAGGCGGTATCTTGGGGCGGTGTGATGGTGCCAGCTGGAACACCTCCAGCGATTATTGATCGTTTGAATAGCGAGATTCTGAAGATTCTAAAAATGCCTGATGTTGCAGAAAAGCTCAAAGGCCTCGGTGCTGAGATTGTGGGCTCTACACCAAAGCAATTTGATGCCTATGTGAAGTCTGAGATTGCCAAATGGGGCAAAGTGGCACGTGATAACAACGTGACACTAGACTAGACCAGCGATATCTCTTACATTCATCTGACATGACTATCACCTTTAAAAAACTACATCCCACCTTTATGGCGGAAGTAAGCCCTATTAATTTACGGCAGCTTACTGATGAAGCCTCGCTTGAGTTGCTGCGCAAGGGAATGACGGAGTACGGCGTTTTAGTATTTAAGGGTCAAGAGTTCTCATTACAAGATCAGCTTGATTTTGCCCAGCGCCTTGACGGTGAGTTGCATTCCAAAACATCTAATGCAGCGGTGAGCAAGAACCGCTTTGGTAATGATGCCTTAACTGATATTTCGAATGTGACCCAGGATGGCGATATTATGGCGGCCGATGATCGGCGCCGGATGAATAATATTAGCAATCGTGTTTGGCATACCGATGCATCCTTTGTTGATCCAGCAGGCCGCTACTCCATGCTCTATGCACGCAATATTCCTCCAGTGCGCGCTGATACCGAATTTGCAGATATGCGCGCTGCCTATGATGCTTTAGATGCGCAAACTAAAGAGACAATTGCAAACTTACACGTACGCCATTCGATTGTGTATTCACGGCACACGATGGGCTTTGATTTTGCAGAGGAAGAAAAAGCTAAACTTCCTGGAGCAATACAGCCATTAGTCAAAATGATTGCAGGCTCTACCCGCAAAGGGCTGTATCTCGCTTCTCATGCTGACCATGTAGTGGAGTGGCCAGTGCCTGAAGGGCGCCTATTGTTAAAAGAGTTGACGGAACATGCTACACGGCCACAATTTGTTCACTATCACGAGTGGACCTTGGGTGATTTAGTTATTTGGGACAACCGCACGACGATGCATAGAGGCCGTCCATATGATGACAAGGCTTATAAGCGTGAACTAACGCGAGTGACAACCTTAGATATTGCTCGTACTTAAGTTTTAGAAAAGTTGCAACATTAATCCGCTAGAGGGTATTGCAAGGGCACAATACTTTCCTACACCCAATTCATCCTCAATCTCTATTCATTACCTACTGTTAGCTCTACGCTGAAACCTTCAATATAGAGGAGGTCAGCTTTGCGAGTTTCTATAGAGTGTTCTCACAGGCAGCTTCAGCTATTTAAGATCCAGCTAGACGCCCGAACCGTCCTGGTTTTGGCAATCATTTGGATGATCTGGGGGATTTTAAGAATGCTACGAATAATCTAAGGCTGAGCTGCCTTATTAATTTCTTACTGATCCGTAAATTGCAATTTAGCCAAGCGAGCATACAGACCACTACGCAAGATTAAGTCTGCATGGGTACCCGTTTCAATGATCCTTCCGTTCTCTAACACCAGAATCTTGTCTGCTTGCTTGACTGTAGAGAGTCGATGCGCAATCACAATGGTAGTGCGGTGATCCATCGCAGCTTCCAGAGCGCGCTGAACCAGTAATTCTGATTCAGCATCAAGAGCGCTGGTAGCTTCATCTAAAAGTAACAGAGCAGGATTTTTTAAGAGGACTCTGGCAATCGCAATGCGCTGCTTTTGCCCACCAGATAAGCGAATACCTCGATCACCTAAGAAGCTTTGGTAGCCTTCAGGCAATTTAGAGATAAATTCATCAGCGATTGCCAGACGAGCTGCAGCGAACACTTCCTCATCAGTGGCATCCATTTTGCCAAAGCGAATATTTTCCATGGCGTTATCAGAAAAAATCACAATGTCCTGTGGCACGACACCAATCATTTTTCGTAGCGCTTCAAGCTCCAGATCTCGAATGTTGATGCCATTAAATAGAATCTTCCCGCTGGTCGGATCATAAAAGCGCTGCAACAGTTGAAAGAGGGTAGTCTTGCCAGCACCCGAGGGGCCGACAACGGCAATACGCTCACCAGGTTTGATCTCAAAAGAGACATCCGATAAAACGCTATTTTGATTGGAGGGATAGTGAAAACACAGATTGTCTACTGCTACTCCAATGCCATTGGCATTGACCTCTGGGATAGACTCCACGACCGCTACCGCTTGAATAGAGGACTGAACGTTGAGTAGTTCTAATAGACGATCACTAGCACCAATGGCTCTTTGGGTATCACCCACTACTTCAGAGATACCGGCGATCGCACCAGCAACAATGACCGCATACAAAATAAATTGAGAGAGCTCACCAGCGGTAATTTGATTGTCCATAACAGCATAAGCACCAAGCCACAGAACTAAAATAATGCTGGTAAAGCCAAATAGAATTGCCACAAAGGTCAGCAATGACCGAGCTTGTGTCCGGCTGATAGCTGCTACAAGTGCAGTTTGAATGGATTGGTTAAAGCGATTGATTTCAACCTTTTCATTGGTAAAAGATTGAATCGTTGGAATGGCGTTTAATTTCTCGCTCGCTAGGGCAGAGGCCTCGGCAATTTTATCTTGCGAATTACGCGAAAGCTTGCGAACACGTCTGCCCATGATCACGGTAGGAATGATTGTCAACAGTAAAGTAGCAAAAATCAGTACCGATAATTTGGGGCTAGTAATAAACATCATGACCAGGCCGCCTGCTAGCAAAAGCATATTGCGGATGGCCATCGAAACACTAGTACCAATTAATGTCTGGATTAAGACTGTATCGGTATTGAGGCGCGATAGAATTTCACCGCTGTGGGTGGATTCAAAGAACTCAGGGCTTTGTTTAATCACATGGCTATAGACCGCTGAGCGAATATCGGTCGTAATCTTTTCGCCAAGCCAAGACACCATATAAAAACGTAGTGACGTCCCTAATGCGACTAAACAAGCCACGGCAAATAAGGTTAAAAAAGTGGTATTGATTTGGCTGCCACTATTGGCATTAAATCCCAAATCAATAATTTGCCTAAAAGAGAAGGGGACGGCTAAGGTTGCACTGGCAGCCAGAACCAAACTAAAGATAGCCAATACAAATTGCTTTTTATAGGGCTTTAGAAAAGGGGTTAGTGCTGCAAGGGTACGAAACCCACGGGGATTGGTCTTGTTGCTCTGCTTGGTCATTGAATAATCCCTAATAATTATCTATGATAGTTCACTTAGATTGGCTTTGTATATTTAGAGATATCA
>JBAXVK010000036.1:0-8468 GCA_037129175.1 Polynucleobacter sp. | reverse complement strand
CCCAAGGTGCTGCACATGCAGATATACCAATGCTAAGTGGTTTTGACTGTGATATTACTCAGGCAATTAAAACCGGCTCACGCTTGCGCATTGACACTATTAAGCAAACTGTTGAAGTTCTATAGCTACCATTTATCACTCAATAAGGTTTGCATAGATTCAGACATTTCATAAACACTTGATACCGCTAGATTAATATCATAGGGTTGGTTTTCTTTTTCAGCCCGTAGCCTAAGCTTTTCCTCGTGAAATTCCAATACTTCTTTGGGGAATGGCATATTGCCTGGGTCTAATATTCGAAGGCAGCCATCCACATCTCTGGCTGGCATGACTTTGCTCTTAACCCATTTATTTGGAGACCAAGGGATATCTAAGATCCCTGCCTCAAAAGCTCTCACAGACCCAAGGGCGACATCACCATCACCCATTTCCAATACCTTATTTACGATTGGGCGCACCTCACTCTTAATCAAATTCACTTCATTTTGAAATTCAGGCATGGAGTCTAATTTAATATTTCTAGCGAGATAGATAGCCATTCTTGTCATTCTTAAGCCATCAGCGTTAATTTTCGGGGTTGGTATACCAAAAGCCTCATGCAGTGTTTTAGTAGTTACTGAACTTGCCCCAGAAATAGCCGCGAGTGTGCCGCCGTAACTCACTAAAGATGCTGCTTGTGCTTCATCTTGTGGCCAGGCACCCATCCAATGTAATAACGTGATTGGAGTAAAGACGTCCTGATAGCCTTTTATAGCAAGATATTCTTGGCATAAATCTTTGCAAGCCTTCACTGCTGCAGCGTCTTGTATGAGATGCAATGTTTCACCCATCTCTAGTCCATAATTCTTGACGCCTTGAGCTGCAGCAAGCAGTAAGTCTAGTATTGCAATAATGATTGCAATTGAAGGCGGTATATTGGTGCCAGTCAGAAAGCCTGGTTGACGACGATGTAGCTCTACGCCATGATCAAGGTACATTGCAGACAGTCTATCTAGGTATTGATAGTTCTTGATGCCATCCTCGATAGACATCTCTTTAATATAAGACGTGGTGTAGGCGATACCAGACCCCAGATAGCCCGTATAACCCGCCGCAAAACCAATCTCGCCAGTTAACTTAGGCATCGTTGTACCAGTTAACATAATTGCAGGTTTGTCGATTGCATCAATGAGTTCCCTCGCTTTTGCAACACCATAATTTACTATTGGGTAGCCATTTAATAGTGAGCGCCCTAATTTTTCTGATTCATCAACGCCTTTTTGGGCTAATGCAAATTGTTCATTTCGAGTGTAACTATCTGTTGTGGTTGGGACGATATCTGCCAAGCCTTCTTTATCGATGATTTGCATCAATTCTTTTTGATCTTTAAAGGTACCAAATCCACCTCGAGGTTGGACGAGGCATCTGCCTTGCGCAACTGCTTTTCTCATCACAAGATCAAGTCTTTTGTGATCAGGCAGTGATTTTTGTCTTTCTAGGGCACGCTCAAAATCGACATCCGCACCTGTTGGCCATCTCAACAGATTGGCTTTGCGCATTTCAAGAAATTCGGATTCATCAATTCTTTTTTCAGATATGGAGGCTTCATTGCTCATAATATTTTTTTCTTTATTTGCCGTTAGTAAGATGCTCTATTGCTAAGTTGAATGCAGCCTTCGGGTCAACTTGACTTAAAAGACCGCATGCGAAGAGGATATAGTCCCTGTCAATCAAAATTTGAGGTGATGTTGGTCTAAGGGAGTTAGGCTCATCTGAGGATGAGAGAGTGCATTGGAGAAGGGTCATAGGATCTTTGCTATGAGCGATAACTCCACCAGTCCCAATGAGAGTTTTAATTTGAGTCAGGTCTTTACCGTCTTGTGCTGTCACTGGTCCAGTAGCGGTATAAACAACCTCAATGGAACCACAATGTCTTTTCATAGCAATTTTTAATGCAGTACTAGCAAGTGCACTATCTAAAGCGATCTCCTCTGGGCCTTGAGGAACGGAATCAGGATTGTTTGATAGGTAGGTGATCATTTCGATAATCTTTTCACCATGAATATTGCTTAAGCTAACTAACTCATCAACACCGACAGTCTCTAGAATGGTAACTGCGTTATGGCGCATTCCTAAGTCACCTTCCACAGTTCTTTTAACGCGGGTCTCAGGCAGTCCTCGCTGAATAACACCTTGCACCGACGGGTTCCCGGTGGCAATGGAGTGCACGTCTGTTGTAGCACCGCCAGGATCAATTACCAACAACTCTCCGAGCCCAGTACTGTCGTTGTAACCATCTGCTATGAGACGTGCACCCTCCATTACGGCTGATGGGGTTGGCATAAGCAAATGGTCAAATTGACCTTTTGCTTTATCGATACCTTTTGCATGAATGATGCGATTAATAAAAATATCCCGAATGGCCGCTCGTGCGGGCTCGATATTTAGTACATTAAATTCCGGCATCACATTTTCTGTAATGACCAGATTTTTATGCGCAAATGCATGACTTACCTCATCCACCGCAGACCGATTGCCAGCATAAATAAATGGGCAATCTAATGAGCTCTCACCGAGTTTTTTTGCATTATGGATAACAACCTGAGAATCCCCTCCATCTGTTCCACCAGCAAGCAGGATGATGTCTGGATTTAAGTCAACGATCTGTTTTAGATCTACAGAATTGAGTCTATTAGCAAAAATACCAACTAATTTTGCACCAGCACCAAGCGCTGCACGCTTGGCTGCCTCGACAGTGAGCTCTTTAACCAATCCAATCGTAATCATTTTGAGTCCACCAGCAGCACTGCTCGAGGCGAGGCGATACTTAAATGGAGGAAGGCTACCAAGACTATTTTTTAAGCTATTCAGGGCCTGTTCCATGCCAATATTAATATCTGACGTAACAGTAGAGGGTCCTTGACTAGATCCAAGGATTTTTGCCTCATCTAAATTAATGGCTCTTAATTTGGTGTAAGTGCTACCGAAATCTATCAAGAGGGCGAATTCACTCATGGGATCAGCATCATCTTTTAGTTATTGTTTTCCTAGGTCCTGCTCCAGCCAAGAAAGAATATCTTCTAATCTAGTTCCTGGCCGAGCGGCCCTATCAAAACCCATATCTAAGAAAATAGCGTTGACTTCATCCCAAGAGCGCTTTCCAACCACAAGGTTACCTCCCACATAAAGCAAAATACCATCAAGGCCAGCTTCAGTACATAAGCTACGAAAGCCGCGACAGTCTAATTCACCCTGCCCATATAAAGATGACACGAGAATTGCATCTGCTTTAGTTTCAATCGCTGCTTTTACAAAATCTTCAGCAGGTGTCAATGCACCGAGTGAGATAACTTTGTAGCCAGCTTTTTCTAGTGCCATAGAGATAATTCGATTTCCAACAATGTGGGTATCTGATCCTATGACTCCAGTAATAATCGTTTTTTGCGACATTTCTATTTTCCTGATTTAGCTGTTAGCTTTTTGAAGATCATGAGCTCATTTTCAAGAAAAGTATTTGCTTCAGCCATTGGGATATAACTATCTGGCAGGGCATATTGCTCTTTTAAGTAATTAGTAAACTCAGGGGTCGTAGATAGTTTATTCAGTGAATTTGCAAGCACTAGTAACTTTTTAGGATCTACCCCCTTTTTCGCAACAATTGAACGTGTTTGAGGTAATAAAATTTCATATCCATAATCGCTCGATACAGGTATGTCAGCAAATGGAGGCGGAAGTCTTTTTGATGCAAAAAATATCAAAGGACGTAATTTTTTAGCCTCTATTTGGCTTCTGATATCACCAGCTTGCTCATATAGCAGTTCTACTTGGTTGCCAAGCACTGCCACATAACGTTCTGAGGGTTTTGGATAAGGGATGCTAACCAAACTAATGCCCTTTGAAACTAAATAATTAACTGTAGATTCGTCAGGGCTATTAGGTCCTGTAATGGCCACATTGATTGAGTTTGGCTTTAGTTTTGCAGCAGCAACTAAATCATCCCAGGTTTTAAAAGGGCTGTCATAGTTTGCGAACAGACCTGAAGGCTGGCGAATCATCACTGCCAAGGGTGTTACATCACTATATGTAAAGGTCGATTTTGGGAAAGCATCTAAAGAAAGAGTGTCACCAGTTAAGACGCCAATTGAGTAGCCTTTTGATCCGTTTTGAATCATTTTATTGAGGCCAATACTGCCAGTTGCCCCTGGCACATTGAGAACAGTCACTGTAGTTTTTAAGTCATTTTCAAGCCATCGTGCAGCCATTCTTCCCATGATGTCTGCGCCGCCTCCAGGCCCCCAAGGAACAATTAACTCTATTGGGGATGCTGGATAAACTTCTTGAGCGTATACAGGATTTATATGTAATAGTGAAATGAGGGGTAACACAAGGGCATAAATACTTTTTCTAAAATTTTTCATCATTGGACTCCTTCGGTTTTATGTTACTTTCAAAAGAAATTTACCTAAAGTTGCTCGAGATTCAAGCAACTCATGGACTTTTTGGATTTCGGATAGTTGGTATATATCATGTATAGAGACCCGCAACTTTCCGCTTGAGATATAAGAGAAAATTTCGCTCATTCTCTGATTAATAACCTCGGCATTTTGGATATAGTCTGCCAGATGGGGGCGGGTGAAATAGATGGAACCTGCTTCCGCTAAAGCCAGGGGTGCAATACCTGCTACTTGGCCTGAGCTTGCCCCAAACATGACGCATAAACCCCTTTTTTGGAGACAGCGAATGCTTCTGTCAATGGTGTCTTTCCCAACAGAATCAAAGACGACATTGACACCCTGATTTTCAGTAATTCTCATTACCTCTTTCTGAAAATCTAACTCGCGATACAGAATAATATGATCTGCCCCTAATTTCTTTGCAATTTCAGCCTTCTCTTCGCTGCCAACAGTCGTGATCACAGTGGTACCTTTGAGTTTAGCCAGCTGTATTACAAGCTGACCCACTCCACCAGCACCTGCATGAATCAAGCAGGCGTCATTATTTTTTAGAGCATATGCGGAATTAGTGAGGTAATGTGCCGTAAGTCCTTGAAGCATCAATGCTGCCGCACGACTGCTATCAACTGTTTCCGGAATTTTGACGAGTCTCCATGCAGGAACAGCGGCATATTCTGCATAACTTCCTCGGGAAAGGCAGTATGCAACTCGCTCACCCAATTTGAATTCCTTAACATTTTTACCAAGCGCATGAACTGTCCCAGCACCCTCCATGCCAACAGTCATAGGTAAGGGCGTTTGATAAGTGTGGGATTTTGCATATGAACCATTACGCATATACACATCCATATAATTTATTCCGGAATACTCTATTTTGACGACTACCTCATTTTCCTCTGGAGTTGGTATAGGAATATCTTTTTCTAGTAATTTGTCTGGTCCACCGAATTCATCAATTTGGATTGCGCGCATTTTTTCCTCGATTAGTAATATTGTTTAGATGAAATCTGGAACTGATTGATTAAATTTAAGTCAATATTGGGTAGGTAGGAGGGTTCAAGTGAAATGCAACCATCTTTGAATTGAAGAGGATTTTGTAGGACAGAGGAGACTGGCTTCATAAAGCCATTCATTTCACCAGCATTAGTAATATGTGTTCTCGCAGCTAGTGCCTCCATCCAACAGCCGATTTCACCTGCAACCCCATTACCAAGAACAGGCTTCATTCCAAGATTGGATATGAGGGACAGAGCATTGGTTAAGTTTTTATAGGAGCCAAATTTCATAAGCTTGACCTTAATATAGGTAGCAATATTCAAATCTGCCGCTCTCTGAATATCTTCAAGCCCATAAATTGACTCATCAAGCATCATTGGGACATTCGCAATTTTTGAAATTGCCAGAGCCGAATCCCAATCATCAGCATGACAAGGTTGTTCAAACAGCTCTACGCTCGCCGGATTTAGTTGCTCAATAAATCTAATGGCCTCAGATCTTGAGTAGCCTTGGTTGCCATCGAGCCGAATTTTTGCCCGCTCCCTCAAGACTGTTTGAACGTTCTTCACCTTCACACTATCTTTATCTACATCAAATCCAACCTTAACCTTGAGGGTCTTAAATCCATTGGATAACAGAGCCTCAATTTCAAGCTCAAGATCTTCAAGAGTTTCAGCATTAACTACGCCGAGTATGGGAATGGATGCATTAGATTGATTTAGCAATGCACCTTGATGCTTGGCCAGCTCAATCGCTGAAGCAAGGGCTGTAACTGTAAAAGGATCGCTTACTAAATATTGATCAAGAAGTTGTTGATTTGACTCATCGGATTGCGCTACTAAATTTTTTGCAAGTTCTTGAATTAAATCCCAGCTACCTGTAATAGTTTCCTGTGTATACCCAGTAAGAATGGTTGCCTCACCGAATCCTTGATTCCCATTGGCATCTGTAACATTGACGATCAATGTATCAAAATGTGTAACAGGCCCAAAGGCAAGTTTATAGGGCACCTTCAAGGGCAGCTCAAGCCGATGGAGAGTAATGGATTCGAGTGATTTCATTGGAATTTATCTTAGCTACTTTGAACCAGATTGACAATTGGAGGTTTCCCGTCGATTGAGAATTAAAAAAAGCTAAGCATCTGTTTTTATTGAGTTATTTATCGATGATGCCTTGATGTTGGGGTTACAATCATTCAATAAGTCATGTATATGAATATTTACTTTTAAGTTATGGGTAGGCAATGGTTAAAACAGCTGAGTTTGCATACAAGAGGGTTAAGTACGCCATCACAGAATTACTACGTCAGAATAAGTGGCGTCATAATCAAGCGATACCAAGTGAACCTATCTTGGCTGCTCGCTATCAGGTTAGCATTGGCACTATTCGGCGGGCAATCAATGAATTGGTTGCTGAAAATATCTTGGTAAGAGAGCAAGGCAGGGGTACATTTGTAGTTAGTCACACCCCTGATTACATGCTCAACGTATTTTTTAGGATCGAGAGCTCTGAGGGGGTGCGTGAATTGCCCAATTCAAAACTCCTTTCCTTTGAAAAAATACGGGCAAATCAATTTGTTGCTAAAAAATTGTCAATTAAGCCCTATGAAAAAGTTTATAAAGTGAAAACTCTTCTTAGCTTTAAGAATCAGCCCGCAATAGTCGATGAAATCTATTTATCTGAAAAAATGTTCCCAAATTTGAATGAAAGTTTTTTTTCAGATAGGAATGAAACGCTTTATGGCTTGTTTCAGAGGGTATATGGCATCACTGTTTTGAACATTAGCGAAACAATAGAAGCCATTCCTGGGAATAAATACATATCAAAACTACTAAAGCTGAAAATTAATCTACCCATCTTATGCGTCAAGAGGATTGCTTATGCCTACAAAGGAAAGCCTGTAGATATGCGCATCCGCTATATCCATTCAAGCAAATATCGTTACTTTAATAATTTAGGCGGAGGTTAGACTTATCAATATGCAATTACTTGGTTCGCTCACAAGCCCTTTTTCAAGAAAAGTAAGAATTTGTTTTCTTGAAAAAGAGATTCCTTACGATTTGCTTATTGAAGATGGGTGGGATGTTCATACCAAGCTTCATCAAATAAATCCGCTAGGCAAAATACCTTGCTTGGTTCTTCCTAACGGTCATCCCATATTTGATTCATCTGTGATAGCTGACTACATTGATGGCATAAGTGAAATCAAGCCATTGCTCCCCAAGTTAAACTTAGATAAAGCCCATGTAAAGACCTTTGAAGCACTGGCTGACGGGCTTTTAGATGCTGCTATTTTGGCACGCCGTGAAAGAATATCTAGACCCTTAGCAGAGCAAAGTGAGGCATGGATTGAGAGACAGATTAGTAAGGTCAAAGTATCTTTGCAGTATTTATCTAACTCGCTTGGAACTTCAGAGTTTTGCTATTTAAATCAGTTCACGATTGCTGATATCGCTATAGGGTGTGCACTAGATTGGTTAGACTTTCGCCTACCTGAAATTACGTGGCGAACGGATTATCCCAATTTAGATATTTATCTTTCTCGCTTAAACTTAAGACCATCTTTTCTCTCAACCGATCCACGTCAATCTAATCCTTGAGTATGAGTATGTGGAGTTTTTAAAACACTGAAAAGTATTCTGGTAAATCAGGCCTAACTCGACCCGGTTTATTTTTAGTGACTGTGCCAATAGTAATAAAGCAAATTGGGTCTTCATGATCCGGAAGATTAAATAGACTTCTCAGTCTTGAGCTTTGTAGAGCTTTGCCACTAGAGAGTCCAGAGCCAAAACCAAGAGCATAAGCGCTAAGCAAAATATTCTGCACTGCACATCCCAGAGAAACTAACTTTTCTTCTTTGCTAATCTCATTAGTGTCATCAGCGTAGTTGGCGACGGCTAATAAGAGTAGGGGACCACGCAAAGCTTTCTCTCGAGCCTCTTGGAGTTGAATTGGTGTGGCACTTTGATCACGATCGAGTAGGCATTGATGAAAGACTTCACCAAGCGCATTACGACTACTTTGCCTAATTTCAATAAA
>JBAXVK010000035.1:0-9115 GCA_037129175.1 Polynucleobacter sp. | reverse complement strand
CGGACGAACATATTTGATCCGCTTATCAGACTCATCTAAATAATGCTCAACCCAGCCATCATTTACAAACCTAAGATAGTGTCCTCGCACAGCCGTATAGGAGTGGGGGACTGAGGCAAAGAGCTCTTTGATTGAAATATTGTTTTCGGCATAATTATTAATGGCCAAGATGAGAATTAAATCGTAGGCAATCAGAGAGTTTTCAATTGGAAGATTGTCTTTGCACCAAGAGCGCAAAGCAAAAATACTTTCGATCATTAATGCATGGGTTTTACTAAACATCTACCGAATTTATCAGCAATATAGCTTAATAGGTAGCTAAATAGACATCTTAAGAGATATCTTTATATCTTTTGGCATCATCATAATTATTTCTAGAATAAAATGAAGTGATTCTCAATCACGATTTCTTTCAATGAAAATTACTGCTTACTTTCCTCTCATGATTATTTTTAGTTTGGCTGCTTGTGGAACTCCAGATAGTGATTTTGGGGTATACAAACAATCAGATGGTGCAGTTGGAGTGCATGCTCCACCAGGTGCTAAGGAGAGTGAGACTCAGGAAATCGCTCTGGCAGAATGCAAGAAGCTTGGAAAGAAGAATGCTATTGCTGCTGGGAGTAGGAAAACGGTCAATGACCGTTTTCCTATGACTTATACCTACATATGCAGATAAGTTGTAATTAAAACCTACTTCAGGCTACCAATTAGCTTAGCAACCACTTTTTAATCGACTTATTGACACACATGGCATCCAAAGCTAGTCCGAAGAACTCAGAGCCATTGGTGACCATGCTCTCGATTGCTTCCACTTTTCCAGATTTAATGCCGCGCAAGTAGGTTGCCGCACGATAGCGTAAGAAGTGCTCTGTTGCACCTTCTTCGTTTTCAGTGGTGCATAATTCGAGGCTGCCGTATCGTGTTTCTGGATTGATGTTAAGAATAGCCAGTCCTAATGCGCCAATCAATTTATCTGGAACCGGAATGGGCACATAGGAGTAGAGCGAGATCAGCATTTCTTGTTCATCTACTTCGATGATGTGATCAATATCAAGAACATCTTGCTCTGTTAATTCTGTTTCACCAGAATCGCCACCACCAAAAGTAGATTCAAACTGCAGCATTGCAGTATTGCTGCCTTTAGAAATCTCGATCATGTCAGGATAGCCAAGCAAACCTTTCCACCAATACATCAAGGTGAAGGTGCAGGGTTTCACCTCCACTAAACCTTTGTTGGTAGATTTAGCAAAGTAAAGACCATAAAACTCATCATCTTTCTCAAGGCCATATTGATCTACCTTAGTAGATTTTGATGCTGGCTTCTTGGCTGTTGGTTTCTTTACTGTTTTTTTAGCAGGAGCTTTCTTGGCTACTACTTTTTTTACTACCTTTTTAGCCGGCTTCTTTGCTACTACTTTTTTCACTACCTTTTTAGTAGTAACTTTTTTGACAGCTTTCTTTGTAGGGGCTTTTTTTACCACCTTATTAGCTACTTTCTTTTTTGGTGAAGACTTCTTTGTAGCCATGGTTTATTACCCTTCTTTTGGTGTTAATGTGCGTAAGTACTTATAGATATTACTGCAAGTTCCTCATAGTTTTCATATTGGCTAAATGGGGCTTTTCCTCCTCATGACAAGGGAAGACCGCTAAACATCCATATTTTAGTCTAGGGCTTACCATCTTGATAAGCTCGATATAGAATGAATGCGCAATGAGTAAAACCCTCAAAATTATTCTAATCATCTTTGCTGCTGTCTTGGCCTTAGGAGGCTTAGGTGCTTGGTATGCCGCATCATCCATTAATCCAGCGCAATTAACCCAGTTACTTAGCTCCGCCGTGAAAGATGCAACTGGACGAGATCTTAAAATTGCGGGGCCAGTCAGTCTCAATATCTTCCCCTCAATTGGAGTTAAGGCTGAGCAGGTTACCTTAAGCAATACATCATGGGCGCGCCAATCTCAAATGCTAGCTTTAAAGCAGATTGAGCTCGAGGTAAAGCTATTTCCTTTGTTTCTTGGGAACGTAGAAATTAGCAGCATTCATCTTGCGGGACTAGATGCCCATTTGGAGACTAATAAATCAGGGCAAAGTAATTGGGATTTAACACCACCAGTAAGCTCGACTGACTCAAAAAGTGCTACTAGCTCAGCCAATTTAAAAAGTGCTACTAGTGGCTCGCCTCAGAAATCATCTGATGACAACACTTTTGTGGCCATAGATACCATTTATATTTCTGATGCACACATTACCTATCAAGATGGCAATAGCCCTGTGAAGGTGATAGAGATACCAAAACTTTCATTGACCGGCGTAGGCGGTAAGACCACTATCTTGCTTGATCTCAAGTACGCTAATTACAAGGTGGGCCTCAAGGGGAAGATGGGTGCACTGCGCCAGGTCATGATGGATTGGGACCAAAATCCCGTTAAGACGAATCTATATTTGACGCTCACACTCAACGGAAAGTCTTTGGATATTTCAGGGAAGATAGATAAAGCCCCTAAGAGATTGCCGCAATTCGATATCCAGCTAGAGTCTAAATCGTTTGATTTAGTACCCTTAGCAGCAGCATCGCTTGCATCCTCGGCTGGAAAAACGACAGCAACAGTGAAGTCTACAGAGAGCCAAGGAAAATATTTCTTTAGTGATGACCCCTTGCCATTTGATTTGCTACCAAATGCTAATGGAAAGATTGCACTAAAAATTACTCAGCTAAGCTTGCCGAATAAGAACACATTACAGAACTTGAAGGGCAGCATTGCATTTAAGGGCGATAAAATAGATGTTGATGACCTGAAATTTGAGTTAGGTAAAGGGCAAGCCCAAGCACAAATTTCGCTTGCGCAGATCAGCAGCGCCGCTCCAGCAGTATCTATCAGGGTGCTTGCCAAAGGCTTTACTGTGGAGCAAGTTCTATTTAGTAGAGATTCAAGTGCCAAGATGAGCGGCGGAGATGCTCAAATTGCCTTGAATTTATCTGGTAGAGGCAAGAGCTTGCATCAGATTGTTGGAACTGCCAATGGTGCAGCACAAATGACAGTAGGTAATGCCCGCATTGACTCAGACCTATTGAATGCTGCGGGCGATTTAGCTGTCACCATCATGGATACCTTAAACCCCATGCGTAAGCAAAGTAATCAAACCATCTTAGAGTGTGCAGTTGCTTATTTACCTCTGAGTAATGGCATGATCAATATCAAGGATTCTATTGGAGTGGAGACTGATAAGCTAGACATTACTTTATCGGGAACACTCAATCTTAATACTGAGGTAATCAATCTGAAGATTGATCCCCATCAGAGATCAGGCATCACCACAGGAGTGAACTTAGGTGGCTTAGTTCAGCTCGAGGGAACCTTACAAAATCCCAAGGCTGGTATTAACAAGGAAGGTGTGGTTAATAGTGCTGTCTCAATTGGTTTGGGAATTTTGACTGCCGGAATGAGTATTGCTGCTGAGAATGCCAAATCTATCGGCACCAAGAGGCAGCCCTGTAAAACGGCAATGCACTCTTGGGCAGATATTTACTCAGCGCCTAATTGATTGGATCTTTAGAAAACTAAGCCACTGATAAAGAGGCTGAATAAAGAAATAAAGATGCTCGCAAAGAGCGCAGTCCAGAAACTGGAAATCGTAAAGCCGCTAACAAGGGCTGATACCAGCATTAAGACTAAAGCGTTAATGACTAATAAAAATAAGCCCATCGTGACTACTGTTAAAGGCAGCGTGAATAGAATAAGCAATGGTTTAACGATGGCATTGGCAAATCCCAGGACTAAGGCAGCAATGACTAGTGAGCCTCCATCGGCAAAACGTAAGCCGCTAAATATATAGCTGGCAACCCAAAGTGATAGTGAGGTTAAGCCCCATTGAACTAAAAACAGCGTTAAGTTACCCATGATGTTTTTCCTTTTCTTCTGGTGAGAAGGTTATAGAGTGCGACCTATAGAGCTATCTTATCAGCCACTTAGTAATGCGGGGGAATTTCATCTTTGAGGCTTCCACCACCGCCGCTAGAGCTACTAGCCTGTTCTTTAATTGCTTTTAGCTCACGGTACAGAAATTCAATTTGCTGCTGCTGCTTATAGATGGTCTCATTGAGTTTTTCGATGAGATCTTCAGTGAAGCTGAATTTAATTTCTAAATTGGTAATACGGTCATCATTCATTTGATTTACCTTTTTATTCTGAGACAAGCTCAAAGCGCCCATCTTCCATTTCTGCTTTTGGCCTAATCCAAAAATCATGAGATTGCATTGATTCGTAAACGTAGGCTGGCTCAAGAGAGGCTTCCACATTGGCTAGCAAGACTACTTGATAGAACCCACCAGTCTTTTTGTGTCTTAGTCTTGTACCAGGCTTAAAGAGTCCTGCATCAGGGTCAGCCATTTTGGGTTTAGTCATGTCAACTAGGTACTTTCTCAGTATGATCTTGTGATGGCAAATCCCATCCCGTACTCCATTCTAGATATATCTCCCATCCCTGCGGGTTTTACTGCAGCCGATGCCTTACGTAATTCTTTGGATATTGCTCAGCATGCTGAAAAATGGGGCTATACCCGTTACTGGGTCGCAGAACACCACAATATGACAGGGAATGCGAGCTCTGCAACAGCGGTATTGATAGGATATTTAGCCGCAGGAACATCACATATTAGAGTGGGATCTGGTGGCGTAATGCTACCTAACCATGCCCCCTTAGTGATTGCAGAGCAGTTTGGCACTTTAGAGTCTCTTTATCCGGGACGAATTGACTTGGGACTGGGTAGAGCGCCCGGCACTGACCAGATGACAGCAAGAGCCTTGCGTCGAGATTTACTCGGGAGTGATGATCGGTTTCCACAAGATGTTCGTGAGCTGCAACATTATTTGGGTCCGCTTCAAGATGGGCAATCCGTTAAGGCAATCCCGGGCGCTAACACAGAGGTGCCCATTTGGATTCTAGGATCTAGTCTTTATGGTGCTCAGTTAGCTGCACATTTTGGTTTACCTTACGCATTTGCCTCACACTTTGCACCCGAACAATTATTAGAAGCGATGAAGATGTATCGTGAACTCTTTAAGCCCTCAGATAAATTAGATAAACCCTATTGTGCTTTTTTAATGAATGTTGTGGCTGCTGATACGGATGAAGAGGCTGCGCACCTCTTTACGACCTTGCAGCAAAATGTAGTGCGGATGAGGCGCAATACCCGCGGTCAATTACCGCCACCAATACCCAATCTCGATGAGTTTTGTGAGCCTCATGAAAAGGCAGCAGTAGCCCATACCTTGCAGGTCTCTGCGGTAGGCTCACTAGAAACGATTCAAAAAGAAATGCGTCACTGGCTAGACGCCACTGGCGCAAATGAAATCATCATGACCGGGCAAATCTATGATCACCACACTCGCTTAAGGTCTTTTGAAATTGCAGCTCAGGCTGCTAAGTCCTTAGAAGGCTAAAGACTGATAGTCCGCAGAAATCAAGATATTTTCTTTTGCGGCATGAGCGGCAAACTTTAATACTTCATGATCTTTGCTAATAAGACTGCAGGGTCTTGCTGTGAAGGCTAAGTCCAAAAAGACTTGATCGTCTGGGTCCTGGCATCGCCAAGGGGAGCTGAATAGACTTTGATCATCTAAGACGCGTGCTAGTGATGTCCATCGAAGTAGGATCTTCTCTTGGTCTATCGTCTCCAAGGCAAATAGTGGTCGAGAGATCACATCTGCAAATTCTTCTAAGGTCTTGGGGCTAGCAAGCGCATCGATTTTCTGCTCAAGCAATGCCTGCTTTAAATGAAGTGCTCTAAAGTCATTAAAGACAAATAGGTCCAGCAGAACATTGGTATCAAAGACAATAGATTTCATCTTCAATAAATTGCTTAGTTTTGATTGCTGCGCCAAACTTCAGGTGTGATCGTCACATGACCTTGATCCGAAGAAACATAAATTTCGCCATCCTGAACATTGACATGAATGATCATGCTGCGTTCAACCAATTTATTTAATTCTTTTGCTTGTTCAGCTGGAATGGAAATAATTTGGAGATTGCGGGCACGGGTTAGTTTATTTGCAATGCCATCCCACCAGATTTTGCTGGTATGTCCACCATAGCAATACACAATAACTTGGTCTGATCTGCCACAGGCTTTCAGAATTCGGCGCTCATCTGGCTGACCAATTTCAATCCAAAGCTTGATGGCATCGGTGAGATCTTTAATCCAGAGATCTGGCTCATCGGTATCACTCAAACCCTTGGTAAAAACCAAATCCTCATTTGCCTGCAAAGCAAAGGCGAGAATTCTGACCATCATCCGCTCCTCAGTTTCAGAGGGGTGCTTAGCAATGGTGAGGGAGTGACTGCCGTAATAATGGCGGTCAGAGTCTGCGACGTGAAGGTCGGCTTTGTGGATGGTTGCGCGGAGAGCCATCCCGCATTATCGCCCTTAAAGTGGGCTATCCCTAGTATCATTCCGAGAATTAGACCCTTCAAACGGAATATCTATGAATACTTGGCCTACTCAAAAAATCCGCTATTTCTTGCGCTTAGTCGTCGGACTTGTTTTTATTAGTTTTGGAAATGTACTCTTAGCTGCGGAAGTTTGGCCTAGTAAGCCAATCAAGATCGTAGTGCCATTTTCTCCAGGTAGTGTTCAAGATGCCTTAGCGAGATCCTTTTCCAATGAATTAGGCCAAGCGCTTGGTCAATCAGTCTTAGTTGAAAATAAGGCGGGGGCTGGTGGCACTGTTGGCACTGGCATTGTTTCTAAATCTTCCCCCGATGGATATACCTTAGTGATGGCTGCAGCGAGCCACAACATCAATGGCACTTTATTTCCTAAACTCAGTTTTGATCCGATCAAAGATTTCACGGCAGCAGCCTATATTGGCACTAGTAGTTATATCTTGATGACGAATACTGAATTTCCAGCAAAGACTGTCACTGAGTTTATTGCTTTAGCAAAGGCTAAGCCTGGTGGATTTAATTACGCTAGTGCTGGCAACGGCAGCGCCTCACATTTGGCTATGGCCTATTTCGATAGCATGGCTGGCATTGATTTAGTGCATATACCCACCAAAGGGACGGGAGATGCCATTACCGAATTGCTAGCCAATCGGGCTCAGGCAGTCATCGCTGCAAATGTGGCTGCACTGCCATTTGCAGCTGATAACCGGATTCGTTTCTTGGGGGTATCTTCCGAGAAGTCTTCGCCATTTGTGCCTGGCATTCCGCCCATTGCTAATACTGTCAAGGGTTATGCATTCGATAGTTGGTTTGGCTTGCTGGCTCCAGCAGGAACCCCAAAAGAGGTGACCAATAAAATTTCTACTGAAATGGCTAAATTACTCAAGCAGCCAGACATCATTGAGCGTATGCGTCGCCAGGGAATCGAAATTGGCAGTCTGACGCCTTCTGAATTCAATCAACTGCTTGTCAAGGATTTCGATCGTATGGCAAATGTAGTGAGAAGCTCAGGGGCAAAAGCAGAGTAAGTCTCAATACTGTGTATTGTAGAGACTCATGATTCGCATTACTGAACTACGTCTGTCTGTCGACCATGCTCCAGAAGCTGTGGAGGCAGCTATTCTAAAACGCCTCAATTTGCCTGCTAAGGACTTAATCAGCTTTGAAGTCTTTAAGCGTAGCTACGATGCTAGAAAGAATGTAGTACTTTCTTTCATCTACACAGTAGATCTTTCAGTAAAAAGTGAAGAAGCCATTCTTAAAAAGTTTGATGGCGATATTCACATCAGACCATCACCCGATACGAGTTATCACTTTAAAGCCAAGGCGCCTGAGTCTATTGCCACAGGAAAATCATTGCGCCCAGTAGTTATTGGTTTTGGCCCTTGCGGAATATTTGCTGCACTCGTTTTGGCGCAGATGGGATTTAAGCCGATTGTGTTAGAGCGTGGCAAGAAGGTGCGAGAGCGCACTCAAGATACTTGGGGGTTGTGGCGTAAGAATGTACTAAACCCAGAATCGAATGTGCAATTTGGAGAGGGCGGCGCCGGTACTTTTTCAGATGGCAAGTTATGGAGCCAGATTAAAGACCCCCAGTTTTATGGCCGTAAAGTGATTAACGAATTTGTGAAGGCAGGTGCACCAGCAGAAATTCTATATGTTGCCAAGCCTCATATTGGTACCTTCCGCTTGGTAGGTGTAGTAGAAAAAATGCGTCAAGAGATTATTGATCTTGGTGGCGAGATTCGCTTCTCCCAAAAAGTGATTGGTTTTGACATTCAGAACGAGCAGATTACTGGTGTCAAAATTGAAGGCCATGAGGATTTACCTGCAAGTCATGTAGTGCTTGCGCTTGGCCACAGTGCGCGCGATACCTTCGAAGCTTTGCATGCAGCAGGCGTATTCATGGAAGCAAAGCCATTCTCAGTTGGTTTTCGCATTGAGCATCCGCAATCACTGATTGATAAGGCTCGCTTAGGGCCTCACGCTGGTAATGAGTTGATAGGCGCTGCTGATTACAAGTTAGTTCATCACGCTAAGAATGGCCGCTCGGTTTATAGCTTCTGTATGTGTCCTGGTGGTACTGTTGTGGCAGCAAGCTCAGAGCCTAATCGGGTAGTGACCAATGGCATGAGTCAATACTCACGTAATGAACGCAATGCAAATGCCGGCATCGTGGTGGGTATTACTCCGGATGACTATCCTGGTGGTCCACTTGCTGGGATCGAATTCCAGCGTGCAATTGAATCTAAAGCCTTTGAGCTGGGCGGTGGAACGTATGAGGCCCCTGGGCAATTAGTGGGAGATTTTCTCGAGGGGAAGTCTTCAACGCAATTTGGAAGCGTGATTCCATCCTATAAGCCAGGCGTTCATTTGACGAACTTAGCAGATAGCCTACCGGACTATGCAATTGAAGCAATACGCGAAGCACTGCCCGCATTCGAGAAGCAAATCAAAGGCTTTTCTATGAAAGATGCTGTTTTAACAGGTGTAGAGACTAGAACCTCTTCCCCTCTTCGCATTCCACGCGACCTCAATTTTCAAAGTCTCAACATCAAGGGCCTCTATCCTGCGGGTGAGGGCGCTGGTTATGCAGGCGGAATACTCTCGGCTGGGGTTGATGGGATTAAAGTAGCAGAAGCACTTGCGCTAGATGACACTGGTGCACTG
>JBAXVK010000034.1:0-9176 GCA_037129175.1 Polynucleobacter sp. | reverse complement strand
GTCTTCAATGCTGCCACCACCCCGTACTAACAAAATCACATCGACTACATTTTCTTTTTTGGCCGCTTTAAGCGCAGCAATAATTCCGGCTGGTGCATCAGGCCCTTGTACTAAAGTTGGATAAATCACAATTGGAATATGTGGCGCACGTCTTGCTAATGTAGACAAAACATCTTTTAATGCGGCCGCTTGTGGTGAAGTGATGATGCCAATCGATCTAGGATGAGTTGGAATCTCGCGTTTGCGCTCTTCATCAAACAACCCCTCTTTGGCTAACTTGGCTTTGAGTTTTAAAAAAGCTTCATACAAGCCACCCATGCCAGCGCGCCGCAAAGTCTGAATAGTCAGCTGGATATCGCCCCTAGGAACATACATTCCTAAATTGGCGCTCACTTCTACCAAATCACCTGACTGCGGCATAAAGCCCACTTGGCCATTTCGACCCCGAAACATGACGCAGCGAATCTGTCCCTCTTCGTCCTTTAATGAGAAATACCAATGCCCACTGTCATAAGCCTTGAAGTTGGAAATCTCCCCGCTAACCCAAACGGTATCAAAACGGTCTTCCAAAGATGCAGCAATGGCGCGGTTTAGATCGCCAACAGTAAGAATTTCCCTTGATATTTCCGACATGTTTTCTCTTTACTCACAGAGCCATCTGGCTTAGAAGGCAATAAATATCCACAGAACCATATTCGCTCTAGGTCTAGTATCTAAAAGTAAGTAATTACTGACCCAAAACGTCTCATAAATCCAACAACTAAAAAATAAGTCATTGATTTATATCACTAATTTTTTTACGTCATCATCGTGCTTTTAGGCCCATTCCTACCGGTTTTACCAGCAATCAAGGACTTAGAGAGCAACTTCAAAAAAGTTTTGCACAGAGTTATCCACAGGCTAGCTTTCCGAAACAAGCTTCTTAATTCAGCTAAAGTACGAAGCTTATGTACTCAATCTTACTATCCGCAGGTTGGCCTATTTGGCCTTTATTAATTATTTCTATTATTGGCTTAGCGATCGTATTAGAGCGTAGCTGGTATCTACGCCAAATTCATATTTTCCCAAAAAACTGCTTAGAGACCGCTTTTGGCCTTTGCAATCAATTACTTAAAGACAATAAGCCTTCAGATAGCCAAATTAGCGCGCTAGCCCAGCTATCTCCCGCCACCCCTCTGCTTGCCTGTGTTTTAAAAGAGAAGCTCAATGGTAGTAGTTCGCAAGTAGCGCTAGAAGAGCTCCAGGCGGTGGCACAGATGACTTGGTTTAAGTTGGACCGCTACTTAGGCATTCTGGCAACCATCGCTACCATCGCCCCCTTATTGGGTTTATTTGGCACTGTGGTTGGCATGATCGAAATCTTTGGTAGTCAAGGGGCCATCAGTGGCGCTGGTAGTCCACAACAATTAGCTCACGGCATTTCAGTGGCGCTTTACAACACTGCTTTTGGATTACTGATTGCGATTCCTGCACTCGCTGCATGGCGAGGATTAAAAGCGCTTGCCAATCAACGTCAGCGTGAGTGCGAAGAGTTCACACGCCAGTTATTTAAAAAACTGTACCCGACAGAGTCTTGATGAGCTGGTTAAGCCTGCACTCACCCTCTAAGAGAAGTTTTTCTCTCGGGACTCCCCCTGTTTCTGCTGAACCAGAAATTAATCTCATTCCTTTTATTGATGTCTTATTAGTGGTGCTGATCTTTTTGATGATCTCCACAACCTTTACACGCTACCAAGAATTGGCCATCACTTTGCCAAGTGCCAATGGTAGTGAGAGTCAAGTAGATAACAAACAAGTGCATATCGCTGTAAGTCGTGATGGTCGGTTTGCAATTAATGGCAAAGTCATGGATCGTACCCAGATTAGTAGCGCCTTGATAGAACTGAGCAGTCAGAGTGGCAGTAATAAAGATGGCGTGAGCAACTTACAAGTCAATATTGATGCCGATGCAAGAGCACCGCATCAAGCGGTCATGAGTGCTCTAGAAGCTGCGCGTGATGCCAATCTGTCCAATATTGTGTTTAGTAGCCAAACCAAAAAGTAAGTCTTTAGAAAAATACCTTCATCATGGCGCTATCTTTTTTTCAAAAAGCTCCCCAGTTTTGGGAAAGACGTGGACCCACTGCCCTCCTGCTTTGGCCGCTGTCTTGGATTTACAGTTGGGTCTTGCGGATTCGTAAACTCATTGGGGATTTAGGTCTTAGCAATCCTCAACCTGCGCCAGTGCCCATCATCATCGTGGGTAATATTCGGGTGGGTGGCACCGGTAAGACTCCTATTGTGATTGCCCTAGCGCAGCGCCTATCGGAACTGGGATGGAAGCCCGGCATTATCAGCAGAGGGTATGGATCTACTCAAACATTGCCCACTCAAGTGCGCAGCGATTCTGATCCGCTGCAAGTCGGTGATGAGCCCGTCTTAATTGCTAAGCGAACACAGGATCAATTTCCGATCTGGGTTTTTCCGAGGCGCCAGCAAAGCATCAAGGCGTTGCTTGGACACTCGCCTGATGTCAATGTGATTATTAGTGATGATGGCTTACAGCATAGCGGTCTATCGCGCTGGCCTGCACGCGAAGGGGGTCGTGATATTGAGTTTGTCGTGCGTGATGGTCGTGGTGAAGGTAATGGCTTTCTCTTGCCAGCCGGACCACTGCGCGAATCTGCGGATCGTGGACGTGATGCTACTTTATTTACCGAATCAGTCAATAACCATAAAAGTGGTTTACTAGATGAATACTTCAAAGGTCGACGTGCGTTCTCCTTGCTCGGCACTTTAGGTACTCCATATCAACTCATTAATTCGGGTAACACCCAAACATTTGCACAGATTAGTGAGGAGTATTTACCAGTCCAAATTACGTCGATTGCTGCACTTGGTAATCCCCAGCGCTTTTTTACTGCCCTACAAAAACAGGGTATTGCAGGTAAACGGGTTGCGCTGCCAGATCATGCAAGCTACACCCCAGAGTTTTTTAGGGGCATTAAAGCTCAATGCATTCTCATTACCGAGAAAGACGCTGTGAAATGCGCTGCTATTAGCGATGAGCGAATTTGGGTAGTACCCATGAACCTCAAGCTACCCGATAACTTGTTAGACTGGCTGCAATCCATTTTGCAAAGACCTGACCCCCATCGCTACAACTTATAAAGCGCTAAACTGAGCAAAACAGAGTCGTGGTATTAAATTGCTTTTATTACTTTAGAAAATCATGGATAAACGTTTACTTGAAATTTTAGTGTGCCCTTTGTGTAAAAGTCCTTTGCATTTAGATGCCACCAAACATGAACTCATTTGTAAGGCTGATCGCCTGGCTTATCCTATTCGCGATGATGTGCCGGTCATGCTAGTTGATGAAGCGCGCGTTCTGAGCGCTGATGAAGTTCTCTAACTCATTCATTTAATCTCTTTTTAGATGAGCACCAATCAAACTCCGGACTTCTTAGTAGTGATACCAGCAAGGCTAGGCTCTACTAGATTGCCACGCAAGCCATTAGCGGATATTGGCGGCAAGCCGATGGTGGTTCGAGTAGCAGAGCGCGCTAAGCAATCGCTTGCGCACAGCGTGGTAGTTGCAACTGATTCTGCTGAGATTGAGGCAGCTTGTCGTGAGCATCGCATTGAGTGTTTATTAACAAGCGCTGATCACCCCACTGGCACGGATCGCTTAGCTGAAGTGGCGCAGTTACTTAAACTGCCCACCAATACTTTAGTTGTCAACGTACAAGGTGATGAGCCACTCATTCCGCTAGAACTCATTAATCAAGTAGCGCAAACTTTGGCCAATAATGACCAATGTGCTATCGCTACTGTTGCGGTACCGATCAGTGATCAGGCAGAAATTAATAACTCTAATGTTGTCAAAGTAGTACTTAATCGCACTGGGGAAGCTTTGTATTTCTCAAGGGCGCCAATTCCCTTTGTGAGAGATACGCAGAGTGCTCAAAAAACACTGCATCTTCGCCATTTGGGTATTTATGCCTATCGGGCTGACTTTTTGCAGGCCTACACTAGGCTAGAGCCCGCACCCTCAGAACAAGCAGAAGCTCTTGAGCAACTGCGAGCCCTCTGGAATGGCTACCGCATTGCCGTACATATTGCTTCAGAAGCGCCTCCTGCTGGTGTAGACACCCCAGAGGATCTAGAACGGGTCAGACGGCTACTCGGAGCTTAGTGAATCAACTAAGAGCCCACCTCCATCTTCTGGGAGTTTCTCGGGGATAATCCTAGTCAACTGAGATAAAAGATCCCGACAAAACACGGGACAATGACAAATCTTGTAAGGGGAAAATAATGCGGTTAATCCTGCTCGGTGCACCAGGTGCTGGAAAAGGCACGCAAGCTCAGTTTATTTGCGAAAAATTTGCCATTCCACAAATTTCCACAGGCGATATGTTGCGCGCTGCTGTGAAAGCCGGAACAGAACTGGGTATTGCCGCTAAAAAAATAATGGATGCCGGCGGCTTGGTTTCTGACGACATCATCATTGGCTTAGTAAAAGATCGCTTGACTCAACCAGACTGTAGTAAAGGATACCTGTTTGATGGTTTCCCAAGAACCATTCCACAAGCACAAGCAATGAAAGATGCTGGCGTGCCCATTGATTACGTTTTAGAAATCGACGTGCCGTTTGATGCCATTATCGATCGGATGAGTGGTCGCCGTGTACACCCTGCTTCAGGCCGCACCTATCACATTAAATTTAACCCCCCAAAAGCGGCTGGCAAAGATGATGTGACTGGTGATGATTTGATTCAGCGCGATGACGACAAAGAAGAAACTGTGCGTAAACGCCTGCAGGTCTATAACGACCAAACCCGTCCATTGGTGGAGTACTACTCTTCATGGGCAGCACAAGCTAACTCAAGTGATAAAGTGAAAGCGCCAGCCTATCGCAAGGTCAGCGGCACCGGTAACGTAGAAGACATCACCATTTCCATCTTTACTGTGCTGAAATAAATTGGCATCCAAAAAAGCACTCATCATTGGTGTTACCGGGCAAGATGGAGCTTATCTAGCAAAACATCTTTTATCTAAGGGTTACCAAGTCACAGGTTCATCGCGGGATGTGATGGCCTCATCTTTCAATAATCTCAATGCACTAAGTATTCGTCCTCAAGTCAAATTGATTTCTGTTTCGATTAATGACTTTAGAAGTGTCTTTAATGCAATCCAGCAAGTAGATCCCGATGAGATCTACAACCTTGCAGGCCAGACATCAGTAGGCCTCTCATTTGATCAGCCAGTAGAAGCCATCGAGAGTATTGCGATAGGCACGCTCAATATTTTGGAAGTGATTCGACTGCTCAATAAGCCAGTCCGTTTTTACAATGCCGGTTCAAGCGAGTGTTTTGGCGACACTGGGGATATGCCTGCTAATGAGCAAACTCCGTTTGCGCCACGCAGTCCCTATGCTGTTGCTAAATCTACGGCCAAATGGTTAATTAATAGCTATCGCGAATCCTACGGACTGTATGCATGCACCGGAATCTTGTTTAACCATGAATCTCCTCTGCGCCCTGAGCGCTTTGTTACCCAAAAAATTATTGCTGGCGCAGCTAAGATTAAAGCTGGGAAACTAGATAAATTGCAGCTGGGTAATTTAGACATCTCTCGTGATTGGGGCTGGGCGCCTGAATATGTTGAGGCTATGTGGTTGATGATGCAGCTTGATCAGCCAGATGACTTTGTGGTTGCAACAGGCAGAAAAGAATCTCTCAAATACTTCGTTGCCAAATCTTTTGAATACTTTGATTTGGATTGGCAAAAATATGTAGAAATCGAACCTAGCTTCTTCCGCCCCAATGAAATCGTTTCTAGCGTAGGTAATCCTGAGAAAGCGATTAAAACTCTGGGTTGGAATAAGCCCACCGATATCGATGGTGTCATTAAGATGATGTGCGCTGAACAAACAAAAAAATATCAGTAGTAAACCAAAGCCTAGCGCTTCACTTGACTACTTCAGTTCTTTGAGAGCACTCTCAAAAGACTCGATGTCAGCAAAGCTTCTGTAGACAGAAGCAAACCGAATGTAAGCCACTTTGTCCAGACGCTTCAGTTCGCGCATGACCAATTCACCAACACGCTCACTTGGAATTTCTTTCTCACCTAGGCTAAGAAGCTTTTCTTCAATCCGAGCAATGGATTCATCAACGGAGTCTGAAGACACGGGGCGTTTTCGCAGCGCAAGCTTGATCGAACCGACCAGCTTATCGTGGCTGTACTCAACCCGACTACCATTTTTCTTCACGATTGCTGGCAACGCCAGCTCTACCCGCTCATAAGTCGTAAAGCGCTTATCGCATTTAGAACAACGACGCCGACGCCGAATGGTATCGCCTTCATCGGATACTCGGGTATCGAGAACCTGGGTATCGTCGTTATGGCAAAAGGGGCAGCGCAATGAGGGCTCTTTTCTTTGGTGTTTTAGTGCTTAACCATAAACCGGAAAACGCTTGGTGAGCTCCGCTACTTGCGCGCGTACTTTGCTAATATTTTCAACATCGTTTGGATTATCCAAAACATCTGCAATGAAATGGCCTACTTGCCTTGCTTCAGCCTCTTTAAAGCCTCGAGTGGTCATAGCAGGCGAACCTAAGCGAATGCCGCTAGTCACCATCGGTTTTTCTGGATCATTTGGAATACCATTTTTGTTGCAAGTAATGTGCGCTTCGCCCAAGACACGTTCAGCTTCTTTACCGGTCATCTTCTTAGCACGCAAATCGACCAACATCACATGAGAATCTGTACCGCCAGAGACAATGCGCAGACCGCGAGAGATTAATGTCTCAGCCAATGCTCTGGCATTAGCGATCACTTGCTTTTGATAATCTATAAAGCTTGGTTCTTGCGCTTCTTTAAATGCCGTTGCTTTAGCAGCAATCACATGCATCAAAGGGCCGCCCTGCAAGCCTGGGAAGACAGCAGAGTTAATTGCCTTCTCGTGCTCAGCCTTCATCAAGATGATGCCGCCACGAGGGCCGCGCAAGCTCTTATGAGTTGTAGAAGTCACGATGTCAGCATGAGGCACTGGATTTGGATAAACGCCAGCTGCAATCAGGCCAGAGTAATGCGCCATATCCACCATAAAAATGGCACCGACTTCTTTAGCCAACTTACCAATACGCTCCCAGTCAATCACGAGAGAGTACGCAGATGCACCAGCAATAATCAATTTGGGTTTGTGCTCACGCGCCAAACGCTCCATTTGCTCGTAATCAATCGCTTCATTTTTGTCGAGGCCATAGAAAATTGGGTTAAACCACTTACCACTCATGTTTAGAGCCATACCGTGTGTCAAATGTCCGCCTTCAGCCAGACTCATCCCCATAAAAGTGTCGCCAGGCTTTAAAAATGCCAAGAACACGGCTTGGTTCGCAGATGCGCCACAATGCGGTTGTACATTTGCTGCCTCAGCACCATACAGCGCCTTTACGCGATCAATCGCCAATTTCTCAGCTATATCCACAAACTCACAACCACCGTAATAACGCTTGCCTGGATAGCCTTCGGCATACTTATTGGTCAGCTGAGAGCCTTGTGCCTGCATTACTGCTGGTGAGGCATAGTTTTCAGAGGCAATAAGCTCAATATGGTCTTCCTGACGCTTATTTTCCTTCTGGATGGCTTCCCACAACTGGGGGTCGGTTTTAGCTAATGTGTTTTGGCGGTCAAACATGGTGATAATCCTGATGAAATTGGATTGCTGAGTTAATTAACTTAGTAAAATCAACCTACATCATACAAAATTCACCATGACCACTACACAAGACCTCTCCTTTCTCTCCCTAGTCCTCAATGCCAGCCTATTAGTCCAGTTGGTAATGTTGTTATTACTAGGCATGTCCATCGCCTCTTGGACCATCATTTTCAAGAAAACTGCTGTTTTGCGGGGTGTCAGACAAGATACCGAGCGTTTTGAGCGTGACTTTTGGTCTGGCGGGGATCTCGCTACTCTTTTAGAGTCTGCGCAGCGTAATACCCGTAGCGATGCTGTTCTAGAACATATCTTTGAAGCTGGTATGCAAGAGTTCATGAAGGTTCATGAAATTGATGCTGCCCGTCGCGCCATGAAAGCAACTTATCAGCGTGAGATGGATATTCTGGAAGCGAATCTGCCTTTCTTAGCTTCCGTGGGCTCTGTATCACCGTACATTGGTTTGTTTGGAACCGTCTGGGGCATCATGCACGCCTTCCGTGGTTTGGCGAATGTTCAGAATGCTACCTTAGCTGCTGTAGCGCCCGGCATTGCTGAAGCCCTCGTCGCTACTGCAATTGGTTTGTTCGCAGCGATTCCTGCTGTAGTTGCTTACAACCGCGCCGCAACTGATGTAGATCGTTTGGCAATTCGCTTTGAAACCTTTATTGAAGAATTTACGAACATCTTGCAGCGTCAAACTGCAGGACGCTGATTGGATCGATAGGCTATGGCTGGATCTTCTTTACGCAAAAATAAACGTCGGGCAATGTCTGACATTAACGTCGTTCCATATATCGATGTGATGTTGGTATTGCTGGTGATCTTTATGGTCACAGCTCCCATGGTGAACCCAGGGGTTGTAAACCTGCCGACGGTTGGTGGGGCTAAAGTTCAAGCTTTGCCACCAGTTTTTCTGACGATTGATGCCAATGAGAATGTCATTGTGCGTAAAGATGGTGAGCCAGTACAAACTCTCAATCCATTTGAACTGGGTGCATTTGCAAGATCACAGGCAGAAAAATCTGCTGATCAGCCCATCGTGCTCGCTGCAGATAAGTCCATTAAATATGAAACTGTGATGAGTGTGATGTCTAAACTCAAAGAGAATGGTGTCAAACGCGTTGGCTTGGCCGTCAAGAGTCAATAAAGCTTAGCCCAGATAATTTGCCCATGAATAGCGCGCAAACTTTTCAATCTAACCTCTCTCCATTCAAACGAGGACGTCTCACAAAAGAAGAGAGTACTAAACGCGCCTTTAGTTTTTCATTAATTGCACACTTAGGTCTAGTGGCTTTTTTAGTCATTGGTATTAGTTGGAATAACAGCACCCCTTCTGGAGTAGAGGTGGAACTGTGGGATGCCGTGCCGCAAGTACAAAGCACGCCCGAACCAGAACTGAAGACAGTAATAAAAGAAGAGGCTGCTGATATTGCGGTCAAGAAAAAGCCTGTAGAAAAGGAGCCTCCTAAAAAAGAAG
>JBAXVK010000033.1:0-10475 GCA_037129175.1 Polynucleobacter sp. | reverse complement strand
CGGGTGTTTTAATTCTTTAATTACAGAGATTAAGCGTTAAATCATCGATTCAAGGGTTACCAATGGGAGGGGGTATGTACTAGGTATACCTACCATTCTTTGTTCTATACATTGAGTCTTCTTACTCAAAACCTGTCCAAGATGGTTATTGGTCAGGGGAGATACAAAACTACTTTCTCGTAGTTTTTCATTTGTTCCATTTATAGCAAAAAACTTAGCATCCTATAGCGAGATGCTTGCCTTACTTCAATTTTTTGATAATAGGTAATTATTCTAGCAACTCAAATGAGAACGGATAATAATTTTTGTATGAATATTTAGAGATCACAGTACACAAAATCATCACTGCACATCAGCCTATGCTGTTGCTTTGCAGTGTTATTTTTTTGATTACTTTTAGCATAACAATTTATTTGATTATTGAACACCGCAGAGGAACAGGCAAAAGAAAGCAGCATTTTCATAAAAGTATTTACGTCGAGATTATGTGGGCGGTTATTCCATTCTTAATTATTTTTCTCTTAGTATGTCCAATATTTGTTACAGTTTTACGCTAAAAAATGTTGAAGTGTTTAATGCACTGCACCAGAAAAATTATAGTTTTTATAAGAATTTAGGTGTAAACACTGATTAAATTATCGTTTAGCTGAGATTTAAGGTATATCTTCAAAAAAAGTTTAAAGAACTTTATTTTTGATGAGAGGTTTCATTTCTAGATAGAGACATCCTAGAGTTCATGGCGTTGATGTAGCTTAAATCCTAAAGAGCGAAATGCTCTAGGAGCGAAAGGCGTTATGGCACTTGCGATCATCATTGCATTACTCGTCATTGGCTCAGTCCTGTTCCAATTCTTGAGTCCCTGGTACTTCACGCCAATTGCATCGAATTGGGTGGCAATTGACAATACTATCGGCTTGACATTCTGGATTACAGGCGCTGTCTTTGTCATTGTTAATTTATTTGTTGTTTACTGCATCATCCGTTTCCGTAAGCGTAAAGGCAGTAAAGCTGAATATGAGCCTGAAAATAAGAAACTAGAATGGTGGCTAATTGGCATTACCACCATCGGCATTGCTTCTATGTTGGCCCCAGGATTATTTGTATGGTCTGACTTTGTACATGTTCCATCTAATGCCAGTCTCTTTGAAGTCGTTGGTAAGCAATGGAACTGGAGTTATCGCTTTCCTGGTAATGACGGCAAGATGGGTTTAGTGGATACCAAATTTATCTCCGAAAAGAATCCTTTTGGCATCGATCCAGAGGATGTGAATGGGCAAGACGATATTTTGGTATCTAGCCAAGAGGTTCATCTTCCTCTAAACAAACCAGTGAAAGCCTTGCTAAGGTCTGTTGATGTGCTGCATAACTTTGCGGTACCGCAATTTCGCGCCAAGATGGATCTTGTGCCAGGAATGGTGACTTATATCTGGTTTACACCAACCCGCGCTGGAAAATTTGATGTTCTCTGTAATGAGTTATGTGGTGTAGGCCACTATGTCATGCGTGGCAAAGTCGTCATTGAAAGTGATGATGCCTATCAAGCTTGGCTTAGCAGCTATCCTACATTTTCCCAAACTCAAACACAAAAAAATGGTGATGCTGCTGCTGGTCAACCACTGTATGCGGTTTGCTCTGCTTGCCATGGAGCTCAAGGAGAGGGTAATAAAGCTTTAAATGCCCCTAAGTTGAGTGGCCAAGCGGAGTGGTATTTGAGTCGGCAGCTCATGAACTTTAAGCAGGGTGCACGTGGCGCTAAAGATCAAGATATCAATGGCAAGGTGATGGTGCCAATGGCTGCTACCTTAGTCTCTTCCGCTGATGTTGCTAACATCACTTCCTATATCCGAACACTGCCCGATACACCAGTTGAACATACTATCCAGGGAAATATCTCCAAAGGAAAAGATTTATACAACAGCACTTGCGCGGCATGTCATGGCCAAAATGGAGCAGGGGTTGAATCAACCAAAGCCCCAAGGCTCCAGAATATGAGCGACTGGTATTTGGTGACCCAATTAAATCATTTTAGGGATGGTGTTCGTGGAACCCATCCGAAAGATTTATACGGACAACAGATGTCATCGGTTGCCTCATTTTTAACACAAGAGCAAACAATTAATGATCTTGTTACCTATATAGGGACCTTGAAATGATCGATTTATTCATGAGGAGATTTTGATGGAACACGTTGCGCATGACGCATCTAATTTTGCGCCACCGTTAGAAGTCAAAGAGATGGAGCTTTACCATCCCAAAACATTTCTCGGTAAATATATCTGGAGTCAGGATGCCAAAGTAATTGCGATTCAGTATGGTATTACTGCAATGTCAATTGGTTTTGTGGCTCTAGTGATGTCATGGTTAATGCGTTTGCAGCTAGGTTTTCCTGACACATTCTCTTTTATTAATCCTAGTAATTATCTGCAGTTTGTGACCATGCACGGCATGATCATGGTCGTTTACCTCTTAACTGCCTTGTTCTTGGGGGCATTTGGTAACTACCTCATTCCATTAATGGTTGGTGCCCGCGATATGGTCTTTCCATACGCTAATATGCTGAGCTTCTGGATCTATTTGTTTGCTGTATTACTTCTCGTTGCTAGCTTTTTTGTGACTGGGGGACCTACGGGTTCTGGCTGGACTCTGTATCCGCCCCAAGCGATCCTGCCAGGGACGCCTGGTGCTACCTGGGGCATTATTTTGATGCTCGTTTCTTTAGCCTTTTTTATTATTGGCTTCACGATGGGTGGCCTGAACTATGTGGTTACTGTTTTGCAAGCACGAACACGTGGAATGACCATGATGCGTTTGCCTTTAACAGTCTGGGGCATTTTCATGGCGACTATATTGGCACTCTTTGCTTTTCCAGCGCTATTTGTAAGTGCGATCATGATGCTCTTAGACCTCACTTTAGGCACAAGCTTTTTCATGCCAGCCCTAGTCTCAATGGGTCAACAAGGCGAGCATTCTGGTGGTAGTCCCTTACTATTCCAACATCTATTTTGGTTTTTTGGGCACCCTGAGGTTTATATCGTTGCCTTACCAGCATTTGGTATTGTTTCCGATCTGATTAGCGTTCATGCTCGTAAGAATATTTTCGGTTATCGCATGATGGTGTGGGCGATCGTTGCAATTGGGGTTCTGAGCTTTATGGTTTGGGCCCACCACATGTATGTCAGCGGCATGAATCCTTATTTTGGCTTTTTCTTTGCCACGACTACCTTAATCATCGCTATACCAACAGCACTCAAAGTATATAACTGGGTTTTAACCCTGTGGCATGGCAATATTATTCTTAGTGTGCCAATGCTGTTTGCAATTGGATTCATCTTCGCATTCATTCACGGTGGACTCACTGGTTTATTTCTCGGAAATGTCACGGTCAGTGTGCCTTTGTCAGACACCATGTTTGTGGTAGCGCACTTTCATATGGTGATGGCAGTTGCACCAGTGATGGTTGTATTTGGAGCGATTTATCATTGGTACCCAAAAATTACTGGGCGCATGCTCGATGAGAAACTTGGAAAAATCCATTTCTGGGCTACATTCTTAGGCACCTATGCAGTTTACTTACCAATGCATTACCTTGGTTTTCTTGGGGTTCCGCGCCGTTATTACGCAGTTGGTGGAACTGATTTCATTCCGCAGTCAGCTCAGAGCTTAAATGCAGGCATCACTGTTGCTGCCATCGTAGTTGGCGCCTTTCAGTTTGTCTTTATTTACAACCTTATCCGGAGTTATACCAAAGGAAAGGTGGCTGATGGTAACCCTTGGAATGCGACTACTCTAGAATGGCAGACTTCAGAAACACCTCCTGTGCATGGTAATTTTGGTCCTAAGTTGCCCGTGGTTTACCGTTGGGCTTATGACTATAGTGTTCCAGGAGTCGTCAAAGATTTTATTCCCCAAAATGTGCCGCCCAGTGATGTAGTGATGGATGCCAATGCAACTCAGGCAGAGAGGGATTCTTTTTAATGGGAATCTTTCAAACATTAAGTGCGCAGCCTTGGTCTGTTGAGCAAGCGAAATTAGATAATCTTTACGCGGGGCGAAGCTCTACTGCCTACGCTAAAAAAATTGCCCTACGGGTATTTCTGGGAGTTGTAGCAGTCTTATTCACCTTAATGCTCATTGCCTATGCTGGCCGGATGGGTTATGAAGATTGGCGTCCAGTGCCGCAACTACAGTTATTGTGGATTAATACAGGCATATTGGCATTAAGTAGCCTATCAATGCAGTGGGCTCAATACTCAGTACGCCACAGAAAAATGGATGCGATGCGTATTGGCTTACTCCTAGGCGGGGCCTTAACACTGGTTTTTTTATTTGGTCAAGTTCTTGCTTGGCGGCAATTGAGCTCAATGGTTTATTTTGATATCACCATTCCAGCAATTGGATTTTTTTACATGATTACCGGCGTGCATTGTTTGCATATGGTTGGTGGTTTAATTGCCTGGAGTCGAACTGCCCCTAAAGTTTGGAGCAATGTAGATATTGCTAAGGTGCAAAATAGTATCGAGCTTTGTACGACGTACTGGCATTTTTTATTGCTAGTTTGGTTAGTCCTTTTTGGACTATTGTTTGCAGGCGACAATCTTGACCTCGTCCTAAAACTCTGTGGTATTCGGTAGATAGGATCTAAACATGTCAGAAGCCCATTCAACCCACTTAGAAGAGATTCCGCCACCATATACAGGGCCAGAAAGCTTTGTATCGGACTGGTCCTCTGATCAAACGGCGTTTAAGAATGTTCCTTGGGGTAAGGTCATGATGTGGATCTTCCTCGTTAGCGACACCTTCATTTTTAGTGCCTTTTTAATCTCGTATATGACCGTGCGGATTTCTGCTGTAGAACCCTGGCCAAATCCCAGTGAAGTTTTTGCCTTAACGTTATTTGGCAAAGAAGTGCCGTTAGTGCTGATTGCAATCATGACTTTCATTTTAATTAGCAGTAGCGGAACGATGGCGATGGCAGTGAACTTTGGATATCGCAAGAACCGCAAAGTAACTTTTATCCTATTAATCATCACTGCTATTTTGGGGGCATCATTCGTTGGAATGCAGGCCTTTGAGTGGACCAAGCTGATTGTAGAAGAGGGTGTAAGGCCTTGGACTAATCCCATGGGTGCCCATCAATTTGGATCTGTTTTCTTTATGATCACGGGATTTCATGGTACTCATGTCACCATTGGAGTCATATTTCTTTTAATTGTTGCCGCTAAAGTCTATCGCGGTGATTTAGAACATAATCGCCCTGGATTTATGACGGGAAGAAAAGGAAATTACGAGATAGTCGAAATCATGGGCCTATATTGGCACTTTGTAGACCTGGTGTGGGTCTTCATTTTTGCTTTTTTCTATCTTTGGTAGGGGGGAATAATGGAATATCCTAAACAACACCCCATTGGCATTTACCTCAAGATCTGGGCATTGCTATTTATTTTGAGTGGCCTATCTTACTCTGTTGATTATTTCCACTTTGAGGGCTATTTGAGATGGGCCTTGATCATCATTTTCATGATGTTAAAAGCAGGCTTAATTATTGCGTTCTTCATGCATATGGTTTGGGAGCGAGTGGCTTTAATTTATGCCATTCTTGTTCCGCCACTATTACTTTTAACTCTGGTTGGCATTGGCGTACTTGAGGGTGACTATACTTTTTTGACGCGTAATATCTTTTTTGATAGTTAATCTCTAGCTTTCTGATTTGAACTTGAGGAACTTTAATGAAACAGAAATATTTCTCTATTAATGCATGGATCCTGTGCGGGGTTTGTATCGGATTAATTGTATTTACTTTTATTTTGGTTGTTCATAATGAAAATATGCCAAATAAAATAAATCAGGATCGCGATAATTTACTTGGCGGTAGTAAGACAGTGCTGGACCGCATTAAGCCTATTGGTCAGGTTAATCTGGGCTCCTAAGGCTGTTCTTTACTAACCTTCAATTTCACTGGTAACACTAAGCCCCCTTTAAATTCAAGCAGCACTTCCACTTGATCTCCTTGTCTTAATCCTTTTTTAGGGTTCATGAGCATCAGGTGATATCCACCAGGTGTCAATTGCAGCGTAGACCCCGGCTTTATTTCAATCTGGGGTGTGTGATTCATATGCGCCATACCCCCCTTACTGACTGTTTGATGCAGCATGACTGATTTGAAGTCAGCGCTACGAGCCCCTAGAAGGGTCTGAGCTTGCGGGGATTGATTTTGTAGGTCCATATAGCCAGCAAGTACTTCTGCGCTTGGAGGCGCCTCTTGGACCCAGGCATGGCTAACATTGATTTTAGAATCTGCTGCCCGCAACTGTGCTGAACTGAAGCTCAGCATTAAACCCAAAATGAGTGATAGTGGTAATTTCACAATGTTGCCTTTAGAGTGTTGAATTCATAGCATTGATCTTTTTGAGATCAATAAAACGCCTACTGATAGTGCTCATATCGAAGGGCGGTGTTAATAATGCAGCGTATTGACCTTGTGGGTTGATTAAAAATAGCACTGAGGTGTGATAGACCTGATAACTCTCTTTATCTAGCGCAGACTCAACTTCAAATAGAGCGCCCAGCTGCCCCGTTAAATTGCGCAGTTCTAATTCTGTACCCGTTATACCAATGATAGAAGGGTCAAAGTAGCCAGTGTATTCCTTGAGGATAGCTGCTGTATCGCGCCTAGGGTCTACTGAAATAAAGACAAATTGAACATTTTTACTGCCATTGACGCCTTTAGCTAATTGCTCTCGTAGCTTAGAAAGGCTTGCTAAGGTACTTGGGCAGATATCAGGGCAGTGCGTATAGCCAAAGAACAGAAATGACCAGTTGCCTTTTAGCCGTGCAAGATCAAACGCATGATTATTTTGATCGGTTAGGACAAATTCTCTTAGTGGTTTAGGATTCACAAATACCGTCATTGCCCGATCTGGAATGAGCCTAGGATGCGACTCTTCTCCTAGGCTAAATAGAAATAGAGATCCTCCAGCTAAGAATGTCATTGCCAGAACAGAGGCAAGGATTAGGCTGAACTTAAATGATGGCAGCCTCATCTAAAGATCAAGATGATTTAGCAGTGGCGAATCATGCCTATTTTTTGTTGAAATAGGACTAGCCAATGCGGTTCAGATTTACCAGTTCCAGCCAAACTGACCTGAGGGTGCAATTTAAGCACACGATCTAATATCGCTTCCTGAGAAGGGTAGAGGTCTACATAGAAAACATGTAGGCCATCTTTAAGTGCCTGTTTAAACTGGACAAAAAGGTGATTTGGCCTATGGATACCAATTAAACCGCCTTCCCATATGCAAAACCAAAATAAAATTAATGCAAGGAATATGAATGGCATCCAGCCTGCGCCAGATTTATGCCAATCTAAATAATGGGTCAGCATCAATACAGTTGAAAAAACACAGGCGCCAACTGCAGCCCCAATTAATCCAGAATGAACAATGTCTATTTTCATGAAAGATTGGACTTCATGAAGGTGAGGGTGCTGTCGGACTCCTTCAACGTCATTGCTGAGCACATGAATTTGTGCAGTGGCAATATTTTCTTTTTCTAGCTGTTCTTCGAATAGCTCTAGGTCGTCTAAATTATTGCTAATGAAATAATGTCTCAGTAATTTCATAATGCACTCCTAGTTGAATTAACTACTAACATAATTTCATCTATTTTAATTTGATATAGATCAAGCCATCGTTTGATTGTGCGCTTATGAAGCACACTTGTCTATTGATAGGGTTACTTCTTTTTAAGGTACAGCTTGGTCTAACCCGATTAGCACTTAAATCATCGATTCAAGCATCATGAGTAGGAGCGGGTATGTACTAGGTATACCCGCCAATCATTGCTCTATACATTGGCTCTTCTGACTAAAAAACCTGTCCTGGATTGTTATTGGCTGGAGGAGACATTCACCATGTTGGAGGGGAGCATTAAATGCAAGCCAGTTCAAAAAAACATTTCAATATTTTGATCTTTGGCGCCTCTTATGGCTCCTTATTAGCAAGTAAGTTAGCCTTAGCAGGACATGATGCAACCTTAGTCTGTTTGCCGGCAGAGGTAGAGCTGATCAATTCAGTAGGCACTCGGGTTCGCTTGCCAGTGAGGGGTCGGGAAGGATTAGTTGAAATTGATTCTCGTAACTTGCCAGGCAGAATTAGTGCCGCTACTCCAGAAAATGTCGCTACAGCAAACTTTGATTTGGTGGTCTTGGCGATGCAAGAACCTCAATATGGCGCCACGGCTGTGAGTGACTTATTAGAAGCTGTAGCCACTCAGCAGATACCAACCATGTCTATTATGAATATGCCACCACTGCCTTACCTGCACCGTATTCCAGGTATTAATGCTAACGACTATGTTGACTGCTATACAGCCCCCGAAGTTTGGGATCAGTTTGATCCTCGCTTCATGACTTTATGCAGTCCAGATGCGCAAGCCTTTAGACCTCCAGAAGAGGGCGTGAATGTTTTGCAGGTTCGTTTACCGACAAACTTTAAAGCTGCTCGGTTTGAGTCAGAAGAACATACCAATATGCTGCGACAAATTGCTGCTGATATTGAGGCAGTGAGGTTTAAAGTAGACGGGAAAAAGATCGAGCTACCAGTCAAGCTGAAGGTATTTGAGTCGGTATTTGTGCCGCTGGCAAAATGGAGCATGCTCATGACAGGTAACTACCGCTGCATTACTCCTCAGGGCATACGTTCAATCAAAGATGCCGTGCATTCTGATATGAAGGCATCTCAAGTAACCTATGATTGGGTTGGAGATTTGTGTCTATCTCTTGGTGCTGACCTTAAGGATTTAGTTCCTTTTGAAAAGTATGCTGCCGCAGCCAATGGCTTAGCTAATCCATCTTCTGCAGCAAGGGCTTTGTATAGTGGGGCAAAGAATATTGAGCGGGTTGATAAATTAGTTCAATCAATTGCTAAACACAAAGGCAAGCATCTTTCAATCATTGATGATGTAGTTGCTCTAGTTAATACTCAGCTTAAGAAAAATCAAGCACAGTAAAATTTTTTGCTCATCACTACCGAGTAAATTATATTTCAGATTTTCTGTGCTCAATCTCACTCTTACCAACCGCATGTTGGCTTTAATGCAGACTCTGTTTGGGGCGTTGCGCTAGTATTGACCATTCTTCGAGATAGTCTTGGATATCTTGGTTGCTTGATGTAATGTATTGTTTAAAGCCACTGTGTGAGTCTTGAGTTTGCAGCGTCTCTTTAAAGTCTATCGTAAGATCAAGCAGCTGACATATTTTCTCAGGGCATTTTTCGGATTGTATTATTTCTCGTGTCTTAACATCCATTAATCGTTGCGCAAGATAAGATAAAATTTGCATGTGTTCATATGTTGGTATCTCAGGAAAAAGTAAATAAATAAGGATGCTGATTTTATCCCCGTCTGGTGAAGCAAAATCTATAGGCTCAGCCAATTTTATAAGACATCCAACAGGTATTTGAATTCCAGCGATCATCCCATGCGGAATAGCAACTCCAGAACCGAGGGCAGTAGAACTTAAGTTTTCACGAGTATTCAAACAGTCAACCACTAAACTTGAGCTTATCCCTAGATGACTTTCAAAAAGATTACCTGCAAGAGCAAAAGCTTCAGCCCTATTTCTAGCTGGACTATTAATAGCAATGCAGTCTATCGTGAAAAGATCACTCAGGATATTCATCTTGATCGAGTAGTTTTTCGTGATGGTGATCTTGCATCTTCTCTTTGTGTTTTACGACTTGGCGTTCTAACTTGTTTACTACCGCATCAATCGCATGGTAAAGATCTTCGCTATGGGCTTCTGCATAAAGCTCCCTACCTTTGAGGTGAATCGTCAGCTCAGCAGTATGACGTAGGGCTTTCTCCGTAGCGTTATCAATCATAAAAAAGACAGTAGCATCAATCACATGGTCAAAATGCTTGCGAATCTTTTCCATCCCATTTTTGACATGCATGCGCATAGCAGGGGTGACTTCAAGATCACGACTATTGATAGTTAAGTTCACTGGCAATGTCTCTTGCATAGGCGAAGAAATAGGCCTTGCTTCTTTATTATTCCTAATGTCTAGGGCAAAGTAAGTTTTATGCTTAGGCATCATTTTTTTGATACCGAATTCTTAAGTTGAAATCACTTTTCCCATGAATTTTCCAAAACTTGATATCTTCAAATAGCTTATCCAGATCTGCATAAGATAGGTTCTTCATATCGAGAAGGTTGATTGAGTCGCCTGTCTCTAGTCTTTCTAATGCCATTGCATGTGTCAGCTCAGTCATTCCAAGGTCCTTTAGCCAATTTGGCCTAATTCTTACTAAGTTAGGCTTAATTCATGACTTATTGCCAAGTTCAAGTTGGCAAATGTATTTAATCTGACTTAGGGCTATAAAAGGTACATGATGTTAGATTGGCAAGAGAGCACTCTAGGGAGTTTTCACTATCAACCAATTCGTGATCGAGCGTTTCCATTTAGCTTTTAGAGCTG
>JBAXVK010000032.1:0-10740 GCA_037129175.1 Polynucleobacter sp. | reverse complement strand
GAGCAACTGATTTGTAATCAGTAGGTGGTCTGTTCGAGTCGGACAAGGGGCACCAAATTTCAAATAGCCGAGAATTTCAATAAGCGTATGGTGCAAACCATACGGGATATAGCTAACTAGGTCTAATGATGGCTTCTGAGAAATCTCCGGATTACTACCTCCAAGCCCTTCACAAGGCAAACCAAGCAAAAACCCCTCATACCCTGTTTCATAGAGTAGAACATGGCGGTTTTGGTGCAATTACTTCAAGATTGATGACAGGTTTAAATATCTCTTTGGCACTAGATGCTAATTATTCATTTCTAATAGATTCCCCTTATGCTGTAGAGGCAATGTTTGATATTAGTGTTAAGCAGCCAATTGAAATTGCACAAACTCAGGAGTTGATTGAATGGGATTTTTTTAGAGATACCTGGAATGCACCACCACAAATTAAGGCGGATCACCAGTTTCCGGCGTGCTCCATTGAGGCTGGTATTCGATTAACTAGGCATCAGTGGTGTGCTGTTTTAGCTAAAGCAATTTGTGGAACCCCCAGTATTTTGCTTAAAAAAGAAATTGAACAACTAAAGGATCGATTAGATTGGGGATCCTATGATATGCATATTGGCTTGCATGTTCGGAAAGGCGACAAAAATTCTGAGGTACCTTATGTTCCCACTGAATTATATTTACTGCATCTTAAAAACCTGATTCATCGTAATCCGCAGAAAAAAATATTAGTATTTTTATCGAGTGATGACCCAGAAACTCTTAATCACATTAAACCTGGATTGAGTGGAGTTGATGTTAAGTGGGATGAGCGTGAAGCTAGATACAATAATTCTAATGCGCACATGGTTGCTAATAATCTAGAGTTAGCCTTACAAGAGAGCCTAACGGCAGCTAAAAATATTTTTTTACTTGGAGAGTGTAATTACGTCGTTGGTATGATGCACGCACAATTTAGTTGGCTTGGAGGCCTATTATCGGTATTTAATAATCAATTAGATACTAGTAGACATATCATGCTTGACTCATACACTGGCATGCGTGGGCATTGGGCAGTATTTTATGGCTTCCCCCTTCACAGCTTGCTGTAAGCTAAGCATAGAGTCTTGATAAATTAAGGATAAAAATGTCGCGCGGAATTTTGTCAATTTACTGGGGCGACGAATCTAAGTTGCCTATTGAGCGCTTAAAGGCTTCGGTAAGGAAGTTTCATCCAGGTCTACCTCATGAAATTATTAAACTTGATGCACCAAGTGGCGACCCAAGGAGCTTAAATAAAAAAGCTACTATGCTCGATTTGTCACCATTTGAGGAAACCCTTTTTCTAGATCTAGATACGGTAGTTATGGGCAATCTTGATTTTGGCTTTGAAAAAGCAAAAACATTTGGCCTTGCACTATCGATTTGTGAGGCACCATGGGGTAAGCGATACCCTAAAATATTTACTGGCGATGAGATTGAATACAACACTGGGGTTATATTCTTCACTAAAAAAGCACGGGTTGTATTTGATAAATGGAAGGAATTGGCGCTCACTATTGATTCCTCAATTTATGGGGTAAATGAGCAAGGCCTTTGTATAAGTCCAGCGAATGATCAAGGCTCTTTTGCTTTAGCAATTGTACAAACTGGATTTAATCCATTTGTATTGCCTTTGAATTGGAATTTTCGACCAGAGTGGCAACGCAGTTTCTTTGGGCCCATAAAAATATGGCACGATTATTTGGATCCACCCCCATTTTTTGAAGAGTTGAGGGTTTATTACACAAACTCAGATGCAGTTATTCAGTATCACCAGGGCTAGGAAAAATGTCAGAATTGGAAATTATTAGTACTCCTGATTCTCTCAATAATGCATTAGAGACCTGGTTTATTTCAAATGTTTTGTTTGGTGGCGCACCTTATTTCCTAAGTTATGATCCCAATAAATTAAAGGCATCTACAGTTGTTTACTTAGAGCTTGGCCAAATTAATATTGAATTGATTCGGCATATTAAAAGTCAAAATAGAAAAGTAGTCCTGTATCACATGGGCGGGGAAAGGTTAGATAAAGATATATCTGCTTATGCAGAGTGTGACTTAGTAGTGCGGAATTATTATTTCTCGAGCATCATCAATCCTGCCAACCTTGGTGGAAGGGTAATGTGGGCGCCAAATGGCTTTAGGACCGGTGTTGGCCCCCGACAAAGACAAGTCCTTAAGAAAACTTTTTATCGCCAATCCCTAGCTTCTTTTCTGGGTTGGATTAATAATGCCGCCTCGTTTAATAATGAGCGCGCTAGCTTTGCTGGCGCCGCTGCAAACTGTGGTGATAACTTATATGTCATGCCATCTAATGGGTTTGCGGGTGGATACAACGTAGGGTTGTACTCGGCAATTATGGAGGACACCGTATTTGCCCCATGCCCATCCGGGAATAATCCTGAAACTATTCGTCTCTATGACGCTCTTGAATTGGGCTGCATACCTATATCTTTATCGCATGAGTTTCTTATCTCAGAAGATGCCTTAGGGCTTATTGGTGCGGTTCCTTTTCCACTTCTTGAAGCATGGGAAGAGTTGCCAAAATTTTTAGAGAAAATGAAGGGTATTGCCCAATCTAATCCTAGTGAGATTTCAGCACTTCAAGAAAAGTGTATCAATTGGTGGGCGGATTACAAGCAAGTAATAAAGCAGAAAATCTCAAGCAGAATTCAAGCTCTTTAATTAATGGGACAGATTTACCTTTTTGGTCTCTGGTAAATATAAAAACGCAACAATTGCAGCGCTAGCTAAAAAAATTGTTGGATACCAAAGTCCTGCAAGATCACTTCCCCATTGTTGATTTAACCACGTCACTATTAAAGGCAAAAGCCCGCCTATCCAACCTGCTGCAAGGTTATGGGGAAGAGTTGCAGCGCTATTGCGTGTCTTGGCAGGGAACAGCTCTGCCAATAGAGCTGTCTGAGGACCAACGACTAATGCAAGAGATAGGGATAGGCCAGTTAAAAGTAGTCCAATCAAAACCAGTGTGCTATTGGCATTTGGAAATTCAAGGTACTGTTGTCCCAAATCTTGAAGTATTTGAAATGCGGGCTGTATGAATATTGCACCCAATACAAGCCCGCTAATCACAACAGGCTTGCGACCCACTTTATCTGAAAGCCAGCCAGCAAAAAGTGTCAGAGGGAAAAGTACTAGTGTTGCATAAATACTGAGTTGGTCAACGACTGCTGGAGGTAGTTTGACGGAAGTCTTTAAAAAAATTGAGGTGTACACCTGCACACAGAAGAACAGTACCGCTCCACCCGCAGAGATACAAAAGAACAGCAAGAACATGCGCTTGCGCGTTTGTGGGTCTCGAAAATTACTGAGTAATGGGTGCTCAGTTTTTTGATTGCTTTTGCTCAACTCCAAAAAGACGGGCGTTTCTTCCAAAGCCATGCGTGCTTTAAATGCAATCAGCAACAGCACAACTGAAATCCAAAATGGCACTCGCCATCCCCATGCGACAAATTCTTCTGGTGGGAGGTAGTTTCTTAGTAGGGCAATTTGTAAAGTAGAAAACAGAATTCCAAGTGGACCCATAAGCTGCAGAAAGCTCGTCTTAAAGCCTCTCTGTTCATTGCCAGCATGTTCAGTTAGGTAAACAGCACTACCACCAATTTCGCCGCCGGCAGATAAGCCCTGAAGCAGGCGCAAGCCAACAAGCAGAATTGGTGCCCAGATCCCAACTTGGGCATAAGTTGGTAGGAAGCCTACGCTAACTGTTGCTAGACCCATTAATGCAATGGTGATCATAAAGACGGGCTTACGGCCAATACGATCGCCCATAGAGCCAAAAATAGCTGAGCCGATGGGGCGTACTACCATTCCAACCCCAAAAGTGGCTAGGCTTGCTAAGAGGGCTGTGTTTGGATCGCTCGAGGGGAAAAATAGGGGGCCGAAAACAACCGCCAAAGTGGCAAAAGTTAGAAAGTCATACCACTCCAAAAAGGTCCCAAAACAAGCCGCAATCGCTACTTTTCGGTAGGAATGGTCCCCGCTATTTTTATTTAAGTCATTGATTTTATTCAATTTAGTTCTTTTTATAAAATATTTATTGCAAAGCAGCAAAAAGTTCTTGATTTGTCATATTTGTTCAGTTACAGTTTATTGGTGCAGTGCAATATTTAAGGTATCCAAAGCCTTCCGATTTCTAAATCTTTCACTCAATGAACTAGTTGTACCACTTAATTTATGGAGAAATACATGAACCAAGATCAAATTACCGCTAAATTGTCGCAAATTAATAGCAAGGGCCTCGAGGCTTCATTTTCTTTGAGCGAAGCTGCATTGGAAAATGCCCAAAAATTGGCTGAGTTGAACTACGCTGCTTCTAAAGATGCACTGGTAAATGCTCAAGATAGTATTCAGCAAGTTTTGACAGCTAAAGACCCAAAACAAGTTACCGAACTCCTGAGCGCAGAAACATTGCAAGCTACTAGTACACAAGCTGTTGCTTATCAAAAGAAAGTAAGCAAAGTACTGCGTGATGGTAATAAAGAATTTGCAAACGTAGTAGATGCAAGTATCGACCAGTTACAAGATGGCCTCCAAGACTGGATTAATGCCGTTACTACTAACGCGCCTGCTGGCTCTGACGTTTTCTTGTCTTCATTTAAGACTATATACGGTAGTGCATTGCAAGGTTTCGAGCAATTTCGCGCTGCTAGCAAAGAAGCTTTTGCAACCGCAGAAAAAACTGCTGATCAAGCAATCGATGCTATTCAAGGTCAAATTACTCAAGTTAAGAAAGCTGCTACACCCGCATCACGTGCACGCAAATCTGCTTAATTAATAGATCTCAATATAGAACTAGGTTTTAAATAAAGCCCTGCTTAGTGCAAACTGAGTAGGGCTTGTTATTGCCTATTCAGAATCTGTGGAAGATTCAATCAATGGCGTAGATAGGTTTTTGCTGGGTTTAATTCCAAGCTCACGCACTTTTTCGGCAGAGCGAATCAGATTGCCTTTTCCAGACTTCAGTTTATTAAAGGCATCGTGATAACTGGTTTGTGCTTGATCTAAGCGTTGCCCAAGCTTCTCTAGGTCCTCTACAAATCCTACAAACTTATCGTATAGATTGCCACATTGTTTGGCAATCTCAAGGGCATTGTAGTTTTGCTGATCTTGCCGCCACAAATGAGCAACAGTTCGTAAAGTTGCCATCAAAGTGCTTGGACAAACTAAGACAATATTTTTAGCCAGCGCTTCTTGGTAGAGATTTGGTGCGGTCTTCAGTGCTAATAAAAATGCTGGTTCAATTGGTACAAACATCAAGACAAAGTCGACGGAGCCAACTCCATATAAGGAGCTGTAGTTCTTTCCAGATAGCCCTTGTATATGTTGACGCAGCGATTGAATGTGGGCCGCCAACTCTTGTTCTGCAACGACTAAATCTGTTGTTTCGGCATGTCTTGCATAAGCGGTAATCGATACCTTGCTATCTACCACTAGACTTCTACCCTCAGGGAGCTTAATGACAACGTCAGGCTGCAGACGTGATCCATCGGATTGAGTATGGCTATCTTGCACTAGATACTCTTCGCCTTTGCGTAGGCCAGAAGATTCCAGAATAGACTCCAGAATGATTTCACCCCAATTACCCTGAACTTTTGAGTCGCCCTTAAGCGCTTGCGTTAAGGAGCGAGTTTCATCAGACATTTTTAAATTGAGATTAGACAATCTCTCAATTTCACTTTTGAGGGCAAAGCGTTCTCTTGCCTCATTGCCATAGGAGGTGCTCACCTGTTCTTTGAATTCAGTAAGCTTAGTTTGTAGTGGCTTCAGTAATGCATCTAAGCTGGCAGCATTTTGCTCAGTAAAGCGCTTTGATTTATCTTCTAAAATTTCATTCGCTAAATTCTTGAATTGGTTTGTTAGAGCTTCTTTAGCTTCATTGAGAGACTCAATTCTTCCAAGACCTTGTTTGCGCTCGGAATCTAGCTCTGCTTCAAGTCGTATAGCGTTCTGTAGCGCCTGGTCCCGCTCAGCACGCAGGCTAACTATAAGGTCTGATTCTGTCTGACTTTGTTGTTCTGTGCGTGATAGGGTAGAGCGTAAGTTGAGCGCATAAACCAAAAGGCCCGCACATAAAGCAAACGGTAGGCCAAATAGTAAAAGTGAGCTTAGGTCAAAAGTCACTGAGTTAATACGAAGTAATTAAGCTTTGATTAACTTTTGCAGCTCACCAGATTCGAACATTTCACTAATGATGTCAGAGCCACCGATGAATTCACCATTGATATATAGCTGAGGTATGGTTGGCCAGTTGGCATATTCTTTAACGCCTTGACGAATTCCAGCATCTTCTAATACGTTAACGGTGTGCAGTGTTTCGACACCGCTTGCACGCAAAATATTGATGGCGTTACCAGAAAATCCACATTGAGGAAACTGCGCAGTCCCCTTCATGAACAGTACAACAGGGTGGCTAGTAACAATTTCTTTGATTTGAGCTTGTGTATCCATAAGTTCTTTCTTAACGAGCGGTAATTTTATAAAAAGGGCTGGAGATTCTTCTGGGTAGATTTTAAGACTTTATGCGGAAAAAGGTTATTTATGGAATTATTGGCTGCCAGAGTTTCTGCCAGAAGCAACTCTACGATGACCTGCTAAATCTAGGTGGGTTTGAATATCACTTAAGCCGGCGGTTTTCATGAGATAAACCACCGCATCTGATTGATCGTAGCCATGCTCAACGGCTATTAAGCCATTTGGATTGAGACGATCTTTAGCGCCAGTAATAATGGCCTCTAGGCAGGTAAGTCCGCTATCGTGATCAGTTAGGGCTGAGATCGGCTCAAAACGTAAATCGCCTTCTTTTAAGTGTGGGTCCAGAGTGGGGATATAGGGTGGGTTACCCAGAATGATGTCAAATTGGGCGTCATCACTTAAGGCTTCATACCAGCTACCCTGCATCAATTGCACTCGAGCTTCCAGATTTAACAGTTGGGCATTAGTTTTTGCAATCTCTAAAGCTTCAAATGATTGATCTGTAGCAGTGACCGTTGCATTAGCAGCTGAATATGCAAGCGCTAGTGCAATCGCTCCAGAACCAGTTCCCAAATCTAATACTGTTGCCGGCCTATGAAGGCGCTCAATCTCTTGGAGGCCAATTTCAACTAAGAGCTCAGTTTCAGGGCGGGGTATTAGTACGCCTGGCGCAACATACAACTCAATGTTATGAAAACCCCGCTTACCAATGAGGTAGGCAATCGGTTTGCCAGCCAGCCTTTTGGATTGCAGCTCTTGCCATAGCTTGGCTACTTCTGGGCTAAGTAGCATTTCATCACGAGAGAGCAGCGCTGAGCGTGGTAGTTGATAGTATTTTTCAAGTACGTGAGCCATGAGCATACGAGCTTCGCTTGGGGGAAGCAGCGAGCTACTCAATAAAGAGCGCAGACTTAAATCGTGACTCATGACTTATTTGTTTTAGCTGTCGCCTAAAGCAGCAAGGAGTTCAGCTTGATGTTCAGAGGCTAGTGCATTGCATAGATCGTCAATGTCACCATCCATCATGGCATCGATTTTATAGAGCGTTAGATTAATTCGGTGATCAGTAATTCTTCCCTGCGGGAAATTGTAGGTACGAATACGATCGCTGCGATCGCCCGAGCCAATCAGGGATTTTCTAGTTTGTGCTTCAAGCTGATGCTTCTCACGTTCGCGTGCATCCATAATGCGTGAAACAAGAACTTTCATTGCTTGCTCGCGATTGCGGTGTTGACTACGATCATCTTGACACTCAACTACAGTGCCAGTTGGCAAGTGCGTAATGCGGACCGCAGAATCAGTTTTATTAATATGTTGACCGCCAGCACCAGAGGCGCGGAAGGTATCAATTCGTAATTCAGCAGGATTGATTTTGACGGCCTCTAATTCATCTGCTTCTGGCATTACCGCTACAGTACAGGCTGATGTATGAATACGACCCTGAGTTTCAGTTTGCGGAACACGTTGCACACGATGGCCGCCAGACTCGAACTTAAGGCGAGCGTAAACAGCTTGGCCAACCAAGCGAAGCACAACCTCTTTATAGCCACCCAAATCAGATTCAGCAGCGCTGACCATTTCTACTTTCCAGCCTTGACGTTCTGCAAAGCGGGTATACATACGCAATAAGTCTCCAGCAAAGAGCGCACTTTCATCACCGCCAGTGCCTGCCCGTATTTCTAGGAAGATATTGCGTTCATCATTCTCGTCTTTTGGTAGCAAGAGTTTTTGTAGTATTTCCGCAAGCTCTTCCATGGTGGCTAAAGCCTGCTTTTGCTCCTCATCGGCAAAATCCTTCATATCTGGATCCTTGCGCATCTCTTCAGCGGCTTGGGCGTCTGCCTCAGCCTGCTTGTAAAGACCAAATTGCTCAACCACCGTAGCAATATCAGAATGTTCGCGCGTGAGTTTCCTGTAGGCATCCATATCTTTGGTTGCTTCTTCGGAAGTTAAAAGAGAATTAAGTTCGGCTAAGCGCGTGTCTAGATGGTCTAGCTTAGCCCGCATGCTGGGCTTCATCTAATGGTCTTCTGGCTTGGAGTGTGTGGCGAATAGTTTGGGTAAGAGCTTAATCAGGGCATCACGCTCAGCACCGTTAGAGTGTTGCAATGCATATAGTGATCCATGCAAGAATTTATTCGTTAGACCTTGAGCCATTGCATTCAGAACTTCTTGTGGATCATCACCACGTATCAAGCGTTTCATGGCCCGCTCTAATTCAAGTTGTCTTAAGCGCTCCCCTTGCAATTGAATATCTTGAATAATGGGGACGGAATTTCGTCCGTGCATCCAATGCATAAAGTTACCAACACGATCTTCAATGATGGCTTCAGCTTGACTGACTGCAGCTTGGCGTAAATTAGTACCAGTCTGAATCATGACACCGAGGTCATCCACGGTATAAAGATATGCATCAGCTAGTCTTGAGATCTCTGGCTCAAAGTCCCGGGGGACTGCCAGATCAATCATCACTATCGGCTTATGGCGGCGCTGCTTGAGGGCGCTCTCAACCATACCTAAACCAATGATGGGTAGGGATGAGGCGGTACTAGAGACAATAATGTCGAATTCATGAAGTCGCCCTGGAATCTCTGAGAGTTTGAGTGACTCAGCTTGCACATTTTGCGCAGAAATGGCATCTGCTAATTCTTGACCGCGTTCAATAGTGCGGTTGGCAATCACCACATTTTTAGGTTGACGAGCAACAAAGTGCGTAGCGCATAAACCAATCATGTCACCAGCGCCAATAAATAAAATGCGCTGATCTGAAATCTTTTCAAAGATACGTTCTGCAAGACGAACAGATGCAGCAGCCATCGAAATTGAATGCGCGCCAATTTCAGTAGAGCCACGCACTTCTTTAGCAACGGAAAATGTTTTTTGAAAGAGTTGATTGAGGTAAGTTCCTAAAACCCCTGCATCATTTGCAGTACGAACCGCATCTTTCATCTGCCCCAAAATCTGAGTCTCGCCAATCACCATGGAATCTAATCCGCAGGCAACTCTGAAGGCATGACGTACAGCATCAGATTGCGGCAGGGAATAAATATGAGGAGCAAGACTGCTAGGCGCTAGTTGTTGGGTTTTGGCAAGCCAATCAAAAGTAGCTTCATGCAGAAGACCGGCAGCGCTGGCATCATTTGCAGCACAGTAGACCTCTGTGCGGTTGCAGGTTGATAAAATCGTAGCCTCGGGCAGCCCAGCCTGATTCGCACCAAGCAAATGTTGGCGTAGATCATGCAAGGCCTCTTGAAGAAATTCAGGGGCAAAGGCGACCTTTTCCCGAATAGCGACCGGCGCTGTGTGATGATTGATGCCGAGTGTCAACAACTTCATAATGGTAATTATAGATTTGATGACAGCATTAATGGGGGTATCAATGGGGTTTTTAGCTTTTCTGCTGATTGGGGGTATTTCTGGGGCTTCTGCCTGGATTTTTTACCCCGGCCAAGCCAATAGACCAAAGCTGAAAAAGCTTCTGCTAGCAGCGTTTCTCGGCTTTGTAGCTGCCCTTGCCAGTTCTTATCTTGGCCAATACTTTGCGCTCTTTCAGTCGGGACAGATGCTGGAGTGGCTGAGCGCTATTTTTGCCTCTTGCCTGACGGGCTGTATTTTTACTGCTTTAGCTAAATAGGTCTGTCTGGGGTGTGCCACCCACCCAAACAATCTCTTTTCTACCAATCTTTTTTAGCCATTCATTTGATTTGGTGAAATGACCACAACTGACTTTAGCTCCAGGCTCCAAAAAAGGCTTATCAGTTTTATAAACACCTAAGCCGGATGGATGTGAGGATTGCAGAATGAGTTGATCGATACTCGATTCAATTAAAGCTATCTTCGATTGAGCATGACCACCCCAGAGCATCCAAACCAAATGGGGTCTCTGTGAAGCTAAACCTGAGATAAGTCGGTCAATCAAACTTTTCCAACCTAGATTGGCATGACTTCCTGCTTCACCCAGTCTGACACTGAGTGCTGTATTGAGAAGTAGCACCCCTTGTTCGGCCCAGGCGTGAAGATCACCGTTAGGCAATTGACCAAATCCCTCAAGAGCAAGTGCTTTGCTAATGTTCCGTAGTGAGCTAGGAAATTGCCGCGAGTTGGTGGGAATATTTGCGGGAATTGAGAATGCTAAGCCTTGCGCAAGGCCTGGTGAGTGATAGGGATCCTGACCCAAAATCACCACTTTGACTGATGCAACAGGGGTTAACTTGAGTGCTTTAAAAAAATTCA
>JBAXVK010000031.1:0-11725 GCA_037129175.1 Polynucleobacter sp. | reverse complement strand
TATGCAAAGCAAAATCAGCAAGATTTTGAACAATTTTGCCAGGCTGTGAAAAGCGGTAGATTGAAAGCTGCCAAGAAAAAATAGTACTTCAGTAGTTAAAAAAGGCTGTCATGAGAATGTCATCTTCTTTGTAGATATTGTGGTTTGACTATTTACCTGCCTACATCCCATTCCTATGAATATTTCCAGCCTCATTAAAAACTCCATATGTATTTTCACTGCCATTTTCATTGGTACTGCGCACGCACAAGCAATTTATCCAATTGATAAAGCTGAAATTCTGGCGGGCTCCAATTTTGATATCAAAATAGAGTTCAGTCAGGTCGTTAATCCAAATGAGGCAGTTATTACTGTTAACGGGATGCCTGCAAACAAACTTATTGTTGTCAAATCAGAATACATTCAAGATGAAAATGGTAAGGGTAGTTCTATCATCTACCGAGATGTGCAATTACCCAAAGCTGGTAAATATGAGCTTGTAGCTCGCACATCGAAAGAAAAGTTAGAGGTTACATGGGATGTTTATGCCAGTGGCCCACGTAGAGTAAAAAATGTGATTTTATTTATTGGTGATGGCATGACGATTGCCAATAGGACAGCAGCACGTGTTCTATCGAAGGGTATTTCAGAAGGCAAGTACCAGGGTAGGCTGGCGTTCGATGACATGCCTAATACTGCAATGATCGGCACCTCAGGTTCTGACTCATTAATTACAGATTCTGCTAACTCCATGAGTGCTTACACAACTGGGCACAAAACAGCAGTCAATGCAATGGGAGTTTATGTATCGCGCGCTAGCGATAACTTATCGCACCCCAAAGTAGAAACTATTACCGAACTTCTAAAGCGCAAAACGAAAATGTCAGTAGGCATTGTCTCTGATGCTGAATTGCAAGATGCCACACCAGGAGCGATGGTAGCCCATACCCGACGTCGTGCTGATAAGCAGTATATTGCTGATCAATTATTGGCTAGTAAGGCAGAGGTCATTCTAGGTGGAGGCTCTGCCTATTTCTATCCTAAATCTAGTAAGGGATCTAAGCGTAAGGATGAGAATAATCTCGTTGAAAGTTTTAAGGCAGATGGTTACCAGGTAGCGCTTACTAAGCAAGAATTGATTGCTGCTGCTGAAAATAAAAATACTAAGAAACTATTCGGTGTATTTCATCCAGATAATATGGATGGTTCACTCGACCGTTTCTTCTTGAAAAAGAATACTGTTCCACAATATCCAAACCAGCCTGATTTAACAGAGATGACCAAATCAGCGATTGATGTGCTATCCAGAAATCCTAATGGCTTCTTCTTAATGGTTGAGGCTGCCTTGATTGATAAGTTTAATCATCCCTTAGATTGGGAGAGGGCAGCCTTTGATACGATCATGCTCAGTAATGCAGTTCAAATTGCCAAAGACTTTGCAAAGACCCATCCCGATACCCTTATTATCGTGACACCGGACCATACTCATAGCGGCTCCATTAGTGGCGTAGTCCATGACGACAGGCCTGGTCCTTTACGTGAAAAGGTGGGTGTTTATGCTGCTGCGGGTTACCCTAACTATCCTAAAGCCGACGTTCAAGGCTATCCAAGCGAAATTGATGTCAGCAAGCGCCTAGCGTTTTTCTACGGTAATTACCCAGATCATTATGAGACCTTACACCCTAAGCTTGATGGCACCTTTGTGCCAGCAGTCAAAGGTGAGGGTGGTAAGTACATTGCTAATCCAAAATATGTACAGCTACAAGAAGACGCCATTCATGTTGGCGGTAATTTACCTTCCCATCAAGAGTCTGGTGTGCATACTGCAGATGATGCTGTTCTCAATGCCATCGGTCCGGGTTCAGAAAAGTTTAAAGGCTTTATGGACAATACTGAGGTCTTTAAGGTGATGGTTCAGACCTTGGGCCTTGGCTCTAAATAATAAGTGCCTAATGATTGCCTGACATATTCTTGAAATATTCTCAGTTCAATATCTGACTGTGAATATCTCCCCAGAAATACAGCGGTCTACTATTACTTGCCCACATTGTGAGGCTACAGAGGCGCTTGAGATCCCCAGAGGGACTTCTCAGCATCTATATCGCTGCCGTGCTTGTAGCAATATTTTGAAGCCCAAATCGGGGGATTGCTGTATTTTCTGCAGCTTTGGTGACCTCGATTGCTCTAGTGCAGAACAAAACCTAGCCTCATAGCCTTTTCCCGTTAGACTACCTTGTAATTTCATTAATATGTCATGGTTTTTTCATAAAATAGACATAATTAATTAGCGCAGATTTTTTTAGGAAATATCTTGGAAATTCATTCGGAAAACTCTGTATCTTCTTCGGAAGACCTAGTTGCAGCGGTAGATTTAGGTTCCAATAGTTTTCGTATGTTGGTCGCTCAGGCGATCAATACGCCATCGGGGATGCAACTTCGCCCCATTGATACTCTCCGAGATTCAGTTCGCTTAGCCGCTGGCTTAACCGAGAATAAACTTTTAGGGGACGATGCTTATCAACGCGGATTAGCTACTGTTAGACGCTTTGGAGAGCGTATTCGGGGATTTAGTCCAAGTAATGTCCGCGCTGTGGCTACTAATACCTTACGGGTAGCTAAAAATGCCCAGCAATTTATAGATGACGCTCAGGAAGCTTTAGGCTTTCCGATTGAGGTCATTGCGGGCGTTGAGGAAGCGCGCTTAATTTACATTGGGGCCGCTCACGAAGTTCAGGCAGTTCAAGGTAATCGATTAGTGGTTGATATTGGCGGTGGTTCGACAGAATTTATTATTGGCAAGGGCTACGAACCAAAATTAATGGAAAGTCTTTATATTGGCTGCGTTTCACATAGCATCCGTTTTTTCCCTAAAGGCAATGTTGATGCTCATGCATTTAAAGAAGCAGAACTAGCTGCTAGACGTGAGATTCAAGTCATTTCAGGTGCTTACCTGAAGAGTGGATGGAATCAAACTATCGGATCTTCTGGCACCGCTAGAGCTCTTGCTGAAATTATTTCAGCCAATGACTTTAATGGGCACAGTGATAGTTTAACGATGGGACGCGTAAATGCTACTAGCGGCTTAATTACGCGTGATGGCTTACGCGCGATGAAAAAATATCTGCTGACATACGAGCACGTTAGTCAGGTTGAATTATTGGGCCTTAAAGACGATAGAAGAGCTGTTTGGCCAGGAGGCTTAGCCATCATGTTGGCAGCATTTGATGAGCTTGGTATTGAAGAAATGGAAGTGACTGATGCCGCCTTACGTACTGGAGTGCTTTACGACCTCCTAGGGCGCTCACAACATCACGATATGCGTTATGTTACGGTTGAGCAATTCATGCAACGCTACTCTGCTGATCGAGAGCAAGCAATACGTGTTGGCAAACTGGCTGCTGAATTCTTACAGCAATTACCCAAATCTGAAACAGAGAGCAGAGTAGCTAATACTGCGCTATTGCAGTGGGCCGCTAGCCTTCACGAGATTGGTCTATCAATCTCACATAATGGCTACCATAAGCATTCGGCCTATATTGCTGGTAACGCCGATATGCCGGGCTTTTCTAAAACTGATCAAGCTCGTTTAGCCGCGCTCTTGATTGGCCATACTGGTAAATTAGGTAAACTTGCGCACAATGCAGGTTTTCATGATTGGCGCATGTTATTTTGCCTACGCTTAGCCCAAGTGCTATGCCGTGGCAGAAGTAATGAAGATTTACCGAAGGTGAAGGTCTCTGAGAAAGATGGTGTGTATCAAGTCAGCATCTCTAAGGACTGGGCTCATACCCACCCCTTAACAGAATTTAGCCTATTAAAAGAAGCAGCCGAATGGAATCGTATCGGCCGCTCTTATGAGCTTAGTCTGAAATAAAAAACTCGAGAGATTACAAGCCTAAGAAATGCTTTGCGTAACGCGGATTAATTTCTGATAGGCGCAACATTGTTAGCAAGTCGGCTGTATTGAAATCAGGGTCCCATGCAGGAGAGCTACAAATTTTGGCGCCTAACTTGAGGTAGCCCTTAATCAATGGAGGAGCCTCTACCTCAAGTCCGCCATTGAGCTTTTCTAATGGTAAGGGCAGGCGGGGGAAAGCATGAAACTCAACCGGAGCCATTTGCTCATTGCTTAAGGAGTTGTAGAGGCTGGCAGCAAAGTGACCGCCATCAGCCATCGGAATGCTGGCGCAACCGAGCATGATCTCGTAACCATTCTTTTGCATGTATTGGGCTAAGCCACTCCATAAGGCCATGATGACAGCGCCAGAACGGTAGTCCTGGTGCACACAGGATCTGCCTAGCTCTACTAATTTAGGGCGTAAATGATCTAGACGGGTTAAATCAAATTCAGAATCAGAATAGAGGCGACCAATTTCTTTAGCCTTATGTGGAGGCAAGACACGATAAGTGCCAACTACTTTGAGAGTGTCTTGATCACGGATTAATAAGTGATCGCAATAGGCATCAAATTCATCCACGTCTAAACCTTCGGCATTTTGAGCAAGGTTTGCACCCATCTCTTCAGCAAATACTTTGTAACGCAATCGTTGCGCTTCTTTGACTTCACTTAAGGAGTTTGCCCATTCAATCTGAAAAGCGGGTTTCTTGGATTTGACAAGCGGGCTTACTGAAGGGACTACTTCAGCAGCAGCCAACTGTGCACGGGCTTTAGTAGCAAACTTTTTACCAAAGAGCTTTTTAGCCAGCTTTTTGGAAAGCTTCTTTATCGGGTTAAATTTCGGAGTAGAAAACTTTTTCTCTTTCTTGAAAGAAAAGATTTCAAAGGCGCCAATTGGGTTTGGGATATCTGACATAGTGAGCCTTGTAAGTTAGCTTAGTGAGTTAGCTTAGTGGGTTAGTTTGAATAAATATTAATGTGATCGTAAGAGACGTTTATTGCAGTTTTAAGACAAGCGGAATACATACTGCAGACCACATGAGAAGGGCTATAAATAGAGCCAACATCACTGCTGCTGAGCCAAAATCCTTCGCTCTTTTGGATAGATCGTGATGCTCAAAGGAGATGCGATCAATGGCAGCTTCAACACTGGAGTTGAGTAGCTCCACTACCAAGACCATGATGAGCGATGACACTAAGAGGGCCTTTTCTAGATAGCCAATTGGCAAAAAGAAGGCAATAGGTGTTAGCAAGGCAAATAGACTCAACTCTTGCCTAAATGCGCTCTCTTCTAGAAAAGCGTAGACCAGACCGCACCAAGAGTTCTTAGCTGCATGCCAAGCTCTTGCTAACCCTCGATTACCTTTATGAGGATTTTGATCGATGTGATATTTGGTATTCAACCGGAACTTTCTTAGGCTAGCGCAGTGACATGTACTTCAGGCGAAGGGACTGGCTTGAGATGATGCAAAAATTGCTCAGAAGCAGCACGCCATGAGAATTTCTCAGCATGCGCACGAGCTACATCACGTGGAATCTTTAATGCGGCAATGCAGGCTTGTCGCAAATCGGCATTCATAGCCCCAGCTGGTGAGTCTCCCAGAACATCAATTGGACCGGTGACGGGGTATGCAGCTACTGGTGTACCGCAAGCCATGGCTTCAAGTAGCACTAAGCCAAAAGTATCGGTCTTGCTTGGGAAAACAAATACATCAGCTGCTGCATAAACCTTCGCTAGTTCATGTTGTTGCAACACGCCTAAATAATTGATTTCAGGATATTTTTCTTTGATGCCTGCCATGGCGGGACCATCACCAACGACCCATTTAGAGCCAGGTAAGTCGATTTCTAAAAAGGCATTGATATTTTTCTCAACCGCAACACGACCAACATATAAAAAGATAGGGTGGGCTGTATTGAGTGCTTTTGACTCTTGCATCTTAAAGACATCCAGATCTACGCCTCTAGACCAGAGGACAACATTATTCAGACCATATTTTTCTAAATCATCTTTAACGACAATAGTTGGTGCCATCACCGCCATGGATGGGCCATGAAACCAACGAATAAATGTATACGTAATAGAGAGCGGGATACCGGTGCGGGCTTTGACATACTCCGGAAAGCGAGTGTGATAAGCAGTGGAGAAAGGCAGGTTGTTCTTTACTGCATAGGAACGAGCAGATAGGCCTAAAGGACCTTCAGTGGCAATATGCATTGCATCGGGAGCGAATTCTTTAATACGACGCGCTACTTCTTTGCCTGGGAATAATGAGAGTGCAATATCTGGATAAGTAGGGCAGGGAATCGATTTAAAGCCATTGGGCGTAATCATTTCAACTTCATGACCCATGGCAGTTAATTCAGCACGGGTTTGCTTTAGGGTGCGTACCACGCCATTGACTTGTGGGTCCCATGCGTCGGTAATGATCATAATTTTCATAGTGCAGCCTCTTTGAGAAGTGATGGAACAGCAGGTTGAAAAGACAGTTCTGGTGTTTCTACTGGCTCACCCTGGATCTGGGTCCAGTAAATAATTTTGAGTTCGCCGGTTTGGGTTTCAACGAGGGCGCTCAGGCTTTCGACCCAATCCCCATCGTTGCAGTAGAGGAGGCCATCGATTTCACGGATCTCTGCTTTATGAATATGACCGCACACCACGCCATCACAACCACGCAACCGAGCTTCTCTAGCCATGATGTGTTCAAAGTCTGCAATATAGCTAACCGCATTTTTGACTTGGTGCTTCAGGTATTGAGAAAGTGACCAGTATTGCAAGCCCATCTTGACCCGCCACATATTGAAGTAGCGATTGATATACAGTATGAAGGTGTAGAGCGTATCGCCCACATAGGCCAACCATTTGGCATATTGCATAACGCCATCAAATAAGTCGCCATGAGTAACCCAGAGCTTCTTACCATCTAAAGTAGTGTGAATGCATTCCTCAACCACCTTGACATCGCCAAATGACATGCCAAAAAACTGCCTAGCACTCTCATCATGATTACCAGGTACGTAGATTACTTCTGCGCCTTTACGGGCTTTACGCAATAGTTTTTGAACTACATCGTTATGAATTTGGGGCCAGTAGAATGATTTTTTCAGTCTCCAGCCATCAATAATGTCACCTACTAAATAAAGCTTATCGGCTTCATTGTGCTTTAAGAAATCTAGAAGGTAGTTTGCCTGACACCCCGATGTACCTAGGTGTACGTCTGAAATCCAGATGGCTCTGTAATGCATCATGAGTAAGTATTAAGCCAATACACTGTGTAAGCTTCATGACATTTTTAAGACATTTTTATGACTATGCCTTTATGCTTTAGCATATTCCATGACAATAGCATTTATGACACTTAAAACAAAGCCCTCGGATTCAAACACTCCATTTTTTATTTACATAGCACTTTGGTCTCTAGTCTGGCTGCATGTATTCAGAGGCGTTGTCACTTTGCTTTTGCTATTTCCTTTTCTAAACATAAACTCAAAAAATCATCATATTCAGAGATGGTCAAAGCGACTGTTGCAGATTTTTGGAGTTAACCTGCGTATTAACGACGCCAACTTATTGCCACCATCCTCCTATTTACTAGCCGCAAATCATGTGTCTTGGTTGGATATTCATGCTATCAATGCGTTTAAGCCAGCTCGATTCGTAGCTAAGTCTGAAGTAGCCAGCTGGCCCATCTTTGGGTGGATGGCAAAGCAACTAGGCACTATATTTATTAAAAGAGAGAGCTCAAGAAATGCTAAGCAGGTAGTTGGGGGCATGGCAACAATACTCAAAACGCAACCAGTTTGTATTTTTCCTGAAGGCACTTCTACCATTGGTAAAAGCGTACAGTCTTTTAAGCCTAATCTATTTGAGGCCGCAGCCATCTCAGAAGTCCCGGTATGTGCTTTGGCGCTAGCCTATTTTGATCGAAATACAGGACAACATTCTGAGGTACCAGCCTTTATCGGGGATATGGGTTTGCTTGAATCTATGGCCAATATATTAAAAAACCGTAGGCTTAGAGTGGAATTAACCATTTTTACACCTACTAAAGCTGGCCCTGATCAACCCATTGATCGAAAAGAACTTGCTGCTCATAGCCAGGAGCAAATTGCCCAATACCTTACAAAACACTGCAATTAGACAGAATGTAATAAATATGTCATATATATACTCTAAAACTGTAAATGTAAAAATGGTATAGAGCAAATGACATCAAAGCATCAAGAGATGAACGAGTGGTACAGACGTGCCCGGGAAGAAATTCTGGACAGCATGGATGAAGAGCTTGAGATGGAGCTCGATGATGATCGCCTTGCTGCAGACGGGGAAGAGGGCTCTTCCATTCCACGTAATGTCTACTTTAAAGAATTATTCAGATTGCAGGGTGAGCTTGTAAAGCTACAAGATTGGGTTGTCGCTAACAAGGTTAAAGTTGCCGTTCTGTTTGAAGGCCGAGATTCAGCAGGTAAAGGTGGTGCTATTAAGCGCATTTCCCAACGTTTAAATCCACGGGTCTGTAAAGTGGTTGCTTTACCAGCGCCAAACGAACGCGAAAGAACACAATGGTACTTTCAGCGCTATATCTCACAGCTTCCCGCTGGCGGTGAAATCGCTTTATTTGATCGCAGCTGGTACAACCGCGCTGGCGTTGAAAAGGTCATGGGATTTTGTACTAAAAAAGAATATGAAGAGTTTCTCAGAACGGTTCCGGATTTAGAGCGGATGATGATCAACTCCGGAGTCATCCTGATTAAGTATTGGTTCTCAATTTCAGATGATGAGCAGTACAACCGCTTCATGATGCGCATTCATGATCCCTTAAAACAGTGGAAGCTCAGTCCCATGGACTTAGAAGCTCGACGCTTGTGGGAGGCCTACACCAAAGCCAAAGAGACCATGCTCGAGCGTACTTCCATTCCAGAAGCCCCTTGGTGGGTTGTAGCGGCAAATGATAAGAAAAAAGCACGCCTCAACTGCATTAGCCACCTGTTGGAACAAATTCCTTATAAAGAAATAAATCATCCGGTCATCAAACTACCTGCAAGGGTGCATAACCCAGATTACTTGCGCGGCCCTGTACCACCAGAAATGTACGTGCCAGATCTGTATTAAAACGCTGCCCTAATACCCACCATCAAACTTCTGCCAGGCTGTGGCGCATAAAGCCTTACCGCCATAGGAGTAGTTGCATACCGAATCTCTTCATTTAAGAGGTTCTTCAATACCAGATACCCCGTCCAATTGACTTTACCAATGCGCTCTGTATAAGACAGATTGGCATTGACTAAGTTGTAGCTCGGCGTAGGCCCGATCTCCCAGTTAGCTAACCTATTTTGTTGATAGCTATAAATATAAGTAGCACTGGTTAACCAACCATTGCGTTGATAAGCTAATTCACTGCCAAGGCGAGGGGCAGGCTGGAGCGGTAAATTACCACCGGCATTAAAGCTACCCTGGGAGATGTCGCCAAAGATACGGCCACCAACACCCGTTTCATTCCAGTTATAAGTCAGCTCACCCTCAGCACCCCGAATACTGGCGTTAGCTTGTGAAGACTGGACTACAGAGAAGTTGGAGTTTGCTTGGCTATAGGCGCCAGTGTAAAAGCCATAGATATAGTTGTTAAATTGATTGCGATACACGCTAGCTTTGCTCCTAAGCAATCCTAAAGTCTTCTGAAAACTCAACTCCACGTTATGGGAAGTCTCGGTTCCTAGATTGGAGTTACCCACATCAAATGTCGCTGTCGCATCATGTGGGCCATAGGAATAGAGCTCTTGTGCAGAAGGCGCTCTTTGAGAAACTGTATATGCCAAGCCTAGACCATAACCCCATGCAACATCCAATAAGCCACCTGCTGAATAGGACATCAAATTAAATTGCCGATTTTGCAAACTTGGCGGGTTATAAGAGGTAGGTACAAAATCCTGACTGCTGCTACTGGGAAACTGTGTAGCAGAATTAGGATTCTGACTCACATAGTTATAGCGCGCACCCAAACTGGATTTCAGAGGACCATAGCGACCTTCCTCAATTAAGAAGAGGGCAGTCGAATTCGACTTGGTTTGAGGTACGATGGCATAACTATTGCTCGTGAGATCAATAGCATTCAGAGTGGTACCCGTTACTTGCGCACCAATAATGCCTTTAGATCCGAATAGTTCTTTATGCGCCAACTCTAAGCGTGCTTCAGTAGCAGTGTTATTCCACTGGGTAGAGGCAACCCCATTATTAGAAAACTCAGTGTGCTGGTAATTAGTATTGGCAGCACTAATTTTGAAAGATGAGAAACCATTAAAGGGATCATTCACTACATGCGCTAAGTCATAACGATTCTGTGATTGCTGAATAAAGCCACCCTCGCTAGTTGGAATGCCGTAGTTATGATTCATGCGCTCCATAGAGATGCCGGTATAGCCGTCAGAACGAAGATAGCTAGCACCTAAGCCTAAACTGTTTTGATTGCTATAAGAAAAAGGGAGTTTGCCGCTATAAGGAATGTTGACCGGATTACCTGGATTAATAGCCCAATTGGCATTGGGCCCACCTTGCTCAGCAAAACCGGGAATGCGATAGTTATTCGAATTACTAATCGCTGAGTCAAAGTGCAAAGCTAAGGGGCCTGCAGGCGCATCTAATTCAATGTTGGCAGTCTTGCCTTGATTGACTGTCTCATAGCTCGTATTCAGAGCACCAGAAACCGCATCCGGCATGGATGTGACGATCCGATCATTGACCACATTCACTAAGCCACCACTAGAGCCAGAACCATAGAGCAGGGCAGCAGCACCGCGCAATATTTCAATTTGATGGGCATTTTGTAGTGGGTTAGCAACCGCATGATCCGCAGAAATGCTCGATACATCACCCACCGATAAACCATTTTGCAAGATCTGCACCCGTGCACCATCTAAACCCCGCATCACTGGACGAGAAGACCCAGAACCATAGCCAGTAGCAGAGACTCCTAATTCATTAGCAAGCGTTGCACCCAGCGTGCTAGAGAGTTTGTTCTGTAACTCATCACCGGAGAGCACTTTAGTGGGCGACAAAATTCCAGCATCGGTTTCACGCACGCCACTCACATTGAGTGCAGGCAATGACTCAGCAGAAGTTTGTGACCAGGCATGACCAGTCACAAAAGAAAGCACTAAAAATAAAGAGAAAGAAAAAAGGTAAAGCCGAAAATTCATATTTCATCCAAATACGCCAAATGGCGAACAAACAAAAGAGCGCTAGGCGCAACAGTTTTAAAGGATGAAAGTAGGCGGAGCGCGGGACTGGTATGAGGCAGAAGCAGATTCAATCAGAACCAGATCAACCGAAGGAATAAGAGCAGAAAAATAAACGGAAAGACGAACAACATCAGAATCACCGACTGGTACAAAGCCAGCCAATGTCAGCGCATCATATAAATGGCAAGTATCAGCACTATGGGTGATGCCAGCACCAGAATCGGCAGCAGAACATTGAGCAATACTCTGGCCAGATAGACCAGCATGAGAAATGCTATGAGCAAAGCCAACCCAGTGGGTTCCTAAAAGGCAAACAAGGAGCAAGGCTGCTGAAAAAGCAGCCAATAAGCGCTTGGAATATTTGCTAGGAAAATAGGCAACCATGCCCCGAATCTTACAGGATTTGCCCCGAATAGCCCTCTCAGTGTAGAATATGGGTTCCGTCGGAGTGTAGCGCAGCCTGGTAGCGCACCTGCTTTGGGAGCAGGGGGTCCAAGGTTCGAATCCTTGTACTCCGACCACTTTCCCTGATTGTTCTAGTTAGACCCAGCATATAACTGCCCATAGCTCAGCTGGATAGAGCAACGCCCTTCTAAGGCGTAGGTCGCACGT
>JBAXVK010000030.1:0-11950 GCA_037129175.1 Polynucleobacter sp. | reverse complement strand
AAACGAGGAGGGAATATGCCAGCCTGACGCCAAGAGAGCGTGAAGTCTGTGGCTGGCTAGTTAAAGGACTTCTAAATAAAGATATTGCTATCAAACTAGGCACTACTGATGCCACAATTAAGGTGCATAAAGCTAGAGTGATGGAAAAAATGCATGCAGATTCAGTGCAGAACTTGGTGAAGAAATACTTAGAGTCAGATTTGGAAAATCACGCTTTGAGTCACTAGCCTTGAAGCTAATTGCTTTGATAGTGCATAAGTACTAATGTTTAAAAAAGTATTAAAGTTATTAATGCATTAGAGTTAGCGCTATTAAAAAATAACGAGATCTATCTTAGATGGGCAATCAAGCAAAACTTCCAGAGATTCGAAAAGAAGCTTTTTCAAAAGCCCGGGAAAGTCTTGGTTTAAGCGCCAAGGATTTAGCTGGTATGGCTTGCCTCTCAGTGCGTCAAATTCAACAGATTGAAAATGGAGAGATGAGTTCTTTCTATGGCGCCCAAATTAAAGTCACTGCTGCGAAAAAGGTAGCGGCATTATTAAAACTGAAAGAGGAAGATGCTTTTGACTTTGGTGATTCAGTGCCTGTGAAAAAAAGCGATCCTGAAAATGTATTAGTACAGAATCAATCTAGTCAGACAGCAAGCGCTGCGCCAGTAGAAAAAAATACAGTGCACGTAAAATCTACTGAGACTCAGCTACTCGACACCATGAAAGAAAGAGTTGTTCTTTCATCAACTTTATCAAGTCAAGAAAAAAATCCCCAGAAGAAATTATTTCTTCTTTTGGGGATCGCTGCAGCACTTGTGTTTTCAATAGTAAATTTGCGCCCCTTATTTTTTCCGGAACCTGTGAAGCAAGAGATTGTGGTGGTTGAAGAGCCTGCTCCCGCTAGTCCGCCTGCAGAGCCGGTGGCAGAGAACAAGCCAGAAGAAAAGCCTGCTGTGGCTGCGTTTGCCGTTGCGCCCGCTGCGCCAATGGCTGCTCCAGCAGCTACTTCAGAGTGCCCTTCTGCAGATGCTTCAGCTGTAGGCTACAAAACTGAGTCGCCTAAAAAGGCTGGTGATATGGTGTATTTGCAATCCAAGACGGCACAAACTGTTTGCGTAGTTGATGTCAGCGGCAAGACTCAAAACAAAACTTTAGAGCCCGGAGTGGGCGTGAGTGTTTTTGGAAAGCCACCGCTCAAGGTCTTAACCTCTGGGCAAGCTCAGGTAGACATGTATTACCAAGGTGTGAAGGTTCGTCTTTCTAATACTGCTTCGAAGACAATTATTCTGGAGCCGGTTGAAATCATTCAGCCAGTCGCTCCATTAGATGCTGAATTACGTTAACTCGAGATTTTCAATCAGCAGCATTGATCAAACCGCAGATTCGTTTGTTTCACCTGTACGAATCCGAATCACTTGCTCAACTGCAGTAACGAAAATTTTCCCGTCGCCAATTTTTCCAGTGTGTGCAGCTTTAGTAATCGCCTCGATTGCAGCCTCAACACGATCACCCGGAACGACAGCTTCCACCTTAACCTTAGGTAAAAAGTCGACTACATACTCGGCGCCACGATAGAGCTCAGTATGACCTTTTTGACGACCAAAACCTTTGACTTCAGTGACTGTAAGACCAGTAACACCCACCTCTGCTAAAGCCTCACGAACTTCGTCAAGTTTGAACGGTTTAATGATTGATGTAATTAATTTCATTTATTCCCCCTAATGCAGTAATCATACCTAGAACTCAAATATAACGCTAAAAGTGAACACTTTTATCCATTTTTAAGCTCTAAATTGTGAAGTAATTGGGTAGCGCCAGTCACGACCAAAAGCGCGGGTAGTTACACGAACCCCTGGAGGTGCTTGGCGGCGCTTGTATTCATTTAATTTGATCAGACGGGTAACTTTCTCTACGCTGTCAGGATCAAAGCCAGCGGCAACGATTTCGGCGATAGATTGGTTTTGTTCCATATAGCGCTCCACGATGCCATCTAAGACCTCATAAGAAGGTAGGCTATCCTGATCGGTTTGGTCAGGGCGTAATTCAGCTGAAGGCGCACGTGTCAAAATACGTTCAGGAATTACCGGATTAATACTATTACGATAATCACATAATCGATATACCAAAGTCTTGGCAATGTCTTTAATCACTGCAAAGCCACCAGCCATGTCGCCATACAAGGTGCAATAGCCAACAGCCATCTCACTCTTATTGCCAGTGGTTAACACTAGGCGTCCGGTTTTATTGGATAAAGCCATCAGCAATGTACCGCGTACACGAGCTTGAATATTCTCTTCAGTAGCGTCTAGCTTTAAACCTTTGAACTCTGCTGCTAAAGACTCTTCGAGGGCATCTACTGGGCCGCTAATGGGAATCTCGTCGTATTGCACACCCAAATTCTTGGCCAGCTCGCTGGCATCAATCCAGGAGATATCTGCTGTATGGCGTGAAGCCATCATCACGGCGCGCACTTTGTCAGCGCCTAAGGCATCAACTGCAATAGCCAGCACTAAAGCAGAATCTACGCCACCTGATAAGCCAATGATGACTCCTGGGAAATGATTTTTAGTAACGTAGTCGCGAACACCTAGAACGAGTGCTTGATAAGCCTGTGCCTCAACGCTTTGCGCTGGGCTAATCAGACCCTTTTCCAATTGGCCAGAGGGGCTAACATTAACAATACCCAAACCAACTTCGAACTGAGGCATTGCCATGACTACTTCACCGACAGCATTTAATACAAATGATCCGCCATCAAAGACTAATTCATCTTGACCGCCAATAGCATTGACATAGACCAAAGGCATTTTGGTTTGCATAATGTGTGCGCGTAGTACATCAATTCGCAAGGCTTCTTTTTTCAAGTGATAAGGCGACGCATTGGGAACCAGTAAAACTTGAGCGCCGGCAGCATGTGCTTGTTTAGCAGGACCAGCATGCCATGCATCTTCACAGAGAATCACGCCATAGCGAATACCATCGCATTCAAACACACAGGCTTTATTCCCAGGAACAAAGTAACGTACTTCATCGAATACTTCATGGTTGGGCAACTCTTGTTTAGCATAGCCTGCAATCACTTTGCCGTTTTGTAAAACAGAAGCATAGTTTTGTAGACCCGCTGGAGTCTTTTTAGGATGCCCCACTACAACGGTAAGTCCTGAGTATTGACCCAACTCTTTCATTAAGAGATCAAGCTGCTGCTGAGCTTTCTCAATGAAAGCGGGGCGCAGTAATAAATCTTCGGGGGGGTAGCCGGTGAGCGCTAGCTCGGGGGTAACTACAAGCTTGGCGCCTTGCTTAAAGGCATCTTGAGCAGCTTTGTGAATCAGGTGTGCGTTACCCGCTAAATCCCCCAGCATTGGGTTCATTTGGACTAGGGCAATTTTCTGTGTGCTCACTCCGAATCACAAGCCTATATAAATAAATGAGTCAGTAGATCAAATTTACGGATGTTCTTTGTTATAGCGCTCGATGCCTTGCAAGATTTCTTTATGAGCATCTGCAACGCCACCCCAGCCATTGACCTTGACCCATTTACCAGGCTCGAGATCTTTATAGTGCTCAAAGAAGTGTTGGATTTGATTGAGGCGTAATTCATTGATATCTTCTGGCTTTTGCCAGTGAGTATAGATAGGCAAAATTTTGTCTTCTGGAACTGCCAATAATTTAGCGTCTTGTCCAGCTTCATCTTCCATTTGGAGAACGCCAATTGCACGGCAGCTAACAACTACACCTGGAATCAGTGGAAATGGAGTAATGACCAGAACGTCAACAGGGTCACCGTCACCAGCGATGGTTTTATTGATGTAGCCGTAGTTACATGGGTAGTGCATTGCAGTGCCCATAAAACGGTCTACGAAAATGGCGCCACTTTCTTTATCCACTTCATACTTCACTGGATCCGCGTTCATTGGGATTTCAATAATGACATTAAAGCTCTCAGGAATCTTTTTTCCTGGCTTAACTTTGTCCAAACTCATAAATACTCCAAATGGTGATTAGTAAATACCCTGATATTAGCAAACAGGCTCAGGGGTGATTCTGATACATACTGTTACAGCCTTAGAGCCCTAGTTTAAAGCTTTAAAGAACTAGGCTGACTTAAGTGCTAGATATATAAAACAATAGGATCAACTTTAGGGAGTTCAAGCATGAGTAATGTCACTTTAGGCTTGTATTTTGCCTTGGCATGCGGTGTCCTGGCCGTGATTTACGGTTTTGTGATGCGCAGCTGGATTTTGAAGCAAAGTACTGGCAACGCCAAAATGCAAGAGATTGCAGACGCAATTCAGCAGGGTGCTGCCGCTTATTTATCGCGTCAATATAAAACAATTGCTGTAGTTGGGGTAGTTCTTACTATCCTGATGGCACTCTTCTTGGACTTCGCCACGGCCATTGGTTTTGTGGTTGGTGCAGTCTTATCTGGAGCATGTGGCTTTATTGGCATGAATGTTTCAGTGCGTGCAAACGTGCGCACAGCGCAAGCAGCAACCGTAGGCATGAACGAAGCACTCAATGTGGCATTTAAAGGCGGTGCAATTACTGGCATGCTGGTAGTGGGTCTTGGCCTATTAGGTGTTGGCTTGTTCTTCATGTTTCTGGTATCTATTGGTACAGGACAGGATCTTGCTGCAGTATTACACCCACTCATTGGTTTAGCCTTTGGATCCTCATTGATTTCTATCTTCGCCCGTCTTGGCGGCGGTATCTTCACTAAAGGTGCAGACGTTGGTGCTGACTTGGTCGGTAAGGTAGAGGCAGGCATCCCAGAGGATGATCCACGTAATCCAGCAGTGATTGCAGATAACGTTGGAGATAACGTAGGCGATTGCGCAGGTATGGCGGCTGACCTCTTTGAAACTTATGCAGTGACACTGATTGCCACGATGGTGCTAGGTTCCTTGATAGTCACTGGTGCGCCAGTAGCTGCGATTGTTTACCCATTGGTATTGGGTGGCGTCTCCATCATTGCCTCTATCATCGGTTGCTCCTTTGTAAAAGCAACACCTGGTATGAGAAATGTGATGCCAGCCTTGTATAAGGGCTTAATTATTGCTGGTGGTTTGTCATTGATAGCGTTCTACTTTGTGACGAACTTCATCATGCCTGATGATGCCTTAGGTATTCCTGGTAGCCAGTGGCGTTTATTTGGCTCTACAGCAGTAGGCCTCATATTAACTGCAGGTTTGGTATGGATTACCGAGTACTACACCGGCACTCAGTTCAAGCCAGTGCAGCATATTGCTGAGGCTTCTACTAAAGGTCACGGTACTAATATCATCGCTGGCTTAGGTATCTCGATGAAGTCAACTGCATATCCAGTGCTCTTTGTATGCGCAGCGATTTATGCAGCCTATTGGTTAGCTGGTTTATACGGTATTGCAATTGCAGCGACAGCCATGTTGTCGATGGCAGGCATTGTTGTTGCGCTAGATGCCTACGGCCCAATTACTGATAACGCTGGTGGTATTGCTGAGATGGCTGGTTTGCCACAAGCAGTGCGTGATATCACTGATCCATTGGATGCAGTTGGTAACACTACTAAAGCAGTGACTAAAGGCTATGCGATTGGTTCAGCCGGTCTTGCAGCGCTCGTATTATTTGCTGACTACACCCATGCACTTGAGGGCATTGGTCAACAAGTCTCCTTTGACTTGTCTAACCACATGGTGATCATCGGACTATTTATTGGCGGGATGATTCCTTATTTGTTTGGTGCGATGGCGATGGAAGCTGTTGGTCGTTGTGCTGGTGCAGTAGTGGAAGAGGTACGTCGTCAGTTCCGCGAGATTCCTGGAATCATGGAAGGCACTGCTAAGCCGGAGTACGGCAAGGCGGTAGACATGCTCACTTCTGCAGCTATTAAAGAAATGATTATTCCTTCCTTATTGCCAGTGGTTGCGCCGATCGTAGTCGGTCTCTTATTAGGACCTGCTGCATTGGGTGGCTTACTCATGGGTACGATCGTGACCGGCTTATTTGTAGCGATCTCGATGTGTACTGGAGGCGGCGCTTGGGATAATGCCAAGAAATATATCGAAGAAGGAAACTTCGGCGGTAAAGGTTCTGAAGCGCATAAAGCAGCAGTGACAGGTGATACTGTAGGCGACCCTTACAAAGACACAGCTGGTCCTGCAGTGAACCCGCTCATCAAGATTATTAATATCGTGGCATTGCTTATCGTGCCATTGTTACCGGTGATGAGTCGTTAAGAAAAAGCAATCAAAGCAACAAACAAAAATGCCTAGCATTGCTAGGCATTTTCTTATTCAACATTAATTAATGTTTAATCCAAAGTTTCTAAATAGCGCTGTGCGTCTAATGCAGCCATGCAGCCTGTGCCAGCGCTAGTGATGGCTTGACGGTAGATGTGGTCTTGAACATCGCCAGAAGCAAACACGCCAGGGATATTGGTAGCAGTGGCATTACCCTCTAAGCCTGACTGAGTTTTAATGTAGCCATTGTTCATCTCTAGCTGGCCAATGAAGAGTTCAGTGTTGGGTTTATGACCAATCGCAATGAATGCACCTGTAAGGGCAATCTCTTCCATACTGCCATCTTGTTTTTTAATGCGCACACCAGTAACCCCTTTTTCATCACCAAGGACTTCATCTAAGGTTGCGTTGAGTTTAAGTTCTACTTTGCCTTCGGCAACTTTAACCATCAAGCGATCATTCAAGATGGGCTCTGCACGGAACTTGTCGCGACGGTGAATAACTGTCACTTTCTTTGCAATGCCAGTAAGGTAGAGTGCTTCTTCAACTGCAGTGTTACCACCACCAACAACACACACATCTTGATTGCGATAGAAGAAACCATCGCAAGTGGCGCAACCAGAAACGCCACGACCCATAAACGCTTCTTCACTAGGTAAGCCAATATATTGGGCAGAAGCACCAGTAGAAATAATTAAAGCATCACAGGTATAGGTTCCTGAGTCACCAACTAGGCGAATTGGCTTCTCTTTGAGGGCTGCTGTGTGAATATGGTCAAAAATGATCTCAGTATTAAAGCGTTCTGCATGCTTCAAAAAGCGCTCCATCAGCTCTGGACCTTGGACTCCATCTGGGTCTGCAGGCCAATTTTCGACGTCGGTAGTGGTCATTAGTTGACCTCCTTGAGCCAGGCCAGTAATGAGTGTAGGCTGTAAATTGGCTCGGGCGGCATAGACTGCCGCTGTATAGCCAGCAGGGCCAGAACCGAGGATAAGAACTTTGGAGTGTTTTGGGGTATTTGTAGTCATAACCAAATTATAGGTTTGCTTGTTTACAATCAGCAGAACATGGCGAGAACCGTATACCCGAAGTCCCAAATTCCCCAGCCACCCAATAGCAATGGGCAGGGTAGGATGCCCCGCCTTCTTCTAGAGGCTCGCTGGTTCATCTCCTTGGGATTGTGCCTGGGTTTGTTTGCCATTCTGTTGACTTATTCCAAGGCTGATCCAGCCTGGTCCCATGCCAGTTTTGAGGCCCCGATGAACTTGGGGGGCCGTTTTGGGGCTTATTTAGCCGATTTGATGCTGTATATCTTTGGCGTCTCTGCCTTCTGGTGGGTAGCCCTCTTTGGTCGCCGAGTCCTCAATGGCTGGCGTGAACTCTGGAGTGTTCCGCTGCCACCGGTTCCTGATGCCAAACCCGAATCCCTCTTGGTACGCTGGTTGGGCTTTGGGCTGACCTTAGCGTGCAGTATGGGCATTGAGTCTATTCGCATGCATTCGCTGTCCTTGGAGCTTCCAAGACCGCCTGGTGGCATTTTGGGTGAGTTGATCGGCGATCCCCTACAAATGTCTCTTGGCTTTACTGGGGCAACCTTGGTTCTGCTATTTGGCTTATGTGCTGGCTTATCTCTGTTTTTGCACTTCTCTTGGTTAGATATTGCCGAGAAAGTAGGACGCTTCCTGGAGGTGACTTATCACCGTATTCGTGAGCGTCGCGATAGTGAAGAGGATCGCAAGCTCGGTGAGGTTGCTGCTGAAGAGCGCGAAGAGTTTGTGGAAGAATTCCGTGGCCGTGTGGAAATTGCTGCACCTGTGCAAATTGTGCGTACACCTGTAGAAATTCCGAAAAGTGCCCGAGTTGAGCGTGAGAAACAGCAACCACTATTTGTTGACATTCCAGACTCAGAATTGCCACCGCTGGCATTGTTAGATCCTGTGCCAGAAGTAAAAGAAACCATCTCTGCAGATGTGTTGGAATTTACTTCCCGCTTAATCGAACGCAAGTTAGCTGAATTTAATGTTCAAGTAACAGTTATCGCCGCTTACCCTGGCCCCGTCGTTACGCGTTATGAGATTGATCCAGCGATTGGTATAAAGGGTAGTCAGATTGTGAATCTCTCGCGTGACCTTGCGCGTTCACTTGGCGTCGTAAGCATGCGTGTTGTAGAAACGATTCCAGGGAAGACCTGTATGGCTTTGGAATTACCAAATCCCACTCGTCAATCCGTTTATCTTTCTGAGATTTTGACCTCACAGGTCTATAACGATAACCATTCATTGCTGACTTTAGCTTTAGGTAAAGATATTTCTGGTAGTCCAATGGTTGCAGACTTAGCAAAGATGCCGCACTGCTTGGTTGCTGGTACTACTGGTGCTGGTAAGTCGGTTGGTATTAATGCCATGATTTTGTCGATCCTCTTTAAGGCTAAGCCGGACGAAGTACGTCTAATCATGATTGATCCCAAGATGCTCGAGATGGCAATCTACGACAAGATTCCACATCTCCTATGTCCAGTAGTAACAGATATGAAGCAGGCTTACAACGCGCTCAATTGGGCAGTCAATGAGATGGAGCGCCGTTATAAACTGATGAGTAAGTTTGGGGTGCGTAACTTAGCTGGCTTCAATAAGAAAATTCTGGAAGCAGAGGAAAAAGGTGAAAAGCTCACTAATCCATTTAGCTTGACTCCGGATGATCCTGAGCCAATCTATAAAGCACCAGTCATCGTGGTAATCATCGATGAGTTGGCTGACTTGATGATGGTCTCTGGTAAGAAGATTGAAGAGTTGATCGCGCGGATTGCACAAAAAGCACGTGCTGCAGGTATTCACCTAGTATTGGCAACACAGCGTCCGAGCGTGGACGTCATTACTGGTTTAATTAAGGCCAACGTACCGACCCGGATTTCATTTCAGGTCAGCAGCAAGATTGATAGCCGCACAATTTTGGATCAGCAAGGTGCAGAAGCGCTCCTTGGTATGGGTGACATGCTCTATATGGCACCAGGTACTGGCTTGCCAGTTCGCGTGCACGGCGCATTTGTATCTGATGATGAAGTGCATCGCGTAGTAGATTGGCTCAAAGAGAAGGGCGAGGCTAATTATATTGATGGTGTTCTTGAGGGCGCTGATGAATCCAACATGGACGCCTTAACTGGCGAGAGTGGTGGTGAGGCAGACCCCCTCTATGATCAAGCAGTAGCAATTGTTCTAGAAAACAAACGTCCTTCTATCTCTTTAGTCCAACGGCACTTGCGTATTGGTTATAACCGGGCAGCTCGCTTACTCGAAGATATGGAAAAAGCAGGGCTCGTATCCAAGATGGGTAATGGCGGTAATCGCGAGATCTTGCGTCGCTCTTCAGAATAAGGCAGTAATTTTGCAAAGATTCTTTTCTGCAGCATATCTTGGGGCAGTAATTCTGTTTTCAAGCGTAGCTCATTCTCAAAGCGAGAGCGGTGCCGATCAATTGCGTCAGTTTGTGCGCAACTCTAAAACAGCTGAAGGTAATTTTGTGCAGCAGCAGTTGCGGGCGCCTAAAGTAAATGAGCCACAAGATAAAGGTTTAAAAGTGGTGCGCCAGACGCAAGGCCACTTTGTGTTTCAGCGTCCAGGAAGATTTATCTGGGATACACAAAAGCCATATGAGCAAAAGTTAATTGCCGATGGTAAGCAACTCATTTTGTGGGATAAAGATTTAAATCAAGCCACTATCCGTCCTGCAGGACAAGCATTATCTACTACACCAGCAGCGATTCTTTTTGGCGAGGCATCCCTAGATCAACATTTTGATTTGGTGGAGGGCGAAGCGCGTTTAGGTATGCAGTGGGTTGCCTTGTCTCCCAAAAAAGATCCCAATGTAAAGAGTGGCAATGATCTCCCTTATACAAAGATCTCCATAGGGATGGCTAATGGCTTACCAAAAGCCCTGGAATTGATTGATGGCCTTGGAAGTGTGGTTCTAGTTACCCTAGATAAGATCCAGTTGAACGTGAATTTACCGGTAAACCGCTTTACTTTTAACCCGCCCGCTGGTGCTGAGGTCTTACGCTTAAACTAGAGTCTAAACACTTAACTAGAGCAATATATGATTGATCCGCAATTACTCCGTAAAGATATCGCCGCAGTACAGGCGCGCCTCGCTACTCGTAAATTCCAGCTGGATGTTGAGAAGTTCAACGCCTTAGAGTCTGAGCGTAAATCTTTGCAAACTCGTACTGAAGAATTGCAAGCCAAACGCAATCAATTAGCCAAAGCCATTGGTATGAAAAAAGGTAAAGGTGAAGATGCCGCTACTGAGATGGCAGAAGCAAGTCAGATCAATGTTGACATGGAATCTGGTTCAGCAAGGTTGGCGATTCTTCAGTTAGAGATATCGGATTTCTTGATGGGGATTCCCAATCTGCCTGATGAGTCTGTACCTATTGGTAAAGATGAAACGCAGAATAAAGAAGTCAAGCGTTGGGGTACAGAACCTATTTTTGATTTTGAGATCAAAGATCACGTTGATCTCGGCGGCCCATTGGGCTTGGATTTTGAGGCAGCAGCCAAGATCAGCGGCTCACGCTTTGTAGTACTTAAAGGGCCAATTGCTAGATTGCATCGTGCTCTTGCGCAATTCATGATCGATACTCATGCAAGCCATCATGGTTATCAAGAGGTATATATGCCATATATGGTCAATGCCGCTTCCATGCGCGGCACTGGACAACTGCCTAAGTTTGAAGAAGACCTTTTTAAAGTTCCACGTCAGATGGGTGGCGAGGACGAGGGTGGAGAATCAAAAACAGAAAACTTTTATCTCATCCCAACTGCAGAAGTGCCTGTAACGAATTTGGTAAGAGACGAAATCGTCAATGCTGATAGCTTACCGATGAAGTATGTGGCGCATACGCCATGCTTTCGTTCTGAAGCAGGTAGTTATGGGCGCGATGTACGCGGCATGATTCGTCAACATCAATTTGACAAAGTAGAGTTAGTACAAATGACTAAGCCTGAAGATTCAATGCAGGCCTTGGAAGATCTTACGGGGCATGCCGAAAGAATCTTAGAACTCTTAGAATTGCCTTACAGAAAAGTATTGCTGTGCACAGGTGATATGGGGTTTGGAAGCACTAAGACTTATGACTTAGAAGTCTGGGTACCATCACAAAGCGCTTATCGTGAAATTAGCTCCTGTTCCAATATGGGCGACTTTCAAGCAAGACGGATGCAAGCCAGATTTAAAGTAGGGCAAGGCAAACCAGAATTGCTTCATACCTTAAATGGTTCGGGTCTTGCAGTAGGTAGAGCATTAGTCGCCCTTATTGAAAACAAGCAACAAGTAGATGGCAGCATTGCCATTCCGAAAGCATTGCAGCCTTATTTGGGTGGTTTGGAAGTACTTAAGTCGATTTAATGGCCGGTTCGTAGCGGGGTTCAGATCGGACTTCATTCATAACTGAGGTGCCCATCTTCATGGAGGCTCTATGCCTTCTAAGTTCTTGAGCAAACTTTTTTCTATCAAATGGAGGCTTGGTTAATTTATTCTGCTTTAGGTTTTCGCTCATAGTGTGATTATTGGATTTTCACTGCCTAAATTCAAGAGATTTAAGCCCCTTATGGTTGCGCGGAGATTCTTAGCATGCCCGCTATAATTGCCCTTCGGTTCGGAGAGGTGGCAGAGTGGTCGAATGTACCTGACTCGAAATCAGGCGTAGGGTCAAACCTACCGAGGGTTCGAATCCCTCCCTCTCCGCCA
>JBAXVK010000003.1:0-112621 GCA_037129175.1 Polynucleobacter sp. | reverse complement strand
TCCGAGTAATTCATCTATTAAATCGTCTAGCCCGTCCTCAGCAATTCCATCGAGCGTGACACCATGCCTTTGCCAAATCAAGCGCATCAGGTCGTCTAGTGAACTCTTGTTTTTTGAGAATGCACGAATTTGCAGATCTAAACCTAGTGCTAGTAGGGCGCCCTTACCGTAGTAACTCACTACTGCGTTGGGAGTATTTTCATCTGCTTGGTAATACTTAGTCCAAGCATCGAATGAGCTATCAGCCAGGCTTTGTTTGTTTCTTCCTGGACCGCGAAGGATGCCATTCCAGTTAGTAGAAACTAAATCAAGATACGTTTTGAGATCAATACGCTTACTACGGAAAAGCTGGAGATCATCGTAGTAGCTAGTAAAACCCTCGAACAGCCAGAGTAAGCGAGTGTGGTTGCGCTTGCTGAGGTCATAGGGTTGAAATGCTTTTGCTTGAATACGTTTCACTAGCCACGCATGAAAGTATTCATGACTACATAAACCCAGAAACTCACGATAGGCAGACTCATCTAGCGGCGCATTCTCTTGTGGAATCTGGTCACGACGGCAGAGTAGTGCTGTGCTATTGCGATGCTCAAGTCCACCATAGCCATTCAGTACTGCATTTACCAGGAAGAGGTAGCTCCTAAAAGGTGCTTGCTTGGTTTTGGGTTCGAAGAGATTAATCGTGCAAGTGCAAATTGCTTGCAAATCTTGTGCAAGGCGTTTTATATCAACTGGATTAATGCAACCTTGGATGACCATGCTGTGTGTAACGCCACCAGATGTCCAATGAACGACCTGAAACTCACCTATTGCAACTGGATGATCAAGCAGATCGTCATAATCTTGTGCAAGATAAAAACCAAATCCGCGCGGATCTGTTTTGGCAGCCCTTAAGCCAGTTTGCACTGACCAGTGATCAGTAAAGCCACCCTCTGGAGGGGCGATGGCGAGTGAGCACGGCAAGTTTTCTTGGCCTTTAACCTCAAGACATAAGCTGCTTGCGTTAAAGAACGCACGATCCGCATCAAGGTAGGCAGCGCGTACCGAGGAATCATATGCGTATACCGTGGTGAGCACTTCAACTGGGCCATTTGCTTTTAGTAAGCGCCATTGATCATTACTTAATCTCTCTAGAGAAAGCTTCTTCTTGCTGCCAACAGAATAAGCTTCAATCGATTCAATCTGCTTACTAAAGTCGCGAATCAAATAACTTCCCGGGATCCAAGCCGGTATTTGCAATACTTGCCCCTCTGGATTGGGTTTTGCAATCTGCAATTTCACCTGGTAGCGATGACCATAAAGGTCAGCCGGCCATACGGTGTATTGAATTGCTGGTAGATCTGCCTTATTCATGATATTTACTTCAGCGAACTAAATTTCTTTTCAATATCGGTAATTTGAACTGCTCCAGGAAAGCGACTGCCATCAGTAAAGAAAAGAGTGGGCGTTCCGGTGATGCCATAGGTTTTCGCAAAAGCGAGATTCTTATCTAGTGGAGTGTTGCAGTCACTTTTCCCACTAGGGCTAATACCGTTAATCATCCAATCAATATAAGCCTTATAGGGATCTGCGGCGCACCAGATTTGCTTTGATTTTTGGGTAGAGTCTGCAGACAAAATGGGAATGAGATAAGTGTAGATAGTGACATTCTCTAATTGCTGCATAGACTTTTCTAAACGCTTACAGTAGCCACAATTGGGATCTGAAAATACTGCCAGCTGACGGCTGCCGTTACCGCGAACGGTTTTGATGGCATTGGCTTGGTTTAAATCTGCCCACTTAATGCGGTTTAAGTCAGCCTGCCTTTGTTCGGTAATATTTTTTCCGCTAGCCAGTTCAATGATTTCACCTTGTATGAGGTATTTTGCTGAGGCATCTGTATAAAAAAATTCATTACCAACCAATACTTCATATAAACCAGGGACTGGCGCTGCTGTTACGCTCTTCACTTTTACATTTGCCCCCAGCCTTTTTTGTATCTCGGTTTTGATCTGCTGCTCAGTCTGTGCATTGACAATGCCGGAGAAAAGTAGAGTGATACAGGCAACTACTACGACGGATAGTAATTTATTCAAAATCAATGTCCCCTAAGGCGCGCTCAATTAGACGCTGTTTAATAAAATGGCTTTTGTTAACTATGCCAAGCCCCCAGTTACGTAGTTGACGTTCCGTGTTACTACTGGCAGAAAATAATTTCTTGAGTTTGTCAGTAACCCATAAAAGTGCGCTTGTATCGCCCTGGCGTTGACGCTCGTAGCGACGTAGTAATACTGTATCGCTTGGTGAGCGAAAAGATTCACGTTTACCAAGAATGTTGAGTAATACCGCAACATCCCGCAAGCCTAAGTTAAGACCTTGTCCTGCTAGTGGATGCATCACATGGGCTGCATCACCAATGAGCACAACCTTGGGCGTTGCCTCCGGGCCAATAAAACGTGTTGCCCGTATCTTTCTCAATGGAAATGCGACTGGAGTTGAGTTGAGACTGAGTTCGCCTAATTGTTTCCCAATTGCACCATTCGCAATTGAGTTAAATTGCTCTTGCCATTGGGCTTGATCTAGTTTTAAAAGATCTGCAGCATGCTCAGGCGAGGTTGACCACACCATTGACACTTGTTTACCAGGTAAGGGCAGCATTGCCACAATATCGCCCCCAGGTAAAAACCATTGAAAAGCTGTTTCAAGATGTGGATATGTGCAAGTCCAATTTGCAACCACAGCACTTTGTGAGTAACTCTCTTCGCTTACTGCAATACCAAGTTCAGACCGAATGGGTGAATTTGCTCCATCAGCAGCAACCACAAGTTGCGCACGAATGGCACCACCATTTTTTAAGTGAAGCGTACTCCCATCTGTATCAACTTCAATCTTATTAATCACATCGCTAATCCGCTCTAACTTATTTTGAAAGCGAGAGGCCTGATCAAGTGTGTGCTCAATCAAATCGGATTCTCCAATCCAGGCTAACTGAGAGCTACCCGCTTCAAACGCAGAAAGATGGAGCTGATCATTTTTTTCGCCACGATCACCATAAATCCGCATATCGCGCACCGACTGTATTCGACTATGGTCTAGTGCATCCCAAATTTGCAAATGGGCTAATAGTTTTTGAGTGCTTGGAGAAAAGGCATAGATTCGTTGGCCCCACTCCAATCCTTGCGGTGCGGGGGTGATCTGGCTCAGATCCGGAGCAATCTCAATGGTGTTTAGCCCAAGCTGAGCTAGACCAAGTGCGCAAGCCTTGCCAGCAATGCCTCCGCCGACAACCACAACGTCAGCAGAGCGGATTTTGGCAGATTGCGCAGGGGTTTTGGATGGGTGACTTAGGTGAACTTCCGACATAACTCGATGATATCGAATTGCGTCCCTTTACAATAAGCTCATGTCTTTGAAATGTGGCATCGTCGGCCTGCCTAACGTCGGCAAATCTACCCTCTTTAACGCGCTTACCAAAGCTGGGATCGCTGCGGAAAACTACCCTTTCTGCACGATTGAGCCCAATGTAGGCGTGGTTGAGGTTCCTGACCACCGTCTAGCTGCCCTGGCTGAGATTGTGAAACCTGAACGCATCCTGCCGGCTGCCGTCGAGTTTGTCGATATTGCTGGTTTGGTCGCTGGCGCCTCCAAAGGTGAGGGCCTTGGCAATCAATTTTTAGCGAATATTCGGGAAACTGATGCCATTACCCATGTAGTCCGTTGTTTTGAGGATCCGAATATCATTCACGTCGCCGGTAAGATTGACCCGATTGCCGATATTGGCGTGATTGATACTGAATTGGCTTTATCAGATTTGGCTACTGTTGAGAAAACACTCAATCGCTCCAGTAAGGCTGCGAAGTCAGGTAATGATAAAGAAGCGGCAGCCTTAGTTGCTGTTCTGACTAAAGTGCTAGCCCATTTAGATTCTGCTCTACCGGTGCGCAGCCTGAATTTAACTGAAGATGAATTACTGTTGATTAAGCCGCTATGTTTAATCACTGCAAAACCAGCAATGTATGTTGCTAACGTAAAAGAGGATGGCTTTACCAATAATCCTCATCTGGAGGCGGTAAAGCAGCATGCTGCAAAAGAAAATGCTCCGGTAGTTGCTGTTTGTGCAGCGATTGAGGCTGAGATTGCAGATCTTGATGATGCTGATAAGACAGAATTTCTGGCTGATTTAGGTATGGAAGAGCCTGGCTTAGATCGCGTGATTCGTGCAGGGTATTCATTGCTTGGTTTGCAAACTTACTTCACTGCTGGTGTTAAAGAAGTGCGCGCATGGACCATTCATCTAGGTGATACTGCACCACAAGCAGCAGGCGTTATTCACACAGACTTTGAGCGGGGTTTCATCCGCGCACAAACGATTGCTTACGATGACTTCATTCAGTTTAAAGGTGAGGCTGGTGCTAAAGAGGCTGGTAAGATGCGGGCCGAAGGCAAGGAATACGTCGTTAAGGATGGGGATGTGTTGAACTTCTTATTCAATGTCTAAGTAAGCGATATATCTCTTGATTAATAAAAAAGCCCTTTTCATAAGGGCTTTTTTATTGAAGCGAAAAGAACTTAAGCATACTTAGCAGCTTTCTCTAAGCACTTAGAGATTTCTTCATAGCGCTTGATTGCTAACTTTGTTGGTAATACTTCTTTTTTACGCCCATCAGTATTTGAGGCCATCTTGATATAACCCATCGCGCTCAGATTCTTCACGCGACCATGTAATGTCGCTTGCGAGCCCAGCTCCGCGAGGGAGATTAAATCACCTACCAATACTGACCCTTTTAAATGTGAACAAGTAACAATCTTGTCTAAGAGACTTTCTTCAATATAGTCCAGTTTCTTGCCAGGGTTAATACGGTCTAAGGCCTCAATCAAATTGAGAAAGCGAATATAAGATGGGGACTTAGCGGCGGCCATTATTTAGGAGTATGTTGTTGTGTAGTGAATTAATATTAGCTGTATAGCAAGTATCAGTGTATACCCTTGGCTTAATTTTCACAACTGTTACTCGTTATCGAAAGGATTCATAATCGATGGAATGAGTAAACAATTGGGAATGCTTTCTGAGGTCACTTTTGCACTTGTAATTAGTGCGCTATCGTACACATCTCTTTTCTACGTAAATAACTGGCTGACAAGTGAGCTTATATTTAGTCTAGGCGTTAACTGGATTTATTTGCCAGTAGGTCTGCGTTTATTTTTAACCTTAATTTTTGGACTTCCAGGCGCCATTGGGATTGTTTTAGCATCATTTTTGATTAGCTACCTTGGTGAGTTTTCTCACGACTTAACTCTTTGTCTAGGTATTGGTTTAGTTTCGGGGTTTTCCCCTTATATTGCTAGGGTCTTTGTGATTAGCAATACTGATCTGCAAAATGACCTTGGCAATCTGAGTTTGCAGAAATTAATTTCCTGTATTTTTATTTATGCCCTCTTGAGCGCTAGCTTGCACCAGCTTTGGTATGCTGCTGAAGGTCTCGAAAATACGGGGACCTTTAATCACTTTCTAGTGATGTTCATCGGGGATGTATTGGGTTCGATACTGCTGATCGCCCTAGTGAAGTATGGGCTTGATATATTGAATAAGACTAAGAGAATAGAGCACTAAGAGCAGTCCCTGGGTCGGTAGCGCGCATAAATGCTTCACCAACTAAAAATGCATTCACCTGATTATCACGCATCAGTTTCACATCAGCATTACCCAATATCCCAGATTCTGTAACCAAAATTTTTCCTTTGGGAACCAGTGGCAAAAGTGAGAGTGTCGTTTGTAATGTGACCTCAAAAGTCTTGAGATTCCGATTATTAATACCAAGTAAGGATGTTTTGAGTTCCATGGCTTGCTCTAGTTCAGGAGCATTGTGAGCCTCAACTAAAACATCTAGGCCTAAGTCATGGGCACAAGCCTCAAGCTCTTTCATTTGATTGAGTTCTAGGCAGGCTACGATTAAGAGAATTGCATCAGCACCAATCGCACGAGCTTCATAGATTTGATATGGATCTATCGTGAAATCTTTACGCAGCACGGGAATACTGCAAGCAGTTCTAGCTTCTTGAAGATAGGCGTTGCAGCCCTGAAAGTAGTCCTTATCAGTGAGAACTGATAAACAAGCTGCACCATGCTTTTCATAAGACTGAGCAATTTCAGTAGGCTTAAAATTTTCTCGCAGGACTCCCTTGCTTGGGCTCGCCTTTTTAATTTCAGTAATAACGGCAGCTTTTCCAGTGGAAATTTTATTTTCAATTGCGTGAATGAACCCGCGCGGTTTGAGTAGCGCATCCTGATTATTAAATTGGGCAATCTCGCGTTGATTGCCAAGAGACAGATGCTTCAAGTTATTAGCAAGCTCAATTTTCTTGCTTGCAACAATTTTATCGAGGATATCGCTCATGAGTAATTATTTAGCTTGGGTTGCTGCAATAAAGGCGTCTAACTTCTTACGCGCTGCGCCGGATGCAATTGCGGCTTTAGCCATTTGCACACCAGAAGCTATATCTTGGGCTACACCAGCAACATAGAGGGTTGCACCTGCATTCAGGCACACAATGTCGCTTGCCGCACCTAGCTTGTTGTTGATCACATCTATTACCATTTTTTTAGACTCTTCTGCATTAGCTACTTTGAAGCTATTTGTGAGAGCAGTATTCAATCCAAAGTCTTTTGGATGAATTTCATATTCACGAACAACGCCGTCCTTAAGTTCACCTACAAGAGTAGGACCCTCTAGGGAGATCTCATCTAGACCATCTAGACCATAAACTACAAGCGCATGCTCCATGCCTAGAGCTTGCAATACCCGAGTCTGAATTCCTACAAGATCCGGATGAAATACACCCATCAAGATTCTTTTGGCATCTGCAGGATTGGTAAGCGGCCCTAAGATATTAAAAATAGTCCGCACACCCAATTGTTTGCGAATTGGTACGACGTTTTTCATAGCAGGGTGATGGTTTGGTGCAAACATAAAGCCGGCACCTACTGTAGAAATACATTTGGCAACTTGCTCTGCGGAAAGTCCCAGGTTTACGCCTAATGCTTCGAGTACATCAGCGCTGCCAGATTTGCTGCTCACACTACGATTACCGTGCTTAGCAATTTTGGCCCCAGCCCCAGCAGCTACAAACATAGCTGCAGTTGAGATATTGAAAGTGTGCGCGCCATCGCCACCTGTACCTACAACGTCAACTAAATGAGTACGGTCATCTACATGAACGGTAGTTGCAAATTCACGCATCACTCGTGCAGCAGCGACTATTTCTCCAACAGTTTCTTTTTTAGTGCGAAGAGCCACTAATAGTCCAGCCACTAACTCAGGTGACATTTCACCGCTCATGATGAGTCTCATCATGGCAGTCATTTCTTCATGAGAAAGTTCATAATGTTCGATACAACGTTGAAGTGCTGCTTGTGGAGTAATTGGCATAGCGCTATTTACTTATTGAGTAAGAAATTTTTAAGCAGGGCGTGACCATGCTCAGAAAGAATAGATTCAGGATGGAATTGAACACCTTCAACTGTGAGTTCGCGATGGCGCACGCCCATGATTTCCCCATCCGAAGATGTAGCCGTCACTTCTAATACTGCAGGCAGGGAGCTCTTTTCGATGGCGAGCGAATGATAGCGGGTGACTTTAAATAGGTCTGGCAAGTTTTTGAATACACCCACACCTGTGTGATGAATAGAGTCAGTCTTACCATGCATCACCTTTTGGGCGCGAATCACCTTGCCCCCAAAAGCCTCACCGATAGCTTGATGGCCAAGACATACTCCTAGAATCGGAATTTGTCCTGCATAGCGTTTGATAGTCTCTACCGAGATGCCAGCTTCCGCTGGGCTGCATGGCCCAGGAGAAATACAAATACGTGCAGGATTTAGTTTTGCAATATCTTCTACTGCGATTTCATCATTCCGAAATACTTTTACCTCTTCACCTAGTTCGGCAAAATATTGCACGAGGTTATAAGTAAAGGAATCGTAGTTATCAATCATGAGGAGCATCGAGTCCTCCTTGTACTAATTCTGCGGCTGTTAATACTGCGCGGGCTTTAGCTTCAGTTTCTTTCCATTCGGCAGTTGGGTCAGAGTCAGCTACAACACCGGCACCTGCCTGAGAATGCAGCATGCCATCACGAATGACACCAGTGCGAATGGCAATCGCCACATCCATATCGCCTGAGAAGGAAAGGTATCCAACTGCACCACCATAAATACCGCGCTTTACAATTTCCATCTCGTCAATAATTTCCATGGCACGAATTTTAGGTGCGCCAGAGAGTGTGCCTGCTGGGAAGGTTGCGCGTAAGACGTCCATATTGCTCATATTGTCTAATAGTTCACCCTCTACCGAGCTAACAATATGCTGCACATGAGAATACTTTTCGATTGACATGGAATCAGTGACTTTTACAGATCCTGTCTTGGCGATTCTACCAACGTCATTACGAGCAAGGTCAATCAGCATGACATGCTCAGCAATTTCTTTGGGATCTGCAAGCAACTCTTTAGCTAGACGCTCGTCTTCTTCTGGGCTAGCACCGCGGGGACGGGTGCCTGCAAGCGGACGAATCGTCACAATCTTTTCAGCAGCGCGTTTTTCCTGTCGCACGAGAATCTCTGGGGATGAACCCACAATTTGCATATCGCCAAAATTATAAAAATACATATAAGGCGAGGGGTTCAGAGAGCGAAGTGCTCTGTATAGCGCTAATGGTGAGTCGGTAAAGGGCTTGCTAATTCGTTGACCAATCACGACCTGCATACAGTCACCAGCCAAAATATATTCTTTGGTTTTACGTACTGCATCTTCAAAATCTGAAGTCTTAAATTTACGAATTAAATCTGTCTTTGTGCTCGGCAATGATGCCGGCATATTCGCTGGTTTACCCAGGCAAGTAAGCAATTCTGTTAAGCGGTCTTGGGCTTTTTCAAAGCCCTCGGTAATACTGGGGTCTGCATAGACAATGAAGTAAATCTTGCCAGCGACGTTATCAATCACCGCTAACTCTTCAGTAAGCATGAGCTGAATATCAGGCACCCCGAGTTCATCTGGCAAATGATGTTTCGCTAAGCGTGATTCAATATACCGAACAGTGTCATAGCCAAAGTAGCCAGCAAGACCGCCGCAAAAACGCGGCAGACCTACTTGAACGGCAACCTTAAAGCGTTTGAAATAAGCGTCTACAAAATCTAGCGGATTATCGGTATTACTCTCTACTACTTTTCCGTCAGTGAGTACTTCATTGACTGGTGCTGAGGGAGTGCCAACCGTTCTGATAATCGTTTTAGCGGATAGACCAATAAAGGAGAATCGGCCAAAACGCTCACCACCTAATACGGACTCGAGTAGGTAGGTATTTTTCTCACCAAAGGCTTGACTCAGTTTGACATAGAGCGATAGCGGCGTTTCTAAATCAGCAAGAACCTCTTTAACAAGAGGAATGCGATTGAAACCCTGTTTGGTTAGGGCGTGAAATTCTTCGCGCTGCATTAGGCTTTTCCAATCTTTCCTAATTCAGTGCGCATTGCCTCAATTACTTGGGCGTAATTTTCTTTTCCAAAAACGGCTGAGCCAGCAACGAAGGTATCGGCACCCGCTTGCGCAACCTGCGCAATGTTATCCACCTTGATTCCGCCGTCTACTTCAAGACGAATGTGGCGACCTGTTTGAGCTTCGTAACGATCTAAGCGTGTACGAACTTGTTCAATCTTATTGAGGGTGCTTGGAATAAAAGATTGACCACCAAATCCTGGATTGACAGACATGAGCAGTACTAAGTCGATTAATTCTAGGGTGTGATCTAAATGATCAAGTGGTGTTGCAGGGTTTAATACCAGACCCGCTTGACAGCCTTGATCACGAATTAAATTAAGAGTGCGATTCACGTGAGGACTTGCCTCAGGGTGAAAGCTAATTAAGTTTGCGCCAGCTTTTGCAAAATCAGGCACGATACGATCCACAGGTTCAACCATGAGGTGAACATCGATCATTGCAGGCTTGCCATTTTTCATGGCATATGGACGAATAGCCTCACAAACCAGTGGGCCAATTGTGAGGTTAGGGACGAAATGGTTATCCATCACATCAAAGTGAATCCAATCGGCACCCGCTGCCAGAACATCTTGGACTTCCTTACCTAGACAGGCAAAGTCAGCTGACAGAATCGAGGGGGCAATGACGAATTGACGATTTAGAGTTGATTTTTGGCTTTCCATCCCTAGATTCTAGCTTGCAGTTGGCCTTGGGATGGAGCAGAATTCGAGCATGAATCCTCATGAAATTAGTATTACGGTCAAAGCCCAGTACCTTCCAGAGCAATCTGACCCCGATAATCGTCAATTTGCGTTTGCTTATACGGTCACTATTCGCAATGCTGGTACCTCCAGTGTTCAGCTAATTGCCCGCCATTGGTTCATTACCGATGGGGACAATGATGTTCAGGAGGTGCGTGGTTTAGGCGTGGTTGGCCAACAACCCTTATTGCGTGCCGGAGAGCAATTTGAGTACACCAGTTGGGCCACTTTACCCACACCAGCAGGAACTATGCGAGGTGAGTACTTTTGCGTTACTGAGGAGGCGCAGTTTTTCCAGGCATTAATTCCTGAATTTGCCCTAGTAATGCCCCGAACCTTACATTAGAGCGAAGTGTTTGGAAAAACTATTTTTTCCCTTTGCCCGTCCATAGGACAATAAATAGCAACAGTCCTAAAGCGATAGCGCCTTCTATTATAAAGAGCAGCATTGGGTATTCATCGAGTAAATTGGCAATCATGATTTTTAAATTTAAGTTATTTCAAGTAAGTCTATTCGCTATTCTAATTGCGAGCTTAGTTGTTGGGTGTTCAACACCCCCTACCCGAGGCACAGCTTATCGATCTAGCGACTCTGGTGTATCACCGACATCTTATAGTTCATCGATAGCGAGATTTAATGCAGTATCTTGGCAAGCCTTGCCAGGCTGGCAAGAAGATGATTTATCTCAAGCTTGGTCTGCGTGGCTAAAAAGTTGTGATGTATTACGTAAGCGAGGTGGAGAGGTGAATTGGCGTCAGGTGTGTACGCAAGCTGCAAGCCTATCTTCGCGGGATCCTCAAGCAATCCGTCGATATTTTGAAAGCAACTTCCAGGCCTATGAAATCCGAAATAACTCAGGCAGTGAGACAGGTTTAATTACTGGTTACTACGAACCCATGATGAATGGCTCACAAACACGAACAAGCACTTACAGTGTGCCGCTTTATGCGTATCCAAATACATGGCGAAAATCTAAACCTAATCCAGGTCCAACGCGTGCAGAGCTGATGAGTTCAGGCGTTTTAAAAGGATCGGAAATTGCTTGGGTGCAAGATCCTGTTGAAGCAGCCTCCATGCAAATACAGGGTTCAGGAAAAATTCGTCTTGAAAACGGCACAATATTGCAGTTAGGGTTTGCTGGAACGAATGAGCAACCCTTTAAATCTTCAGCACAATGGTTGCTTGATCGCAAAGAGATTACAAGTAAAGAAGCCACTATGCAGGGTATTTCGCAATGGGCCAAACGCAATCCTGAGCGCGTGAATGAAATGCTCAACGCCAATCCCCGTTTTGTCTTTTTTAAAGAGACATCTGGCACTATTGGCGCCCTTGGGGTGTTATTAACCGGTGAGCGCAGTATTGCGATTGATCCGCAATCGATACCCTTGGGTGCCCCAGTATTTCTTGCTACCACCAAACCTTTGAGTGCTGAACCCTTGCAAAAGTTAGTAATGGCCCAGGATACTGGTAAAGCCATTGTGGGCGGCGTCAGGGCTGATTACTATTGGGGATCCGGTGATGCTGCAGGAGAAATGGCTGGTCGCATGAAACAAAATGGCAAGATGTGGCTATTGTTGCCGCGTTAATTGATTACATACAGGAAAGAAATCCATGAACTACAAAACAATTTTGACTGAGGTTGATGGCAAGGTTGCTACCATTATCTTAAATCGCCCTGAAGTTCTCAATGCACTAAATGATCAGCTAATGGATGAGTTAGGCGAGGCATTACTTACATTTGATGCAGATGACAATATTGGTTGCATCATTGTGACAGGTAGTGAAAAGGCATTTGCTGCCGGTGCTGATATTGCATCAATGGCGAAGCGTAACTTGCAAGATGTATATCGTCATAATTTTATTTCCCGTAATTGGGAGCATATGCAAAAAGTTCGTAAGCCTGTGATTGCTGCAGTATCGGGCTATGCACTTGGAGGCGGATGTGAATTGGCCATGATGTGTGACACCATCATGGCTGCAGATAATGCCAAGTTTGCGCAACCAGAAATTAAGTTGGGAATTATCCCTGGTGCTGGCGGTACGCAACGTTTGCCACGTGCAGTTTCTAAAGCGAAAGCAATGGATTTAGCTTTAACTGGAAGGATGATGGATGCTGCAGAGGCTGAACGTTCAGGCTTGGTATCTCGAGTCTTTCCAAAAGCAGATTTATTAAAAGAAGTAAAAATAATTGCTAAAGAGATTGCTGATATGCCATTACTAACAGCAATGATGGTCAAAGAAGCAGTTAACACTGCTTATGAAACTACGCTTTCACAGGGGATCCATTTTGAGCGTCGCTTGTTCCACACTTGCTTTGGAACGAATGATCAAAAAGAAGGCATGGCCGCATTTATAGAAAAACGTCCAGCTAAATTTACTAACTCTTAAGGGTTTAACTTTTTTCTAGATAGCGTTGCGCGAGCTTTACCCAGTAGCTCACACCTACCGGAATTAATGTATCGTTAAAGTCATAAGAGGGATTATGGAGATGGCATGGGCCCATGCCATGACCTGTAGAGCGGTGATCTCCATCTCCATTGCCTAAAAATACATAGCATCCTGGCTTCTCTAGCAACATAAAGGCAAAATCTTCTGCGCCCATTGTGGGATCAATATTTGTATTGACGTTTTGTTTGCCGACTAATTCGCTCATTACCTCGCTGGCAAACTGAACTTCAGCATCATGATTAATCAATGGCGGATAGCTTCTCTTAAAAGAAATTTCAGCTTTGCAATCAAATGCGCTTGCGACACTGTGTGCAATTTCACGAAGTCGTTGCTCCATTAAATCTAGTACTTCCAAGGTGAATGTTCTGACAGTGCCGCCAATAAAGGCGCTGTCAGGAATGACATTACTTGTTTCGCCCGCATGAAACTGCGTGACTGAGAGAACTGCTGCATCGACTGGACGCTTATTACGAGTAATGATACTTTGGAGTGCTAACACGACTTGCGCTCCAGTAAGTACTGGGTCAGCGCTATTGTGAGGTAGTGCAGCGTGACCACCCTTACCGGTAATGGTAATTTCAAAAGCGTTGCTTGAAGCCATCATAGGACCAGGAGTAACTCCAAAGTGACCTTCGCCTAGGCCTGGCCAATTGTGTAACCCAAAAACAGCATCACAAGGAAATTGTTTAAAGAGCCCATCTTTAATCATTTCTTTGGCACCAGCACCGCCTTCTTCGCCGGGCTGGAAAATAAATATCACAGTCCCTTTGAAGTCGCGATGATTTGATAGATATTGGGCAGCACCTAAAAGCATTGCAGTGTGACCATCGTGACCGCAGGCATGCATCTTTCCGGGATTGCGAGAAGCATGCTCAAAATTGTTGTGCTCTTGTAATGGGAGTGCGTCCATATCAGCCCGCAAGCCAATCATTTTTCCGGAACCTAAATCGCCATCAAGACGACCAACAACACCTGTTTTACCCATGCCTCGGTAAACCGTAATCCCCCAACTGGAAAGCGCTTCTGCAACTAAGTCAGACGTGCGATTTTCTTCGAAGCGTAATTCAGGATGAGCGTGAATGTTGCGACGAATATCTTGTATAGCTTTTGCAGAATCAAGGATTTCAGGGAGTAAATGCATCCCTTTATCTTATCTGAAACTCCCACCAGTTTCATCTTAGGACTTGCTCTAGGGGCTTTAATTACTTGTTATTTGGATGTGCTGTGCAGCAAAATCAAGTGCTTCTATTGAATAAGGGCTGTTATGAGATTTTTGAAGTGTTTTAGGCAAGGAGGGGATTAGTCCTAAAAAGGGTGCATTGATTTTTGCTTCTAACGTAGCAATATTTTCTTTTAGTAGGGGCATTTCATTATTTGTTAGGGAGTTAGCAATCCACCCTGCAATTTTTAAACCACGGGCTTTAATCGCTTCTTGAGTTAGTAGAGCATGATTAATACATCCTAACTTCATGCCAATCACCAAAATGATTGGCAAATTGATTTGCTGCGCAAGATCGCCTAAATCTTCATCATGATTTAGTGGAACTAAAAATCCGCCAGCCCCTTCGATAACAAGACAATCACTGTGCTTTTGAATTTCATCAAGCGCTTGCATGATGGTCTTCAAGTCTAGGGTAATACCTTTATTTACCGCAGCCAAATGGGGAGCTACCGGCATATCTAAAACATAAGGAGATAAGCTTAATTGGCCTGGCGCTAGCTCGGAAGCAATCCGTAAAGTTTCTAGATCTTCGTTGAGAATGCTGCCACTGGTACTTTGATATGTTCCAGCAACGACAGGTTTAAAGCCAATAGCTTGTTTCCCTTGTTTACGTAACTTGAGAATCAGCGCACCACTAACCAAAGTTTTACCAACTTCAGTATCGGTACCCGTTACAAAAAAACCAGTCATCTTAGTCATGAGCAGCCTTTTGATGAATTTCTTGTTCTATCCTTTTTAAGGTAGTGATGAGTTTACGTAAATCATCGGCGCTATGATTTGCAGAAAAAGTAATCCGTAAGCGTGCGCTACCAACAGGCACTGTTGGTGGACGAATTGCTGGAATCCAATAACCTGCTTCATCTAATAACTTTGCTGCCATGAGCGCATTGGCATTGCTACCCACGAGAACTGGTTGAATAGGCGTGCAGGAAGAGCCCTTTTGCCATTCTAAAAATACCATTTCGTCCTGCCAAAGTTTGATGAGCTGATTTAGTTGTGTACGACGTTTTATGCCCTTGTCACTTGCAATGATCTCAAGGCTTTTGAGTAATGTGTGCGCGATAGCAGGTGGGGTTGCAGTACTGTAAATATAGGGGCGACCCTTTTGAATGAGCCATTCAATAAAAGAATCTTGAGCACAAATAAAAGCACCGCTGACCCCAGCAGCTTTCCCTAAGGTACCGATATAAATGATGCGATCAGAATGAATATTTTCTTGCTCTAAGATGCCATGTCCTTGCTTACCTAGTACCCCAAAACCATGGGCATCATCAACTATTAACAGGGCATCGTATTGTTCTGCTATCTGCAGTAATGCTTTAACTGGTGCTAGATCGCCATCCATGCTAAAGACACCATCAGTGATAATGAGTTTAAGAGATGCTGTATCTTTTTTGAGTAGCTCAGTTAATGAAGTAAGCTCAGTGTGATCAAACAAGTTGACTGTGGCATGCATTTGCGCAGCTGCCAATCGAACTCCATCAATCAGCGAAGCGTGATTGAGTTTGGCGGAGTAAATACTCAGATCTCCACGCTCAGCAAGTCTAGCTAGGCCAGTAATGGCGGTAAGATTAGCTAGGTAGCCAGTGCTAAAAAATAAGGCACGTACTTTGGGGATATGCTTCTCTTGAAAAGAAGCTAACTGCTTTTCAAGTAGCTCATGTGCTGCACTATGACCGCTGATTAAATGCGAAGCACCACTACCAACACCATATTTTTGGCTACCTTGTGCTAAGGCATTTACTAATTCTGGGTGATTGGCAAGCCCAAGGTAATCGTTGCTGCAAAAGACCTTCAGTTGCCTGCCATCTATAGTTGCTCTGGTGTCACAAGGGGATTGTGTGACACGTAAATTCCGTTTGAGCAGTTGCACATCTAAGGCTGCAATTTGTTCTTGCGCAAGCTTTAAGGCGCTAAATGAACTTGTCATGCCAAAGCCTTCTCGAGTGCAAACTTAATAGCATTTCCCATGTGTATTGCTTCTTCAGTAGACAGAATGTAGGGTGGCATGACATAAATCGTATTACCGATTGGTCTAATCAGAACCCCTTCTTCCAAACCTTTAGAGAACATTTCGCGTGGAAAGGTGCTTGGATTTTTAAGATATTCATTCTTAAGATCAAAAGCCAGAATCATCCCTTGCTGGCGCCAGTGCTCTATTCGAGAATCTGCTTTTGCCCACGCAAAAGCATTCGCTAAATCTTGTGAGCGTCCAATATTTTTTTCTAAAACATTTTCAGTTTCAAAAATTGCTAAGCAGGCTAGTGCTGCTGAGCAAGCTAGTGGGTTTCCAGTGTATGAGTGTGAATGCAAGAAGCCTTGTTGCGTTTTATCACTATAAAAAGCACGATAAATTGTGTTGGTAGTCATACAAACCGAGAGAGGAAGGTAGCCGCCGCTAATACCTTTAGATAGAGTTAGAAAGTCTGGCCAAATGCCAGCATGTTCACAAGCAAAAAACTTCCCACTTCGCCCACAACCCACAGCGATCTCATCGGCTATGAGATGCACCTCATAGCGATTGCATAAGTCTCTTACAAGCCGAAGATATTCTGGGGAATACATTGCCATTTGTCCAGCGCATTGCACTAGGGGCTCAATGATGATGGCGGCAATATGTTGATGTTCTTTTTTAAATAACTGCTCTAGTTCAGCCGCAGCATATTTTGCTACAGCTATTGGACTCTCGCCAGATTTTGCTTTGCGTGCATCAGGTGATGTGACGGTATACACATCTTGCAAGAGTGATCCATAGGCTTCCCGAAAAATAGCAACATCGGTCACTGCTAATGCGCCTAGCGTTTCTCCGTGATAACCATTTTCTAAGCAGACAAATTTTTTCTTTTGCGGTTTACCATTCAGTTGCCAAAAATGGTGACTCATCTTCAACGCAATTTCTACTGCAGATGCGCCGTCTGATGCATAGAAGACGTGGCCTAAATTTCCGTTTGTCAGGGCGGAAAGTTTTTCCGAGAGCTCAACCACTGGTTGATGTGTAAAACCCGCAAGCATGACATGCTCAATTTTTTCTAGCTGATTAATAATGGCTTGATTAATCCTTGGATTTGAGTGGCCAAATAAATTGGTCCACCAAGAGCTGATGCAATCAAGTAAGGCGTTTCCCTGTTCGTCATAGAGCCACGGACCCTTGCCTTTGGTGATGGCAATCAGGGGAAAAGACTCGTGATGTTTCATCTGAGTGCAGGGGTGCCAAACGGCAGCCAGGCTGCGATCAACGAGAGTGGGTTGATTTAAATCAGAAATAACCTTCATGTTTGATATTTGACCACTAGTTTTTCCAATTGCCGGCTTGTATCTGTTATGTTTATGCCTTGAATTGATCTATTTTCTGGAATTTGCCCATGTTGGACTCCCAAACTGCTGAAAAACCTCTTACCTTAGTCAAATCTATGGCTAATTTACGCAAAGAGGTAGATGCCTCCGGTGGGTGGACCGTGGCCCAAATTGAAGCATTGTTTGCCTTGCCTTTTGATCAATTAATGCTCAAGGCTCAAGAGACTCATAAAATCAATTTCCCTGAAGGCGATGTGGAGTTGGCTACCTTGTTGTCCATTAAGACCGGTGGCTGCCCTGAGGATTGCAGCTATTGCCCGCAGGCGGCGCGCTATGACACTGACGTTAAGGCTGAGAAGTTGATGGGCTTGGAGGAGGTTTTAGAGGCCGCTAGAGCTGCTAAAGCGGCAGGATCAAACCGCTTCTGCATGGGCGCGGCTTGGCGAGAGCCTAAAGATCGCGATATTGAAAAAGTCGCTGCAATGATTAAGGGTGTCAAAGCTTTGGGCTTAGAAACTTGTGCCACCTTGGGCATGTTAGAGGCTGATCAAGCTTTGGCGCTACAAGAGGCGGGCTTAGATTTTTATAACCATAACCTTGATACCAGTGAAGATTTTTATCGTTCAGTAATTTCTACACGGGGGTACCAGGACCGCTTGGATACGATTTCCAATGTCCGTGCAGCTGGCATGTCGGTTTGCTGCGGCGGCATTGTGGGCATGGGCGAGTCCCGTGAACAGCGAGCTGCTTTCTTGGCTCGTTTAGCAAATTTGAGCCCTTATCCTGAGTCTGTTCCCATCAATCACTTAGTGCCTGTTGCTGGAACACCTTTGGCTGATCAGAAGCCTTTAGATCCTTTGGAGTTTGTGAGAACCATTGCAGTAGCTCGCATCACCATGCCTAAGGCTCGCGTGCGCTTATCAGCTGGTCGTCAACAATTAGGCAGGGCTGTTCAGGCCATGTGCTTTATGGCCGGCGCTAATTCAATCTTCTATGGTGAGCAATTACTCACTACTGGTAATCCAGAGGCAGAAGAAGACCGTGAGCTCTTGGCAGAGCTAGGATTAAAGACCAAGCAAAGCTGTAAAGCTGAAGTTCTGGTTTAATTTTCCGTATATGACCCCAATAGACCGCTTCATTGTTGAGTTTGATACCGCATTGCGTTCGGTTGTTGGCGGAGCAAATGCGCAAAGACCTACTCCTGGTTCAGAGCTTGGCGCAAATGCCGCATTAGATTCTGAACAACGAAAGCATGCAGCAGGGTTGATGCGGATTAATCACGTTGGTGAAGTGTGTGCACAAGCTTTGTATCAATCACAAAAATTAGTTGCCAGAAATTCAGAAATTAAAGAGATGCTCAATCACTCCGGTCAAGAAGAAGTAGATCATTTGGCTTGGTGTGAAACTCGTCTTAAAGAGCTTGGTTCGCACACCAGTTATCTCAATCCATTTTGGTATGCAGGATCCTTTGCGATCGGCCTGGCAGCAGGCTTAGCGGGTGATAAGTGGAGTTTAGGTTTTGTTGCTGAAACTGAAAAACAAGTTGAAAGTCATCTTGAGAGCCACCTCAAAAAATTGCCTGAAGAAGATCATCGCTCGCGTGCGATCGTTGATCAAATGCGGATTGATGAAATCGAACATGGGCAAGCAGCCTTGCATGCAGGTGGAGCGACTTTGCCTGAGCCAGTTCAAAAAATAATGCAAGCAATGTCCAAGGTGATGACAACAGCTGCTTACAAAATTTGAAATTGATATTTGCGATTTAGTCCAAATTAATCAGGGGATTTAATTTCAGATTAATTATGATATATTTTTTGAATACTACTGTTTTTAAATACAGTATATTTAAGCATTATCTAGTCATATAGCTAAGACCTATTCTTAAGTATATTTTCCAAGCCATTGTTTCAAGTAGCTATTTTATTATCACCATTTTATCAACACATAGCGCTAAGTGTTTGTAAACACTAGAGAATTTCCTAAAAAAATACCCAAAAACACTTGACCCCCCTCAGACGATCCTCTAAAGTGGGAGGAAGTGTGAAAAAGTGGGGTAAATAGTGTTTCAAGGTGCTTCAGCTCTCAATTTAGATGCAAAAGGCCGGATGTCTGTTCCAGCTAAGCATCGTGACGCCTTGCTAGTTCAAGGTGAAGGTCGCCTTACGCTCACAAAACACCCAGATGGCTGCTTGTTGCTATTTCCAAGACCCGAGTGGGAAAGTTTCAGAGCCCGAGTTGCGCAACTTCCTATGGACGCACATTGGTGGCGCAGAATTTTTCTTGGTAATGCCGCAGAAATTGATTTGGATAATGCTGGCAGAATTTTAGTGAGCCCCGAATTACGTGCAGCAGCAGGAATCGAAAAAGAAGTGATCTTGCTTGGTATGGGCAGTCACTTGGAATTATGGGACGCAGCGACATACGCTGCAAAAGAACAGGCTGCGATTGCACTAGGCATGCCTGAAGCACTCAAGCAATTTAATTTTTGATGACAGGGTGCTATGAACATAACTCATCGCCCAGTATTGCTGGCCGAGGCGGTGACGGCGCTAATCAGTGGCCCGCTTATTCAAAAACAAAACGCAGCGAAAAATATTCTGGTAATCGATGGAACGTTTGGGCGCGGGGGTCACACGCAAGCTTTACTCAAACAGCTACCCTCATCTGCGCGCATGATTTCTTTCGACAAGGATTTGGATGCGATTGCGGTGGCACAGCAAATCAACGATCCACGTTTAACCATTGTGCACGACAGTTTTGCGCAGATGGATCAGCATGCACAAGCAGAATCGGTCGATGGAATTTTGTTGGATTTAGGAATCAGTTCGCCACAGGTAGACGAAGCGCATCGGGGCTTCTCCTTTCGGCGCGAAGGTCCACTCGATATGCGGATGAATACAGATCAGGGTTTAACGGCTGCAGAGTGGTTGGAGCAGGCGCCGCAGGAGGAAATCACGCACGTGATTAAGACTTACGGAGAAGAGCGTTTTGCATTTCAGATCGCTAAAGCTATTGTGGCAAAGCGAGAAGAAGGCTTGTCCCCAAAAACAACCACACAACTAGCGAGTTTGGTTGCTAGCGTGGTACGTACACGTGAAGCTGGTCAAGATCCAGCGACCAGGACTTTCCAAGCATTGCGCATTTTTATTAATCGTGAGCTAGAGGATTTAGAACTTGGCCTGAAAGCAGCTTTGAGCTTATTAAAGCCAGGAGCAAGACTTGTAGTGATTAGTTTTCATTCACTGGAAGATCGTATCGTCAAACAGTTTCTACAGGCGCATGCAAAAGTAGAGGTGCCTCGTGGTTTGCCTGTGCGTGAAAAGGATTTGCCACAAAGTGCCTTAGAAATTATTGGCCGCGTTAAGCCAAGCGATGCTGAGGTTCTAGAAAATCCACGTGCCCGTTCAGCCATCATGCGTATTGCCGAAAAACGGATGGATGCATCTGCATGAATCGCGCCACCTTGACTTTGCTCGCTTTGTTATTGATTTGTGCCTTATCGCTAGTAGCGGCACAGCAACGTGCGCGAAAACTATTTATTGCTCAAGAGCGCGCCCAAATTGAAGAGCGTAAATTAAATCAAGACTGGTTACGCTTGGAATATGAGCAACGCAATCTTTCAAAGTCTGCGCGTATTCGTGATGTTGCCCGTAATCAATTACGCATGTCCCCAATTTCTCCTGAACGTACTTTGTACTTAAAGGAGGCTAAATGAGGCCAGTTGGTTTTTCTACTTCACCAAATTTAGTATTGCGCCTGCCAATGTGGCGTTCGCGCTTAATGCTATTCCTTTTGTTCTTCGTTTTCATGATGTTATTGCTGCGTGCCTTCTGGATTCAGGGCCCAGGAAACGCATTCTATGAAGCCAAAGGAGTACGAGGAACTCAGCGCGAATTGGAGTTACCTGCAAGTCGTGGAAAAATTTTAGATCGCAATGGTCAAGTCATTGCTACCAGCTTGGAAGCAAAGTCTGTGATTGCTTATAACGATACAGTCCCTGATGATTTGGCTGCAGTTAAAGTGCAAAAGCTTGCCAGTCTGTTACAGATGAGTGAATCAGAGTTGCGCAAAAAATTAAAAGAAGATCGTAAGCAGATTTTCTTAAAGCGCCAGGTTGAGCCAGCAATTGCACAACAAATTAAGCAATTAGAAATTCCGGGTATTGGCTTAAATAATGAATATCGCCGCTTCTATCCAGAGGGTGAAGCGATGGCACACGTCGTTGGCTTTACGAATGTTGAGGATCGCGGCCAAGAGGGTATGGAGCTTTCTAGAGAGAAAGAGCTTGCTGGCCATCCCGGTCAAAGGCGTGTAGTGGTTGATCGCTTAGGTCGTGTTGTTGAGGAAATGGCGATCTTGCAGTTGCCACAAAATGGTAAGGACTTAAACCTCTCTATTGATAGCAAGATTCAGTATCTAGCTTATAACGCTGTTAAGGATGCAGTAGAGAAGCACCACGCTAAAGCTGGCGGTGCTGTAGTTCTAGATACGCAGACGGGAGAAATTTTAGCCTTGGCTAATTACCCAAGTTATAACCCAAATGATCGTAAATATCTCACGGGTGAGCAGCTTCGCAATCGCGTGCTGACAGATACATTTGAGCCTGGCTCAACCATGAAGCCATTAACGGTTGCAATTGCTTTAGAAAAGGGTGCAGTAAAGCCAGAGACCAATATGGTGATTGGTGCTAAGTATCTTATCGGACCTAAACCCATTACTGACACGCACCCTTATGGAAATCTAACAGTTGCAGAGATTATTCAGAAATCCAGCAATATTGGTACTGCAAAAATTGCTATGAACAGCCTGTCCCCAGAAGAGATGTGGGATTTTTATACTGCAGTTGGTTTTGGTCAGGCGCCAAAAATTGGCTTCCCTGGAGCTGTTGCTGGAACAGTGCATCCATTTAAAAAGTGGATGCCAACCGATCAAGCGCGCATTGCATTTGGCTACGGAATCTCTGCATCGCTCTTTCAGGTAGCGCAGGCCTACACAGTATTCGCACGCAATGGTGAATTAGTACCACTCACTATTGAGCGTAGTACTAATTTCAAACCAGGCACGAGAGTACTTTCTGCGAAGACTGCGATTGAAATGCGCACCATGCTTGAGACCGTAACTGAGCCCGGTGGTACTGCCATTAAGGCTCAGGCTGAAGGCTTTAGAGTTGGAGGTAAGACAGGGACTGCACATAAATTGGTTGGTAAAGGGTATGGCAATAAGTATCGCGCTTACTTTGCTGGCTTAGCACCGATCAGTGCTCCACGGATTGTGGTTGCAGTCATGATTGATGAGCCAACCGTTGGTGGTCACTACGGTGGTGAGGTTGCTGCACCAGTGTTCTCAACCATTGTGAGTGAAACACTGAATACTCTCAATGTATTGCCTGATAACAAAGTGAAGCAAATGGTTTTGCAAGACAAGAGTCCCGAAGAGATTCGTACTGCAAATGTACAGACGCAGCAGGTGGTTCTGAAAAGATGAGGGCAGCATTGAATATAGAACCCAATCATCTGATTGAACACTTGCATAGCCTGGCAAATAGTACAGCTAAGGTCAGTGCGGATAGTCGCCAGATTCAGTCTGGTGATATCTTTTTTGCTTATCCTGTTGGTCATGGCAATGCATTACGAGATGGTCGCCAATTTATTGATGCTGCATTGGAGAATGGTGCAGCAGCAGTAATATTCGACCCTTCAGGTCCTGGTGCCCAATATCTAGATCAGTCAAAATGCATTGCGATTGAAAACCTGGCAGAAAAAGTTGGTGAATTATCTGCACAATGGTACGACCATCCAAGCAAACAATTGAAGGTGATTGGTGTAACAGGGACTAACGGTAAAACGAGCATTACGCAATGGTTGGCTCAGGCTTTGGATGAGCCAAATCATCGCACAGCAATACTAGGCACTCTAGGTACAGGTTTTCTAAGTTCTTTGGTGCAAACTGGATATACCACTCCGGATGCACCAAAGCTACAAACTCAATTTAAAGAATTACTGAATGCTGGTGCTAAGCAAGTGGCGATGGAAGTATCATCACATGCCTTACATCAGAATCGGGTAGCTGGCACCCAATTAAATTGCGCTGTATTCACAAATCTGACGCAAGATCATTTAGATTATCACGGCAGCATGGCTAACTATGCCGAGGCAAAAGCAAAACTATTCCAACTGACAGGCCTGCAACATGCAGTGATTAATCTGGACGATGCTTTTGGTCGTGAGTTGGCTATGAAACTTTTAGCTAAAGGCGGCATAAAAGTTTGGGTATACACAATTAAGCAAGATACTCTCAAGGGTTTTGAAAAATTTGGCGATCGGCTACACCATATTTATGCAAAAGATAGCGCCTTAAATGGCACTGGGTATGATTCCCTGTTTACCTACCAAGGGATTGGTAGCAATGCTTTACATATTCCTTTATTAGGCGAATTCAATTTAAGCAATGCGCTTGCAGTGTGGACTGTATTGCTAACCCAAGGCTTAACTTGTCATGAGGCAAGCAAGCGAGTAAGTCAATTGCGTCCTGTTCTTGGCCGCATGGAATTAATTCAAGTGGGTAAGCAGCAAAAATCAGAAGGTTTGTTGGTAATAGTTGATTACGCTCACACACCTGATGCCCTCCAAAAGGCTTTACAAGCCTTAGCCCCCATTGCGCAGCAGCGCGGTGGAAAAATTTGGTGTGTATTTGGCTGTGGCGGGGATCGTGATATTGGTAAACGTCCTCAGATGGGCGCGGTAGCTCAGCAATATGCTGATCAAATCATTATTACTAGCGATAACCCTAGATCTGAAGAGCCAAAGTCAATTATGGAAATGATTCTGTGGGGTATTAGCCAGGAATCTTCAAATGTGCAGATGATCGTTGATCGTGCTGCAGCGATCATGGCTGCTGTGCGTAATGCGGCCCCTAAAGATATCGTCTTAGTTGCAGGTAAGGGTCACGAAACCACCCAAGAAATTAATGGTAAGAAATTCGATTTCTCCGACCAAGAGCATATTCGCTTGGCTAGCGGAGGTATAGCTTAATGTCCGCAATGACAACGCTTGCTCAAGTGCACGCCATGCTACCAGGAAGTACGCTCCTGAATATTTCTGCACAAGATGCTCAGGCATTAAATATTTCAATGGTTGGAACTGATAGCCGTCAGATTACCCCTAAAGAATTATTTATAGCTTTGGCGGGTGAGCGCTTCGATGCACATGACTTTTTATCTGATGTTGCTAAAGCAGGAGCAGCGGCAGTGCTCATTAGTAACAAAGATAGATGCCCTACAAATCTGCCCGCTGTTTTTGTTACTGATACTCGCATCAGCCTGGGACTATTAGCAAAAGCTTGGCGCGCAAATCATTCTATTCCATTGGCTTTAGTGACTGGTAGCAACGGTAAGACGACCGTTAAAGAAATGATTGCTTCGATATTCAAGGCTGCGGTAGGTGAGCAGCACACGCTTGTCACTAAAGGTAATCTAAATAATGATATTGGTCTACCCCTCACCTTATTAAAACTTCGTTCGACAGATCGGCTTGCCGTAGTTGAGTTAGGCATGAATCACCCGGGTGAAACTACTCAGTTAGCAAATATTGCGCAGGCGAATATTGCATTAATTAATAATGCACAGCGTGAGCACCAAGAGTTCATGGCTACTGTAGCCGCAGTAGCACAAGAGCACTCCAATGCAATTTCTGCTTTACCAAATAATGGTATTGCTGTCTTCCCAGCAGACTCTGAGTTTGCAGGCGTCTGGCATGAGGCTGCTGCTGGACGTAAGGTAATTGATTTTGTTCTGCTATCCGGCCAGACTACATTACAGGCTGCAGTAATGGGGCGCCTGTTAAGTAATGGCCACGTACAAGTGCAAATAGAGACAGGCTCTATAGAAGTTCAATTAAATACTTTAGGAAGTCACAATGCGCGTAATGCATTAGCTGCCAGTGCTGTTGCAGTAGCTGCTGGCATCAGTCTTGAGAAAATCAAGCAAGGTCTTGAATCATTCTCACCTGTTAATGGACGTATGCAGGCCAAGAAGATTGATCCCAATCACACCTTAATTGATGACAGCTATAACGCCAATCCAGATTCAGTCAGAGCAGCAATTGATGCACTAAAGCAGTCAGGCAATATCTCTTGGCTAGTTTTAGGTGATATGGGTGAAGTTGGTAACCAAGGGCCTGAGTTTCATCGCGAGGTTGGTGCTTATGCTGCCGAGCAGGGAGTCACCAAATTATTTGCTTTAGGTGAACAATGCCAATTCGCTATTAAAGGTTTTAATGATGTGCAGAAGAATAGAGCAACTACCGCTAATGCAAAACATTTTTCTGAGATGGATAGTCTGATTACGCAGTTGAGGGATGCATTACATGCGCAGTCAACTGGTAGTAATGAGCATTTAAATATTTTGGTTAAAGGTTCACGTTTTATGCGCATGGAGCGTGTGGTACAGGCCTTGTTAGAGGAGGCTAAAACATGCTCTTAATCTTGGCGCAATGGCTACAGGATGATTTTGGATTCTTCCGAGTCTTTAACTACATCACTTTTAGAGCAGTGATGGCAACAGTCACGGCCTTATTGATTGGTTTGGCTGCAGGGCCATGGGTAATTCGTAAATTGACTGCCTTGAAAATGGGCCAAGCTGTCCGCCCTGATGGACCGCAAACCCATTTAGTTAAATCCGGTACTCCAACAATGGGTGGAGTGTTGATCTTGATTGGCATTTTTGTTTCTTGCGTATTGTGGGCAGACTTAAGTAATCGCTTTATCTGGATTGTGATGATTGTCACTTTTGGATTTGGGGCAATTGGCTGGGTGGATGACTATCGCAAGGTTGTAAATAAAGACCCTAAAGGAATGGCATCCAGAGAAAAATTTCTTTGGCAAACTTGCATTGGTTTATTCGCAGCAATTTACTTAGCATTCTCAGTCTCAGAGGTGAATAACCTCAAAGTACTCCAACTTTTCTATGAATGGCTTAGGAGTGGTTTTGCTTTGGATCTTCCAGCAAAAACAAACCTACTATTGCCTTTCATTAAAGAGGTTAGTTATCCACTGGGTATGCTGGGATTCATCATCTTGAGTTACTTAGTGATCGTTGGTAGCAGTAATGCCGTGAATCTGACCGATGGTCTCGATGGCCTGGTGATCATGCCTGTTATTTTGGTGGGGGCTGCATTGGGTGCATTTGCTTATGTGATGGGAAATGCAATTTATGCCAAATATTTAATATTTCCTTATATCCCTGGTGCCGGTGAGTTATTGATCTTTTGTGGCGCTATGGGTGGAGCAGGTTTAGCCTTCCTTTGGTACAACGCGCATCCTGCACAAGTCTTTATGGGTGACGTTGGAGCGCTTGCTCTAGGCGGTGCACTTGGAACTATCGCAGTAATTGTTCGCCAAGAGATTGTGCTCTTTGTGATGGGTGGAATATTTGTTGCAGAAACTGTTTCTGTAATGCTGCAAGTATTGTGGTTCAAATTAACTAAGAAATATTCTGGTGAAGGCCGCCGTATTTTCCGTATGGCTCCACTACATCATCATTTTGAATTAGGTGGCTGGAAAGAAACGCAAGTAGTTGTACGTTTCTGGATCATCACCATCTTATTGGTATTAATCGGCTTATCTAGCCTGAAATTACGGTGAGCCTAAAAGTTATATGCTGAACTTACAAAACACTTTCGCTAATCCTGCTTTTATAGCTGATGCAGGCTATCAGGCTCCCCACCGATTTTTGATTATGGGCCTAGGTGAATCAGGGTTTGCTATGGCTAAGTGGTGTCTGCGTAATGGAGCCACTATTCGTTTAATCGATACACGTGTTCAGTCTCAATTTTCCGAACGCCAGAATGCCTGGCTTGATGAATTAAAAATAGCCGGACTGAGCGATATTCAGTTTGGGCCATTGAGTGATGATCTATTAATTAATATTGATGTTATTGGGATCAGCCCTGGTTTATCGCCACTTCAGGAGCTTACTCAATCATTCTTAGTAAAGGCTAGAAAAGCCAAGATTGATGTTTGGAGCGAGATTGAATTTTTTGCGCGTTCAATTTCAGCCTTAGCTCGCATGGCAGAAGCAAATAATTCTTCTTATTCAGCAGCAGTGTTAGCAATTACTGGTACTAATGGGAAAACAACTACCACTGCCTTAACTGGGCAGCTCTGTGAGCGGGCTGGCAAGAAGGTTGCAGTAGCTGGAAATATTAGTCCTGCAGCATTAGACAAGCTGATAACTTGCCTAAATGAGGCCGACCAAATTGAAGATATGCCTGATATCTGGGTGTTGGAATTGTCTAGCTTCCAATTGCTGTATACGCACACCCTTAATGCAACTGCAGCTACTGTTCTCAATATCACACAAGATCATTTGGATTGGCATGGTGATATGCACGCATATGCAGATGCAAAAGCAAAAATATTTGGTGCAGACACCATTTGCATCTTGAATCGCGATGACTCAATTGTGATGAATTTACTTTCTGATGATCAAAAGGTAGATAAGTCGATTGTGACTTTTGGCTCTAATAGACCTGATGAGCAAGGTGCTTTTGGTATCGAGCATGACTTGCGAGCCGGCGGAATCGACTGGCTAGTATGGGCAGAGGTAAATGAAGATTTTGAGCCAAAGTCCAAACGTCGTCGTAAATCTAATGCAATGAAAGAAGATGAGTCGCTACGTTTGAAGCGTTTAATTCCGGCTGACGCACTCAGAATTCGTGGTCGCCACAATGCATTGAATGCACTAGCTGCGCTGGCATTGGCGAGATCTGCTAACTTGCCGATGAATGTTCTCTTGCATGGTTTACGTGATTATCACGGAGAGCCTCATCGTATGCAGAGTGTTGCGATCGTCAATGATGTGGAATATATCGATGACAGTAAGGGAACTAACGTCGGTGCAACTGTAGCCGCCCTAAACGGCTTAGGTGGTAATGAATCCGGTAAGAGGATTTGGCTAATTGCGGGCGGTGATGGCAAGGGACAAGACTTTAGCCCATTGCGTGAACCTGCGCTGCGCTTTGTTAAAGGTGTTTTCTTGATTGGCAAAGATGGCGCTGCAATTGGTGAGGCCCTTGGCCACGACGTTCCTTGCACGATGAGTGGCAGCTTAGAAGCTGCCGTCAGGACGGCAGGAGAACAAGCGCAGTCTGGTGATTTGGTTTTACTTTCTCCTGCTTGTGCGAGTTTTGACCAGTTTAAAGATTATGTTGCCCGCGCCCAGGCATTTGTTGACGAGGTTGAAGAATTAGGGATGCGTTTTGAAGGAGCTCAAGCGTGAATCTAAAAGATAAATTTTTTCCTCACAATCGTTTAGGTTTAGATCGCTTCTGGAATTTTTCTCGAGGTGAGATTGATAACTTCCGTACTGGCCTAAGAGATGCGGTATCAGGAGTTGAACAAACCCGCTCACGCATGATGGAATACGACCAACTCCTCGTATGGGCAGTGCTCTCTCTCATGTTGATTGGTTTGGTAATGGTGTATTCAGCATCGATTACTTTAGCTGATGGTCCTAAGTATGCAAACTACAGTAGTAACTACTTTTTGATTCGCCATTTAATCTCATTAGCTATTGCTGTTGGCGTAGGTATTTCAGTTTTTAATATTCCAACTAAGATGTGGGATCGTTATTCTCCCCTGCTTTTTGGTTTGACCGTGCTGTTACTAATTGCAGTTCTCATTCCTGGCATTGGTAAGGGTGTTAACGGAGCTAAACGTTGGATTCCACTAGGCTTAATGAATTTCCAGCCATCTGAGTTAATGAAATTTGCAGCCATTATTTTTGCTGCAAGTTATACCGTGCAACGTCAAGAGTACTTGCACTCATTTGTTAAGGGCATGTTGCCAATGGGCATTGCAGTGGCAGTGGTTGGTGGTCTATTGATGGCAGAACCTGATCTAGGTGCATTCGTAGTGGTCTCCTTAATTGCATTTGGGATCTTGTTCTTGGGCGGTATTAATGCCAAATTATTTGGCGGCTTGATTGCAGTTGGAATTGCAAGTGCTGTCACGATTATTGCATTCTCCCCCTTCAGACAAAAACGAATCATGGCTTTTGTTGATCCATGGCAGGCAGATAACGCTGCAAATAAAGGGTATCAACTCACCCATTCCTTAATGGCCTTTGGTCGCGGGGAGTGGTTTGGTACTGGACTGGGCGGCAGTGTCGAAAAATTACATTACCTACCTGAAGCGCATACCGACTTCATCATGGCGGTGATTGGTGAGGAGCTTGGCTTCGTTGGCGTGGTTGTCTTGATCTTCTTATTCTATTGGATCGTACGACGCGCCTTCTTAATTGGGCGAACTGCTTTGCAATTGGATCGGAGTTTTGCGGGTCTTGCGGCTAAGGGTGTTGCTATCTGGATTGGTTGGCAGGCCTTTATCAATATGGGTGTGAACTTAGGATTATTACCAACCAAGGGTTTGACATTGCCATTAGTGAGTTACGGTGGATCCGCAATTTTGATGAATACTATTGCGATTGCCATGCTGCTACGAATTGATTATGAGAATCGTATTTTGATGCGTGGAGGGAAGCTGTGACAAAACCCTCAATTTTAGTAATGGCTGGTGGTACGGGTGGGCATATCTTCCCGGGCCTTGCTGTCGCTGAATATTTGCGGATCTGCGGTTGGAATGTGTCATGGTTAGGCAATCAAAACGGTATGGAATACCGCCTCGTGAAGTCTTGCAATTTTCCATTTGAAGCTGTTGAGTTTGGTGGTTTGCGTGGCAAAGGGCTCAGAGCTAAATTGATGCTGCCAATGAATTTAATGCGCGCTTGCTTTCAAAGTTGGAAGATTATGCGTCGTATAAAACCATCTGTAGTTTTGGGTATGGGTGGTTATATTACTTTCCCTGGGGGCTTAGTAAGTAAACTATTAAAGCGCCCCCTAGTGCTGCATGAGTCTAACTCTGTAGCAGGTAGTGCAAATCGTGCGCTAGCCAAAATTGCCATGCGAACATTGACTGGCTTTCCAAATACGATGGCGGATGCCGAGTGGGTAGGTAATCCCATTCGCGAAGAATTTGATCATATTTCAGCACCTGCATTACGCTACGAACAGCGGCAAGGTCCTCTATCGATATTGGTGGTGGGTGGTAGTTTGGGCGCAGCTGCGCTAAATGAAAATATTCCTGCAGCATTGGCATTAATTTCTGAAGATGCTCGCCCTAAGGTAATTCATCAAGCAGGTGATAAGCATTTAGCTGACCTGCAAAAGCGCTATGCTGATTTAGGAGTCAAGGCCGAGGTTCTTCCCTTTATTGACAATATGCCATCTGCATATGCACAAGCAGATCTTGTGATTTGCCGTGCTGGCGCAATGACGGTATCAGAGCTAGCAGCTTGTGGTGTTGCTTCTTGCTTAATTCCTTTCCCATTTGCAATTGATGATCATCAAACTGCTAATGCAAAATTTTTAGCCGATGCCAATGCTGCTATTTTATTGCCGCAGAATTATCTTAATCCACAAGATTTAGCATTGATGATCCAAAACTTTAATCGCGCGGATCTCAAAGAAATGGCTATACGTGCGCATGCTTTAGCTAAGCCACATGCAACCTTACGAGTGGCTGAGGTTTGCGCTGATTGTGCGGGGGTAGGCGTATGAAGCATATCGTTCAGCAAATCCATTTCATCGGGATTGGTGGGGCCGGCATGAGCGGCATTGCTGAAGTCTTATTGAATTTAGGATATCAAGTCACTGGATCTGATTTAGCTGAAGGTGTGGCAACGAAGCGTCTAAAGGAATTGGGCGCAGTAATTCATATTGGACATGATCCTAAAAATATTGGTACCGCTGAAGCAGTTGTCATTTCTACTGCAGTAGCGGGAAATAATCCTGAGGTACTTGCAGCGCGAGCAGCAAAAATTCCAGTTATTCAGAGGGCGGTGATGTTGGGCGAATTGATGCGCTTAAAACAGGGTATCGCTATTGCTGGAACTCACGGTAAAACCACCACAACTAGTTTGGTTGCATCGGTGCTGGCTGAGGGTGGCCTAGATCCAACCTTTGTGATTGGCGGCAAATTGAATTCCGCTGGCGCCAATGCCCGCTTAGGTCGTGGTGATTTCATTGTGGTTGAAGCTGATGAATCTGACGCCTCCTTCTTGCAGCTCTTTCCTGCGATGGAGGTGGTTACCAATATTGATGCTGATCATATGGATACCTATCAGCATGATATGGCGAGATTGAAGCAAGCATTCGTGCAATTTATTCAGCGGATGCCATTTTATGGCGTAGCAGTTTTATGTATTGATGATGCCAATGTGCGCGACATTATTCCGTTTGTATCACAACCTGTATTGCGTTACGGCTTATCCGATGATGCAGATATTAAAGCTAGTAATGTGCGCGCTGATGGAACTCGTATGCACTTTACGGTAGAGCGCCGCACAGTTCGTAGGCATGGTAATAAGCCCGGCCCACTCAATGTGACACTCAATTTACCTGGTTTACACAATGTGCAAAATGCTCTGGCTGCCATTGGTATTGCCACAGAGTTGGGTGTTGGAGATGAAGCAATTACCAAGGCGCTTGCTGAATTTAGTGGTGTTGGCCGTCGCTTCCAGCGTTATGGCGACATCCCTCTGGCCTCTGGTGGCAGTTTCACATTGATTGACGATTATGGACACCACCCAGTGGAGATGGCAGCAACATTAGAGGCTGCTCGCGGAGCCTTCCCAGGGCGCCGTTTGGTGTTGGCATTTCAGCCTCATCGCTTTACAAGAACACGCGATTGTTTTGGGGAGTTTGTTCAAGTCCTCAGAAGCTTTGATGCCTTGGTTTTGACTGAGGTATATCCCGCTGGTGAGGCAAAAATTCCAGGTGCAGATGGTAAGAGTTTGATGAAGGCAGCGCTTGCAGAAGAGAAGGTCTCAAAAGGTCTTTTAAATTCTGCTGCGGTAGCGTTTGCAGCAAATATTACCGAGATGCCCGAAAAGTTATCACAGGTATTAAAAGATGGCGATGTCTTGATTACGATGGGTGCAGGATCAATCTCTGCGCTGTCACATACCTTAGCGGAGGCAAAGATTGTCTAAGCTAAATCTAGGCCTCGGTATGTGGGGCGATCGCGTGAAGTCCGAATTATCTGAGTTGGATGTGAAGTCACTTGGGCGCGTTGGCGTTCTATTGGGCGGACGTTCTGGTGAGCGAGAAATTTCTCTAATGTCGGGCAATGGTGTTTTAGACGCCTTGCTTTCTAAGGGGGTAGATGCTCACCCTTTTGATCCAGGCCTACGATGCCCAACCGAATTAGCAAAAGAAAAATTTGATCGTGTATTTATCTCTTTACATGGTCGTTATGGCGAAGATGGAACGATTCAAGGTTTATTAGAGTTATTAAATCTACCCTATACCGGCAGCGGTGTATTGGCCTCTGCTTTATCCATTGACAAGATTGCAACCAAACAAATTTGGTTAAGCAATGGTTTAGCTACTCCAGAGTTTGAAGAGCTCACTTCCACTAGTGATTGGAATGCAGTAGTAAAAAAATTAGGCTTGCCTTTGATTGTGAAGCCAGCACATGAAGGCTCTTCACTTGGTTTGACCAAAGTCAAGTCTGTAGATGAGCTACCAGCCGCCTACCAGTTAGCTGCAAGCTTAGATAAAAAAGTCATTGCAGAGACTTGTATTGTTGGTGATGAATTAACCTGTCCATTGGTTGGGCAGGGCGATACAGCAGAAGCATTGCCGGTTATCAAAATCATTCCGCCACAAGCCAATTACGACTTTCATCATAAGTATTTCTCAAATGAAACCCAATACTTATGCCCTACGGGACTAGCTCCTGAGATCAACGAGCATGTTCAAGAATTGGCTTTGGCTGCCTATAAAGCTTTGGGCTGTCGCACATGGGGTCGTGCTGATGTGATGCTCGATCAAAAAACGGGCAAGCCTTACTTATTAGAGATGAATACCTCACCCGGCATGACTTCTCATTCCTTAGTGCCAATGGCAGCTAAAGCCGCTGGGATTGATTATGCGGACCTAGTTTTGTGGTTACTAAAACAAACTTTGCAACAAGAGGGTGCTACTGCATGAGTACGCTTTTAGACCGCTTCGGAGATATCTTCTCTGTCATCATGTCCCCTCTTTGGAATTATCCAGAGCGGATGCAAAAGCTCAGTCGTTTCTTGATGCGCTGCTTCATCGTGCTGCTACTGATTGGGGTTCTAGTTTGGTTAAGTCAGAGACCTGTCTTCACTTTGAAGCAAATTCAAGTGGAGCCTATTGCCGGCCAAACGCTTCTACATATCAATAAATCTCTCGTGAAGCGTCAGGTAATAGAAACCGTACAAGGTAACTTCTTTAGCGTCCGCTTGGAGGATGTTAAGCGGGGTTTTGAAACTATGCCCTGGGTGCGCCACGCTAATGTCCGCCGAGTTTGGCCCAATGGGTTGATTGTCAATATTGAAGAACAAAAGCCATTTGCTACTTGGGGTAGTGAGAGCAGCAATACCCTCATGAATACGCATGGCGAGTTATTTTCTGGTCGCGTTTCGGAGCTTATTGATTACAAACGCTTGTTGGATTTTTCGGGTCCAGATGATGCTGCTAAAGAAGTGATGAGTCTTTATGAAAAAGCCAATAATTGGTTTAAGCCTTGGAATGTAGAGGTAGTGAGCTTGGCATTAACCGAGCGCTATGCCTGGCACGTCAAGCTTTCCAATGGCATGAAAGTGGAGTTTGGACGTGATGAAGAGAGCTCTGACAAAAACTTAACAGAGGAACGTGTAGCACGCTTATTTAAGTACTGGCCACAAGTGCAAGAGAAATGGGCAAACCGAATTGATGCTGTAGACCTTCGTTATGCAAATGGTTTTGCAGTTCATCTTGCCTCTGCAAGTGTGAAAAAGAATGATGTAGATGGAAAAAAAAGTGAGCTGAAGCAATGAGGAATGTGAATGAGTAAAGATAATCGCGACCTATTAGTAGGTTTAGACATTGGCACTTCTAAGGTAGTTGCCTTGGTGGCAGAGCTAACTCCTGACGGCCAATTTAATGTAGTTGGTGTAGGACAAACTGCGTCTAAGGGATTGAAGAAGGGTGTTGTCGTCAATATCGAGGCAACTGTTCAATCGATTCAGAAGGCTCTTGAAGAAGCCGAAGTGATGGCTGATCGCCAAATTGTTCAAGTGTTTACTGGTATTGCTGGAAATCACATTGTGAGTTTTAACTCGAGCGGTATGGTTGCTATTCGCGATAAAGAAGTCGGCGATGGCGATGTTGAGCGTGTCCTAGAAACTGCTAAGGCGATCAATATTCCGACCGACCAACAAATTTTGCACATCCTCGTTCAAGAATTCATTATCGATGGTCAAGAAGATGTACGTGAACCTATTGGTATGAGTGGTTTGCGTTTAGAGGTGAAGGTCCACATCGTAACGGGCGCTGTAAGTGCTGCACAAAATATCGTGAAGTGTGTACGTCGTTGCGGTTTAGAAGTGAATGACCTGATTTTGCAGCCTTTGGCATCCAGTTTGGCCGTTCTTACTGATGATGAAAAAGAACTTGGCGTTGTCTTAGTTGATATTGGTGGTGGTACTACAGATATCGCTATTTATTGCCAAGGATCCATTCGTCACACAGCAGTGATTCCAATTGCAGGCGATCAAATTACTAACGATATTGCAATGGCATTGCGGACTCCAACTATCGATGCAGAAGATTTGAAAATTGCATACGGAATTGCGCGTCAAGAGATGGCCGATTCAGCCGCCATGATTGATGTGCCGGGTGTGGGAGATCGCGAACCCCGTCCAATGTCTAAGCAAGCACTTGCTGCTGTGATTGAGCCACGTGTTGAAGAGCTCTTTACTTTAGTGAGAGGTGTAGTGCGTGATTCTGGTTATGAAGACATGGTTTCTTCTGGAATTGTGCTCACTGGTGGTACATCCTTAATGCCAGGAATGGTTGAGTTAGCTGAGCAGGTCTTCTTAAGGCAAGCCCGAATTGGTACACCCGAATACCGCGGCCACTTACATGAAGTTCTTCGGAGTCCCAGATACGCCACGAGCATTGGTTTGTTGATGGAAGGCCAGGCGCAATTTTTACGTGGTCGTCGCGTTTCTCAATCAGGCGCGCTGCAGGGAGTCATGTCGCGCATGAAGGAATGGTTTGCAGGAAATTTTTAAGTTTTTTCGTCGTCGTCAATGTAGTAAGTTATTTACCTAGGAGGGTATATGGAATTTGAAATGTTAGATCAAGATATAGCTGGCAAAACCATTATTAAAGTGGTTGGGGTCGGTGGAGCTGGTGGCAATGCTGTCCAGCATATGATTCGTCGCGGAGTTAGCGGCGTAGAGTTTATTTGCATGAACACCGATGCTGGCGCCTTACAGCGCTCTGAGGCATCTGTGAATTTGCAACTGGGCTCTAGTGGATTAGGCGCAGGTGCTAAACCAGAAATCGGCGAAGCTGCAGCGCAAGAAGCACGTGCTCGCATTGCTGATACTTTGCAAGGTGCGCATATGGTATTCATTACTGCCGGTATGGGCGGTGGTACTGGCACTGGTGCAGCTCCAATCGTTGCTCAAGTAGCAAAAGAAATGGGTATTTTGACCGTTGGCGTTATCAGCAAACCATTTGATTTTGAGGGCGTCAAGCGCTTGAAGGTGGCAGAGAATGGCGCTGCAGAGCTTGAGTCTTATGTTGATTCATTGATTGTTGTACTCAATGAAAAGCTCTTTGAAGTCATGGGTGAAGACGCTGAGTTTGATAAGGCCTTTGCTTGTGCTGATGATGTATTGCATAACGCAGTCTCTGGTATTGCAGAAATCATTAATGTTCAAGGTTTGATCAACGTCGACTTTGAAGATGTGAAGACTGTTATGGGTGAACAAGGCAAAGCTATGATGGGGACAGCAACTGTTTCTGGTATGGATCGCGCTCGTCTAGCTGCTGAAGCTGCAGTTGCATCCCCACTGCTAGAAGGGGTTGATTTATCTGGCGCGCGTGGTGTATTAGTGAATATTACTGCTAACCGTTCATTGAAATTGTCTGAAACACGTGAAGTAATGGCCGCAATTCGTGGCTATGCTGCAGATGATGCAACTGTGATCTTCGGTACTGTGTATGACGAAAGCTTGGGTGATGCCTTACGTGTGACGGTGGTTGCTACTGGCTTAAATAATCCTCAGGCTCGTCACAACCATCAGCCAGAAGTAGTGTGGAGACAAGCTACTGGCACTAGCGATGCAATGCCAACGATGGCTGATCTGAATACTTTTGCTCCTACTAGCGCATCTGCTGCTATGAGTAAGCTAGGTTTAGATTCTGCTGTGAGTACAAGCGCAGGCATGGCTTTGACTGGTTCTGGTGCCGCTCCATCAATGGCAGCTCAACCAGCGGTTAGTAGTAGCGTTGATTACAGTCAATATGATTTGCCACGGGTATTCCGCAATTCCCGTGAGTCGACTCCTGCACCAACTTTAGGCGCAGATAGTTCTCCTCAGGCTAAATCTATGTTGGACAAAGGGGCTGATTACTATGAAATTCCAGCTTTTTTACGTAAACAAGCAGACTAACTAAAGCTCAATACAATAGGTAATTGCGAAATGCCAGCGCGGCGCCCCTCCGGACGACGAATCCTGCGCTTGCGTTGGCATGCTGAATAACAATTACCTATTGGAGATGTCATGATTACTGTTGGACAAAAATTACCTAACGCTACTCTTTATGAATTTTTTAATGAAGAGAGCGAAGGCTGCTCTGTAGGACCAAATGCTTTTGAAGTTGAGAAGCTTGTAGCTGGTAAAAAAATTGTGATCTTTGCATTGCCTGGCGCATTTACACCAACCTGCTCTGCAAAGCATGTTCCTGGATATGTTGAGCACTATGATGCGATTAAAGCAAAAGGTGTTGATGAGATCTGGTGCATTTCCGTGAATGACCCATTTGTGATGGGCGCTTGGGGGCGTGATCAAAAAGTTGGTAAAAAGATTCGTATGATGGGTGATGGCAGTGGCGAGTTCACTAAAAACATGGGTACAGAGCTGGACCTCACTGCTCGTGGTTTAGGTGTGCGCTCAGATCGTTATGCCATGATTATTGAGGACGGGGTAGTGCAATCTTTAGATCGCGAAGCTCCTGGTAAGTTTGAGGTGAGCGATGCTGCTTCAATCTTGAAAAAGCTGTAATTCTGATTACTTAATACCCCCTGAATTTAGAGATATCACCATGATGAAACAAAGAACCATTGCTGCTCCAGTAAAGACTGTGGGCATTGGTTTGCATTCTGGCTGTAAGGTGACCATTTCTATTAAGCCTGCGCCGGCAAATTCAGGGGTGCAGTTTGTACGTGTGGACACGCCAGAGCAGTCAGTGGTTCCCGCAACCGCTTTGGCTGTCTGCGATACAAGACTTGCATCTGTCATTCAAAAGGATGGTGTGCGCGTTTCTACAGTCGAGCATCTGCTATCTGCATGTGCTGGCCTAGGCTTAGATAATTTATTGATAGAACTTGATGGTGAAGAAGTTCCCATCATGGATGGCAGCGCTGCTTCATTCTTATTTTTAATTGAATCTGCTGGAATTGTTGAGCAGGATGCATCACGTCAGTATCTCGTAATCAAGAAGCCAGTTGAAGTACGTGAGGGCGATAAGCTTGCGCGCTTAGAGCCTTTCTTTGGATTTAAGTTAGATTTCACAATTGACTTTAAGCATCCAGCGGTTGATAAAACTGGTCAACGTTTTATTGTGGATTTTGCAGAACATGCTTACCGAAGCGAAATTGGGCGCGCACGCACCTTTGGTTTTGCTCATGAAGTAGAGGCTTTGCGTGAGATGGGGCTCGCTCGTGGCGGTAGTTTGGACAATGCGATTGTTCTAGATGAGCACCGTATCTTAAATAATGAAGAACTTCGGTATGAAGATGAGTTTGTACGCCATAAAATTTTGGATGCAATTGGGGATTTGTATTTAGTTGGTCACCCAATTGTGGGTGCTTATATAGCTGAAAAATCAGGCCATGCTCTCAATAACGCTCTTTTGCGTAAGCTTTTAGATGATCCAAGCTCTTATACGATTGAGTCTTTTGACCAAGCTAAGGCCCCTGCTGCCTATTCTCAAGAGAGCCAACCCCTCTTTTTCTAGAGGGGTCTAAAAATAATTTAGCTACTTAGATTTGTTTTGTAGCAGGTGCTCAACTGCTCTACGCAGATCAGAGTCTGCTGGAAGTTTTTCTAAGAGGTCTTGCCATGACTTTTTGGCTACCTCATTTAAACCTTTAGGGGGCACGTTCTTGGGGTTTTGTCTCGGTTTCACTTCCCAGTCTGCGGTAGCAGGCTTTACTTTGACTTTAATAGCTTTGCAATAAAGCCCAATTTTTCCTAACTCACTGATTAAACTAGGCAAAATTTGCTGCAGGCGGGTGCCAATGCTGGCACTACTAACTAGTAAAAAAAGCTCATCTTGAGCCCCTAAGCGCCATCCAGTCTCAATTTTCGAGCCCAAGTGCCCGATATCTAGGCGCTCTAAAGCTATCAATAACTTGGCCTTGAGTTGGACCAGATCTTCTGTTTTAGCCAGAATACCCCCAAGACCCTGAGATTCCCGTAGGTATTCCATCCAGTCATGGGCTGAATGATTGCGGGATGGTTTGCGGGCAAAGTTCATAAAAAATGGGATGGCAGGTGATAAACTCAAAGACTTCATTTTCTCCAATATCCCATGGTAATCGGTCTTCTAAAAACCCTGGTCGGCAGTCGTAACGACCGCCTCTTAAAACAGTATCGCAAAGTCGTTGCCAAGGTTGCCGCTTTTGAAGCAAGCCTGCAATCTTTGGATGATGCTGCTCTTGCTGCCAAAACAGCCGAGTTCAAATCACGCTTAGCTAGCGGGGAGACTTTAGAGGATATTTCTGAAGAAGTATTTGCTGTGGTTCGAGAGGCTAGTGTTCGCGTCATGAAAATGCGCCATTTCGATGCGCAGATTATGGGTGCCCTCGCTTTGCATCAAGGCAAGATTGCGGAGATGGGTACTGGAGAAGGAAAAACCTTAACAGCAACACTCCCAGTCTATTTAAATGCTTTAACTGGCAACGGTGTTCATGTCGTTACGGTGAATGATTATTTGGCTCAGCGAGATGCTGAGTGGATGTCTACCTTATATAACTTCTTAGGCATGAAAGTTGGCGTGAATCTATCCCAGATGGATCATAAGGCAAAACAAGAAGCTTATGCCGCAGATATTACATACGGCACTAATAATGAGTTTGGTTTTGATTATTTGCGCGACAACATGGTTCAGGATTTAGATCAGCGCGTGCAACGGGGTTTAGCGTATGCAATCGTCGATGAGGTTGATTCGATTCTGATTGACGAAGCACGCACACCACTCATCATTTCTGGTCAAGCTGAAGATCACACAGATCTTTATATCAAAATCAATGCACTTCCTTCTCACTTAGAGCGTCAGATTGGTGAAGAAAAATCCGATGGCAGTGGTGTTGAAAAGCCTGGCGATTACTGGGTAGATGAAAAATCGCAGCAGGTTTATCTGACCGAACAGGGGCACGATAAAGCTGAAGAAATTTTAGTGCAGTTAGGCGCCTTAAATGATGGCGCTTCCTTATATGCCCCACAAAATATTACTTTGATGCACCACGTTTATGCAGCATTGCGCGCGCACTGTCTGTATAACCGAGACCAACAATATGTTGTTCAAAACAATGAAGTCATCATTGTTGATGAGTTTACCGGTCGATTGATGCAAGGTCGCCGTTGGTCTGATGGTCTCCATCAAGCGGTAGAGGCTAAAGAGGGTGTGCCGATTCAGAATGAGAATCAAACCCTCGCTACGATTACTTTCCAAAATTACTTCCGTATGTACGGTAAGTTATCCGGTATGACGGGTACTGCTGATACTGAGGCGTATGAGTTCAAGGAGATCTATAACCTTGAAACAGTAGTCATTCCACCCAATAGAATTAGTCAGCGCAAAGATCGTCAAGATCAAATCTTTAAGTCCTCTCGCGAGCGTTATGACGCAGTCACTAAAGATATTCAAGATTGTTACGAGCGTGGCCAACCAGTCTTGGTAGGTACTACCTCGATTGAAAATTCCGAGCTGATTTCTAAATTGCTTGATCAACGTAAATTGTCGCATCAAGTGTTGAATGCTAAGCAGCACGCACGCGAAGCAGAAATCATTGCGCAAGCAGGCCGGCCCAAAATGATTACCATTGCTACCAATATGGCTGGTCGTGGAACCGACATTGTGCTTGGTGGCAATGTAGGCAAGCAATCTACTTTAATTGAAGCTGATTCTGCGCTGTCTGATGCAGAAAAAGCAAGCAAGATTAAAGCGCTTCAAGATGAATGGCAAGGCCTACATGATCATGTCCTTACCGCTGGTGGTTTGCATATCATTGGTACCGAGCGTCACGAAAGTCGTCGTATTGATAACCAATTAAGAGGTCGCTCAGGCCGTCAAGGTGATCCAGGCTCATCCCGCTTCTATCTTTCCTTAGACGATTCACTGCTGCGTATTTTTGCCGGCGATCGTTTGCGCGCGGTGATGGAACGCTTAAAGATGCCTGATGGTGAGCCAATTGAAGCTGGCATGGTGACGCGTTCAATTGAGTCAGCACAGCGTAAGGTTGAAGGCCGTAATTTTGATATTCGTAAACAATTATTAGAATATGACGACGTTGCCAATGATCAACGTAAAGAAACTTATCGCTTAAGAAATGAAGTTCTCGAAAGCAATGATATTGGTGATTTAATTGCCAATTTGCGTGAAGATGTTTTGCGCTCGATTTGCTCTCTCTACATCCCTCTTGAGTCTATGGAAGAGCAGTGGGATTTGCCTGGACTTGAAAATGCGTTAGCAAGCGATTGGGGTTTGACTGTCGACTTGCGCAATTGGGTTGAGAGTGCCCAGACAGTAGATGATGCAGAGATTGTGGATCGTGTACTACAAGCTGCTAAAGAAACCTATGATGCGAAAGTTGATTTATCGGGACGTGAGTCTTTTGCTAAATTTGAGCGCTCTGTTCTTTTGTATAGCCTTGATACCCACTGGCGTGAGCACTTGGCAGCCCTAGATCATTTGCGTCAAGGCATCCATTTACGTGGCTATGCTCAAAAAGATCCAAAACAAGAGTACCGTCGTGAAGCATTTGAGTTGTATGGCGAGTTGCTCAGTGTGATTAAGAATGATGTTGTGAAAAGTATCATGACCGTCAAGATTAGAAGCGCCAGTGAATTAGATGAAGCTGCTGAATTGATGAATGAGGACTTGGCTAAATTAGCAGACGTCCAATATCAACATGCTGATCCCGATAAAGAAGTAGCTGGCTCAACAGGTGACCGCGGCGATGCGATTGAGGTAATCCCTGCTCCTGTAAGAACAGGCCCCAAAATTGGCCGTAACGATCCCTGTACTTGTGGTAGCGGCAAAAAATATAAGAATTGCTGCGGCGCCTTAAGCTAGATCCTGCCTAGAGGCGTTAGCTAGCGTCTCTTCAAACCCTCATCTACAATTGTCAGACTATGACAGTTAACCTACCCCTCCCCCAAAAATCTGACCTCAAGCCCGTCAAAGGTTTTGAGATGGGCATTGCTGAAGCCGGAATCAAGAGAGCAAATCGTAAAGATTTGTTAGTAATGACTTTGGCACCTGGGTCTCAAGTTGCCGGCGTATTTACCTTAAATCGCTTTTGCGCTGCACCTGTACAAGTTTGCCGTGAGCATTTAGCGCAAGAGGGTCGTAATGGACAAATTCGTGCTTTAGTAGTAAATACTGGCAATGCCAATGCCGGTACTGGTGAGTCAGGCATGAAGCATGCCCTAGCAACATGTGCCGCTCTAGCTAAAGACCTGAAGATTAATCCAGAACAAATTCTGCCATTTTCAACAGGTGTGATTCTAGAGTCCTTGCCAATTGAAAAAATACTTAGTGCTTTACCAAAGGCGGTCTCCAATTTAGGTGAAGACAATTGGTTTGATGCTGCTCAGGCCATCATGACTACCGATACCCAGCCTAAGGCAAGCTCAATGACGGTACCAACACCGGCTGGGCCTGTAGTGATTACCGGTATCTGTAAGGGTGCTGGGATGATTCATCCGAATATGGCGACCATGTTGGGTTTTATCGCAACCAATGCCGGTTTTGCTCCAGGCTTATTGACTAAGCTCACTCGTGAAATTGCTGATCTTTCTTTTAATGCCATCACCATTGATGGTGATACTTCAACGAATGATTCATTCATCATTATCGCAACTGGCCAGTCTGCAGTACAGATTCAATCGGCGACAGATCCAAGCTATACGGTGATACGTGATGCTTTGATTATCCTCGCTAGAAAATTAGCGCAAATGATTGTGCGTGATGGTGAAGGCGCTACTAAATTCATCACTATTGAAGTGCTTGGCGGCAAGACCGAGGCAGAGTGTCGTTTGGTTGCAAAAGCGGTTGCTCACTCACCTTTAGTAAAAACAGCCTTCTTCGCAAGTGATCCAAATTTAGGCCGTATTTTGGCAGCGATTGGCTATGCAGGCATTACTGATTTAGATGTAGGTCGTGTGCAGATGTGGCTTGGTGATGTTTGGGTTGCTAAAGATGGTGGTCGTAACCCAAGTTATCAAGAGGCTGATGGTCAAAGAGTAATGCAATCTTCAGAGATTACTGTCAAGATTGACTTAGGGCGCGGTAATGCTACTCAAACCATGTGGACGTGTGACTTGTCTCATGAATACGTTTCAATTAACGCTGACTACCGCTCTTAAATATTAAGAAAAATATGAACGAAAAACTAGAGCAACTCTTAAATCATCTAGAAACTTTCCTGCCTAAGCCTTTAACTGAGAAGGAGTGGGATTCCTCCACCGCTTTTAGATGGCGTAGACGCGATAGTATTTTTGGCAGCATTGGTTTTATGCAGCCAGTGAAACATATTTCAGACATCACATTTGAGGATTTGAAGAATATTGATCGTCAACGAGATGCTATACGTGAAAACACCAAACACTTTATCGAAAAGAAGCCCGCGAATAATATATTGCTTACAGGCGCTAGAGGGACTGGTAAATCATCCCTCATTAAGGCTGCTCTTCATGAGTTTGCTGGCCAAGGATTGCGTTTAGTTGAGGTTGAGAAAGACCATTTAGCAGACTTGGCTGATATTGCGGATATCTTGGCTGAGCGACCTGAGCGTTTTATTGTTTTTTGCGATGATTTGTCATTTGATGAGGGTGAATCAGGATATAAAGCAATGAAATCTGCGCTTGACGGTTCTGTTTCTGCCCAAGTCGATAATATTTTGATTTATGCCACTTCGAACCGCCGCCATTTATTGCCTGAATACATGAAGGATAACGAAGGCTATGCTTACAGCGATGATGGCGAGATTCATCCGGGTGAGGTGGTAGAAGAAAAAATTTCTTTATCTGAACGTTTTGGATTGTGGCTCTCTTTTTATCCACCAAAGCAAGATGAGTATTTGGCCATCGTTGCACATTGGTTAAGCCATTTTGGTTTAAATGCAGCGCAAATTGAATCTGCGCGTTCAGAAGCCCTAGTTTGGGCGCTAGAGCGCGGTTCACGTTCTGGCCGCGTCGCTTGGCAATTTGCAAAACACTGGGCCGGCTCTCATACTTAAGATCATTTACTTCTATGAATGAAATGAATCGTCCTGTGACTGTTGTTGCTGCAGGAATATTATTGGATGGGGAAAACCGCTATCTTTTAGGTCAGAGGCCTGAAGGTAAACCGTACGCTGGCTACTGGGAAGTTCCAGGTGGAAAAGTTGAAAAAGGTGAAACTATTTTTCAGGCTTTACAGCGTGAACTGCAGGAAGAGCTTGGTATCGATATTCAGTCTAGTGAAGAATTAACCGTCTTGGAGCATGACTATCCACATGCTTATGTCCGCTTATATGTCAGCATCATCCGTGATTGGACAGGTAAACCTATAGGACGTGAGGGGCAAGCGCTATCTTGGGAGTTCATTAGTGCGGAGGCTCCGAGTGTCAGCCCACTGCTGCCGGCCGCTTGGCCAATGCTAGAATGCCTTAAAAGGTCTTTGGCTTAGAACTGACAGAGTGTCAGTTTAAATGGCACATCCGCATTAACAAGTTGCGCCTTTTTGGCCCCATCGGCCTTTAGGAAACGTACCGAGAGTAGATATTTATTGGCGCTGATTTCTGAGAAGAGGGTGTCATCTTCCAATGTAATACGCATTAATTGATATACCTTACCAGAAGGCGCTTGCTGAAATGAGCCGTTAGTAGCAACGACCTCTTTTGCTTCGCCGGACTGACGCAATAGGCGCAAAAATAATTGACATGATTCCTGCCATGGCAAGAGCGGCATCACATAATTTTCTAAAAGTTTGCGACGTTCGATTGAAGGACTATTTTTCCAAGCGTGATAGCTAGGTAAATCAATGGGACTTGTTCCACCAGGAATATTGAGTCGAGTGCGAATCGCATTTAACCATTCACTCTCGGTAATAGCTGAGTTGGGTCTGCCAGCAGAATGGTTGATGCTGCTAGCAGCACAATCAATTTCAGCCAGAGTTTGGGTTAGAGCTTCTTGATCTACCTTCTGTGATGACTTGAGGCCATTGAGAGTATATTTTTGGCGCTCGAACTCTTTGAGTAATAAAGACTTGATATCGCCCCTTGCACCAATATCACCAAGATCAAACAAAATAGAGATGGCGTTATGGTGAAGCTCTGGATCATCTGAGCGAAGGAAGTGATTGAAACGGGCGAACAAATACTCCAGCCGAAGCATGCTTCGAACTAATTCGTTAAATGGGTATTCGTAGACAATCACAAGCCCATATTCTATGACGAACTGAGTTGATCCTTCTGAAACTGTAAGATTTTTTGATGCAAGTTTTGCACCTCTACTTCTAATTCCTGAAGACTTCCCTGGTTTTCAATCACTACATCCGCATGTTTCAGGCGCTCTTCTCTGCTAGCCTGAGCCGCCAGAATTCTCTCAACCTCTTCTTTGGGTAAATTGCTGCGCTGCATCACTCTTTTTATTTGGGTCTCTTTCGGGCAGTCTACGACCACTAGCCAATCAATCAGATTCTTCCAGGACCCAGACTCAATGAGCAAGGGTACAACGAAGACGAGGTATGGAGCTCCAGCTTTTTTTAACTGCATGGCTTGTCTGGTGGTTTCTTGGCGTATCAGTGGGTGGGTAATGGTTTCTAGAGATTTTCTGGCTTCCGGACTAGTAAATACTAAGGAGCGCATTTTGTCTCTATTAATTGCGCCATCAGTTGTGATGAAGTCTGAACCAAATTGTTTCTCAATCAGAGAGATTGCAGCCCCATTAGGCGCGGTAATTTGGTGGGCAATAAGGTCGGTGTCAACGATGCCGGCACCAAGCTTAGCCAGCAAGTCACTGAGAGTACTTTTTCCAGAGCCAATGCCGCCGGTTAAGCCAATCAGGGGTATATGCCCCTTTAGTGCACTTAGGTCGGATTGCTCAGTAGTAGATTTTGTAGCAGCTGTGGCCATAACAACTCAATGATGCCAGCAAAGATCAGAAATGGTCCAAAAGGAAATGGTGACCCATGATTTTTTTTGTTTAGTTTGAGCCAGAGAATGCCACCAAGGATTCCAGAGGCTGATGCTATGAATAGGATGCCAGGCAGGGCGCTCCAACCAAGCCAGGCGCCTAGAGCACCTAAGAGCTTGGCATCACCCATCCCAATGCCATCCTCCTTCTTGATGTGTCGATACAGGCGATTCAATAGCCATAACAATAAATAGCCCAATAGCGCACCAAGGATAGATTCTTGAGGGCCTACAAATGCTAGGTTTGAGAAACCATTAAAACAAAGACCTACAAAAATGAGTGGCAAAGTAATGAGATCAGGTAATCGAAAAGTGCGTAAATCAATGTAAGCTAAATAAGCTAACACCAAAATTAGTAAAAGCCGAATCAAGTCAATTACTACCAAAGAGCTCATTACACAATCTGTCCTAAATTAAAGATTGGGAGATATAGGATTATGACAAGACTACCAATAACAATGCCAACAAAAATGATGAGTAAGGGCTCTAAGCTTTGACTTAAGGTATTAAGGCGGTTGCTGAGTTGAGAGCCCAATGTATTTGCTCGTTTGCCTAGCATTTGGGGGAGGGATCCACTTTCCGCAGCAATTTGTAGTAATTGTAAAGTTTCAAGATCAAATAAGACATGTTGAGGGTCAGCGCGAATCAGCGCGTCACCCAGTGGCCAACCTCTAGTAAGGTGCTTGAAGACTTCTGCACTGAGGTCATGGCTAAGCCAGTGATTGGAGGATTGAGCGGTCACACGAAGTGCATCGGGAAGTGCTAAACCTGAGTCTAATAAATGTCCCAAAGTTCTGCACCAGTAGGTCAGCGTTGCGAGGCGAAATAACTTACCTAGTATTGGAATACAAAAACTCAGGCGGTCACATTTTTTTTGTAAGCGGGGTATTTTGAGCCAGCAGAGTAGTAATATTCCAGCACTACCAACCAGAAGAGCGGTCATTTCTAAGAAAAAAAGTTCAATGACGGTAGCTATTTGAATGAGCGCTTTGGTAGGTGCCGGCAACTCAGCCTGAAAATGGGCAAAGACATCCTTAAATACTGGCACAACCCAAATCATCATAACCAGAATCAGCAGAAAGGAGCTGGCAAGTGTGATGGCGGGGTAGCTCAAAGCTTGCTGGACCTTACGGCGTAACTCAATTTGCGCCTCAAGTTGCAGGCAAATAGTTTGTAGCGCCAGCTCAATATTGCCGGTGCGCTCACTGACTCTAATGAGATTAATAAATTCTGCAGAAAATTGGTTTCTCTGAACTAGCAAAGCTTGAGATAGACTTTCTCCTTGCCTCAGCAGAGTTCGCAAATGACTCAAACAGCGTTGCCAATGTTTTGGACTGGATGTAAGAATGAGCTCTATAGCATTTAGCAGTGGAAGCCCAACAGTTAAAAGTGATAAGAGTTGCTGCGCAAATGTGAGTTGATCCGATTTACTTAGTGCCATGTGCCGACCTCAGTCTTTAGATCGGCCTCTCGAATTAAGCCCGCCTTTACATATTGAAGGCCCGCCTCATACATACTGGGATACTTTAAAGCCGGATCAAATAAATACGTTGCACTTAATACTTCATGCACCCCAATGCGACCATAGCTACGAGCTCCTTTACAGGAAGGGCATGGGCTAATTTCTTCTATATTTCTCCCCAGACATTGCTGGCATATCTTTCGAACCAAGCGTTGTGAGCTCACGCTACGTAAGCAAGATTCAAGAGACTCTTGGTCAATACCTAAACTTTTTAATCTAGCTAATACACCTCTGGCATTGCGGGTGTGTAGCGTGCTCAGGACAAGATGGCCAGTTTGCGCTGCTTGTATGGCAAGCTCGGCAGTGGCGCTATCTCGAATTTCACCAATCATGATGACGTCTGGATCTTGCCGTAACAGAGCGCGAATAATTATTGGAAAATCTAAGCCTGAGCGAGGGTGATACGCCACTTGATTCACTCCGGGCAGACGAATTTCAATGGGATCTTCTATAGAACAAAGATTGCGGTGGCTTTGATTTAAGGCACGTAAACAGCTGTAGAGGGTTCTGGTTTTACCGCTACCAGTAGGACCAGTGACTAATATCAAACCATTGGCTTGGTTTAGAGCATTTTGAAATATCGCCAACTGTTCTGGGAGTAAGCCAACTTGTTCGATAGTAAGATCGTCGATACAGTTTGGCAAAATCCGCACGACTGCTTTTTCACCATGCAGGGTAGGCAGCACTGAAACTCGGCAATCAATATTAGGTTTAGAAAAATCAGGACCAATTAATAATCGACCATCTTGTGGAAGGCGTTTTTCAGCAATATCAAGACGCGCTAGTATCTTGATGCGAGTGATTAATCGCTCATGAAGTTGAATCTCAAATTGCGCTTGCACTTGCAGCAAGCCATCCACCCGAATGCGGACTAAAGTAGCTTGTGGCCCAGCTTCAATATGAATATCACTCGCCCTAGATTCCAGCGCATTAACTGCGATTTCATGCCAGGTACGAATAATGAGTGAGTCATCATGAGTGCTGCTCAATCTTGCTCTTGAGTGCCTGAGGGTCGATAGAGCTTGACGGTCTTCACGCCTTGCTCATCAAATTGGACAATCTCCATTACGATGCCTGCAATTCGTAGGCTGACATCATGATCCGGTATTGCCTCGAGCTTGTCTAGGATCAGGCCATTAAGGGTACGAGGACCATCTAAGGGTAAATTGAGATTTAGTAAACGATTGAGATCTCTTAGAGATGCAGTACCGCTAGCCAGATAGGTACCATTCGCTAACCATTGTGGATCAGTTGAAAGATTAGAAAAAGAGGTTGTGAACTCGCCAATGAGTTCTTCGACAATATCTTCAAAGGTGACTAAACCCAGGACCTCGCCATATTCATTGACAACCAGGCTTAAGCGTTGTTGATTATCTTGAAAGAATTGCATTTGTTGTAAGACTGGTGTTCCACTTGGAATGAAATAAGGTTCATTTAATAAGCATTTAAAGTCTTCATGTTTTAAGTCAGTGTCACCCAATAGTGATAAGGCTTTCTTGACGGATAGGATACCTACAATGCGCTCAGAATCTCCATCACAGACTGGTAACTTATTGTGATAGCAGGTTTCTAGCTGCTGAATGACTTCTTCAATCGGGCGCGAGAGATCCAAAATTTCAATTTTTGACCTTGGAGTCATTACATCGTCAACCGTAATGTTTTCTAGGTTAAATAGGTTTAGCAAAATATTACGGTGATGGTTTGATACGAAGCGGTTAGATTCCAGTACTAAGCTGCGCAATTCTTCTTTACTCATGGTTCTGCTATCTGATGAAGATTGCAGCCCCGAGATCTTCATCAGGCCTGATACAAAGCTATTAATAAACCACAGCAAGGGTTTTAGTAAAAAGCTCAGCGGCAGAATGAACCAACCCACTCGAGAAGCAATCTTTTCTGGAAAGGCTGCCCCTATAACTTTTGGGGTGATTTCACTAAAAATAATAATCAGTAAAGCAACTACTAAAGTTGCGATAGAAAGTACAAGTCCGCTATCACCAAAGATATGCAGGGCAATTCCAGTTACTAGGATTGGCAGAATGGTGTTGATGAGGTTATTGGAAATTAAGAGCACTGATAAAAGCGAATCAATGCGCTTGAGTAGACGCTCTGCTAAGGCAGCGCCTTTATTGCCAGCTCCAGCCATGGCACGAAGGCGATGGCGATTTGATGACAGCATGCTGGTTTCGGCCATTGAGAAAAAGCCAGAAAGGGCAAGTAAAAAGACGACTAGAGCAACTTGGCTATAAAAAGGCCAATCGTCAAAAAAGGTGTCCATGGGAGCTGCCTGCAAAAAGTAAGGATGAGTCAATATAGCAAAGTGGCATTTCACATGCTATAGATATGAAAGAAAGTAGTGTCGTCTTCAGTGTTTAATTATGTGAGAATCATTGCTCATGGCCCCAGTTAAAAAACAAGCTTTCCCAGATAGCGCTCAATATTGCGTCATTGCAGCCCCTTTTGGAAGATTAGGTATTTTGACTGAGCTAGTTGATGGCAGTTTGATGTTGTCCAGAATTGAGTATCTACCCACTTCCACTTCCCTAGTGAGCCCTAAAAACCAATTGGCAAGAGAAGCCGAAAAGCAGTTCAAAGCCTATTTTAAAAACCCGTATTATCAGTTTGATCTGCCAATAAAGCCATCAGGAACCGAGCATCAGCAAAGGGTGTGGAGAAGCATTCAGGCCATATCAGTTGGTAAAACCAAAACCTATGGCGAGATTGCGCACAAGATTAAGAGTGGTCCACGTGCAGTGGGAACTGCATGCGGTGCCAATCCCTATCCTTTAATCACACCGTGTCACCGAGTTATTTCTACGCAAGGGATTGGAGGTTTCATGAAGGAAAATTCACCAGGCTTATATCGCCAAATCAAATTATGGCTTTTAACGCATGAGGGCGCACTGTAATCTCAGATTTCTTTTTTGAGGGATGTGGAACATGTATTAAAAAAGATCTGCATGAGAGCATCACTTTTCACTGCAAATTGAGTGAAGGCGTAAAAAGCCATCACTGTTTTTCTAGAAAGCTTCACTTCATCTTGGCGACTAAATTCTTTTCGCTTGGCAATCTTAGAGAGTGTCATTACTGCTAAGCCAAAAGCTAAGAAACAAAAGCGCCGCATCCCGAGCTCTTCTTTTGGAATGAGAAGAATGTAGCTAAGGGAATCTTGGAGTTTTTGATAGGAAATCTTTAAAAGCTCTTTTTGGCTAATATCAGCTGGCTTCCAAGATACGCCACGTGCGTGATCTTCGGGTGAATCTTTGAGGATATTGGTCATTTGTAAGGCTTGACCAAAGGCTAGAGCAAGCTCATCATGACCCTTGATACTTTTTGCAAATGCAGACGAGTAGTTACTAAAAATAGTAGTGAGAAGTTCTCCCACTACACCTGCAACAACATAACAATATTTCTCAAACTCACGTAAGTCTTTTAGACCTGCCTGAGTCTGTTTGCCATGAAAATAAGACATACCTTCTGACATGATGGAGACGCAGCGACTCACTGCAGCTTGATCGTCCTGAGAGCAAGTATGCAAAATTCGTAAAACGGTTGGGGTGTGAGTAATCAGATCTAACTCATCTTGATTACCATAATGATCTAGCGCCTTCAGGCAGGGTTCTACAAAAGACTCAACGGGTGCCCTCTCCAAGACTGCGTCTAAAAATAATTGAGAAAGATTTTGCTTAGTCTCCGGACTTAAATCTTCCGCATCTTCAATAGTGTCCACAATCCGGCAAAGCAAATACGTATTACCCACCACTTTTTCAATCATGGGGGGTAAAAGCGGGATAGTCAGAGCAAAGGTGCGTGAGACTGAGTTCAAAATAGCTTTTTGATAAGCCAGATCAGTGCTCGGGTTATCGCTAAGGCTCATTTGAGATAGATTCACCCTTGGATTATGTCAGAGTAGCGTGCCATAAATTAGTAGAAATTCCCTTACTAGCAAAAGTGACATGGCCATATAATTTCACTAAATTATGTAAGGGGAAATAGGGCGTGCTCATTTGGTTTGTCATCATTTATTGGCTTATATCCATTGGTATTGGATTATGGGCTGCCTTACGGGTTAAAAATACTGCTGACTTTGCTGCTGCTGGTCATAGCCTTCCGCTGCCAATTGTTACAGCAACTGTTTTTGCTACTTGGTTTGGTTCTGAAACAGTTTTAGGTATACCTGCTACTTTTCTAAAAGAGGGTTTGGGTGGCGTTGTTTCCGATCCTTTTGGCTCTTCCATGTGTTTAATTTTAGTTGGCCTCTTTTTTGCGCGCCATCTCTATAACCGCCGCATGCTTACCATTGGTGATTTCTTTCGTGAAAAGTATGGGCGTACTGTTGAAGTATTGGTGACGCTTTGTATTGTGGTCTCTTATTTAGGTTGGGTTGCTGCGCAAATTAAAGCTTTAGGCCTCGTATTTAATGTGGTGTCTGATGGCGGCATCTCTCAGACAGGTGGCATGATTATTGGGGCTGGAAGTGTATTGATCTACACCTTATTTGGGGGCATGTGGTCAGTTGCCATTACTGACTTTATTCAAATGATCATTATCGTGATTGGCATGCTGTATATCGGCGGAGAGATGGCTGGGCAAACCGGTGGAATTACTGTCGTCATTGAGCATGCAGCTGCTGCAGGTCAATTTAGCAACTTCTGGCCAGATATGAATCTGGCTTCGATCTTGGGCTTTGTTGCTGCTTTATGCACTATGATGCTTGGCTCAATTCCTCAGCAGGATGTTTTTCAACGCATCACCTCTTCTAAGAACGTCAATATTGCTGTGCAGGCGGCAATCTTAGGTGGTGTCCTTTACTTTATTTTTGCTTTTGTACCAATGTATTTGGCGTATTCGGCAACACTGATCAGCCCAGACTTAGTGAAGGAGTACTTGCATACTGATCCACAGATGATTCTGCCAAAATTGATTCTGAATCATGCGCCATTGCTTGCGCAGGTGATGTTCTTTGGAGCCTTGCTATCGGCAATTAAGAGTTGTGCTAGTGCAACATTGCTCGCCCCGTCGGTAACATTTGCAGAAAATATTGTGAGAGGATTTTTTAAGCACTTAACTGATCAAGAGTTGCTAAAAATCATGCGCATCACCGTCTTGTGTTTTTCAGTAGTGGTGACTTTCTTTGCTATTAATTCTCAGCTATCAATTTTCAAGATGGTTGAGAGTGCTTATAAGGTAACCTTAGTTGCAGCATTTGTGCCTCTAGCATTTGGGGTGTACTGGCCACGCGCAAATTCTTTAGGCGGCTTGCTATCCGTAGTCTGTGGTCTGACCGTCTGGATCAGTTGCGAAATTTTGGCGCCAAATGCTATTTTGCCGCCACAGTTAGCGGGCTTATTGGCTAGCATTGCGGGAATGGTCTTAGGCAGCCACGTCCCTAAAGATCTACTTAAGCCAGTCTAGACTCTCTTTTGCCTAAATATTAGGCAATCAAATGTGTTGTGCCACAAAATATTCTCATCTAATATTTAACTAATACAAAATTTATTTATTCTTATAAGGTTCCTATGAAAATCTGTGTAATTGGCGGCGGTGGCGCAATTGGCGGCTACCTAGCTGTCATGTTAGCGCGAGCGGGTAATGAGGTAACCGTTGTAGCGCGCGGTGCAACCTTAGCCGCAATTAAAGAGCGTGGCCTGGCATTAATCATGGATGACCAGCCAGAGCCATTGGTGGCTGAAGTTAAGGCAGTTGAAAAAATTACAGACGTTGAGGCCCCAGACGTAGTGATGTTAGCGGTCAAGGCACATCAAGTTGAGCCGATTATCAATGACTTAGCAGCCATCATGGGCCCAGAGACTATTTTGATTCCGATGCAAAATGGTATTCCTTGGTGGTATTTCCAAAAGCTCGGCGGTGAGTATCAAGATCATTCAGTTGAGACAGTGGATGCAGGTGGTGTTGCAAAGAAAGCGATTAACCCAAACAATATTATTGGTTGCGTTGTTTACCCTGCAACCTTTACTCAAGCTCCTGGTGTGATTCGTCACGTAGAGGGAAATCGTTTCCCATTGGGTGAGTTGGATGGTAAGCCTACAGAGCGTATTCAGAAGATCTCCGAGATGATGGGTGCAGCTGGGTTTAAGTCTCCTATTTTGGATGATATTCGTTCGGAGATTTGGCTAAAGCTGTGGGGCAATATGACCTTCAATCCAATCAGTGCTTTAACACATGGAACTTTGGAGGGAATTTGCCAATACCCATTGACCAAAGAATTGGCGCGCAACATGATGGCAGAAGCGCAAACTGTTGCAGAAAAGTTGGGCGTTACTTTCCGGGTTGATATTGAGCGTCGTATTGCAGGCGCTGAAAAAGTGGGCAAGCACAAGACTTCGATGTTGCAAGACTTAGAAGCCGGCCGTAGCTTAGAGATCGATGCGCTATTGGGCTCCGCGATTGAGTTGGGTAAGATTACGAAAACACCAACACCTTGTTTGAATGCTGTCTTTGCTTTGACAAAGTACTTAGATGAAAACGTACAAGCCTCTAAAGGTAGCTTAGCCTTGCCATCTGTTTCAGGTTATTAAATAACGAAAAAATACGTAGTCAATTTTCATTATTAAAAAAGCCTTGCTACTCAACATAGCAAGGCTTTTTGTTTCAAGGATCTCGGTATTATTCGAAGCGATTATCGAGGCGACCAACGCCATCAATGATGATGCTGACATTGCTACCAGGTTTCATGGAACCAACCCCCACTGAGGTGCCACAAGCGATGATGTCGCCCGCTTCCAATGGAACATCTTGTGAAATGAAGCTGACCAATTTTGCGGGCGGGAAAATCATATCTGCAATTGGGTAGTTTTGACGCTCTTGATCATTGAGAATAGTCTTAATAACTAACTTGCTTGGATCTACACCGGTAGTAATGTAGGGGCCAAAGACACCAAAGGTATTAAAGCTCTTGGAGCGTGTCCATTGAGCATAGCCTGGATCGCGATTGAGAATTTCAATAGCAGTCACATCATTAATGCAGGTGTAACCAAAAATCGCTTTTGCAGCTTCAGCTTCGTCAGCTTCATGGATGCGCTTGCCAATAACAATTCCTAGTTCGCCCTCATAAACCACTTTGCCAGAGTAGGACTTAGGTGTACGAATAATTTGATTGGCAGCTAAAAAGGAGTTATTTCCTTTAAGGAAGTACAAAGGTTCGGCAGGTACTGCATGCTCCAGTTTAGTAACTAGCGCATGGAAGTTATCTACCATGGCAACCATTTTTGATGGGATGCAGGGGATGTCAAGCGTGACATCAGCTAATTTGAGTGTTTCGCCCGTAGGTTTTGGATCTTTAAACAAGTCGCCCAAATAAACTGCGATTTGCTCGCCTTGTAGCTGTCCCAAACCACTTTTTTCTTGATATTGAAATCTAAGCCATTGAGCCATAATAGGTTCCTGTGAAGTTAATATTTGATAGGCAATATATTACAGGGATCAACGGATGTCTAAAGCTTCTGAGCTCACTTTTGCACCAGAATTGGATCAGCCTATTCGCTATATTGAGCGTACCCGTAGCTATTACCTGGGCTTAGGCTATGAGAACCCTTATATCTGGGCACACTACATTGAAGTGCCATTTACAGCACTGCAAAAACCACTGAATCAATCTGTGTTGGGCCTCATTACGACCGCTGTTCCTTATGACCCCAATAAAGGTCTTCAGGGCCCAGGTGCGGCTTATAACGCCATTGCAAAGTTTTACCAGCCCTATCAAAAGCCTGTGGATGCTGATATCGATTTAAGAATTGCTCATGTCGGTATTGATCGTAAAAATACGAATATGGAAGACAGCAATTGCTGGTTTCCATTAGCGGCAGCTAAACAAGCGGTGCAGTCCGGGAGAGTAAAGGCGCTCTCACCGAATTTTTATGGTTTACCTACCAATCGTAGCCAACGTCATACTCTAGAAATAGATGCGCCTTTGATTTTAGAAATGCTGCGTGCTGATAAGGTTGATATTGCAGTTTTAATTCCGAATTGCCCAATATGTCATCAGAGTCAAAGTTTATTAGCGCGTTATCTAGAGGCAAACGGTATTTCTACCATTGTGATGGGCGCTGCAAAAGATATTGTTGAGTATTGCGGGGTACCAAGATTTTTATTTAGCGATTTCCCTCTGGGAAATGCTGCTGCAAAGCCCAATGACCCTGACTCTCAGACGCTGAACTTTGAGTTAGCTCTACGCCTTTTAGAATCGGCCTCTACACCGCGCACAACTGTGCAGTCACCCCTGATCTGGTCTGCTGATCCCTCCTGGAAATTAGATTATTCAAGTCTGGAAAGATTATCTGCGCAAGAAATTTCACGCTTAAGAGAAGAGGCAGAGCAGGTGCGAATCAGCGCACGCGATTTAAGAATAAAAAGTGTGGGGAATTAATTTCTTTTAAGTTTGGCGAACGAGCGAGTATTCACACAGAGCCTGTAGTGCTGATGTTGCCTCGTTAGTTGGGAAATCTACAATGCATGCCAAAGCCAAGTTTGCTTCACGTTTGGCCGCCGCTTGGGTGTAATCTAAAGCACCAGAAGTTTGTACGGCATTCAAAATTTGTGTAAATACATCATCTGGCAAATCTTGATTTTGTTGAATAGCTGCCCGCACTAAAAGACGCTCTTCATTGCTGCCGTTTTCTAGCAAGTAAATCAGAGGCAATGTTGGTTTGCCTTCACGCAAATCATCACCAGCATTCTTACCCATCTGCGCAGCATTTGCTGTGTAATCTAAGAGATCATCCATCAGTTGGAATGCGGTGCCAATGTGGCGACCAAACGCTGCAGCCTGTTCGCGCTGCACGTCTGTTGCGTTAGCCAACATTGCGCCCAGCTCGGTTGAGGCTTCAAATAGTTTGGCGGTTTTGTAGCGAATCACCTGCAAGTAGCTTGCTTCATCTACTTCTGGATCATTCATATTGAGCAATTGCAGGACTTCGCCTTCGGCAATCGTATTGGTGGCATCTGACAGAATTTGCATAACGCGCAGGTCATTTGGGCTAATCATCATTTGGAAGGCTCTGGAGTAGAGAAAATCACCCACTAGAACGCTGGCTGCGTTGCCAAAAGCAGCATTTGCGGTTTCCCGACCCCTTCGGAGGGTTGACTCATCAACAACATCATCATGAAGCAGGGTGGCTGTATGGATAAATTCCACTACTGCAGCCATTTCTAGGGTGTGTGGAGTTTCTTTGCCATTACTGAGGGCCTTGGCTACCAGCATTAATAGGGCTGGCCGTACCCGCTTTCCACCAGCTTGGATAATATAGGTAGAAATTTGGTCAATTAAGGCGACTTTTGAGGCCAATCGCTGGCGTATTACCCCATCTAATGCCTTGAAATCTAGGGCAATTGGGGCCAGGATTTGGTTTAGGTCATTGGTTTTGACAGTGCTCATCATGCAAGATATAATAATGGGCTTAGCTCATCCAGGGTGGATTAGCTTAAATGTAGATATTAATTGAGGTTTCAAACCATGTACGCGGTCATAAAAACCGGTGGCAAACAGTATAAAGTTGCTGCAGGCGAAAAATTGAAAATAGAACAGATACCAGCGGAAATCGGCAGCGAAATCACTCTTGACCAGGTCCTCGCCGTTGGCGAAGGCGCTTCACTGAAATTAGGTGATCCATTGGTTAATGGTGCAGCTGTGATAGCCACTGTCGTCTCCCAAGGACGTCACGATAAAGTGACAATCTTTAAGATGCGCCGTCGCAAGCATTATCAAAAGCACCAAGGCCATCGTCAAAATTTCACTGAAATTTTGATCAACACGATTAAAGCCTGATTTAGGGTAGGAGAAAGATATGGCACAGAAAAAAGGCGGCGGCTCAACACGAAATGGCCGCGACTCAGAATCGAAACGCCTAGGCGTTAAGGTATTTGGCGGCGAGCAAATTAATGCTGGCAGCATCATCATTCGCCAACGTGGCACAAAGGTTCATCCTGGTGTAAACGTTGGCATTGGCAAGGATCACACTTTGTTCGCCTTAATTGACGGTCAAGTGCAATTCGGCGTTAAGGGTGCTTTGAAGAAGGCCCAAGTTTCAGTTTTGCCTCGTTCATAAGGCGCCTGACTGAGACTGGTTTGATTCAGATTGATTCCGAATTTAACTCTTAGGAACAGGCCTCGCTAAGCGAGGCCTTTTTTATTCATGAAATTTATAGACGAAGCGCGTATTGAAGTCATAGCCGGCCAGGGTGGCGCCGGGAGTGCCTCTATGCGCCGTGAAAAGTTCATTGAATTTGGTGGACCCGACGGCGGCGACGGCGGTAAGGGCGGAAGCGTATGGGCTATAGCCGATCGCAACATCAATACCTTGATTGATTACCGTTATGCTAAAACACATACTGCAAAAAATGGTGAGCCTGGCCGTGGCGCTGATTGCTATGGTCGTGCAGGTGATGATATTGAATTGCGTATGCCAGTTGGCACGATCATTGCCGATTACGAAACAGGTGAGCCTATTGCTGACTTAACAACGCATGGTGAACGCCTCTGTCTTGCGCAAGGTGGCGTAGGTGGTTGGGGGAACATTCACTTTAAGAGTAGTACCAATAGAGCACCACGTCAAAAAACAAATGGCAAGCCAGGCGAGCGCCGTAAGTTGAAGTTGGAATTAAAGGTGTTAGCTGACGTTGGTTTGCTTGGGATGCCTAATGCTGGTAAGTCTACTTTGATCACTGCAGTTTCTAATGCACGGCCAAAGATTGCTGATTACCCATTCACTACTTTGCATCCTAATTTAGGTGTAGTTCGTGTGGGAAGTGAGCGCAGTTTCGTGATTGCCGATATTCCTGGTTTGATTGAGGGTGCCGCCGAGGGTGCTGGCTTGGGCCATCGCTTCTTGCGCCATCTCCAGCGGACAGGCGTGCTCTTGCACTTGGTAGATATTGCACCTTTTGATGAAAACATTGATCCTGTAGCTGATGCCAATGCAATTGTGAATGAGCTGCGTAAGTACGATGAAGCCTTAGTTGAAAAACCACGTTGGTTGGTTTTAAACAAAGTGGATATGATTCCTGAAGAGGATCGTCAAAAAGTAGTTACAGACTTTGTGAAAAAGTTTAAGTGGAAAGGTCCAACGTTTGAGATCTCCGCTTTAACTGGTCTTGGTTGCGATAAGCTTTGCTACGCACTACAGGATTACTTGGATTCAGTACGTCGTAATCGTGATGAGCAGGATGAGCGCGCTCAAGATCCTCGCTATAAAGATCAACTTGAAGATAAAAAACTCGATTAAAGTACCCCTACAGATTACTCACTTTTATGAATACCAAACACCCTAAACGTATCGTTGTGAAAGTAGGCTCTAGTCTTGTCACCAATAACGGTCAAGGCCTAGACCATGCTGCGATTGGGATGTGGGCCGAGCAAATGGCAGCTTTATTAAAGTCTGGCCATGAGGTATTAATGGTGAGCTCAGGAGCAATTGCCGAAGGTATGCAGCGTTTGGGATGGACTAAGCGCCCACAAGAAATTCATCAACTTCAGGCAGCGGCTGCAATTGGTCAAATGGGCTTAGTACAGGTTTATGAGAGTTGTTTTGCACGCTTTGATTTACGTAGCGCACAGATCTTACTAACCAATGCTGATTTAGCAAATGCAGAGCGTAATGCGAACGCTAAAGCAACGCTAGAGACTTTGTTAAAGCTCGGCGTTGTTCCAATCATTAATGAGAATGACACAGTGGTCACTGACGAAATCAAGTTTGGCGACAACGATAGTCTTGCAGCCTTGGTAAGTAACTTAATCCTGGCAGATCTGCTTGTGATTTTGACTGATCAAGGCGGTTTATATACTGCTGATCCTCGTCATCATGCTGATGCAAGCTTATTAAGCAATGCTATTGCCGGTGACCCTGCTCTGGAGAAGATGGCTGGAGGTGCAGCTAGTGAGTTCAGTAAAGGCGGCATGTTAACTAAGGTGCTAGCTGCAAAAATTGCGGTTCAAACAGGAGCGTCTACTATTATTGCGTCTGGGCGCGAACCTAATGTGCTTACTCGCCTCTTGGCGGGTGAGAAAATTGGCACATATCTATCCCCAGCTAACAAGAACTAGTTACCCATTATTCCAAATGAGTTGGTGGGTCGAGTTCCGCCAATAAAGGTATTGGGGTCTAAGGATTTTAAAATAGTATTGAGACTTTTTTCCTGACTATTTAAGGTGCACAAAGCTCCTTGGGCTAAAGCTGCTTGATAGCGATTGGGAACCTGAGTTTGAATTTCTCTCCAAGTAGATAGAGGATTTTCTCTCCAAGTATTATTTTCGAGGTTTCCATAAAGGCGCCACTGAAATGAGTCGCAACGAATGCCTTCGTATTGAGCCTGTTTCCCTCCATTTGGGTTAGTGATTACTATGATGTAACGCGTCACCCCGTCTTGCCCGATTAAGATTGAGTTTGTGTCTACTGCAAATTTGAAAACTGTATTTTGAGTAACGTAGAAGGGCAGAAGGGTAGATTGATTGGGTGGATTTAAGGGCATTTTGGTTGTACCTTCTTTAAATACCGAAGGGGCAAAAGGATCTAGTCCACTCTGCAACGGGTCACCCGTACAGGAAATTAACCCCACCCCGATTGAAATGCTAAACGCATAGGCGCTTATTTTGTGTAAGGTAGCGCTCATTTTTCTTTATCCGATTTAGTAGATGGTTCATTTTGATCGTCATTGCCCGCATAAAAAGACTGAATCAGATCGAGCGGGGTTCCCCAAGCAAGTTGTTGCATTCGCAATCCCCTAGAAAGGTAGCGAGCGAGCTCTGAAAGGGCAAGCTCATAAACTTCACGCTTGAAATCAATCACTCCATCTAATTGAATCCAAAAAGGGACCCAACGCCAGGCATCAAATTCCGGATGATCCGAGGCGCGGAGTTGAATATCGCTATCTAAGCCTACTAGGCGTAAGAGAAACCAAATTTGTTTTTGACCACGATACGCGGTCCGGTGGACGCGAGTGGCGTGTTGACGGCGCAAGTACTCCTCAGGGACGTCATAACGAAGCCAATCCCTAGTCCGTCCAACAATTTGGACATGTTCCGGCAGCAAGCCAACTTCCTCATGCAATTCGCGGTACATGGCCTGCTCAGGGCTTTCACCATGCTGAATCCCACCCTGTGGGAACTGCCACGAATGCTGCCCAACGCGTTTTCCCCAGAAAACCTCGTTACGGCCATTAAGGAGGACAATGCCGACATTGGGGCGATACCCTTCACGGTCAAGCATGATCGTGCCTCAAATCCTTTAAAATCAGTGATTTGATTATATCCATACATGAAAGCATCACAATCATTTCTCGCCACGCTAAAAGAAGCTCCCTCTGACGCAGAGGTGGTTTCGCACAAATTGATGGTGCGGGCAGGTTTAATTCGCAAGCTGAGTGCGGGCATTTATAACTATTTGCCGCTGGGTTTGAAAGTGATCCGCAAGGTCGAAAATATCATTCGCGAAGAAATGAATCAGGCTGGTGCGATTGAATTGCTCATGCCAATGATCCAACCTGCTGAATTATGGCAAGAGACTGGTCGTTGGGAAAAAATGGGTCCTGAATTACTGCGTATCAAAGATCGCCACGATAGAGATTTTTTAATTCAGCCGACTTCTGAAGAAGTCATTACTGATTTAGCTCGTAATGAAATTAAAAGCTATAAACAGCTACCCATCAATTTCTATCAAATTCAAACCAAGTTCCGTGATGAGCGTCGCCCCCGTTTTGGCATCATGCGTGGTCGTGAATTCAGCATGAAAGATGCTTACTCATTCGATCGCGATATTGAAGGGTTAAAGAAGTCTTATCAAGTCATGTTTGATGCTTACACACGTATCTTTAATCGTATGGGACTGAAATTTCGTGCAGTCACAGCTGATAACGGCGCAATTGGCGGATCGGGTAGTCAAGAGTTTCATGTGATTGCGGATACCGGTGAAGATGCCATTGTGTATTGCCCAAGCTCAGATTACGCAGCCAATCTTGAGGCTGCTGAATCACTCGCATTGTTAGCAGCAAGAGCTGCAGCAGGCGCATCTATGGCCAAGGCACCAACGCCCGATAAAACAAACTGTGCGGATGTTGCGAAGTTTCTAAATATTCCCCTTGAGCAGACTGTGAAGTCCCTACTCTTTGCAGTCGATCAAGAAAAAGGACCTGCCAAACTCTTCATGTTATTAGTGCGCGGCGACCATGAGCTTAATGAAGTGAAAGCAAGTAAGGTTCCTGGTATGGGTCAGTCGCGCTTTGCTAATGAGGCTGAGATTAAGCAAGCATGTAATGCACCTGCAGGGTATTTAGGCCCAGTTGGCGTAAGCGCTGATGTGACTGTGGTGGCTGATCGTACTGTGGCTAATATGTCTAATTTTGTTTGTGGCGCCAATGATGCTGGTCACCATTTGACAGGAGTGAACTGGGGCCGTGATTTGCCTGAGCCTTTGGTACTCGATATTCGCAATGCCGTGATTGGTGATCCATCTCCCGACGGTAAAGGCGTATTAGATATTTGCCGTGGTATTGAAGTGGGTCACGTATTTCAATTGGGTACCCGCTATTCTGAAGCAATGGGTTGCACCTACCTTGATCAACAAGGCAAGGCACAGCCAATGGTGATGGGTTGTTACGGTATTGGTGTCACGCGTTTGTTGGGCGCAGCTATCGAACAGGGTCATGATGAGCGCGGCATTATTTGGCCAATTTCCATGGCGCCATTTGAGGTGGTAATTTGCCCGATGGCTTACGACAAGTCAGAGGCTGTTAAGGTAGCTTGTGATCAATTACATGATGAATTACTCGCTGCTGGTATCGATGTGATTTTGGATGATCGCAATGAGCGTCCAGGCGCAATGTTTGCTGATTGGGAGCTGATTGGCGCACCATTCCGCGTGGTGATTGGCGATCGCAGTTTAGCCAATGCTGAAGTGGAATTTAAAGGGCGAACTGATGCCCAGTCCCAAAATATTCCACTAGCCGATATCAAAGCAAAAGTGATTGCTGCTGTTCAAGCAGCCAAGAAACTCGTTTCTTAATTATTTCTTAAAGAGCCCGCCAATACCCCTCGCGGCTCCTTTTGCGGCCATGCCTGCCATCGTGCGCGCCATCTTTCCACCCTTGAATTGCTTCATCATGGTTTGCATTTGCTCAAACTGGGCAAGCAGACGATTGACTTCTTGGACCTCTACGCCCGCACCTGCGGCAATACGTCGTTTGCGACTAGCCTTGAGTAATTCAGGTTTGCTTCGTTCACGTGGTGTCATGCTATCGATAATTCCTCGCATGCGTGTGGTTTGTTTATCTGCATTGCTGAGGTTTGTTTTAGAGGCGGCTTGAGTAACTTGGCTTGGTAACTTATCCATCAAGCTCGCCATGCCACCCATCTTTTGCATTTGCATCAGTTGATCACGAAAGTCTCCAAGATCAAAGCCGCCCTTAGAAATCTTCGTTGCTAATTTCTCAGCCTGAGCAACATCAACGTGTTGTTGGGCTTGTTCAACAAGAGCCAGAATATCGCCCATGCCCAAAATACGATTAGCCATACGCTGCGCATCAAAGGCTTCAAGCCCATCCATTTTTTCAGCCACACCAATAAATTTGAGCGGCACACCAGTCACTTGGCGCACAGAAAGAGCGGCACCACCGCGGGAGTCACCATCGAGCTTGGTGAGAATGACACCCGTTAGCGGAAGCGCTTCATGAAAGGCTTTAGCAGTATTGACGGCATCTTGGCCTAGCATGGCATCAACTACAAACAGTGTTTCAATGGGGTTTAGGCTCGCATGCAAAGTTTTAATTTCTTGCATGAGTACTTCGTCAATGCCTAAGCGACCAGCAGTATCAACCAATACAACATCAAAATAATGACGGCGCGCCCAATCCAGGGCGGCAAGTGCAATGTCATTTGGTTTTTGATTAACGTTACTTGGGAAAAATTCTGCACCAACCTGCTTGGTAACAGTTTCAAGTTGTTCAATAGCAGCAGGGCGATAGATGTCACAAGAAACAGTCAGAACCTTCTTTTTCTTTTTCTCTTGAAGCCATTTGGCTAATTTACCAACGGAGGTAGTTTTACCAGCACCCTGTAAGCCTGCCATCAAAATCACTGCCGGAGGCTGGGTTGCTAAGTTGAGTTCACCGCTTTGATTGGTATCACCCATCATGACTTGAACCAGCTCACGCTGGACTACGCCAACCAGAGCTTGTCCTGGGCTCAGGCTGCCAACCACTTCCTCACCAAGGGCTTTAAATTTAATTTGCTCGAGCAAGGATTTCACTACTGGCAGTGCTACGTCAGCCTCCAATAAGGCTAGGCGGATCTCCCGCAGCATTTCAGCGGTATTGGCTTCAGTGAGGCGGGCTTGGCCCCGCATTGTTTTAACAACGCGCGATAGGCGGTCGGTGAGATTCTCTAGCATTTATCGATTAGACTTTCCATATGGATATTTTAGGTTACTCAAGTTTCGGCTGGCTTCCCCCGATCCTCTATTTACTTTTACTGCTCTTTTTGAGCCAGAGGACTAGGGCTGGCAAGGGATCTGCCGTCCCTGCTGGGCTGATGCAGGCATGCATTTTCGTGATTTTGATACTCCACGGAATCGAATTACATGATTCTGTCTTTACACCCGCAGGTTTCGTCTTTGGCTTTGCTCAGGACTTATCCTTAATTGCCTGGGTAGGCTTAGCATTTTATTGGTTCCAATCTTGGTTTTTACCAATTGCCAGCATGCTTTGGATGTCAATATTGTTTGCTTTAGCGTGTTCTTTGCTCCCAATTTTTTTCCCAGGGGTATTGATTTCACCTGTGGCTGTTTCGGATCCCTGGTTCAAGACGCACTTTATTGTGGCAACTATTTCTGTGGGCTTATTAAGTTTAGCGGCTATGCAGGCAATGTTAATGAGTGTTTATGATCGCGCTCTGCATCGTCAACTGGCTATCGTTCCCAATAGTCGTCTCGCGCATTGGTTAGAAGATTTGCCACCTCTGATGATGATGGAGAGCCTGCTATTCAATTTGCTGTATGTTGGTTTTGGACTCTTAACGATGACCATTTTCTCTGGTCTTTTCTTTTCACAGGTTTTATTTGGTAAGCCTTTTGTGTTTGACCATAAAACTATTTTTGCACTCGTCTCCTGGATCTTGTTTGCTGGTTTACTCATCGCTCGTTGGTGGGTTGGTTTGCGAGGTTGGGCGGCAATACGTTGGGTATTGAGTGCCTATGTTGTTTTACTACTTGCTTATGTTGGCAGTCGGTTTGTATTGGAAGTAGTTCTTCAGAGAGCATGATCCTTGCTTAAATGGTTTTTACTATTTGTCGGAGCGGCCCTTTTTTATTTTTGGCTTAAGGGAAAAAAGCAGGCGAAATTTGATCGGCAGAAATCAAGCAATCCCAGCCCCAATCAGGATCAGAAGCTAGCCGAGTCGGGAGCAATGGTGCAGTGTCAATATTGCAAAGTACATCTACCTCAGCCGGATGCCATCATCAATGATGGTCGGTTTTATTGTTCAAAAGAGCATTTAAGTTTATTGGACGAGCAAGGCTGGATTGGCACCGCAGCCTGGCGTATTTCTCCAAACAAAGATGCAAGGCCAGATGAAGTAAAGCCCAACTTAGTCGTGATTCATCACATTAGCTTGCCGCCCGGTGAATTTAAAAGTCAGACAACGAGTCAGCACATTGTGAGTTTTTTCCAAAATACGTTAGATCCAAATGTACATTCCTATTTTGCTCAGATCGCAAACCAAAAAGTTTCTAGCCATTTTTTGATTACGCGCACAGGAGAATTAATCCAATTTGTTTCGACTCGAGATAGGGCGTGGCATGCTGGTGCATCGAATTTTATGGGTAGAGATAGATGTAATGATTTTTCGATTGGTATTGAATTGGAGGGTGATGGTGACACACCATTTGAGGGTATTCAATACCAATCTTTAACAAAGCTCGTTCAGAAATTAGAGATTGCTTATCCCAACTTGCAGTTTGCAGGGCATAGCGATATCGCTCCAGAGCGAAAAACGGATCCTGGAAAATACTTTGATTGGGAAAAGTTCCAAAAAGAGACAGGTATTTCGCAAGAAAAAATACCTTTCGGATTGGTTTCTCGGTAGGCCAAATCTTTGTATGTGAGCATACGCTCACTTTTTTAGCCTTTAACTAAAAAGGGCTAAAAAATCGGCAGCAAAATGACTCCGAAATTAGAGCAAAGCTTCGTAAAAATACTTATCAGTATTCGTCAGAAAAAACTTACCAAAGATTAAATATTTCCCTATACTTAGTAGCCAGTGCGTTTTAAAACACTAGATGTAGTGTTTTATTGCAGCAATGCCCCATTGTTTTTTAACGATATTTTGTCCAAATAACTATATATAAGCAGGAGAAACATGACATACGCCAACCCTCAGTCAGCAGGCCAGCCAACTGGAGCCAATAATCCAGGAATGAGTCCTGCAGGAGTGATTAACCAAACTCCTTCTGCTGGCTTCGTAGCTGGTGGTGTTGGCGGCGGTGAGGCAACCCAGTTATCCGATTACAAAATCATTCGCCGCAATGGTTCTGTTGTTGCATTTGAGCCATCCAAAATTGCGATTGCAGTAACCAAAGCATTTTTAGCGGTTAATGGCGGCCAAGGCGCAGCATCTGCACGTGTGCGTGAACAAGTTGAGCAGCTCACACACGCTGTAGTACGCGCCTTATTGCGCAGCCGTCCGAATGGCGGTACTTTTCATATTGAAGATATCCAAGACCAAGTCGAATTGGCTTTGATGCGTAGTGGTGAACACAATGTTGCTCGTGCTTACGTTCTCTATCGTGAAAAGCGTAATCAAGAGCGCGCGGCTCAACAAGATGCTTCTCAAGATGCTCAAGTGGCTAAAGAAGCTGGTGAGTATGGCATCAAGGTTACCGATGATGGTGAAGAGAAGTGGCTCGATATGGCTGCTTTGCGCACTGTGATTGAAGCAGCTTGCGAAGGTTTAGGTAATCAAATTGATGCGAGTCCAATCATCACCGAAACAATTAAGAACTTGTACGATGGCGTACCAATGGCGCAAGTGTATGACTCTGCGATCTTGGCTTCGCGCACTTTGATTGAGAAAGATCCTGCATACAGCCAGGTGACAGCGCGCATCTTGATGCACGTTATTCGTAAAGAGATTTTTGGTAAAGAAGTATTACAAGGTGATACACAGGCTGAGTATGGCACTTACTTTGCTAAATACATCGACGAAGGCATTTCTGCAGAGTTGTTAGATCCGCGTATGCGTGAGTTTGATCTGCCACGTTTATCTGCCTCCCTGAATGCAAGTCGTGATTTGCAGTTCAACTACCTTGGTTTGCAAACTTTGTATGATCGCTATTTCTTGCACATTGAAGAGCGTCGCATTGAAATGCCACAAGCTTTCTTTATGCGTGTAGCAATGGGCTTGTCTCTGAATGAGATGGATCGCGAAGCTCGTGCAATTGAGTTCTATGAAATTCTCTCTACATTTGATTTCATGTCCAGCACGCCAACTCTATTTAATTCAGCAACAACCCGTCCACAGCTTTCTAGCTGCTACTTGACTACAGTAGATGATGACCTTGATGGGATCTACGAAGCTTTAAAAGAAAATGCTTTGTTGTCTAAGTTTGCTGGTGGTTTAGGCAATGACTGGACTAATGTGCGCGCCTTAGGTAGTCACATCAAAGGTACTAACGGTAAATCACAAGGTGTTGTGCCGTTCTTAAAAGTGGTGAATGACACTGCAGTTGCTGTGAACCAAGGTGGTAAGCGTAAAGGTGCAGTTTGCGCCTACTTGGAAACATGGCACTTAGACATTGAAGAGTTCTTAGAGTTGCGCAAGAACACTGGCGATGATCGTCGTCGTACGCATGACATGAATACTTCGAACTGGATTCCTGACTTATTCATGAAGCGCGTTATGGAAAATGGCGATTGGACTTTGTTCTCACCATCCAATACCCCTGACTTACATGATAAGTTTGGTAAAGCCTTCGAAGAAGCTTATGTTGCCTATGAGCAAAAAGCGGATCGTGGTGAATTAAAGCCATTCCGCAGAATTCCTGCGCAGCAGTTGTGGCGCAAGATGCTTGGTATGCTGTTTGAAACAGGCCATCCATGGATCACTTTCAAAGATCCTTGCAATATTCGTAGCCCTCAGCAGCACGTTGGTGTAGTTCACTCCTCTAACTTGTGTACAGAGATCACTCTGAACACAAATGAGACCGAGATTGCGGTATGTAACTTGGGTTCTGTGAACTTGACAGCGCATATGACCACCGACGCTAACGGCAAGATGATTTTAGATCACGACAAGCTCCAAAAGACTGTGCGTACTGCGATGCGTATGCTCGATAACGTCATCGATATCAATTACTACGCAGTTGCTAAAGCGCGTAATTCCAACCTGAAGCACCGCCCAGTCGGTATGGGCATCATGGGTTTCCAGGATTGTTTACACATGCAGCGTATTCCCTACGCTAGCGATGAGGCTGTGAAGTTTGCGGATTCTTCCATGGAAGCGGTTTGTTACTACGCCTATCAGGCTTCATGCGAATTGGCTGAAGAGCGTGGCGTATACAGTACTTATAAGGGCTCTTTATGGGATCGCGGCATCCTCCCACAAGACTCAGTGGCGCTGTTAGCTCAAGAACGTGGCGGTTATTTAGAGGTCGATAACTCCTCTACTATGGATTGGAGCGATTTGCGTGCTCGTATCAAGCAGCATGGCATGCGTAACTCGAATTGCGTAGCGATTGCGCCAACAGCAACGATTTCTAACATCATTGGTGTTTCTGCTTGTATCGAGCCTACTTTCCAGAACTTATTCGTGAAATCTAATCTTTCAGGTGAGTTCACAGTCGTGAATGAGTATTTGGTTCGTGATTTGAAGGACCGCGGCCTCTGGGATGAAGTCATGATTGCCGATTTAAAGTATTTTGACGGCACTTTGTCTAAGATCGATCGTATTCCACAAGACTTGCGTGATTTATATGCAACTGCTTTTGAAGTCGAGCCAAGCTGGCTGGTTGAAGCAGCTTCTCGTCGTCAGAAGTGGATTGACCAAGCTCAGTCATTAAATATCTACATGGGTGGCGCATCTGGCAAAAAATTGGATGACACCTACAAGTTGGCTTGGTTGCGTGGCTTGAAAACTACCTATTACCTCCGTACTATGGCTGCAACTCACGTTGAGAAATCAACCGTTGCTAGCGGTCAATTGAACTCCGTATCGAGTGGCGGTGGGGTAAACGGTACAGATGCAGCAGCTGCAAGTGCTGCAGAAGCAGATGGCCCAGCGTGCACAATGCGCCCCGGGGACGCCGGCTTTGATGAATGTGAAGCATGCCAATAAGCAATTTGGCGATTGGTCAGAAATAGAAGAATTGAGGAGAAAGTTATGTTGAATTGGGAAGAGGAAGTTGCTCCAGCGCTAGCGAAAGTTAGCCTTGCACCGCAGCCGATTGCAGCTGAGCCGCAACGCCCACAGCCAGATCAAGTGGCAATGGCGCCACAAACTGCCGCATCTGCACCAGTAGAAGCCGCCAAATTATCTGGTGGCGCAGCTTTGCGTGTGAATGCTGCTGATAAGCGCGTGATTAATGCTAAGACTGACGTAAATCAGCTGGTTCCATTTAAATATAAGTGGGCTTGGGAGAAGTACTTGGCTGGTTGCGCAAACCATTGGATGCCACAAGAAATCAATATGAACCGCGATATCGCGCTTTGGAAAGATCCAAATGGTCTAACTGAAGATGAACGTCGCATTATTAAGCGCAACCTAGGTTTCTTTACTACCGCAGATTCTTTGGCTGCAAATAATATTGTTTTGGGTACCTATCGCCACATTACCGCTCCAGAATGCCGCCAATACTTATTGCGCCAGGCTTTTGAAGAGGCAATTCATACCCATGCATATCAATATATTGTTGAATCTTTGGGTCTTGATCAGAGCGAAATCTTCAATGCGTATAACGAAATTGAGTCAATTCGCGCTAAAGACCAGTTCTTAATTCCTTATATTGACGTATTAACTGACCCAAATTTCAAGACTGGCACATTAGAAACTGACCAAAAATTACTTCGTTCGCTGATTGTTTTTGCTTGCGTAATGGAAGGTTTGTTCTTTTATGTTGGTTTTACGCAAATACTTGCAATGGGTCGCCAAAACAAAATGACGGGTGCTGCTGAGCAGTATCAATACATCCTTCGCGACGAGTCAATGCACTGTAATTTTGGCATCGATTTAATTAATCAAATCAAGCTGGAGAACCCGCAGTTATGGACTTCCGCGTTCAAAGATGAGATTAAAGCCATCTTCGAAAAAGCGGTCGAATTAGAGTACCGTTATGCCGAAGATACGATGCCTCGAGGAGTGCTTGGATTGAACGCTCCGATGTTCAAAGGGTACCTAAGATACATCTGTAATCGCAGATGTTTGCAAATAGGACTTGACGCAATGTTCCCAAATGAAGAGAATCCATTTCCATGGATGTCAGAAATGATTGATCTGAAGAAAGAACGAAACTTTTTTGAGACACGCGTTATTGAGTATCAAACCGGTGGTGCGCTTAGTTGGGAGTAGTAAGGTAAGTATCAAGCGCATAGTCGGCTAAATAGGAGATTAGACGGTTGGATAGTTTAAGAAGTCAGCAAAATCAGACTCAAATCCGAAAACCCTTGCTCAAGGGTGTTTGGGCTATTCTCTCTATTTTTTCCAGCACATTTAAAAAGCCGTTGTCCTTCGGGGCCACGGCTTTTTTTCCAGGATTCATTAGCGTGCAGCACTTAGCATCAAGCCGCGCGCCGATGAATGGCTCGCTCGTCAGGCCCAATTGGTTGCAAAACCAGGCGGAAATGAATGGTCGGGTCTTCTTAATCGTTAGTTCGTACTAATCCTCACGTGAAGGAGTAACACACATGGCAACAAAGAAAAAACCTGCTGCAAAGAAACCAGCTGCTAAAAAAGTAGCTGCTAAGAAGCGTCCAGCCGCTAAGAAGAAGCCTGCTGCTAAGAAGCGTCCAGCTGCAAAAAAGAAGCCAGCCGCTAAAAAGCGTCCAGCTGCTAAAAAGAAGCCAGCCGCTAAAAAAGCTGCAAAAAAGAAGCCAGCCGCTAAAAAGCGTCCAGCTGCTAAAAAGAAGCGTGTAGCTAAAAAAAAGTAAGTAAACCTGCTGCGAAGAAAGCGGGCCCTGCTGTAAAAAAGCCCGCGGCTAAGAAAGCTGCATCAGTAACAACTGCCGCTGCTTGGCCCTTCCCAACTGGAACTCGTCCTTAAGTTTTAACTTTAGACGGGTGGTAAGAAGTTCAAAGGGGTCTCTATGAGACCCCTTTTTTATTGCCTAACTAGCCTAGCTTGGGATGGTTTAACTTTCCTTATAGGCTAAAGCCGAAAGCAGATTTGAACTGCTCAGCAATCTGATCTTTGGAGAATTGGTGGTTTTGTGGTCCTTGATGACTAATTTTGATTGAGCCCATCAGACTGGCTAGGCGCCCCGTAGTTTCCCAGTCCATACTGTTTTCTAGTCCAAAAAGTAAGCCACCACGAAAAGCATCGCCGCATCCAGTTGGATCAGTAACTTTTACCGCTGGTACGGGTGGAATAGAAATACATTTACCAGCAGAATAGATATCGGCACCTTCAGCCCCTTTAGTCACAATCAAAGCCTTCACTCGTTCAGCGACTTTTGCCAAGCTCAACCCAGTTCTTTGCGCAAGCATTTCACCTTCATAGTCATTCACAGCCAGATAGCTTGCAATCTCGACTAACTCAAGCAGCTCTGGACCATTAAACATCGGTAAGCCTTGGCCTGGATCAAAGATAAACGGGATATTGGCTTCTGCTAATTGATGGCAGTGTTCCCACATCCCTTGACGACCATCTGGCGCAACGATTCCAAATTTAGCAGTGCCTTTGGCATTTTTACTCCGCTCGGTAACTACTGCAGAAACCTGGTTGAGATGGGATTCATCCATAGCTCCTGGATGAAAGGCGGTGATTTGATTATTGGACCGATCGGTCGTAATCATTGCTTGCGCAGTGAACGCCTGATCAATTTGGCGAATGTGGCTAATATCAATTTTCAATTGCTTGAGTCGATCTAAGTAGGGCTTTGCATCGCCACCAACAGTTGCCATGATGATCGGGTCTCCACCCAAAAGACTCAGGTTATAGGCAATATTGCCCGCACAACCACCAAATTCTCGGCGCATCGTTGGCACCAAGAAGGCTACATTCAGAATATGAATCTGCTCAGGCAGGATTTGATCAGCAAATTTGCCTTCAAAGTTCATGATGGTGTCGTAGGCAACAGAGCCACAGATCAAGCTAGCCATAAATTACTTTCTGTAAGAGATGAATATGAATCAGAGTTAAGAATAAAGAAAAAGCACAATTGAGGATCTTTTAGGGGTAAACAACCCTCACTCGATAGCCAGCGGCATTCTGCGGTAATTGGATTGGTAATTCGGCTTGGATTAGCTCTCCTGAGGCAATACCAGTGCGCAAAAAATCAAGGTGAGATTCTTGCCAGGCAATGGGTAACCATTCTTTTGGAGTGAAGCGAATTAGTTTGATCTCAGATTCCTCTGCATCCGTGAGCGAAATTTCTAAATTTGGGGGTAAAACAGCGAGTGCAAGACGATTTTGTATTTCAACTTGCAGTATTGATTGATTTGCGCCACTTTTAAGGCCCTCTCGCGCGTTTTCAGGCGATAGTGTGGCTGAAGTTATTTTCCATGCAGCAAAATCGCTTACAGGGCGATTTACGCATCCTAGTACGCCACATATTTTTTCATCTACAACTTTCAAAATAGAAAATGCCGTCACTGAAAAAGAATTGGTGCCATCCACCTGTGGTGCTAATGCTGGAAGCAAAGAATTTCTAGAAAGATGTTCACTAAATACAAGAAGGAGAACAAAAAAGCAGGCTAGTAAAGCGAAATTCATTCCTTTTTTTTGCGCAGGTGCAACAAAAAGAGTATTTGTGATCTTCTGTTTGTCTTTGGGTAGAACACCTTGTAAGCAAACCCAACCATCACTTTCTTTCCAGATTGAGAGTCTTAGCCATTGACTATAGGTGGCAATGACCTCATCAGCTTGGCGAGCAAGCACTCCCGATAAAACAATTTGACCACCGGGGCGTATTTTGTTTACCAATGCCGGGGCGAGCACTTGCAGGGGATTAGCCAAAATATTGGCCATCACAATGTCGTATTTTGTTTCTGCTGCAAGCTCTGGAGCATCATCATTTGGTAGAACAAACTGAATGACAGTGTTATTAATTTGGGCATTACTACGGGCTGCAAGTATTGCTTGAGGATCAATATCGGTACCTACTACTGGATTGCACCCAAGCTTTGCAGCTGCAATGGCTAAAATACCTGAGCCACATCCGTAATCTAAAAGACTGAGTTGCCCAAGTTTGTGATGCTCTTCGAGCCACAATAAACATAAATGCGTAGTGGGGTGGCTGCCCGTACCAAAAGCTAAGCCTGGATCAACCGCCAAGCAGATTGCATTTGGATCAGTGGGAGCATCATGCCAAGAGGGTACCACCCAAATACGTTTGCCAATTTGAATGGGCGCGAACTGGCTTTGGGTAAGCCTTACCCAATCTTGCTCTTCAACTATTTTTTCTTGGGGAGCTGTTAAGTTAAAGCCAGCCTCTTTTAAAGAAGCAAGTAATTCAGGAATAAATTGCGCGCTAGCTGACTCATCAATATCAGGACTAAAGAGAGCTGTTACTGCGGATCTATCCCAGGCTTGCACTTCTGGTGATAGGCCAGGCTCTCCATAAAGTGGGTTCTCATCATATCCACCTGCCGAGTCATCTTCTACGGTGACAGATAGCGCCCCCAACTCTAGTAGCGCATCGCCTAATGGTTCAGCGGTTTCAGCAACTACCGTGAAGACCAGTTCACGATAAGACATAAGGCACTTGCATTAGTTAAGATTTTCCGCGGCTTGCGGCTTGCTCTTCTAAGCGATGCTCCAGGTAGTGAATGCTGGTACCGCCTTCCATAAAATTGGGGTCTAGCATTAATTCGCGGTGCAAGGGTACGTTTGTGGTGATGCCATCAATCACCATTTCGGATAAGGCAATTTGCATGCGGCGAATCGCTTGTTCACGAGTATTGCCATAAGAAATCAATTTGCCAATCATTGAGTCATAGTTCGAGGGAACAACATATCCGCTATAGGCATGGGAATCAACTCGAATTCCGGGGCCGCCTGGCATATGGAAGGAGCCAATTTTTCCTGGGCTTGGGGTGAACTTGAAGGGATCTTCAGCGTTCAAACGACATTCGATTGCGTGGCCGCGGAAAACAATATCTTTTTGGCGGTAGGCTAATTTCAGGCCAGCAGCAATCCGAATCTGTTCTTGAACGATATCGACACCAGTAATCATTTCAGTGACGGGGTGCTCCACTTGAACGCGGGTATTCATCTCAATAAAGAAGAATTCGCCATCCTCATAAAGGAACTCAAAAGTGCCAGCGCCACGATAAGCCATTTTTCGACAGGCTTCTGCGCAGCGTTCACCAATTTTGGTAATCAAGCGACGATCAATGCCTGGGGCAGGCGCTTCTTCAATCACTTTTTGATGGCGGCGTTGCATAGAGCAATCACGCTCGCCCAACCAAATCGCATTTCCGTGGGTATCGGCCAGAATCTGAATCTCAACGTGGCGAGGTTTTTCTAAAAACTTCTCCATATAGACCTCTGGGTTACCAAAAGCGCGGCCCGCTTCTTCGCGTGTCATATTGACTGCATTCAGGAGGGCTGCCTCAGTATGAACAACTCGCATACCACGACCACCACCACCGCCAGCAGCTTTAATGATGACCGGATAGCCCACTTTCTTTGCAGTAGCAATGATTTCTTTTGGGTTATCAGACAATGCACCTTCAGATCCGGGGACACAAGGAACGCCTGCTTTGATCATGGCACGTTTAGCAGAGACCTTATCGCCCATCAAGCGAATTGTTTCAGCCTTTGGGCCAATGAAGGCAAAGCCTGATTTCTCTACACGTTCAGCAAAGTCAGCATTCTCAGAGAGAAATCCATAACCTGGGTGAATTGCCTCAGCATCAGTTACTTCAGCTGCAGAAATGATGGCTGGCATATTGAGATAACTTTGTGGCGATGGGGCAGGCCCAATACAAACGGCTTCGTCAGCAAGCTTCACATACTTAGCTTCTTTATCTGCTGTGGAATAAACCACCACAGTTTTAATTCCCAACTCACGGCATGCGCGTTGGATACGGAGAGCAATTTCTCCCCGATTGGCAATCAGAATCTTATCGAACATGTCGGCTGTGAGTTAGGTAAATATGAATTAGTAAAGAAGCTTAAAAGATTAAGCAATGATGAATAGTGGTTGGTCAAATTCAACGCCTTGACCGTTTTCGCAAAGAATTTCTTTAACCACGCCAGCGTGTTCTGACTCAATCTCATTAAGTAATTTCATGGCTTCAATGATGCAAAGTGTCTGACCTACTTTTACTGTGTCGCCAATACTGACAAAATTTGGAGACTCTGGATTTGGGGCGCGATAGAAAGTGCCCACCATTGGGGAGCGAGCAAGAAAGCCAGATTCACCAGCAGGCGCTTCAGCAACTAGAGCTGCTACTGGCGCCAGATTTACTGCGGGAGTGGCTTGCGCTGCATGAACAGGCGCCGGAATTGCATGAGCAGCATGTCCAGAAGGTGCTGGGGAGCCAGCGTTAACGATACGTACACGGTCTTCACCTTCGTTAACCTCTAACTCAGAAATGCCCGACTCAGAAACGAGGTCGATCAAGGTTTTTAGTTTTCTCAGATCCATGTGAGTGCTTCCTCTTTTGTAATGCTTTAAATTAACTTAGTTTTATAAGCGGGCAATCGCTGCTTGCAGTGCCAGCTCATAACCAATGGCGCCTAGGCCACAAATGACACCAGTTGCGATGTCAGATAAATAGGAATGTTTGCGGAACTCTTCACGCTGATGAATATTGGATAAATGGATTTCTATAAAAGGGATGGCCACTCCGGCTAAAACGTCACGTAAGGCAACGCTAGTATGGGTAAATGCGCCTGGATTGATGATGATGAAATTCACCCCATCTTGTTTGGCTTTTTGAATGCGGTCAATTAACTCGCCTTCATGGTTGCTTTGGTAGGTGCTCAGGTCTACAGATTGAGCTTTAGCCAGCTCCTCTAGCTTTTGATGAATGTCTTGTAGGGTAGTTGTCCCATAAATCTCTGGCTCACGAGTACCCAATAGATTGAGGTTTGGACCCTGAATTACGAGAATTGAAGCTTTTTTCGACATAGATCCCTGTTTTTAGAGGCAGTTTGGTATTCGTTGCTTCGAATGCTATGAAAGAAGTATACCTTCTCAAGATTCTGAAAAAACGAAGCTTGGGCAATTTTGGAGGGCAATAATGAAACTAAATACCCTAATTGCCTTATTTTTGAGCAATAAAAAGGTAAGTTTCAGTATTAAAAAATCAGGATCATTCGCTATAAAGTGTCTTTTAAAGCCTTTCTGAGCTCTTCTTCGCTTATCTTTCCTAATTTTGTATATATTGTCTTTCCCTTGGAATTGATAATTACTGTGTAAGGGAGGGCTCCCTGGGTATTGCCCATTTGCTTAGAAAGATTACTCCCCTCTAAGCCACCAATCACAATCGGATAGGAAACAGGGGTACTTTTCAGGAATTCACGAATATTAGAGGGTGAATCAATACCGATACCGACAAATAAGACATTTTGCTGCAAATACTCTTGCGAAAGCAGGTCTAAAGTAGGCATTTCTTCAACGCAAGGGGGGCACCAGGAGGCCCAAAAGTTCACAATCAGGACTTTTCCCTGCCATTCCGCAGTATTCGCTGGTTTTCCATCGGGGGTCTGCCAAGGATTAGCAAAAAAGGCTTTTATAGAAGGTTCGCTAGCTAAGCCAGTTTTAGAAATCCACTGCGAAGTCAGTACGCCTGCCAGAAGCGCCAAAAGACTAATTCCACAGATGACCAGTAATTGTCTTCGGTTCATTGCAACTCCTTCGCTAAAATTCGTAGATGCATATACATATCTTGGGCATCTGCGGTACTTTTATGGGCGGCATTGCCGCAATCGCTCGGCAAGCCGGACACCGTGTTACTGGTTGTGATGCTAACGTGTATCCACCAATGAGTACACAGCTTGAGGCTCAGGGTATCAAACTCATTGAGGGATTTTCACCAGAGCAATTATTGCAGTTTGAAACGATGCCTGATTTATTTGTGATCGGTAATGTGGTTTCTCGTGGCAACCCATTGATGGAGGCCATTCTTAATCAAGGGCTCCCTTATATCTCGGGCCCACAATGGCTAGGCGAACAAGTTTTGTATGGCAGGCATGTTTTAGCGGTTGCCGGCACGCATGGCAAGACAACAACATCAGCCATGCTCACTTGGATCTTAGAATTCAATGGTTATCAGCCGGGTTATTTGATTGGCGGAGTGCCGCTCAATTTCACCGTATCTGCACGCTTAGGTGAGAGCCAATATTTCGTGATCGAGGCTGATGAATATGACACCGCCTTTTTCGATAAGCGCAGCAAGTTTGTACACTACAGACCTCGTACCGCTTTATTAAATAATTTGGAGTTTGATCATGCAGATATTTTTGCCGATCTTGCTGCCATTGAAACCCAGTTTCATCATCTTGTACGCACAGTTCCTGGCGATGGCTTATTAGTAGTGAACGGCGAAGCGCCAGCCCTAGCAAGCGTGATCACACGCGGTGCTTGGGCGCCTGTAGAGCACTTCGGCCAAGATGCCAGTAATGAGTGGTCATTCATTTCTCAAGCAGGCGATGGATTTATTGTGCGTAAATCTGGTCAAGAAGTCGCTACCGTGAAATGGGCTCCAGATTCTGGAGTGATGGGCCGACATAATCAACTCAATGCATTGGCAGCAATTGCATCAGCAAATCACATTGGCATTGCACCGGCAGATTCCGCTCGTGCTTTGGCGCAATTTAAGAATGTCAAACGACGTCTTGAAACAATTGGTATTGCAAACGACATTACCGTCTATGACGATTTTGCCCATCATCCAACTGCGATTGCAACCACTGTAGATGGCTTGCGTCGTCGCGTTGGTCAAGCGCGCATCTTAGCCGTATTGGAGCCTCGCTCCAATACGATGAAGCTGGGTGTGATGAAGGCTCAGCTTCCTGGTAGCTTAGAACAGGCTGATCAAGTCTTTGCCTACGGCGCCAATGCTGGTAAAGAGTCTTTAGGCTGGGACTTGGCTGAAGTGTTATCCCCGCTGAACATAAAAGAGCAGGGCAAGGCCCACGCTTTTGATGATCTTGATGCCTTAGTCAATGCAGTTTCAAAAGAAGCAAAGCCTGGCGATCACATCCTGGTAATGAGCAATGGCGGATTTGGTGGCGTACATCAAAAAATATTTAAAGCAATTGGTGTTTAATAGGCAAGATCAAAGTTAATCAATATACAGAGAGTAAATTATGGGTGACAGATTAAAAGATAAGGTAGCAATTATTACGGGCGCCGCAAAAGGAATTGGGTTTTCTACAGCGCAGCGCTTTGCTCAGGAGGGTGCCATAGTAATTCTTACCGATGTCAATCTAGAGTCTGTAAAGGCTGCTGCTGCACAAATTCGGAATGCTGAGGCCTATGCCATGAATGTGACCGATCGAGCCAGCATTCAAGCGGCGGTAGATCAAGTAATGCAAAAACATGGCTGCATTGATATCTTAATTAACAACGCTGGTATTACGCAAGATGCCCGTTTAGTAAAGATGACAGAAGCGCAATTTGATGCAGTAATTGATGTCAATCTCAAAGGCGTATTTAATTGCACGCAATTAATTGTTCCGCATATGTTGGAAGCCAAGTCAGGTGCAATTGTGAATGCATCTAGTGTCGTTGGTATATACGGTAACTTTGGTCAAACCAATTATTCAGCGACTAAATTTGGCGTGATTGGCTTTACCAAGACTTGGGCTCGGGAGCTTGGCCCCAAAGGTATTCGGGTGAATGCTATTTGCCCAGGATTTATTGCAACTGAAATGGTTAAAGCAATGCCAGAAAATATTTTGCAAGATATTGAGAGACGCAGTTGGCTTGGTCGTCTGGGTACTCCTGAAGAAATAGCAAATGTGTATTTATTCTTGGCTAGCCACGAGGCCAGCTTTGTCAATGGAGTTGCTTTAGAGGTTAGCGGCGGGATCTCTCTCTAAGCATGAACCTCGTATACGAAGAAGGTGGCGATATCAAGATTGCCACAGTGCAGTCTGCATCGGGAGCAGGAGATACTGAGTCTTGGCAGGCTACCAGCTTGACTGGAAAAAAGATCAAGCTTAAGGCCAAGGAGGTTTGGCTACGCTTTGAGAAGCCCGAAGCACAAGCTGTCATGAGCGAGGCTACTACTTTATCGAAAGAGATTGATTTGCAGCTGCTCTGGGATTGCGCACCAGATGAAGAGTTTGGACTATTCGATGTTTCTGAAGAGTACTTTGGTGCACAAGCCACCATTCCTCAGCAAGTCTCTTTGGGGATTGCTTTGCAGGGCGCCCCAGTATTTTTTCGCCGCAAGGGGCGTGGACGTTTTCAGAGAGCACCACTTGAGCAATTGCAGGCTGGCTTAGCCGCACTTGAGCGTAAGCAAAAAGAGTTGGAGCAGCAGTCTGCTTGGCAACAAGAGTTGGTAGCCGGCAGATTCCCCGAAGCACTCAAGTCTTCTGTTCAACAGTTATTGTTTTCGCCCGATAAAAATGCCACTACATATAAAGCATTGACAGCTGCCTGTAATGAGACTGGTCAGTCTCCTGCGCAATTAATGATTCGTTGCGGCGCGATTGATTCTCCTTTGGCTTATCACCAAGGTATGTTCCTCAAGGCGCACTTTCCTAATGGGTCTGCACATAGTCAAAGTATTACAGTTGATCAAGATGCTTATGCCGCTGCAATCGCGCAACTGCCACTTGCAGATGTAAAAGCTTTCTCGATCGATGACGCTGGCACCACAGAAATCGATGATGCCTTGTCGGTCACAGAGCTCGCAGATGGAGGTCATCGCATTGGCATTCATATTGCTGCGCCTGGTTTAGTGATTACTAAAGATGATCCGTTAGATCAGGTAGCGCGAAGTCGGATGTCAACGGTGTATTTCCCCGGTGACAAAATCACGATGTTGCCTGATTCTGTTATTGAGCAATTTTCTTTGGATGAGGGCGCCCCTAGACCCGCCTTATCCATCTATGTTGATATCGATGTGGCAGGCGTAATAAATCAAGATTCGCTACAAATGCGAACGGAGATGGTGCCTATGGCAGCCAACTTACGCTTAGAGAATATTGAGCATCTTGTCAGTGAGGAAAGTTTGGCTGATGAAGGCGCTACCTATCCTTATCGTAAAGAGCTCTCCGTTTTATGGAAGGCTGCCCAGCATCTGCATGCTGGGCGCCAAGAAAAGCGAGTAGCTAATGGCCTTCGTGCGGAGCAATTAGGGTTTATTGACCCTAATGCCTTAGCGAGAGATTTCTATTTCCAAATTAAAGATATGAATGGCTCAGAGCATGTCGAGATCGTAGCGCGTCAGCGTGGATCTATTCTCGATACGATTGTTGCTGAATGGATGATTTTCTGTAATAGCGCCTCCGGTCAACTCTTGGCTGATCATGGATTACCGGGCTTATTTAGAACCCAGAAAGGTTGGGGCCCTTTGCGCACACGTATGCAAACTACACCAGGACCTCATGAAGGCTTAGGTTTAGATTACTACGCGTGGTGCACATCTCCTTTGCGTCGTTATTCTGATTTAGTGAATCAATGGCAACTCATTGCTTTAGCAAAACATGGCGTGACTGCCAAGATGGTCGCCCCGTTTCCGCCCAACGATGCCACTTTGATGGGGATTGCCGCGGATTTTGAGTCTTGTTATCAAACTTATGGTGAATATCAAGATAGGTTAGAGAAGTATTGGTGCTTGCGTTGGGCTATGCAAGATGGCGAATCAAAAAACATGCATGTGCGCCATTTAAAAGAAGGCATGTCGAGAGTAGAGTTAGTGCCACTTCATCTACCAATTCCAGAATTGGCAAGCCATCCACGCATGACTCGTGCTCAGGTTCTATTGGCAGATATTGACTTACTGCAATTGAGCGCTGCGGTCAGGGTGCTAGAAATTGAAGCTAAAGTCGAAGTGCCTGAAGTAAGTTCTGAAGAAAATGGTAGCGCAGACTAAAGTGTCAGGATTCGTGATGCCTGAAAAATTAAGCAAAATAGTGCTTTACTTACAGATGTCTTGGCAGCGCCATCCATTTCGCTTGGCACTTTGTGTGTCACTTTTGATTCATCTGATTTTTTTATCGGTTCGCTGGGGATTTGGAGAGATTGAGAATCGTCGCCTCAATACACCTCTTAGCGTAGTGCTGGTCAACGCCAGCAATAAAACTCCCCCTAAAGAAGCGAATAAGTTGGCCCAAGCTGATTTGCAGGGCGGTGGTAAAACCGAAAATCAAGATGCAACTGCTTTGCACCGCGCTCGCTTGGGAGCGGAGGCTCGTCTTGAGATTTTGGAGAAACAGCAAAAACAAATGTTAGCAAGGTTGAATGAAGAGAGGCTCCGTTCGGGAGGGCGAAAGAGCGGGGATGATCAAAAAATCACTCCACAACTGAACTCTCTAGAGGCTGAGTTAGCTAAACGTTTGCAGGCAGATGGGCGCGAACCACGACGTAAAGTCTTAACAGGCACCAATGCCAAGGCGGTAACTTTTGCACACTACTACGATGCCATGCGTCAGAAGATCGAAGCTTATGGCAGTGCATTTTTTCCACGTGCCAATAGCCGACCCTTATACGGCAGCTTAGTGATTGTGGTGAGCGTTGATGATCAAGGACGAATTACGACGAATGCTCAAGGTAAGGATGGTCTATCGATCGGCCGTAGCTCAGGCAACCCTGAGTTAGATCGACAGGCAATTGCTATCGTGCGCGCTTCAGCCCCCTTCGGCCCATTTTCATCTGAAATGCGCAATCAAATCGATGTGCTCGATTGGGTCTCTACCTTTGAATTTGCCCGCGATGGTGCTGACCGCCTGGAGTTGCGACATTAATTTTTTGAAAAATAGTTCATAAATTCGCTTATTCTGTAGTCATCATGAACCCATTAAATCCCGCTGATCTGCATACTGACCCAAGACTTTTTGTGGGAACAGATGTCTACGCAGTTACGGGCAATCCCATTTCTCATACTAAGTCTCCAGATATTCATCGACGCTTCGCAGAACAGGCTAAGCAAAAAATACACTATGGGCGTTTACAACCAGAAATGAATACTTTTTCCGTAGCAGCAAAATCTTTCTTTGACGCTGGTGGTAAAGGTATGAGCGTTACCGTACCTTTTAAGCTAGATGCCCAAACTTTTGCCGATGTATTAACTTCCCGTGCCCAGCTTGCTGGTGCCGTAAATACATTATGGATAAAAGATGGCAAGATTTATGGCGACAATACTGATGGTGCTGGTCTTGTGCGCGATTTATTGGCTCAGGGAATTGCACTTCATCAATCCAGAATCTTGCTATTGGGTGCGGGCGGTGCTGCCCGTGGCGTGATTGGCCCATTACTTCAGCAGTCGCCGAAGTGTCTAGTAATTGCCAACCGTTCTAATGCAAAAGCAGATGAACTAGTAAAGTTATTTGCTGATCTTGCGGCTTCTGCAGAAGTTGCTATCGAGTCTAGAACTTTATTAGAGTTGGAGAATGCTACCAAAACGCCATATCCATTTGATCTAGTCATTAATGCTACCGCTGCCGGCTTAACTGATGAATCACCTTTGAGCGCTCAGGCAGTGGCTAATATTTTTGTGCCAAGCTCTTTTGCATACGATATGGTTTACGGAAAATCGACGGCATTTATGCAACAGGCCTTACAAAAAGGTGCGCGCGTTAGTGATGGCTTGGGCATGCTAGTAGAACAAGCTGCCGATGCTTTCTTGCTATGGCGTGGCGAACAGTTAGCTACGGCCATTGATCCACGTGCAGTATTAGCCAAACTTCGTAGTTAACTTACACGCTGAGCTTAATTTTTCGATGCGTTGGCTCACTTATTTAGTCAAATGCTTGCTCTGTGGTTTTTTGGCGATGCAGCTCTACTTTGCTATTCAGGTTGTTTTATGGATTAGCCTTGATCCAGCGAGTACCGCATTTCAAAGGGCTGAACGTTGGCGCTTGTGTTCATGGCATTGGTCATGCCCTGTTTATTCTGAATGGGTACCTTACGATAAGATCTCCAATAATCTCAAACGTGCTGTATTAGTGAGTGAAGACGATATCTTTTTTCAGCATAAAGGCTTTCGCTTCGAAGATATGAAAAAAGCCTGGGAAAAGAATCAGCAAAAAACGCAGTTGGGTAATAGCTCTAAGACGGCTTTGCGCGGCGGCTCAACGATTACTCAGCAGTTGGCAAAAAACCTCTTTCTTTCTTCCGAGCAAAATTATTTGCGCAAAGGACAAGAATTCATCATTACTGGACTTTTGGAGTTAACTCTGTCGAAGCAAAGGCTGTTTGAGATTTATCTCAACTCAGTAGAGTGGGGTGAGGGAATTTTTGGTATCGGGCCAGCCTCCCATTATTATTTTGCAAAGACGCCAGCGACATTAGACCGTGATCAAGCTGCTGCTTTAGGTTCTGCCTTGCCAGCCCCTAAGTGTTTTGATAGACCCCAGTATTGTCGTAAGGCCAATATTCACTTTCCAACTCGACAAGACTTTATCTTAGAGAATATGGATCGGGTTGCCTTAGCACCCTATCCCGCAACTCAAAGCAGCAAATAAATAGCTACTTCATTCGTGTGGGTGCGAAGACTATTTTGTAGTGGCAACTCTGAGCGCATCGCGTGTACTTTGCGCTATATTTCTTGCGGCTTGTGCAAAATCACTGCCAGAGCTCGCATACAAAATAGCCCTTGAGGAGTTGATGATCATGCCAGTCCCAGGGGACCCAGCAATGCAGCCCGCTTTAACGGTTGCATCGATATCACCCCCTTGAGCGCCAATACCTGGAATCAGTAAAGGTATGTCACCAACAATGGCACGTACTTTGGCAATTTCTTCTGGGAAGGTAGCGCCAACTACGAGGCTGATCTGACCGGAGCTATTCCACTGTTGTGAGGCCAGCTTAGCTACATGCAAATAGAGGGGCTCACCAGAACCCACATTCAGAAATTGCAAATCTGAGCCACCTGGGTTGGATGTGCGACAAAGTACGATAACCCCTTTACCAGCATGCTTGAGGTAGGGCTCGATTGTGTCAAAGCCCATGTAGGGGTTCACAGTCACTGCATCAGCCCCATAGCGTTCAAAGGCCTCTAGGGCGTAGTGATCAGCAGTGCTACCAATATCTCCGCGCTTGGAATCTAGGATGACAGGGATATGGGGATATTTATCCTTCAGGTGCTTAATGAGCTTTTCTAATTGGGCCTCAGCTCTTTGGGAGGCAAAGTATGCAAACTGTGGTTTAAATGAGCACACTAAATCTGCAGTGGCATCAGCGATTTCTCGGCAGAACTCAAATATCCCCTCAGGTTTCCCTAGGAGGGACGGGGGTAAGCGCTTGGGGTCAGGATCAAAACCAACACACAGCATGCTACCTTGGGAAGCCCATGCAGATTGGAGTTGCTGGTTAAAGGTATTTGAGCGAGAGTTCATTGGATTTGGCTTATTTTAGTGAAATTGTCATGTTGTATAGGATAAACTAGCGCACATTCCTTAGGAGTTCACCATGATCAACTTGTTCGTCCTGCAAAATGGCCGCCTCTCTCAAGAGCAAGTCGAAGATCGCAATGAATTGTTGCAATACGCTAATCCTATCTGGATCGACGTCGTTGATCCAGAGGAAGAAGAACTTATTTGGATTAAAGAGGCATTTGGGGTGCTTTTGCCTGAGTTGGATGACTTGGGTGACTTAGAAGCCTCTGCGCGCTACTTTGAGGCTGACGATGGCCACCTCCATATTCGTACTGATTTCTTATTGGATGAAGAAGAAACCTCTCGCAACGTGCGAGTGGCTTTTGTTCTGACCAAGCAAGTATTGTTCTCGATTCACGATGAAGATTTGCCAGTGTTCCGCTTGGTCCGACTGCGTGCTCGTCTGCGCCCTGGATCAGTTAGCAATGCAAAAGACGTATTGCTTGATTTGTACTCTACTGATGCTGAGTACTCAGCTGATGCTTTAGAAGAGGTTTATGAAAACCTCGAACAGGCAGGTAAGCGAGTGTTGCAAGATGACATTAATGATGCTGATGCAGAGCAAGTGCTCGAGACGATTGCTAAGGAAGAAGATACCAATGGGCGTATCCGTCGTAATGTGATGGATACCCGCAGAGCCCTATCTTTCTTGATGCGCAGCAAATTGCTATCGGATGAACAACAGGAAGAGGCGCGTCAAATTTTGCGCGACATTGATTCTTTAGAGAACCATACAGCGTTCTTGTTCGATAAGATTAACTTCTTAATGGATGCCACTGTCGGCTTCATTAACTTGAATCAATCTAAGATTATCAAGATCTTCTCGGTGGTATCGGTTGCTTTAATGCCGCCTACATTGTTGGCCAGTGTTTGGGGTATGAATTACAAACATATGCCTGAATTAGATGCGACTTGGGGCTACCCAATGGCAATTGGTGCGATGATTATTTCAGCTGTTATTCCGCTAGGCTACTTCTATAGCAAGGGCTGGATGAAGTAATTAGTTGTTGAGAAGTTGAACCAAGCCAGCCAATACATACTCAGTTGCCTGTTGCCTTATTGCTTGTCTATCTCCGCTAAATAGCTTGGTTTGTGAAGCGGTCACATTTTCACCTGCAGTATTTGGTATGGTCCACCCAAAGCAAACTGTGCCCACAGGCTTTTCTGCAGTACCCCCAGTTGGCCCAGCAACCCCAGTAATAGAGACGCCCACATTAGCGCCAGCATTGCGCTGCGCTCCCTGTGCCATGGCTCTAACCACAGGCTCACTGACCGCTCCATGAGACTCTATCAGCCCTGTAGGAACTCCCAAGCACTCAGTCTTAGATTGGTTGCTATAGGTGATATAGCCACGCTCAAACCACTCACTGGATCCAGATAATTCTGTGAGGGTGGCGCAGACGAGGCCGCCCGTGCAAGATTCAGCTAGCGCAAGAGTCCAGCCTCTAGCAAGTAAAAGTTGAGCTAGCGTTTTAGCGTGATCAATAGAGCTCATAGCGGGATCATCTTTTGTATCAAAGCAATGACTAAGAGTGTGAAGAAGGCAGCAGCAAGATCATCTACCATGATCCCAAACCCACGCCAAATGATATGAAATATAGAGGATGAATTATGGTCGTTACCCCCCATAGTTTTAAAGTGGCGATCAATCATTCCAATAGGCCCTGGTTTGACGGCATCAAAAAAACGGAAGAGCCCAAAAGCGATTACTTGCATCCAAATATTAGTTGGCATGATAAAAATCAGCACAATCCAAAAAGCGATGATTTCATCCCAAACAATTCCACCGAAATCTTTTTTGCCTAACTCTTCGCTGACATGACCGCAGACCCAACACCCCAAGAGAAATCCGCCACCAATAATCCAAATAAAGTCTTCGGTAGAAAGGAAATACTCACCCATTAAGAAGGCTACCCAAGCCCAGACAGTACCTGCGGTCCCAGGAGCGATAGGACTTAGACCGCTACCAAAACCAAAGGCGATGGTGCGACTGGCAGTTTGCCTCACCCACCTAAAGGTGGGGCTCACCGAATTCAGGTCTTCAGCAGCGTTCATTTTGCAAAGTGGTCAAATGATTTCAGTAGTGCCGCTGTTTTGGCATCATCTAGTAAGTCACCATTCTTATTGAGTAAAGACAATTTTTCTATTGCGGAAACTTTGTCTGCAATGCTGCCAATTCTGGTAAGAGGTAAATTCAGTATTTGACTGATCTCATCAATACTCTTTCTCTTATCAATTGGCGCGGTGAAGCAAATTTCATAATCATCACCACCCCTAGCAGCAAATTGATTTTGAATATCCTCACTTTGTTTTTGCAAAGTAACAGATTTTGGAATTTGATCTAAGCGTACTTCTGCGCTCACTTGAGATTGTTTGAGAATATGTTGTAGATCTCCAAGCAAGCCATCCGATATATCTAAGGCAGCGCTTGCAATCTCTCGTATTTTCATGCCCAGCTCTACGCGCGGAGTTGGGTTATGCATACGATGTTCTATTTGCTTTAAGTCATTCTCAGGCAGATTAATTTCATGACGCAGTGCAGCAAGAGCAAGCCTTGCATCGCCTACAGTTCCAGAAACCCAGATGTCATCACCCGCTTTTGCGCCTGATCTGCGCATGGCTTTTCCGGTTGGAATGCTACCAAATGCCGTAATGGAAATGGTGAGGGGGCCAGCAGTGGTATCACCACCGATGAGGGGGCAGGAATACTGATTAGCAATAGCAAAGAGGCCTTTAGTAAAAGCATCAAGCCACATTTCATCTCCTTTGGGGAGAGCGATTGCCAAAGTGAATCCTAGAGGCTTTGCCCCCATGGCTGCTAGGTCTGAAAGGTTGACTGCTAGGGCTTTACGGCCTAATAGCTCAGGATTAGCATCAACAAAAAAATGTCTGCCTGCGACCAGCATATCGCTCGTAATCGCAATTTCTTCTCCAGCAATTGGGGTAAGAAGAGCGCAATCGTCACCAATACCTAGAGCAATCACTTTCTCGTTATTTGAGCGCATGGCATCTGCACCCGCTTTAAAAAAACGCTGAATGAGATCAAATTCACCGAGGGGGCTAGATTCAGAATGCATATCCCATTTTATGGCTCTTGGGAAGGGTGTGCTTGAGAGGAATAGAATTAGAGTCTTCAATACGTCCTACCAAAGTGTGCGCTGATGAGCAAAGAAACAAATAAAGAGCAACAAATTGCAGCCCTAAGAGAGGCTGCCCTCCAATATCACGAGTTTCCAATTCCAGGCAAGATTGAGATTGCCCCAACGAAGCAACTGACTAATCAACGTGATTTAGCGCTTGCCTATACCCCAGGCGTTGCCTTTCCTTGCGAAGAGATTGTTAAAGATCCTGCTAATGCATTCAAATACACCGCCCGTGGAAATTTAGTTGGCGTGATTACCAATGGCACCGCCGTTCTTGGTTTGGGAAATATTGGACCATTGGCAAGTAAACCTGTGATGGAGGGGAAAGCTGTTCTCTTCAAAAAGTTTGCAGGTATTGATGTTTTCGATATTGAAGTGAATGAAAACGATCCCGATAAGTTAGTTGAAATCATTGCCGCACTAGAGCCTACATTTGGTGGAATTAATTTAGAGGATATCAAAGCGCCTGATTGTTTTATTGTCGAACGCAAGCTTCAAGCCCGAATGAAAATTCCGGTCTTCCATGATGATCAGCATGGCACTGCGATTGTGGTTGCAGCAGCCATCATCAATGGTCTTAAGGTAGTTGGCAAAGATGCGGCTAATGTAAAGCTGGTTACCTCTGGCGCTGGCGCCGCAGCATTGGCTTGCTTGGATTTATTGGTTGATCTTGGTATTCCACGTAAAAATATTTGGGTAACTGATTTAGCTGGTGTTGCCTATAAAGGCCGAAAAGAACTAATGGATCCTGAGAAGGAGCCGTTCTGCCAAGAGACCGAACTGCGCACATTGGGTCAAGTAATTGAAGGCGCAGATATTTTCTTGGGATTATCTGCTGGCGGTGTATTAAAGCAAGATATGGTGAAGAAGATGGCCCCTAAGCCACTGGTCTTTGCCTTAGCAAATCCAACCCCAGAAATTCTGCCTGAAGAAGTCAAGGCCGTGCGTCCTGATGCAGTGATGGCGACGGGTCGGACCGATTTCCCAAACCAAGTAAATAACGTCCTGTGCTTCCCATTTATTTTCCGTGGCGCTTTAGATGTAGGCGCTATAACGATTACACGCGGCATGGAATTGGCTGCAGTGAAGGCGGTTGCTGAGTTAGCGCAAGCAGAACAGAGTGAGGTAGTGACTTCTGTATATGGTATTGAGAACCTATCATTTGGCCCAGAGTATTTAATTCCGAAACCGTTTGATCCCCGTTTGATCACTGTGATTGCCCCCGCAGTTGCAAAGGCTGCCATGGATGACGGCGTAGCAACCCGCCCTATTAAAGATTTTGAGGCTTATCGCAATCAGCTACAGCAGTTTGTGTACCACTCAGGTACTTTGATGAAGCCACTCTTTAGTATTGCAAAGCGTGTACCAGCCAATCAAAAACGTATTGTGTTTGCCGAAGGTGAAGATGAGCGTGTATTGCGAGCTGTCCAAATCTTGATTGATGAGAGCCTTACTACCCCAATTTTGATTGGCCGCCCAGCTGTGATAGAGCACCGCATTGAGAAGTTTGGCCTGCGTATGAAGCTAGGCGATGACTTCGAGATCGTTAACCCTGAAAACGATTCTCGTTTCCGTGAATTCTGGCAAATCTATCTAGGGCTGATGGAGCGCAAGGGCGTTACAGAGTCCTTTGCAAAACTCGAGATGCGTCGCCGTAATAGTTTGATTGGTTCAGTCATGATCACCAAAGGCATGGCTGATGGCATGATTTGCGGAACGATTGGCAGCTGTGCAACGCATCTGAAATATATTGATGAAGTGGTTGGTCGTGAGCCAGGTGCCAATGTCTATGGTGCGATGTCTGGATTGATTCTTCCTGGTCGTCAAGTGTTCCTAGTGGACACGCATATTAATCTTGATCCAACAGCGCAAGAGTTGGCTGAGTTGACTTTGATGGCTGCTAGCGAAATGCGCAAACTTGGATTGATTCCAAAGGTGGCGCTACTTTCCCACTCCAACTTTGGATCGAGTAATGCCCCTTCCGCCATCAAAATGCGAGAAGTATTGGCCCTCATTCAGAAAGCGGCGCCTGACTTGGAGGTGGATGGTGAAATGCATGGCGACAGCGCCTTGGATGCAACTATTCGTGCAGGTGCGGTAACCTCATCCCCATTGAAGGGTGACGCAAATCTCTTAGTTCTACCCAATATTGATGCCGCTAACATTTCTTACAATTTGTTAAAAACAGCAGCAGGTAATGGAATCGCTATTGGACCCTTGTTATTGGGTGTGGCAAAACCAATTCATATTTTGACTCCAGCAGCTACGGTTCGCAGGATTGTGAATGTGACAACTTTGGCAGTGGTAGAAGCTGCTAGCAACGCTAGGGGTATCGCCTAAGTCATTTAAATATATTTAAGTTAGCAACAACTTACATATATTTATTCTATATAAATCAATAGTTTATATAAAAGGTACTGTATTTGGGCTTGATTTGATGGCGTGTTACGGGTAACCTAGCACCCATCATGAATAATCGCACTGACAATACTGATTTAGCCAGCTTTGAAGAACATAGCCGGGCTGAAAGTTGGGACAGTAATGATCGACTTGAGACTGAATCATCCGCTGCCAACATTTATGCTCAGGGTGGTTTATCTCGTTTACAAACCTATGCAGCAAATCAAGTTTCGGGGAAAAAAGTGACTGCTTCTTGGCGTGCCGCTTTGGCCGTTCGCGATGCCGGACCGCCGGCAATGTTGCGCAGTGTGCGCACTAACATCGTGCAATCTATTCGTGCGTTCCGTACTCCAGATCTACAGGAGGCGGCTACTGAACTCGGTCAACATTTTATTTACGCAAATTGCGCAAATGCGATGACTAAAGGTGAAGTATTAGAATCCATTGCGATTGCTTACTCATTTACAAAACAACAGGCCAAAAATTTTGATCCTTTGTTAGATGCATTGACAACAACAATTGATAAGACTGGTCCGCAGCCTGGATTTGTTGTGGTGCTTGAAGGCTTGCCTTGCACTCAGAAATTCGATAAAGAAGCACGCGAAACTCTCTTAGATGTTTTCCGTGATGCTGTAGATTTTTGGGCTGAGCGCCGCACACCTTATCGGGTTTTCTACTCTTTTGCTTAATTGCTAAAGTAGCCTTAACCCCTAGAATCGCCTCTATTTGAGGCGATTTTGTATTTCAGGATTCCAGATACTGTGAACCGTTGTGATGGCTACTGTCCCGGCTGTTTCGGTACGCAATACGCGCTCACCAAGAGAAACAATTTGGTAGCCTACGGCCTCTGCTTGAGCCTCCTCTTCTTGCGAGTGGCCACCTTCTGGCCCAATCATCAAGACAATATCTTGAGGAGTATTTTCTATCAGAACTGAATACATACTTTTAGTCGCATCAGGACTTAAGAGAAGTTTTAAGACCGGCTTTAGATTTGCTTTTAAATAAGCTTCAAAAGTTTGAATGGGTTCTAAGGCAGTAAACACAGTGCGGTCACATTGCTCGCATGCTGCTTGCACAATTGCTTCCCAATGGGCAAGACGCTTTTGGGCGCGCTCCTGATCGCTAGGGCGTGTGAGTTTTAAGATTGAGCGCTCGCACTGTATGGGCGCAATAATCTGGGCTCCAGTTTCAACCGCCTTCTCAATAATCCAGTCCATTTTGTCGCCGCCGGCCAAACCTTGGACCAAAGTAATCGCATAAGTGGTCTCGCGGTGGGTATCGGTGTGGATATTACTGAGCTGAACTTGCCCCGTTTTTCCGCTCAATAAGAGCAGTTCAGCTTGGGCCACTTGGCCTTTTCCATCAAATACAGGGAATGACTCCCCAGACTCGATACGTCGGACACGTAAGTGATGGACGACCTCAGCGGTGAGGGTTGTTGGCTTTTGGGATTCCCATGGCCCGGGAAGATAAAATTGAGGCATTACTGCAATATAGCCAATTTATTTTCTTTGAGAACAATTTTACGATGTCAAACCTTCAAATCCGCATGGCCAACGCAATTCGTGCTTTATCCATGGATGCAGTTCAACAGGCAAATTCAGGACATCCTGGTATGCCAATGGGTATGGCAGATATTGCCGTTGGGCTTTGGAACGAACATTTAAAACATAATCCAACCGACCCACATTGGATTGATCGCGATCGCTTTGTTTTATCTAATGGCCACGGCTCGATGTTGTTGTATTCACTCTTACATCTTTCAGGTTATGAATTGCCAATTGCAGAGTTGAAGAACTTCCGTCAATTGCATAGTAAAACTCCAGGGCATCCTGAGTATGGAATTACACCCGGCGTTGAAACAACGACTGGGCCACTTGGCCAAGGAATGTCTAATGCAGTGGGTATGGCGCTTGCGGAAAAATTATTAGCAGAAGAATTTAATCGTCCTGGTCATCAGATCATTGATCACTACACCTATGTATTTTTAGGTGATGGTTGTTTGATGGAAGGCATTAGTCATGAAGTCTGTTCATTGGCTGGTACATTAAAACTCAATAAGCTGATTGCATTTTGGGATGACAACGGAATTTCGATTGACGGTAAAGTAGTTTCTTGGTTTAACGAAGATACGCCAAAGCGCTTTGAGGCATATCACTGGAACGTAATCCGTAATATTGATGGCCATGATGCAAAGGCTGTATCAGATGCCATTGCTAAAGCTAAAAAGAGCGATAAGCCAACCCTGATTTGCTGTAAGACCGCCATTGGTAAGGGTTCCCCGAATATGGCTGGCAGCGATAAAGTTCATGGCTCACCTCTAGGTGCCGCTGAAATTGCAGAAACCCGGGTTGCGTTGAATTGGCCTTATGCACCGTTTGAAGTTCCAAAAGATATTTATGCTGCCTGGGATTTTAAAAAGCGTGGTCAAGCAGCTGAGCATGAGTGGAATAAAGAATTTCAGAAATATAAAACCAAATTTCCAGAACTCGCCTCGGAATTGCAGCGTCGTATGCAAGGCGATCTATCAAAAGATTTTGCTCCAACATTAGATGTCTATTTAAAAACCTGCCAATCGAAGGCAGAGACTGTTGCTACCCGTAAAGCCAGTCAAAATGCGATCGAAGCTTTAGCGCCAGTGTTGCCAGAATTTATGGGCGGCTCTGCCGATTTAACGGGTTCCAACTTAACTAACTGGTCTACATGTAAAGCCGTACGTGGTGATCAATGGGGTAATCACATCAACTACGGTGTTCGTGAGTTTGGTATGAGTGCCATCATGAACGGCATCGCTTTACATGGCGGCTACATTCCATTTGGAGGTACCTTTTTAACCTTCTCAGATTACAGTCGCAATGCTTTGCGTATGGCCGCAATGATGAAGTTGCGTACCATTTTTGTTTTCACTCATGACTCCATTGGTCTTGGCGAAGATGGCCCAACTCATCAATCAGTGGAGCATCTTTCCAGCTTGCGCCTGATTCCGAATCTGATGGTTTGGCGTCCTTGCGACACCACTGAAAGCGCCGTAGCTTGGGGTTCTGCCATTGAGCGCAAGAATGGCCCTAGTGCCTTGATCTTTAGTCGTCAGAGCTGCCCATTTGTTTCTCGTAATAGCCAACAAATTAAAGATATTGCACGTGGCGGTTATGTATTGCGCGACCATCAATCTGGAAAGATGGATGCGGTCATCATCGCTACTGGCTCTGAAATTGCTTTGGCACTGCAAACTGCTGAGCGTTTAGAAAAAGAGGGTTATGGTATTCGGGTGGTTTCAATGCCATCCACTACAGTCTTTGATCAGCAAGATGCCACATATAAATCAAAAGTATTACCAGAGCATATTCCGCGTATTGCAGTTGAAGCAGGCGTAACTGATTTCTGGTGGAAGTATGCTTGCGCAGCAGTGCATGGTGTAGACACATTTGGCGAGTCAGCGCCTGCAGCTCAATTGTATGAATATTTTGGTTTAACAGTGGATCAAATTACAAATACTGTTAAGCAATGTATCGCAAAGAAATAATCGTAAAGAATTTAAAATTAGCAAGGGGCAATCAATGACAATTCGTGTCGCAATTAATGGTTATGGACGTATCGGGCGCATGGTATTGCGTGCCCTGTATGAAGATCAAGTCAATGGCAAGCCACGGCGTGATATCAAGATCGTGGCGATTAATGCGATGGGTGATATTGCCATCAATGCCCACCTTACCCAGTATGACTCAGCACACGGGCGCTTTCCGGCAGACGTTTCAGTAGACGGCGATTGCATGGTGGTTAATGGTGATCGCATCAAAATGTTCTGCACCCGTAACCCTGCAGAAACCCCATGGGGAGAATTAGGTGTAGATTTGGTTTTAGAGTGCACTGGTAAATTTACCTCTAAAGAAAAAGCCATGATTCATATTGCGCAGGGTGCAAAGAAAGTATTAATTTCTGCTCCCGGCGAAAAAGATGTGGATGCAACCATTGTTTATGGCGTGAATCAAAATGTATTAAAGCCAAGTGATGTGATCGTCTCTAATGCAAGCTGTACTACAAACTGTTTGGCACCATTAGTCAAACCATTGTTAGAAAAGATTGGCATTGAGTCTGGTTTGATGACAACTATCCATGCATTTACTAATGATCAAGTATTAACTGACGTGTATCACAAAGATATGCGTCGCGCGCGTTCCGCGGTGACCAGCATGATTCCAACGAAAACTGGCGCAGCAAAGGCAATTGGTTTGGTCTTGCCAGCTTTAGCAGGCCGATTTGATGGTTTTGCGATGCGTGTGCCAGTGATTAATGTTTCCGTAGTGGATTTAACTTTTGTAGCTAGCCGCGCTACTAGCGTAGATGAAGTGAATGCTGTCCTGAAGGCTGCTAGTGAAGGTGATCTCAAGGGGATCTTGGGTTTCAATACCTTGCCACTGGTTTCGATCGACTTTAACCACGACCCTCGCCCCAGTATTTACGATGCCTCACAGACCCGCGTTTCTGCTGACGGTAAGTTAGTCAAAGTATTGGCTTGGTATGACAACGAATGGGGTTATTCGGTACAAATGCTCAATGCAGCCGAGGCATTGATGGCTGTGAAGTAAGTTAAATTGGCCTAAAAGTAAAAAAGACCTCAATTTGAGGTCTTTTTTCTTTATTAGGTAGTTTAGAAGGGCTTATTTTTGATTATTTCGGCAATTTTTCTTTTGGCAGTGACCATACATTGCTAAAGAATGCTCCTGGAGCTTAAATCCTAGGTTTTTAGCAATATCTCGCTGCCTTTTTTCAATAGCCTCATCTACAAACTCCTCTACATGGCCGCAATCGAGGCAAACCAGGTGGTCGTGATGTTGACCCTCATTGAGCTCATAGATTGCCCTGCTATCACCTTTGCTGGACTCAAAATGGCTGCGGAGTAGGAGCCCAGCCTGTTCAAATTGGGTGAGAACACGATAGACCGTAGCAAGACCGATTTCTTGATCGTCTTTAGCCAGAGCCATAAAGACATCCTCAGCGCTAAAGTGGGTACCACCATTCTGATGAAAAAAATCCAGAATTTTCATGCGTGGACCGGTGGCTTTTAGGCCAATGTCGCGTAAATCTGCAGGGCTAGGGTTTTGGTTCGTATTCATGGCTTTGGGAGCTAAAATCAATGTCTTAATGATACGGCCAGCCATGCGAAATTGCCTTGAACTTTTTAGTTGTTTTTTGAACCCTCGTTTTAAGGGGGTTTCTACCCCCTCTCGCCTCGGGTTAGCCGCTTTTGCCATAACTGCTTTATTAGGAGTTTCTGCTTGCACGTCCGCTGTTGACGAAACCCAACGGGCTTGGATGAATAAAATATTTAGGCCTTATGTGCCAGATATTGTTCAGGGTAATTTTATTTCTAGCGAGCAATATTCCAAGTTGGAATTGGGGATGAGTCGCGAACAAGTGCGTCAAATCTTAGGCACACCTTTGTTAGCAAGTTATTTTCACGTTAATCGCTGGGACTATATCTTCGAATTCAAGCGTCAAAATCAAGCCCTTGGTCAAGAGCGCCGTGTGACTATCTTATTTGATGGCGATAAAGTCGCGAAGTTTGAGGGCGATGCCTTGCCAACGGATGTTGAGTTGGTTGCAGAGATTGATAACTATGCCAAAACTAAGCGTTCATTCTGGGAGATGCTTACGGGGACTAATAAGCCACCAGTAACACCTCGATTACAGCAACCAGAGTTACTGGTTCCAAGTCCAACAGATAACTTGTCTAAGGGTGCATCTGTACCAGCAGTGCCTCCCCCAAGCCAGGGTTCGTTTTGGGATTATTTTAGCTTTTCAAAAAAGCCAGCAGATACACCAGCTACACCAGCAGCGGAAACTTTAGGGCCTGGTGCTATGAATGTTCCGCAGACAACAGAGACTAAGCAGTAAGAATCATTTTTACGTTAATACCTAATGAGAGCTTTATCCACCTTTAATTTGAAGTGATGAAACAAATGATGAAGATTGCAATCGCTGGAGCAACTGGCCGCATGGGCAAGATGTTAATTGAGGCCGTGCTCAACTCCCCTGACGCCCAATTAGTTGGTGCGCTTGAACATACTTCTTGCCCACAACTGGGTCAGGATGCCGGTGCATTCTTGGGCAAAAAAACAGGTGTAATAATTTCTGCTGACATTGCTCAGGTTTTAGCAAACGCAGAGTTTTTGATTGACTTCACTAGGCCTGAAGGCACGATGGCGCATTTAGCCATTGCTGAGAAATCGGGTACCAACATGATTATTGGCACTACCGGTTTAAGCAGTGAGCAGATTACCAGCCTTAAGAAAGCATCCGAAAAATTAGCAATTGTCTTTGCTCCCAATATGAGTGTCGGCGTGAATGCCACATTCAAATTGCTTGAGACTGCGGCCAAGATGCTCAATCAAGGGTATGACATTGAAATTATTGAGGCCCACCATCGACACAAAGTAGATGCGCCTTCAGGTACTGCGCTCAAGATGGGCGAAGTGATTTCTGAGGCCTTGGGTAAAAAGTTAGATGACCTTGCTGTGTATGCGCGCGAAGGCCATACTGGCGAGCGTAAAGAAGGCTCAATCGGGTTTGCAATCACTCGAGGTGGCGATATTGTTGGCGACCACACAGTTCTGTTCGCGGGTGATGGCGAGCGGATTGAAATTAGTCATAAGTCCTCCAGTCGCCAATCTTATGCGCAGGGCTCATTACGAGCCGCTCGCTTCTTGCAAACACAAGCTTCAGGCTTGTATGACATGCAAGATGTTTTAGGTTTTAGTAAATAAGAGCCGCCGTCACTAATCAGCTAACCCATAAAAATAGAAGAAAAGAGTTGTCTTGAATGAGTAAGGATTATGACTACCGCAAGATTGAAGCGGCAGCCCAAGCTGATTGGGAAAGTGCGCAAGTCTATCAAGTTTCTGAGAATGCTATAGATCTCTCTGGGAAGAAAAAACCAAAGTATTATGCTTGTTCTATGCTGCCTTACCCATCTGGTAAGTTGCACATGGGGCATGTACGTAACTACACCATTAATGATGTAATGGCTCGTCAACTTCGTATGCAAGGCTATAACGTTTTAATGCCAATGGGTTGGGATGCCTTTGGGATGCCTGCTGAAAATGCAGCAATTCAGAATAAAGTGCCGCCAGCAAAATGGACTTACGACAACATTGCCTATATGAAAAAGCAAATGGTTGCGATGGGTCTTGCTATCGACTGGTCACGTGAAATTGCCACCTGTAGTCCTGATTACTATCGCTGGAACCAATGGCTCTTTTTAAAGATGCTTGAAAAGGGTATTGCTTATCGCAAAACTCAAGTCGTCAATTGGGACCCGATTGATCAAACGGTGCTGGCAAATGAGCAAGTAATCGATGGTCGTGGCTGGCGCTCTGGCGCATTGGTTGAGAAACGCGAAATCCCTGGTTATTACTTCAACATTACTGCATATGCAGAGCAATTACTTTCTGGTTTGGATGATTTAGGCTGGCCTGAGCGTGTCAAAACCATGCAACAGAATTGGATTGGTAAAAGCCATGGCGTGCGTTTTGCCTTTAAACATGAAATCGCTGATGAACATGGCAAGTTTATTCAAGATGGCCTTTTGTATGTCTTCACGACTCGAGCTGACACCATCATGGGCGTCACATTTTGCGCCGTGGCTGCAGAGCATCCTTTGGCAGCTAAAGCAGCCTCCGATAATCCAGCGCTAGCTGCCTTTATTGAGAAGTGTAAAACGGGTAGTGTGATTGAGGCTGACCTAGCCACTCAAGAAAAAGAGGGGATGTTCACAGGCCTTTATGTTACGCATCCTTTAACTCATGAGCCTGTGCCTGTTTGGGTTGGTAATTATGTACTGATGTCTTATGGCGATGGCGCTGTGATGGGTGTGCCTGCACACGATGAGCGTGATTTTGCTTTTGCGAACAAATACGGCCTAGCAATTAAACAAGTGATTGCGCTCAAAGGCGAGTCACCCATTTTTAATGCAAGTCGCTGGGAAGATTGGTACGCTCAAAAAGAAGGTGTAGTTTGTTTCAATAGTGATCAATACGATGGTCTTTCGCATGAGGAGGCCGTCAGCGCTGTGGCTAGAGATTTGGAAAAGCTAGGCATTGGTGAAATCAAGACTACCTATCGTTTACGTGATTGGGGTATTTCTCGTCAGCGTTATTGGGGAACTCCAATACCGATTATTCATTGCGGTGACGATACAAATCCAGGTTGTGGCGCTGTGCCAGTTCCTGAATCTGATCTACCAGTAGTACTTCCAGAAGATTGCGTTCCAGATGGAAGTGGCAATCCATTAAATAAGCGTGCAGATTTTCTGAATGTGAAGTGCCCCAGCTGTGGCAAGCCCGCACGCCGTGAAACTGACACTATGGATACCTTTGTGGATTCGTCTTGGTACTTCATGCGTTATAGCGGCCCCAATGCCAAAACGATGGTGGATGCGCGGAATGAGTATTGGATGCCGATGGATCAATACATTGGCGGCATTGAGCATGCTATTTTGCATTTACTCTATGCGCGTTTTTGGACGAAGGTCATGCGTGACCTTAATCTCATCACTTTTGATGAGCCATTCCAGAATTTATTGACTCAAGGCATGGTTCTGAATGAGACGTATTACTCTGAAGATGCCTCTGGTAAGAAAACTTGGCTCAATCCTTTAGATGTTGAGTTAGATCTTGATGAAAAAGGCCGACCAAAAGGTGCCAAGTTAAAAGGTGACGTATCAAACACTCCCATAGTTGTCGGCGGTGTTGAGAAGATGGCTAAGAGTAAGAACAATGGGGTTGATCCCCAGGCTTTGATAGATGAGTATGGTGCTGATACTGCACGTTTATTTGTCATGTTTGCAGCGCCACCTGAGCAGCAGTTGGAATGGTCTGGTGCTGGTGTTGATGGTGCTTCACGCTTCTTGCGCCGTGTTTGGATCTACTCGAGTAGTCAGGCTAATGCTGTTTATGATGCACAAGATTCTGTGCCTAAAAATGTGAGTGATGCTGATAAAGAGTTGCGTCGTGAGGTCCAGACTATTTTGAAGCAGGCTAATTTTGACTATCAACGCCGCCAATACAACACAGTAGTTTCTGCGGCCATGAAGATGCTAAATGTACTTGAGCCAATCAAGTTGGGCCAAGATACTGCGATTAGCGCTTCAGTATTGCGTGAGTGCTTAAGTATTTTGTTGCGAATTCTATACCCTGTAGTTCCTCATTTAACTCATGTGCTCTGGAAAGACATGGGTTACGTAAAGACCTTTGGACCACTTCTAGATGCACCTTGGCCTGTGGTTGATGAAGCTGCGCTAGTTCAAACTGAAATCACTCTAATGTTGCAAATTAATGGTAAGTTACGTGGTGATATTCGTGTTCCGGCAGATGCTAGTAAAGAGCAAATCGAGGCTTTGGCATTGCAAAGTGAGCCTGCAACTAAGGCTCTAAATGGTGGCCCACCCAAGAAGGTGATTGTTGTTCCAGGTCGCCTAGTCAATATTGTGGCCTAAAGGAAAGCAAATAGATGAGCGTAAATCACTTTCGACGAATATTGCTGGGTGTCATGGCTACAACGCCATTGGGCGGATTAATTGCCTGTGGCTATCGCATGCGTGGAGTAGCGGATTTACCCTTTAAGGTTATTGCAATTACAGGTAATCCATCACCTCCATTGCGCGCTGATTTGCAAGTCGCAATTTTGACGGGTACTGATGTCAAGATTGCTATTAATCCTAAAGACGCAGATTTAATTTTGGAGATCAATAATGAAATTAACGGCCGAGAAATTTTAGCTTACACCTCTAACGGTCAAATTTCTGCTTATCGACTGACTACTCGTGTCACATTTAGAGCTTATGACATTGCTGGTGCAGATATTGTTCCTGAGAGTGAAGTCTATATCACTAGGGATATGGATTACTCAAACCCCACTGTTTTGGCAACGGATGTTCAGCAGCAGCAATTTTTAACATTGATGCGTAAAGACTTAGCTTTGCAGATTTTACGTCGTATTTCTGCTGCGGCTAAAAATCCACAAGCAAGATCTTTCTAGAGATAGCTATAGAACACGCATGGTCAAAGTTGATGCCTTGCAAGCGCACTTCAAATTACTAAGTTCTGGTGGCGCTATGTTGCCGCTCTACGTTTTTAGTGGTGACGAACCATTATTAATGATGGAAGCCATGGATCAATTGCGTTCAACTGCTAAAAAATTAGGCTTCACTGATCGTGAAGTGATGGTGCAAGAACGCGGGTTTGACTGGGGTAGCCTCATGAATGCTGGCCAAACGATGTCCTTGTTTAGCGATAAGAGATGGGTAGAGTTACGCATACCAACCGGTAAGCCTGGTCGCGATGGAGCGGATGCCTTAAAACAATTTGCAGCACAAATAGCCTCTCAGCAAGATAGTGCAGATGGGCCTGATACGGTATTTTGCATTGTGTTACCAAGATTGGATACAAAAACTAAGACATCAGCTTGGTTTAGTGCTTTAGATGATGCTGGTATGGCTATTCAGGTCGATACCTTGGATCGTAGTCTTTTACCGCAATGGATTGCTGGTCGGCTGAAGAGACAAGCACAAGAAGTCGAGGCTGGACCTGAGGGTCAGCGTGCTTTAGAGTTTATTGCCGATCAGATTGAGGGCAATCTGATCGCTGCCCATCAAGAAATATTGAAATTAGGCTTGTTATATCCCGCTGGTAAATTAACTGAAGAGCAAATTCGCTCTTCCATTTTGAAGGTAGCACGCTATAACGTTTTTGAATTAACCGAAGCAATGCTTGCTGGCGATTTACCAAGGTTAAATCGTATGCTAGATGGCTTAAAAGGCGAGGGTGAGCCTTTGGTATTAATTTTATGGAGCGTAACTGAAGAGCTTCGGCTACTATCTAAACTGAAGGCTGCAAGTGATGCCGGTGAATCTGTTCAACAACTCATGCGAGCTAATCGAATTTGGGGTAACAAAGAGCGTTTATACCCAGGTGCTATTAGAAGGGTACAAGCGCCCAAGCTACGCAGGGCAATGCAGGTTGCTGCAGGTTTAGATCGGCAGTCGAAGGGTTTACATGCGGCAGAGTTGCCGGCAGATCCATGGGATGGTTTACGCTTGCTTGGAAATTTATTACGGTAATGGTTTAGAAAAATAGGAATATGAGTGCAGCGATGAGTTTAAATATTCAAGAGATGATGCAAGACATTGGCAAGCGAGCACGCAGTGCATCGAGTGCAATGGCACGTTCATCATCAGAGCAAAAGAATCAAGCGCTCTTACATATTGCTAAGCTTATTCGTCAAAAAGCAGGTGAGATTCAGAAGGTCAATCTGATAGATGTAGAACGTGCAAAAGCAAATGGTCAAGATGCTGCTTTTGTGGATCGTTTGACGATGACCCCTAAGACAATCGAAACTATGGCTTTAGGTCTCGAACAAATTGTTTCTTTGGATGACCCCATTGGAAAGATTTCTGCTTTTCAAAAGCAGGCATCTGGTATTGAGATTAGTCAAATGCGCGTTCCGCTGGGCGTGATCGGCATCATCTATGAGTCACGGCCAAACGTCACAATTGATGCGGCAGCACTTTGTCTGAAATCAGGCAATGCCGTAATTCTGCGCGGTGGTTCAGAAGCAATTGATTCCAATACTTTATTGGCGCAAATGATTCAAGAGGGCTTGGCTGCAGCCGGTCTACCTAAGGATGCTGTGCAGGTTGTCACTACGACAGACCGAAGTGCTGTAGGTGAAATGATCACCATGACCCAATATATTGATGTCATCGTTCCACGAGGCGGCAAGAGTTTAATTGCCTTACTAATGGCCGAAGCACGCGTGCCAATGATTAAGCATCTAGATGGCATCTGCCATACCTATATTGATGCCGATGCTGATATTGCGATGGCGATCAAGGTCTGTGATAACGCCAAAACTCAGCGTTATGCACCTTGCAATGCGATGGAAACGCTTTTGGTAAACCAAGATGTTGCGCAAAAAGTATTGCCAACACTTTGCAAGATCTACCAAGATAAAGGTGTGGAATTAAGAGTAGATAGCTTGACTCGTAAAACGCTTGAGTCAAATGGGTTTAAGGATCTAGTCGATGCCACAGAAGAAGATTGGTATACAGAATATTTAGCCCCAATTCTATCTATTAAGACAGTGGCAGATATCGACGAGGCCATGAATCATATTGAGCACTATGGCAGTAAGCATACTGACGCGATTATTACCAATAATAAGGCTCAGGCAGATCGTTTCTTGCGTGAAGTAGATAGTGCAAGTGTGATGGTGAATGCTAGTACTCGTTTTGCCGATGGCTTTGAATATGGCTTGGGTGCAGAGATTGGTATTTCTAATGATAAGTTGCATGCCCGTGGTCCAGTTGGGTTGGATGGCTTGACCTCGCTGAAATACATCGTCATGGGTCATGGCGAAATTCGTAGTTAAAAAATATGACGAATTCTTACCTCTGGATTAAAACTTTCCATATCGTCTTGATTACTTCATGGTTTGCGGGCTTATTTTATTTGCCTCGTATCTTTGTGAACTTGGCTGATGAGAAAAATCCGGATGCTTATGCGCGTCTTTTGGGGATGGCTGATCGTCTCTACCGCTTTATGACTATCTTGGCTGTACCGGCTCTATTGCTTGGGTTAACACTTTGGCTTTACTTTGGTGTTGGCGCAGGCGATATCTGGATGCACGCTAAGTTATTTTTTGTTCTTTTGCTCATTGCTTACCACCACATTTGCTATAGCTTGCTCAAGAAGTTTCGTGCCGGCGTAAATACAAAGTCAGGTATTTGGTATCGCTGGTTTAACGAAGTGCCAGTAATTCTGCTGGTAGTCATTGTTGCTCTAGTTATTTTTAAACCCTAAGTGCGACTGAACATTTCGACCCCTGTATTTTTTATTACTCTTTTTAGACTGTTAGCCCCATGAGATTTTTTGTTGTTTGTCCAGGCGGTTTAGAAGTACCGCTTGCTCAGGAGCTCGCAGAGATTGCTCAGCGTCCCGATTCTAAAGCTTTGGGGACTTGGGTGATTGATCCAGCCCCGACCAGCCCAACCGGTGGCATTGGTCTTGCCGCTCCGATTTCGGCAGCAATGGCTCTGAATTTGCATTCCAGAATTGCTAGTCGCGTGCTATTACAGATGGCGCAAGCCCCTTATCGGCAAGAAGAAGACCTTTATAAATTAGCAAGCGGCTTAGCCTGGGAAGATTGGTTTACTTCTCAGCAGACATTACGTGTTGATGTGACTGCTCATCGATCTCCACTGAAGAGTTTGAACTTTGCCACTCTAAAGATTAAAGATGCCATCGTAGATCGCTTGCGCGATGTTACCGGTGATCGCCCCAGTATTGATACAGCGTTTCCAGATGTGCGGGTGCAAGCCCATTTAACTGCGACTCAAATTACGATCTATTTAGATACTTCTGGTGAAGCGCTCTTCAAGCGTGGTTGGCGTGATGAAAAAGGCGATGCACCCCTTAAGGAGAATCTCGCCGCAGGTATTTTATCGATCACCGGATGGCAGCCAGGACAGTCTTTGTTTGATCCAATGTGTGGCAGTGGCACCTTTTTGATCGAGGCTGCTCAGATTGCTTTATCTATTCCGCCGGGAGCGATCAGGGCTGGAATGTATGGCGATGATACTAAACCTAGTAGATTGGCCTATCGCCCCTTAGTAACGTCTGCAAATGGTTTTGGTTTTCAAAGACTCAAGCCATTTCAGGAGACTGCAGAACAAAAGCGTTGGAGTAATTTAAAAGAAGCCTCGCTTGCACAGATGCTAGAAAAGCGTAAGCAATATCCTGATGTAGATTCCTTAAGAATTAGTGGTGGAGATATTAATGAAAAATTAGTCTCTATGTTTAGAGGTAATTGGCAGAGAGCGCAGTTACCAGAACAACCACTTGTACGCCAAGTCGACGCTCTGGCAAGTAAACCCCCAACTAACACTAAAGAAGGCGTGATGTTATTAAACCCACCTTATGGTGAGCGTCTTGTCATTAAAGGCGGCAGAGGAGGCGGTCAAGATCGTGACGCCAGTGACGAAGGTGATGCTGACTATGCTGCTGAGCCAGAAAATCGATTTGAGATGAATTTAGAAACAGGCCGTCAAAGTGCCAAGCGCTCTAGTCGTGAGTCTTTGAAAAAACTTCAAGCCCAGGAAGAGCAAGACCCTAAGTTTGTGGAATTCTTGCGTCAATTTGGTCAACACCTGAAAGATACTTTTGGTGGATGGAATGTCTTTGTATTGACTGCCGATATGGCTTTGCCAGGACAATTGCGTATTAAGGAATCTAAGCGCACCCCATTATTTAATGGCCCACTCGAATGCCGTTTGTTTAAATTTGAGATGCATGCAAAGCGCCCCTCTTCAAGCGAAAACTAGGTGCTTTAGAATAAAGTGATTAATGTAGAAATAGAGCGGAGAGTCAGTAAATGGAATTTAAAACGTATATGTGCCTCATCTGTGGATGGGTCTACGATGAGGCTACTGGCTTGCCTGACGAGGGCATTGCTCCAGGCACTCTCTGGAAAGATGTGCCGATGAATTGGTCATGCCCAGAATGTGGCGCTCGTAAAGAGGATTTTGAAATGATGGCGATTTAATTAGGAATTGATCGTGGCAAAAGTAGACAAAAACGAAGTTTTATTTGAGCGAGCCCAAAAAACGATACCTGGGGGCGTGAACTCTCCAGTACGGGCTTTTCGTCAGGTAGGCGGTACACCCCGCTTTATTACTAAAGCCAAGGGGCCTTACTTTTGGGATGCAGAGAACAAGCGTTATATCGATTTGATTATGTCTTGGGGCCCCATGATTGTTGGCCATGCAAATCCAGAGGTAGTAGAAGCAGTTCAAAAAGCTGCAGAAACGAGTTTTAGTTACGGTGCTCCAACAGAAGGGGAGATTGAGCTTGCAGAGCGTATCTGCGCCTTAATGCCTAGCGTTGAGCAAGTGCGTATGGTCTCAAGTGGTACTGAGGCAACGATGAGTGCTCTGCGCCTTGCGCGTGGCTATACCGGTCGGGACTTAATTATCAAGTTCGAAGGTTGCTATCACGGCCATGCAGATAGTCTTTTAGTAAAAGCAGGCTCTGGCTTGTTGACCTTCGCTGATTCGACGCAAAATGCCCCGTCTTCTGGTGGCGTTCCGCAAGATTTGGTGAAGCACACATTAGTGTTGCCATATAACGATGTTGCCGCAATTGAAGAGGTATTCAAAAAGCAGGGTGATCAGATTGCAGCTGTAATCATAGAGCCCATTGCTGGCAATATGAATTTGATTAAGCCCTCAACAGAATTTTTATCAGTGATTCGCAATCTCACTAGCAAGTACGGTAGTGTTTTAATTTATGACGAAGTAATGACTGGCTTTAGGGTTGCTTTAGGTGGCGCTCAGTCGCTGCAAGGCATTACTCCTGACCTTACTTGCTTAGGTAAGGTGATGGGTGGTGGCATGCCGATGGCCGCTTTTGGCGGCAAAAAAGAAATCATGTCCAAGCTCGCCCCTTTGGGTAGCGTCTACCAAGCGGGTACCTTGTCTGGCAATCCAGTAGCAGTGGCGGCAGGTCTTAAGACTTTAGAGATTATTTCTCGAGCAGGCTTCTATGAGTGCCTCACTGGTCAAACTGAAAAGTTAATGAGAGGTCTAAAGCAGGCTGCAGAGAAAGCCAATATTCCATTTGCAGTCGATAGCGTGGGCGGCATGTTCGGCTTTTACTTTACTAGCCAGATTCCGACTTCTTATGAAGCAGTGACTCAATCTGACATCGAAGCGTTTAAGAAATTCTTCCATCTCATGTTAGAAGAGGGTGTGTATCTTGCCCCATCAGCTTACGAGGCTGGATTTACCTCAATTACACATGACAATGAAGTAGTTAATGCCATCATTGCTGCAGCTGAGAGCTCATTTAAAAAACTATAAATTGTCAACGCTTCATTGATGCAGTAATTACATTCTGAGCGGATGGTCATAGCCATCCACTTGAATCATCCCAAGACTTTTTGAATCTTTATTAGTATTGGCAATTTCTAAGGCTGTTAATTTGCCACCCCACACGCAACCAGTGTCTAAGCCAATGACATTATTATGCCTTAGTAGGCCTAATGTAGACCAATGACCAAAGTAAATTAGGGTATCTGCGGTTTTGCGTTTAGGCGCCTTAAACCAAGGGATGTAGCCTTTGGGGCCATTCTCCAAGCCCTCTTTGCTTTCAAACTCCATCTGTCCGTTTGGTGTGCAAAAACGCATGCGGGTAAGCGTGTTAGTGATGAGTCGTAAACGCTCATAACCTTTTAATGAATTACTCCATTTGTTTGGAGTATTGCCATACATATTGGCTAAAAATTGTTTATAGGATTTGCTGCGTAGAGCCTTCTCAACTTCTTGTGCACATTCAATGGTTTGCTGCAAGTCCCACTGGGGTAGCACGCCAGCATGCACTGTAAGCACCTTGCCATTACTGAGTGCCATGGGGCGATTGCGTATCCAATCGATGAGCTCTTTGCGATCAGGCGCTTTTAAGATGGCATCTATCGTATCTAAACCTTTGGCCTTGCGTAGCCCAGCATCAATAGCCAATAAGTGCAGGTCGTGATTACCTAAGATGCATTCTGCCCGGCCAGACTCTTGTAGGGATTTGAGTTTCCTTAAGGCGCCAAGCGAATCAGGGCCGCGGTTCACTAAATCTCCTAAAAAAATCAGATTAGATTTTGTAGGAAGCTTTTTTAATAAGGCTTTGAGTGAGGGGCTACATCCTTGAACGTCGCCAACAGCATAGATTTTGCTCATACCCTATCTTAGTGGAAAAGCGAAGCTAGGCACTTACGAGTTGACTTTTTTGACCACGCTATAACGCACCAAAGTTTTCTTACGAGCCTCATCGTGATCAACAATGGGCATTGGATAGTCTCTGCCTAGCACTATACCAGCAGCCTCAAGTTCAAGATGGCCAGATTCCCACGGGGCATGAATCGATTTTTTCGAGAGCTTTTCAAGTTGTGGCAGATAGCGCCTGATAAATTTACCCTCAGAATCAAATTTTTCAGATTGAGTAATCGGATTAAAAATGCGGAAATAAGGTTGAGCATCGCAGCCTGATGAAGATGCCCATTGCCAACCTCCATTATTAGACGAGAGTTCAAAGTCGTTGAGGTGCTGGGCAAAATAGGCTTCACCCCAGCGCCAGTCAATACCCAGATCTTTAGTGAGAAAGCTAGCTACCACCATGCGCAGACGATTGTGCATATAGCCACTTTGATTTAGTTGATGCATTGCTGCGTCGATCAGTGGGTAACCCGTTTTTCCTTCACACCAAGCTGCAAAGAGTTTCTTGGCATTAGCGCCGCTTTCCCAGGCAATGTTGTCATAGTCTGGTTTGAAGGAAACACCTTTGGCTAGCTTTGGGTGATTGGCTAAAATCATGAAATAAAAATCACGCCAAATCAGTTCACTTAACCAGATCGTCGCACCCATGCTGCCACCTAGCATGCGACGATGCGCTTCGCGGACTAAACCTCTAATCGAAAGCATTCCAAAGCGTAAATGGGTTGATAAGTAACTGACCCCTTTAATTGCAGGAAAGTCTCTGCCGATTTGGTATTGATCAATGCGGGACAAGAAGTCTTCTAGAAACGCTTGCCCACCTTCAGAGCCTGGCGGCAAATAGGTCTCAATGCCAGTGGCGCAAAAACCCATAGATTCCAAAGAGGGGAATGTGGCATCTAGCTTTTTGGGAATAGCGGCAAATTGACCGGACTTAGGTTTGCATTCATATGCAGCTAAATCTTTTTCTTGCAGCGTTTTGAGCCAATTGTTTTTGTAGGGCGTAAAGATAGAAAAGACAGTATTTGAGTTGGTGAGAATTTCTTTCTTCTCAAAAATGACTTGATCTTTAAAGTCTTCAAACTGAATACCGATTTTCTCTAAGAGAGATTTAACGGAGCCATCTCTTGAAATGGCGGATGGCTCATAGTCGTGATTAGTAAATACGGTATCAACGCCAAGTTCCTTAGCAATCTGTGGAATACATTCAATAGGCTTGCCAAAGCGAACGATCAGGCCACCACCCAAAGTACGCAGTTCCTCATCTATTTGTTTTAGGCCTTGCCAAATAAAGTCAACACGTCGGTCATGCTTTAAGCCTTTAGCATCCAACTCACCCTGAATAAGAGGTTTAAGAATCTCAATATCAAAAATGAAGGCGAGCCAAACCTTCTCGGACTCTTTCAGGGCATGGGAAAGTGCGGTATTGTCATAAAGGCGAAGATCGCGACGGAGCCAAACCAGAGCTTTTTGCATAGCCCCTATATTAGGGCTAATTTGAGGAGTCCGCTGAAGGGGGGGTAGCCAAGCAGGTTAAGATCGATAGTAATGATGGATACGATCTTTTTTATTCTCTCGAAGACGGTGCAGTTTTGCATTGAACCCCTGAACTGGGTCATTATTTTTATTTTCTTTGGCTTGCTCTTTTTAAGCTTAAGAAAACCCCATCTTTGCAAACGGTTTTTAGTCTTTGCACTTTTGGACTTACTCATTATTGGATGGTTACCTACATCTGAAGTTTTTCTCAGATCGCTTGAGAATGCGATTCCAAAAATGGATATTGCAAAATTATCAGAAAATGAGATTGGTGGGATCATTATTTTAGGTGGCGCAATTGAGGGGGGAGAAATTGCCTTAGATCGTGGCGAGATATCCATTTACTCATCTGCTGAACGAGTGACTAAGGCTTTTCAGCTCATTAGAAAATATCCTGATTTGCCTTTTATCTTTAGTGGATTTTCTGGGCGCATTACACCCAGAGGCGTATCTGAAGCTGATGCATTTAAACAACTCATCCAAGAACAGGGTTTAGCTAGTAGAGATGGGTATTACGAAAATCAGTCTCGCAATACCTATGAGAATGCAGTTTTCATCAAACCCATGATTGTGGAACTCGAAAAGGGTAGGCCTGCAAAACCATGGCTTTTAGTTACCACAGCGAGCCACATGTACCGATCGGTCAAGATTTTTCAAAAGCAGGGCCTAAATGTCATTCCTGTGCCGGTGGATTACCAAACAGCTAATAGTCTTCAGTGGACTGCATTTGATTTAGTGGATGGGGCTCAAAACTGGAATAAGCTAGCCCACGAAATAATTGGTCTTTTTGCTTACTGGATCACTGGAAAAATCTAGATATTCTGTAAAATAGGCTCATATGACTTCGGCCAAAAAAGCACCCCCTGCTTCAGACCCAGCGTCCGTGTCAGAGCCTTCAATTTCTTTTTCTGCCACCCATTTAGCAAATCAATTTCTAGTTGCCATGCCAGGCATGGTCGATCCTAATTTTTCACGATCTGTTATCTATCTTTTTGAGCATACTGAGAGAGGTGCAATGGGTTTAGTTGTGAACCGGCCAACTGAATTAGATCTCGCAACTTTGTTTGACAAGATTGAACTTAAGCTAGAAATTGCTCCTTTATTGGAGCAGCCTGTGTATTTCGGCGGCCCAGTTCAAGTAGAGCGAGGTTTCGTGTTGCATGAATCTCACTCTAGCCCACCTTATAGCTCTTCATTAATTATTCCTGGCGGCTTAACAATGACAACCTCCAAGGATGTTTTAGAAGCCCTAGCTATTGGCAATGGGCCCCGTAAGTTTTTGATGACTTTAGGCTATGCCGGTTGGAGTGCTGGCCAGCTCGAAGAGGAGATTACATTGAATGGATGGATGAATGTTCCTCTTTCGCGTCAGCAGATGGGCGAGATTATTTTTGATACCCCCTCGAGTCAGCGCTATGAAAAAGCAATGAGTCATTTGGGCTTTGATCCCTCGCATCTGTCCGGAGAGGCAGGGCATGCCTAATTCAATCAAGAGGCCGATGACAATACTGGCTTTTGATTATGGAACGCGTCGGGTTGGCGTGGCGGTGGGTAATACAGAGACAAGGGTAAGTCAGGCATTAAAGACCATAGCAGCCGCTAATGCAGATGCGCTCTTTCAGGAGCTTGGAAACCTTATGAAAGAGTGGCAGCCAGATCAGATCATAGTGGGGCTCCCAACCCATCCTGACGGTTCTGAGCATGAAATGACCGCCAAAGCCAAGCGTTTTGGTAATCAGCTACACGGGCGCTTCAATTTGCCCGTCAGTTGGGTAGATGAGCGCTACACATCAGCAGTTTTGGAGGGCGATCCTCAGATGCACGACAATCTAGATGCGCATTCTGCTGCGCTCATTTTGGAGCAATATTTTGCAGAATATCAATCAGTATCAGGGCTAAAGAATGAACGCTGAATCCTTATATCAAAAATTACTAGAAAATCTGCGCAGCAGGTTGCAATACGGACCTTTTGAGCTTGCTGGCCTGGCTATGGGTGGCGCATGGATTGCTGAGCGTTTAGCCCAAGATTTGGGGTTACCTCACTATGGCGTGATTAATGTAGCCTTTCATCGGGATGACTACGCAGAAAAAGGGATGACTGCTTTAAGAACGTCGAGCACCATGCCTACTAAGCTGCCTTTTGATGTTAATGGAGCAAACATTATCTTGATTGATGATGTTTTGTTTACTGGAAGAACAGTGAGGGCGGCTTTAAATGAATTATTCGATTTTGGTCGGCCTGCACAAGTCGAATTGATGGTCTTGGCTGATCGCGGTAAACGTGAATTACCTATCAGCGCAAATTTTGTAGGTGAAGCAATTAAAGTTCCTGATCAAAAAATCTTAGTTTTAGAGAAAGATGGTGCTGGTAGGTTCAGCTTTCAGCTTGAGGAGCGTGAATAATGAACTCAGTCAATCAATTTAATTCAGCCGGTGAGTTAACCCATCTTCTGACATTAGAGGGGCTGCCGAAAGAGCAAATTCTCCATATTCTGGATACTGCAAAACAGTTTGTCAGCATTACCGATCCATCACGGGAAGTGAAAAAAGTCCCGTTGTTGCGGGGTAAGAGCGTATTTAACCTTTTCTTTGAGAATTCAACTCGCACGCGCACCACTTTTGAGATCGCTGCAAAACGCTTATCTGCAGATGTTATTAATTTAGATATCTCTACTTCATCAACCGCTAAAGGTGAAAGTCTTTTAGATACGATTGATAACTTGGTGGCGATGCAGGCAGACATCTTTGTTGTGCGACACAGTGTTTCTAAAGCGCCGATTGAAATCGCAAATCATGTCCCTGCGCATGTGCACGTTGTTAATGCGGGTGATGGCAGTAATCAGCACCCTACTCAAGGATTGCTAGATATGTATACGATGCGCCACTTTAAGCAGAACTTTAAAGGCTTGAGGGTCGCTATTGTTGGCGATATTGTGCATAGCCGCGTCGCTAAATCCAATATTCATGCTCTCACCACGCTAGGTTGTGAAGATATTCGTGTGATTGGCCCCGAAAGTTTGCTGCCAAGCGATTTGGATATGCTAGGTGTTAAGGTATTTCACAGTATGGAAGAGGGACTCAAAGATGTTGATATTGTGATGACCCTACGCATTCAGAAGGAGCGCATGGAGGCTGGTCAGGTTCCAGAGGGTGACGCATTTTTCAAGCAATTTGGCTTAAACCCCGCACGACTTTCTTTGGCAAAAGCAGATGCCATCGTGATGCATCCTGGCCCCATGAACCGTGGGGTTGAAATCGATTCAGCTGTTGCTGATGGCCCTCAATCTGTTATCTTGAACCAAGTAACTTTTGGAATCGCCGTGCGTATGGCTGTAATGTCAATTATTGCTGGTAATTAATTAGGCATACTCAATGACGATACAACTGCCTGCAGTTACCCAAAAAAAACGTTGGCTGATTTTGACCCATGCATTTAATATGGATGGGCGTGCCGCTAGCTTAACCATCACCGACAAGATCCCTTATTTACTTGAAGCAGGTGTAGAGCCAATTGTATTTAGTGCAATCACTGGTATTAAAGATCAACGTTTTGTACATGATCAATTCATAGCCTGGGGACCGTCAGGCTTTCGCTTCGACTTTCGTCATTGGGTAGCAAATCACTATGGGCGCGGATGGTTTTATAAATTAGCTACCAGAACTGTTTCTATCTTACTTGCTCCGCTGATTGCAATTGAAAAGTTAGTGCTCGGTTATTCCAGTCAATGGTCTTGGGCTCTGCCAGCCTTTTTTCATGGTTGGAGAATGATTCGTGCAGGTAAGGTCGATGTGGTGTTCTCTGTTGGTAGCGCTTGGTCCGCCCATTTAGCTGGGATATGGCTCAAAAAAGCGACCGGAATTGAACTCATTTCTGAAGTGCATGATCCACTAGTGATACGTAAAGATCCAAATGATCAAGGCTTAGAAAGGCCTAAGAATCGTGACGCACGCTTTAGACATTATTTAGAGAGTCAACTCACTCGTTTTTCAGATAAGGTCTGGTGGTTTACGGATGGGGCGCTGCACTATGCAAAAGTTCGTAATCCTAATCTCAATACACCTAATAATGCCCAAGGGTTTGTAGTAACACCGGGGGCAGAACCTCCAGGCGGCCTTACTGCAAGCCAAGCTCATCAATATGGGTCGCAACTTAATTTATGCCACTTTGGCTCATTAGCTAATAATCGTTCTCTCTCAACGATTTTGAAGGCTTTAGTTCCATTATTTGCAAAGTATCCAGATGCTCGAAAATGTATTCAGATACATGCATACGGAGCCCCGTTAGATTCTCTATCGATTGATGCAGTGAATCAATTAGGCTTCTCTGATGTTTTGTTAGCCCATGGCCGCTTAGAGAAAGATCCCACGACTGGGAAATCTGGACGTGAGCGAGTTGTTGAAAAGATGCAAGAGGCTGATGTATTAATTTTATTGCATGGCGATGACGAATGGTGTGCTGAGTACATTCCTTCAAAGTTCTATGATTACCTATGGACGGGACGTCCCATCTGGGGAATTACGCATCGTAATCCGCAGTTAGATCAAATGCTTCTAGATAGAGGCGCATATTTAAGCTCTGATGGCGATTCTCAAGGTATTACCATGGCCATTGAGAGAATTTGGTTAGACTGGCAGGGCAAAAGCTTGATCGAGCCTGTTTGGAAGCCTATTGGAGTTGATCAAGCTGTAAATACAATATTGACTAATGTAC
>JBAXVK010000029.1:0-12245 GCA_037129175.1 Polynucleobacter sp. | reverse complement strand
CAAGGGGGCTGGGCAATCCTTTTAAGTGAATTCCCTTAATTTTTGTAGTTATATTCATTCATTAATATAACGGTCTAACGTAATTAACATACCCATAGGCAAGCTTAAGGAAAGTAAACAACCGTGAGATGAAGAAGAAATTAATTAGACTGACCGCTGAAGAGGATGCTGCTATTACAAAAGCAGCAATGGCAGATCCCGACAGTATTCCATTCACGGATGAAGAGTGGGAGAGAGTCAGGCCTACGCTAGTTCGTGGTCGCGGCAGACCTTTAGGTAGCGGAGCTAAAGAACAAGTTACCTTGAGAGTAGATAAAGATGTCTCTGATTAATAACAAATTCAAGGTTGCCGCTTAACGCCCTACTTCACCTCTACCATCTCGCCTTTGGAGGAAATTAAGTAAGCCTTATTAGGTTTGTCTTTTCGGATGCGTGTGAGCTCAGCCTGGTAGCCCTGTAGCTGCTTGCGGTATTTTTCATACTTCTCGCTGTTAGGTTCTGGGATGGTGAGCTTGTAATCAATGATGGCCAAATGGTCATCCAACTCGACCAGGCGATCCATGCGGTAACTCTTACCCTCTTCGCTAGTTATATCCAGCTCATTCCAAGCGGCAATCCATTGCCCTGAAGAGAGATAGCGCTTCAATTCTGGCGCTTCTAATACTGCTTTGGTTCGAGTAATCAGCTTTTGGGCATGCGCTTGATCCACTCCAAGCCAATTCATTACTTCTTGCTCATTTGGCATAGATGGTTTATCTGGATTATTTGAGTCTGCAGTGAGGAACTCAAGAAGCTTATGAAAGTTTGTACCCTCTTCCAAAATTTCTGGGTCGGGCTCTTCTTTTGTCTGCTCTGAGGACTTTGCTGCAAGCTCCTTGGCTAGCGCTCCACTCTCAATCTTAAAAATCGAGTCTTGGTAATCTGTCTTTGCTTGATCCCATGCGATCTCAAAGTGATCGATCTTAAATGGCATGCTGCCTAAATCTACCTTGATCTCATCCTGTTTTTGGAGGGAATCCTCAAGGCCAAGAGTATGAATATCTAAAATTGGCATCCCCGCAGCTAGGGCTCTGCCATACCAGGAGCGCTCATTAACTCCTGTTTTAGTTCTGCTTTGAACGCCGCTAAGCCATAAGCCCTGCTTGGCTCTGGTCATTGCAACGTACAGTAAATTCCAATTTTCATTCTGACTAACTTCATTTTCTTTTTTGAAAATAGTACTACGCTCACCAGTCAATGTCTTACCGGTATATAGAGAAAGATGGCTTGGGCTAGCATGCTCTGGAGACCAATCCAGTAGAACACCTCGATGTGGTGCCCGCCACTCAGTATTATTAGCATCGAGCATGATGACAAACGGTGACTCTAATCCTTTGGCTCCATGGATCGTCATTAAACGTACACGCTTATGACGATCTTCTTCTGACATCTCAGCCTGCTCATCTAGCTCACCAATATCTTCATTGCTATCCGCTTCTGCCTCTACGTCACCCTCATCTGGTGTCTCATCATCATCGCCACGACGCATCGCATTCATATCATCAATGAAACGACTAAGACTTGGATAGCGACCACCATCTTGATTTAAGGCCAGCTCTAAGAAGGCATCCAGATTTGCTAAGACTTGCGCACGCGCCAGGTTTTGAGCAGCAATGGCATAACTCACTCGCAAATTACTCTCGTGATAAATCAAATCCAGTAAGTCATGGACTGGCAGTGCCTCACCTAAAGCACGCCAATGCTCTAAATACCTTGCTGCCCTCTGAATCCCAGGGTCTTGGCTTGCTTGTAAGGCATCCCACCAAGAGCGATAGCCTTCATTACCAACAATACTCATGCTGAGCGATTGCATCTGCGCTTCAGTAAAACTAAATATGGGACTACGCAATACCTGAGCCAATGGTAAATCATGTCGTGGCGATACCAAGACTGTAAGCAAGGCAATCAAGTCATCAATCTCTAGAGTATTAAGAAGGCCACCTAAGCGTGAGCTGTCATAAGCCAGGCCTGCTTCTCGTAAAGCTCTCTCAAATTGCGGTAAATATTGACGGCGCTTGACTAATAAGATGAAATCACTTGCTCTCGCAGGACGCCAATACTCCTTGCCATCTTTTTTATCCATCACTTGGCGTGTCGCGATCACATCATGAATCATGCGACTAACTTGCTTGCCTTCTTCATAGCGCTGTTGAACGTCCATCGTTTGACTCATATCTTTAATGGCATTATCAAAAGCGGTGCCAGTTCGCTCTGGCTGCACCTTCTCAACTCGCTCAATCAACGGTAGCAATTGCGCTTCACCTTTTGGCGCATAGTCTTGCGCTGGAAGGCCTGCTAATATGGGCTTCCAGGCAGTTGTCTGTTCAGAATACTGATAACTCTCAGGCAAAGTACTCGCTAAGAACACATCATTCACCGCATCATTAATAGAAGGCGCATTGCGTCGTGTCTTATTTTGTGACAAAGGCACAGCATTTAACTTATTTACTAGAAAATCCCTGGAGCTATCAAATAGTCTTGGATCAGCGCGACGAAAACGATAAATCGATTGCTTGGGATCACCCACAATAAAAACACTTGGCATAGAACCATCATCACCATAGCCATCTAACCAGGAGCGTAGTATTTGCCATTGCAATGGATTGGTATCTTGAAACTCATCAATCAGAATATGTTTGTACTTCGCATCTAGACGGGCTTGTAAGTAAGCTGCGTTAGCAGAGCTAGCCATTAACTGGCTTACGCCGATTTCTAAATCATCAAAGTCGCGCACACGCATAGACTCTTTAGCTTTTTCCATATGGCTTAGCATTGCTTGGCTCATGGCAAACCAAGCCATATTGAGTTCATGGATAAGGCGCTCGCTTTGCCAGGCAAACAGTGCTTCATAGGCCTGCACCCAATCATTGCGAATAGCAGTAATTTGCGCAGGATCTCCACCCGCTTTATTAAGGTACTTGAGTATTGGAGCAGAAGTTTTTTCAATGTCAGCTAATGGTGTTCGGGTTTGCGTCAAAAAATAAGTTTCAAACTTATCGGCAATATCCATAATGGATCTAGCGGCAGCATGATGCGCTATCACTTCCTCAAGGTAAGGAGCTTTGCTGATTTGAGTTGGTGTGCCATTACTAAAACACTTATACATAATTTCTAGGTTAGCTTTGGTTTGGGGTTGTTGCCAAAATACTTCAAGTGGGTTTTGCTGGTTTAAGCATGGCAAGACCTGATCTAAATATTGAATTGCTTCGATGCCTTTTGCCTTACAAGCCTCTTGGAAAAATGTCCATGCGCCTCTTTGCTTAAAGAGACTGTAATTACCCATCAAGAACTTTTGGGTTTCGCTTGCACCAAACTCAGCTAGGAGCACGTCATAGTGTTTTTTAAGATTGTCAGGTAGATCGCCCCACCAGTCTTGCATGCACTCTTCTTGTAGGCGCTTGGCGTCTTCTCGAAGATTAAAGCCTGGCTGAACTTCTGCTGACACAGGCGCTGCGCCTAGTAAGCGTCCAAACCAACCGTGGAAGGTATCAATCACGATGGCCTGTGGGCTTGATAAGACTTTGATATACAGAGCCCGTGCTTGAGGCAGCAAGTTCTTGGCCTCATCTTTAGAGAGGCCCCTAATATGCAACTCATGTATGAGCGTATCGTCATCAGCAGTAGAAAATTCTTCTAGCAAACCGTATAGACGATCACGCATTTCTTGCGCAGCTTTACGTGTAAAAGTAAGCGCTAAGATTTCTTGTGGTTTTGCACCGGCTAACAATAGCCTGATCATGCGAGCTACCAATAGCCAAGTTTTGCCACTACCTGCGCAGGCAGAAACAATCACTGATCTTTCAGGATTACAGGCTAAGGGGTAATCGAACTCTTCGCTCACCACATCCCCTTCCTGCATATGCCTCTTGCTTCGCAGTACTGACAGACGCTATCAGGTGCAAATGCTTGCATGGGCTTACGCGCCCACAAACTATTGAGGTCTTTCTCGATCTGCTCAGAAAATTGAGCCATTGCATTGGGCATATCCTCTACGGTATGTGCCCGGATATGTTTATCCTCGCCTTTATCAATCTCTGCCTTGAGTGAGACCCACTGCGCCTCCTCTACTGTCCGCCCGGGTAGGTGGGCTGCAATCGCATTCTCATTGGCAGCGCGAGCATAGATTAAAAGCTGTGGGTCATCCAAGATATTCTCAGAGCGGTCCACAATTTTTTTCATTTTCTGATTTTTATAGTCAATCACTGCTGCTGCCGTAGTGTCAGATTCATGAATATCAAATCGATCGGCACGCCCCGCAATGCGGATATCTCTTTGTACCCCATCAGGGTCAATCAAACTTAATGTAAAGCCAATCGGTAGCTCGGCATCGTGATAGCGCCATCCTTCATTCTCTCTCTGGATTTGCCAATCAATAAAACTAGGGATTTGTTTTTGCCAATCTCTTAATGTTCCTAAGACTCTGGCATCACCAGCAATGAGGCGTTCAAACTCTTTTTCTGAGCATTTCATTAAGTGATCGATCATCCACTGACGTCTTGCCTCGTTACCTTGGTGTATTGATGAATGCGACTTCTCTTCTTCAGTCTTGAGTGCCTGGAAAAAGGTTTTTAGCAGCGCGTGCAATATCTGCCCCGCTAGGGATGCATCAAAACCCTCTTCAAATTCTTTTGCCTTACGCAATCCTAATAGGCTACTGACGTAATAGCGATAAGGACAATCGCGCAAAGCCTTATAGGCACTAGGTGAAACTGTCACTGGAATAGCTAAGTTCTGATTGGGTGTGCTCACTGACATCGAAATTGGCTGAGATTTGCCTTCGTATAACTCTGGCTGCGCATCAATGACTCGCCAGTCTTTTAATTTGGCCTGTAAGCGCTGAATCCAAGCCGATGGCCTTAATGGTTCTCCACTTTTACTTTTACTCTGCCAAAGTAAATCGACATTCTTACAAGACACTAGCAACTGAGAAAGATCTCTCGCCTGCTGGACGTATTGCGCGGCAATCGTGGATGATTTGAGATATCGATTTAGGGTATCTGAGAAAAATAGTGGTGGCTCAGAAAAAGCGGGAAGCTGTTGCTCATCACACCCCACAAGAACTATGGCATCAAATTGACGAAGTCGTGTTGAGCTCAGCGGCAAAATACTGAGGGTTGCTAGCGCTTCTTTACCAGCCTCCTCATAAGATGCTTCCTCGATGATTGTCTTGAGAAGGCTTAGCCACTCGGGTAAGCGCATCTTGAGGCCTTTATAAATGACGCTACTCAAATCAAATCCTTTTAATACTTCCAGGAGTTGTTTGCCTGCAGCATCATTTTCAAGTTTCTGCGCCATGCCCGTTTCTTGAAGATTTTTTTGCAAAAGCGCATAAGCGCTGGAGCAATCTAGCATCGACTGTTGCCAGCCAGCGTGCAAGCGCCTGACAAACTTGATGAGATCAATTAAATGCGCATTAGGTGATCCGCCATTGCTTGCAGCGTAACTATTGGCTCGCTCTATGGCCATCGTAAAAGTTTCCCAACCAGACTTTGCCTGACTGGCAATCAAGATATCTTCAAGCTGAGCAATGAGGCCAATACATACTTCAGGTGATGTATTTAGACTATGTGAAAGATCAAAATACGGGTTTTGTAAAAACTCAAGTAAGGCACTCGCACTGGGTCCCTCTTTAGGAGCGCGGATAATTTCTAACCAACTATCAAATGCTGCCGCAGCTCTAGTGGTGGATAACTTCCAACCAGTTTCATCACGAATTCGTAATGCACTACCTAAACGACTCAGTAATGCGCGTGCTCGACGTGCTGCTAAACGATCTTGCGCAACCAGGGCAATATTTTTCTTACCAGCAATCAGATGTGACTCAATCGATTTAGTTGCAGCCCAGGCTAATTCTTCAAAACGTCTTGCTGCCAGTAAGCGCCATTCAGCCTGCCTATGAGATTGAAGGTTGCTCTCGATTTGAGAGTCTTCTGCGCTATTGGCAACTTGGATATGACCCTCTGCATCCAGCCCACATAGCGCCTCAGGCCATAAGGCAACTGATTGCCAGTCCAGATCTACACGTACTACCGTTGCAAATTGAGCGTAATCGTTTAGGTAGCCATCAATTAACTCTTGATCAATCGGCTTTGGATCGGCAGTCTGCACCCAAATGAATGGACGTACTGTAGTGGGATTTTTTTCTGCATTGGCTTTGGCTAATTGCATCTGGGCGGCCATCGCCAAATGCTTGCGAATGACTGGATCACCAATATTTGTCAGATAACGCCAGAAAGTTAAGAGGACTGCAGACTCTTCATCGACCACATTGCGTGAAAGTCCTACATAGGCTTTAGCTACAGCTTGATCTAGAACAAGCTCCACTTTTTTAAGCCAAGCTTCGGCATCAAGCGTATGGGTTTGTAGTAAGTTATTTAATTCGCTTTGTAATTGCGGAACGACAACTTCTGATAATGAGTCACACGCATCAATAACAGCTTGTGCTAATCCCCATGCGCCTGCCTCACTCTCTGCCTTAAACCAACTTTGCAACACTTTGTGTTTTCGTAGATTCACAAAGACGGAGAGCCATCTCTCTAAATCCGTTTGTTTCTTTGGAAACTTCCATGCGCCTGGTGCTGCTTCTAGCCAATCAGTAAAACTAATGACTTGCGGCAAGAAGGCAATATTGTTAGGCAGATCCTTTGGTCGGTTTTGCTCTAAGGCTGCCCTCACCCCGATGAGTGGCCCAGCAGTGCTGAGAACTACTAAGGGGCGTTTTTGGGTTTGTTTCGCACAATCCCAAATACCTTTGGCCAATTGCTCAAGCGCCTGGCTATTGGGCGTAATTACCCATGCTTGCGGCTGCTTTTGCTTTGAAATGGTTGGAAATGGTTGGGGCATTACTGGTCGTGGTGAATTGGTGTTTTAGGGCTTATTTGGAAAATAAGGCAGAATGTTTGGCTTATTGCTAATATAAGCTTTGTAACGCCACAATTAAATAAGTCTAAATAAGGAATTTTCATGAGTGCCGGCATTAAATACGTAACTGACGCCTCTTTCGAACAAGACGTCCTCAAGTCTGACAAACCTGTTCTCCTCGACTTCTGGGCCGAATGGTGTGGTCCTTGCAAGATGATTGGTCCCATCCTGGAAGAGCTTTCTGGTGAGTATGGCGATAAGTTGCAAATCGCAAAAATGAACGTGGATGAGAACCAAGGCGTTCCAGCCCAGTTCAATATTCGCGGCATTCCGACCTTGATCCTATTCAAAAATGGTACCGTGGCTGCTCAAAAAGTAGGCGCTTTGGCCAAATCCCAGTTGTCTGCCTTTATTGATAGTCACCTGTAAATAGTCCCACACCACGGGTTCACTAGCTGAGCCTGTGGTTTTTACCTACTTCCCCAGCTTGCCAGACCCGTTTTTTAGTGTAGTATTGCGTTTAACAGTTGTTCAGCGCCTCGCACTTACAAAGCAAAGCGCTCATTTCCAGCAATTACCTCCCCCATCTTTTAAGTAAATCTCCCAAATTCTGTTTTTCTACATCTGCTTGATTCCCATCAGCGCAGCGACACCCCAAAACCAATTGATCTAATCCCTTTTTTCTTTATCAACACCCGAGAACCACATGCAATTAACTGAACTCAAAGTCCTCCACGTATCCGCCCTGCTCGAAATGGCAGCTAGCTTGGAGATTGAAAATACCCAACGGATGCGCAAACAAGAATTGATGTTTGCCATTTTGAAGAAACGCGCTAAAGCCGGTGAAATGGTTTTTGGTGACGGTACTTTAGAGGTATTACCAGATGGCTTTGGTTTCTTACGCTCTCCTGAAGCCTCTTACATGGCCTCTCCTGATGATATTTATATCTCTCCTGCGCAGATCCGTCGCTTTAACTTGCATACCGGTGACAGCGTTGAAGGTGAAGTACGTACACCAAAAGATGGTGAGCGTTATTTTGCATTAGTCAAAGTCGACAAGATTAACGGTTTGGCTCCAGAAGCACTCAAGAACCGCATCATGTTTGAGAACCTAACTCCACTGCACCCAAATCGGACAGTTCTGTTAGAGCGTGATATCAAGGCAGAAGAAAACTTAACTGGTCGTATCATCGATATGATCTCCCCGATCGGCTTTGGCCAACGGGGCTTGATTGTGTCCTCGCCTAAGTCTGGTAAGACGGTGATGATGCAGCATATTGCTCACGCAATCGCGGCTAATCACCCTGATGCTATCTTGATAGTTCTCTTAGTTGATGAGCGCCCCGAGGAAGTTACCGAGATGCAGCGCTCCGTTCGCGGTGAAGTCGTTGCCTCTACTTTCGATGAGCCAGCAGTGCGTCACGTTCAGGTTGCCGAGATGGTGATTGAAAAAGCAAAACGTTTAGTAGAGATGGGTAAAGATGTCATCATCTTGCTTGACTCCATTACCCGTTTGGCTCGTGCATATAACACTGTCATTCCTTCATCCGGAAAAGTACTTTCTGGTGGTGTGGATGCCAATGCCTTACAACGTCCAAAACGCTTCTTCGGCGCAGCCCGTAATATTGAAGAAGGTGGTTCATTAACCATCATCGCTACTGCCCTGATTGAAACGGGTAGCCGTATGGATGACCTCATTTATGAAGAGTTCAAAGGTACCGGCAATATGGAAGTCCACCTTGAGCGTCGCTTGGCTGAGCGTCGTGTTTATCCATCGATTAACCTCAATAAGTCTGGCACCCGCCGTGAAGAATTGCTGGTCAAGGCAGAAAACCTCCAGAAAATCTGGGTATTGCGTAAATTGCTGGCCGATATGGACGATATCGAAGCGATGAACTTCATCGTGGATAAGCTCAAATCAACCAAAAACAATGGTGAATTCTTCGACCTCATGCGTCGCGGAGGCTAATTTAAGGGCTATGGGGCTTGTTTTAGCCCCTTTTGGAGCCTAAAAATGCGCTTTGTTGTTGATTTCATGGCATAATTTCGCCTTTGTTGCACCATTAACTGCTTTTAACTTGGGAAAGTATTTAGGTTCTTTTAACCTAAACGGCTACCCGCTCATAGGACTCAAAATGAAACCTGGCATTCACCCCGAATATCGTGAAATCGTCTTCGTAGACGTTTCTAATAACTTCAGCTTCAAGACTCGCTCCACTATGTCTACTAAAGAGACAATCAAGTGGGAAGATGGCAAGGAATATCCATTATCCAAGATCGAGACTTCATCTGAATCACACCCTTTCTACACTGGTACCCAAAAAATCATGGATACCGCTGGTCGTGTTGAGAAATTCCGTCAGAAGTTCGGTACCAAAGCGGTTGCTAAGTCTACCGGTGATGGCGCTGCTAAAACAGCTGAGAAAAAAGCTGCTGCTGCAGAAGCTAAAGCTGCTGCAAAGCCAGCTGCTAAGAAGAAGGCTTAATTCACTTCAATTCGTAGGGTATGTGAAATACCTACTCTGCGAGATAATCAAGGCAGCATTTGCTGCCTTTTTTATTTTTGTTTTTGCTTAAATCGAGTTCATGGTCAAACTTACCGCTGCTGCTACTAAATCGATTCCGCGCATCATTATTTTTGCGCTGACATTGGTTTATGGTTTTGCGGGCCTCTTCTTTCGTGATCCTTGGAAAAATGAGGATGCCATTGGCTTTGGTGGTATGTGGACTTTGTTCCGAGGCAATTCTGTCGATTGGATTGTTCCTCACATTGCTGGACGCGATGTTTCTTTAGGCGCACCACTACCCTATTGGATGGGTGCCACTCTCATTGAATTATTTGGATCCTGGATTGGTGCCGCTAATGCTGCGCGCTTGTATTCTGCTATTTGCTTTTTCTCTGCTGCTTTAGCAATTTGGTATGCCACCTATCTTCTAGGTCGTCGTCGCGAAGTCCAGCCAATGGCATTTGCGGTTGGTGGTCAACCTGATTTAAAGAGCTATGGCATGACTCTGGCAGATGGTGCGCTACTCATCTTCTTAGCTTGTGTTGGTCTAGCTCAGCGTGCTCATGAAACCACGCCCATGATGGCGCAACTGATGGGCATTAGCATCGTACTTTATGGAACCGTACGCGGCTTAGATAAGCCATGGCAAGGTGGTTTGTGGACTGGTCTTGGTATAGCCATTGTTACTCTATCTAGTAATCTCACCTTAAGCTTAATCATTGTTAGCTCAACCATCATTGCTGTGCTAGCGAGCAATGCGAAGTTGCGTTTTCGTTGGACATTAACGAGTACTGTTTTAGGTTTAATTGGTTTTGCTGTTTGGCCAATCATTTGGTATTTGGCTGATCTTCCGGTCTATTTGCGCCATATTGCTGAAGAAGGCTGGCGTAACTCTCCAGAAATGCAGGCCACCCCTTCAATTGAATCACTGGGCTTTTTAAGTGTGAACTTTTGGGCTTATGCATGGCCTGTTTGGCCACTGGCGATCATTTCATTGGCCCACTGGGGTCGAGTAAAAGAAGGTGGCGCTTGGCGCGCACCCCATCTTTGCATTCCGCTAAGTTTATTTATTGGTAGTTTCATTTATGTTTTATTCCGCTTGGAAGCAAACGAACATGATTTAATGATCTTAATTCCAAGCCTTGCGATCATTGCTGCATTTAGTCTGCCCGTTTTAAAACGCAGCATGATTAGCTTTATTGATTGGTTCGCAATGTTTAGCTTTACTATCATTGCGATTGCCATTTGGGTAATCTGGTTGGCAAAAATAACAGGCTACCCAGAATCAACCGCTGCAAATTTAGCCCGTCTACTCCCCGGATTTACATTTCAATTTAACTTCCTTGCCCTTTTTATTGCAATAGTAGTTACTGGTGCATGGCTTGCAATTGTGCGCTGGAGAACCTCGCGCGCCCCTAAGGAAATCTGGCGCTGCCTCATTATCTCTGCGTCTGGTACAACTTTGATGTGGGTACTCTTGATGACATTATGGTTGCCAACGATCAACTATGCAAAAACCTATCGTCAGGTATCTGCACGTCTTTCACAAGTAGTGCCATCTGGTGTTGGCTGTATTAACACGAGTAATATCGGCGCTGCCCAGCTTGCTTCTTTTAGCTACTTCACCAAACTCTCATTGCGTGATGACCCCAGTTGCCCTTGGATATTGACGCACAATCAATCGGAAGCTAAAGCCTTTGCAAAGCTCAATGACAAAAAACTGCGTTTAATTTGGGAAGACCGTCGCGCGGCTGACCGTGATGAACGCTTACGTCTTTACGAAGTAATCCCGGAATAAATAGTGCTGCACTTTAAACTATCGCGCCTGCGCGAGGACGCTCCTGCTTTGCTCAAACTTGCTGGGCCTCTTCTGATTGGTCAGCTGGCTGTGATTGCATTTGGCGTATTAGATACTGCCATGACAGCCCGCTACTCTGCCGAAGACTTAGCCGCATTAGCAATGGCCTCAGCAATATTTATCAGTATTTATGTTGGCCTCACTGGAGTAGTTTCTGCCCTCGCCCCAATTGCTGGGCAACTCTTTGGCGCTAAACGGTATTCTGAGATTGGTGAAGAAGTAAGGCAAGCAACTTGGCTTGCACTAGGTCTCACTATTCTTGGCTGCTTGATTTTGACTAATGCAGATCATGTCCTATCTATCTCTCGCGTTAGCCCAGATATTGAAGGTAAAGCAAGGTTATATCTGAATATCCTTGCTCTTGGATTGCCTGCCAGTATGGTGATGCGCGTATTGATCGCTTTTCATAACGCGGTATCTCGTCCTGCTGTCATTACCATTATTCAGCTCATTGGCTTAGGACTAAAGCTACCCCTGAACTTACTCTTTATTTATGGTGGCTTTGGCATTGAAGGTATGGGTGGCCCTGGGTGCGCAGTAGCCACTGTCATCATTAACTGGACTTGGATGCTACTGACTCTAGGCTTTGTTCTGTTTGATCGCTTCTATAAACCCTTTGAAATCTTTGTCCGTTTTAGCATGCCAGATTGGCAACGCATCTGGACGCTATTAAAGCTGGGTATGCCTATTGGCTTTAGCTATTTGATTGAAGTAACTTCATTTACTTTCATGTCACTCTTTATTGCGCGTCTAGGCACAACTGCACTGGCTGGGCATCAAATTGTTGCCAATCTGGGTACCGTGATTTATATGGTGCCACTTTCCCTCTCGATTGCAACCATGACTTTAGTATCGCAATCCATTGGCGCTAACAAGCCAGAACGTGCCGAGGAGATTGGTTGGTCATCCGTATTTTTCACGACCACTACCTGCATCATCATTGGCATTGCAGTATGGGTCTTCAGAATGCAGCTATTGGA
>JBAXVK010000028.1:0-12873 GCA_037129175.1 Polynucleobacter sp. | reverse complement strand
ACTTTTTACTAAAACGAAAATAATTCTTTCAGAGAAAAACGATGACTATTAGCGTCAATACCATGCGTGCCATCGATCATTGGGTCGGCGTACCACTCTGCGCGATCGCTAGCCCATTGGTAGCACTGATGGATGGGGTAAAGAATATCTTTGGAGGTAATCCAGAGGCCCCCAAGAAATTACTTTTTATTGAGCTCTCAGAAATGGGTAGCGCTATTTTGGTTGACCCTGCAATGCGAAATGCTCAAGCTCGTGGTGCTGAACTATTCTTCTTGATCTTTAAGAGCAACCGCGCGAGTCTGACTTTACTTAATACTGTCAGGCCAGAAAATATTTTTACAATTGATTCGTCTAGCTTAGTCGGCTTAATTAAAGATACCTTACGATTTTTAATCGTTGCTCGTCGTCATCGTATTGATACTGTGATTGATCTGGAGCTTTTCTCACGCTTTACCGCCTTGCTCACTGGCTTATGTGGTGCTAAACGTCGTGTGGGCTATCACATCTTTCATGGTGAAGGCTTATGGCGTGGATTTATGCTTACCCGTAAAGTCCACTACAACCCCCATATCCACATTACTAAGAATTTTCTTTCTTTGATTCATGCAGCTTTTGCTAAACAGATTGAAGTGCCATTCAGCAAAATTCAGATTCCAGATTCTGAAGTACGTCTAGAGCAAGCTGTTATCGATCCAGCAATGCTTGAAAAAGTACGTGTGCGAATTGAAAAATTAGCAAAAGAAGCCGGTATTGAATACATGCATGGTAAGAGTCGCTTAATTTTGATTAACCCAAATGCTAGTGATTTATTACCGCAACGTCGTTGGGCTCAACAACGTTTTTCTGAATTAATTCAAGGCGTACATCAGCAATACCCAAATGATCTTATTTTGATTACTGGTTCTCCTGCTGAATTTGCTTATGTAGAAAAAGTTCGCGTAGTCGCTGATATCCAGAATGCCTTGAACTTTGCCGGTCAGGTCAGCTTTGCAGAACTACCGCCGCTCTACACTCTCTCAGATGTGATGGTGACCAATGACTCTGGTCCAGGCCATTTCTCCGCCGTAACGCCATTAAGAACAGTGGTCCTTTTTGGACCAGAAACGCCAGCCCTCTATGGCTCCATAGGAAACTCGATAGCGATTACTGCTAACTTAGCGTGCTCTCCATGTGTAAGCGCTGCCAATCATCGCAAAACACCGTGTCAAGACAATGTTTGCATGCAAGCTATCACCGTAGCCCAAGTCTTAGATAAAGTTGGCATCCAATTACAAGACGCAGATAAGGCTAAGGGTCGCTAAGCGATATGAGTAACAAAGCAATTCCGACATTAGTCTGGTTTGTTCCGATAGCCCCACTAGCCATTGCATTTGCAATCTATTCTGGCGAATTTCAAAGTAGCAGCTTTTTATTCATCAATCAATTAGCACGCTTGCTGCCAGATACACTTTGGGCATGGCTCACATTTCTAGGTAATGGATGGGGAGTCTTTGCCATTGCATTTCCGCTTCTCTTGATAGCACCCCGTGCACTAACTGCTGGGATTATTGCTGGTGCTATCTCGGCAATTGTAAGTACTTCCTTAAAAAACTATTTCGATCTCCCAAGGCCAGCTGGAGTATTAGAAACTGGTAGCTTTTATCGCCTTGGTGAACCTCTACTTCAAAAATCGTTCCCGTCAGGGCATACCTTAACGGCTTTTGCTGTAGCAACAGCCTTATATTTTTCTTGCGATAAAAGTAAGCGTAAGCCAATGTTGCTTCTGTTTGTGCTTGCAGCTTTCGTTGGTTTGTCGCGCAGTGCTGTTGGAGCACATTGGCTGACAGATATATTGGGTGGTGCAGGCTTTGGAATATGGTGCGGAATATTGGGAGCATTATTAGCAAACTCCATTCCTGAAAGATATTTCACCGTTAAGGGCGCCTGGTTACGTCTAGTAGCAATTGGTGGGGTGGCCGCTGTTTATGCCCATCTAACACAAATCATGGATCACCAATTGAATCTGCCGCTTCAGTACGCATCTATCGCCATATTACTCATCACCTTGGCTTTTTTTATTAAAGCGCAATTGAATACGTCACTCACCAAGTCAGAGTGATTCACTATGTTTAGTTATCGACACGCGTTTCATGCTGGCAGTCATGCCGATATCCTCAAGCATTTAACCCTAATTCATTTAGTTGAATACCTCCAGGAAAAGCCTGGCGCCCTGACCATCATTGATACACACGCTGGAGCTGGTATCTATAGTCTAAAAGATGGCTTTGCTGCGGTAAGTAAAGAAGCTGAAGGTGGGATATTGAAACTACTCCAGTTTATTGAGGCAGGTAATCCAACTGCGCAGAGTGTTAAAAAATATTTAGAGCTTATACAAGCAGAAAACGTAGAGGGTGAACTTGTCACCTATCCTGGGTCACCATTTATTTTGGCTCGCTTACTTAGGCCGCAGGATCGCCTCAAGTTATTTGAACTACATCCCAAAGAGATTGATATTCTGCGACACAATGTTAGCCAGTTAAAACAGACAAAACAGATTGATGTTTATGCTGAAGATAGCTTTGCTAGACTCAAAGGTTTACTACCACCACCAAGCAGACGTGGTCTAGTGCTGATTGACCCTTCTTATGAAGATAAACAAGACTACCGCTATCTTGAAGGAGCGCTAGAAGAAGCTTTGCAACGGTTTGCTACTGGCTGCTATGCGATTTGGTACCCCATCCTCTCTCGAAGAGAATCAGCAGCACTACCAGATCGCATGAAGAAAATTGCTGCAAGCCACAAACGTTCATGGCTACATACAGAGTTAAGGGTTGAGAATGCGCCTGGTGAGCGTCGTCTCCAAGCTAGTGGCATGTTCATCATTAATCCACCATGGACTCTAGAAAAATATTTGGCAGAGGCTTTGCCTACTCTTACTAAAGCATTAGGTATAGATAGTGGTGCTCAATTTTTGCTGAAGAGCTTTGAAGCTTAAGCATTTAACTTAAAGCTGTTTCTAGTCGCGAACGTCAATCATAATTTCATTACGACGCATAAAAGGTAGCGTCCATGGTGGGTTATAGCGTGCAAACTTAGGTGCACTAGCTGCCAGAAGATTTTTAGTCTTCATCCACTCCTCCAGCTCCAGAGTTCTTTCGGAAACCTTATTCTCATTGTAAAAACCAGTAAAGCCAATCACTGCACGCTTTACCGCTGGAATCTGCCGAAGCTGCACTTTAGGATTTAAGGGTTTGGGCAAGCTTTCCATGGTGTATTCAGCAGGCATCACAAATGAAATAGTCCATTGGCCAGCGTTTGATTCAATGGTGACCGGAGAAGTCATAGCAATTTTTGTACTTTTGGGCGTCTGCCCTTCAATTACCACTGGTGAAGTCATAGCAATTTTTTCACTCACTTGGTTCTGCCCAAAAATATAGGCAGCGATTAGTCGAAAACCTTGGCTCGAGGCTTCGTCTAAATTACCTTCCACTTTCACTTCGGCCAAAATCATCGGCGCATAAGATCTGAGTTCAAAAGGAGGTGTTTTTTCAAGAATAGAAAATTGAGGTTCTTCAGTGGCCATTACCGCCCCCGTAAAAGTAAGCGTAATAACAGCCAGAATAGTTCTGATTAGAAACTGCTGTAAACACATCTACCAATTCGCCTTGAGAGTAAAGCCAGCAGCGTTGTAATCTAAACTAGCTTGAGCGCCCATAGGCAACGTTAGCTTATTGGCTTGATGGCCAAATGGCAGGCCCGTCAAAATAGGAATCGTATCTGGCAAGCGGTGACGGATTGCTTCAATAGCCCGCTCCAAGGTATAGCCTTTGTCGTTATCGTAGAGACGATAGGCAGAAAAACCCCCTAGCAGGATTGCAGACTGGTGATTCAAAATATTTGCATCTAGTAATTGCATGAGCATGCGCTCTAAGCGATAAGGATGCTCATTCACATCTTCTAAAAATAAGATGCCATTTTGCGTTTGTTGTGGGGATGGTAAATATGGAGTCCCCACCAAGCCTGCTAGGACTGTTAAGTTACCGCCCCACAAGATTCCCTTAACTTCGCCACCCTTTGCCTTGGCTAAAAAAGATTGGGGTGCTGATATGCTGCAATCTAGTTTTCGCTCTTCAATAGCAGCTTGAAAATGTTTCCACATAAATGCATCGGGAGCAATTACTTTGCTGCTCTCATCGAGCTTGCCAAAATCATAATTCAGCATTGGTCCGGATAAAGTGATCGCTCCTGTCTTAGCTAACAAGCCCAACTGAAATACCGTGAAATCACTGTGGCCAGAAATTTGTAAACCATTACTAATAGCCTTGGCAATGCCGACCCAATTGATATTTGGTAGTAGGCGATGAATACCATAACCACCTCGCATAGCCATGACAACAGTCTGAGGGTCGAGTGTGGCTAGCGCATTTAATTCACTGAGGCGGGCTTCATCATTTCCAGAGAAGCGCTCATGAACTCGCTGTACGCATTCTGAATTGTGAATCGCAATGCCTTGGCTCTTGAGCCAGTCAATTCCAGCTAAAGGACTTTTATCATCTAAGCTAGCTCCAGAAGGAGCAATCAAGTGAATCGATTTCAACGTCGCTCCTTAAAGAAATCACGCAGCAATTGAGCACACTCTTGTGCCATCATGCCACCCTCAATAACAGTCTGATGATTGATTTGTTTTGATGAGAATACATCTAAAACGCTACCAGCGGCACCTGTTTTTGGATCTGCGGCCCCATAAACAATTCTATCAACCCTAGCGTGCAACATTGCACCAGCGCACATAATGCAGGGCTCTAAAGTGACGTACAGGGTAGTACCTGGTAGACGATAATTTTCTGCAGATAAGGCAGCATCTCTTAACGCGAGTATTTCGGCATGGGCACTAGGATCGTGATTAGTAATGGGCTGATTAAAACCTTTAGAAATTACCTCGCCATTGCGTACTATGACAGCGCCAACTGGAACCTCGCCCGCAAGAGCAGCCAGCCCAGCTTGCTCTAAAGCCTGCTCCATGAACTGGCGATCTAGCTCTGCCTGCTTCATTAGGAATGGTGTACGTCAGCCCAGCAATTGGGTGTCTCATACAAACGAAGCGTTGAAAGCTCAAGGCGCCCGCCAAAGGATTTACTAAATACCGGCTGTAAAATAGCAAAAGCGGCATGAGCTAAATTCTCAACAGTAGGTACCTGCTCCATCACCACTGTTTTATGGTTTGGCAGAGTGGCCAAGAAAGCAACTAGAGCTTCATCCTCTTTGGCCACTAAGAATGCATGATCCCAAGGTTCAACCACATATTGATTTGTCAGGCGCTTGATATCCCCAAAGTCGAGCACCATGCCATCATCAGCTTTACCTGGATGGTTTGCCACTTTACCAGTCAAGGTAACTTCAATAGCATAACGATGCCCATGCAAATGCTTGCATTGCCCATCATGATTAGGAATGCGGTGCCCTGAATCAAATTCAAGGCGACGGGTAATGGAGATTACAGCTTGTTTAATTGTCATTTAGATCTATCAATAGTATTGCTGGGTTTAGCCAGAGTATCGAATACTTCATCAAATGCCTTAGCGAATACCTATCAGTTTATGGGATTGGAGGCTTAATCTCCAAAGCGGGCGTTTCTGGCAAAGATTCACAGCTAATACAGTATTCATTTTAAGGTTTGGTCCATCCATTGGTTGCAAGAAGCGATTTCGATAATCCATCTTCTCAAAACGTGCCAATAACTTCTCCAAGGAATCGTGCCCTTCTTGGGGTATTACTAACTTCAGCTCATTAGCCTGGAGAACAATCAAATCAGAGCCTGCTTTAGGGCTGACACAAACCCAATCGACGCCTGTTGGGACCTTGATTGTTCCATTCGTCTCAATTGCAACCTCAAAACCTTTTTGGTGTAGCTCAGCAATCAGCTGTTCATCTAACTGTAATAGTGGTTCACCGCCCGTGAAGACTACATAGCGCTGTTGTGGTCCTGCTGAAGTGCTTTTCCACGAAGCCTCAATAGCATTCGCCAAATCTTGAGCAGTTTCAAACTTGCCGCCACCATTGCCATCACTACCTACAAAATCGGTATCGCAAAATTTACAGATTGCAGTTGCTCGATCTTCCTCTCGACCACTCCATAAATTACATCCAGCAAAACGGCAAAACACTGCAGCGCGTCCAGTATGGGCGCCTTCACCCTGAAGGGTAGGAAAGAGTTCTTTAACGGTATACATAACAGTGCGCCTATTTTAAGCGCTTTGATTACTTCCAGGAGACAAGTTCCCACTCAAGATAGTCTTCCCAATAAGCATTACCCCAAAAGATCCCAGGGGTAATATAACGCCCATATCCTCTGCGCATCACCCAGCGACCAATTTCAGGTGCAAGCCACACATCCTCCTGACGATAATTTGACACCCTGAAGAGATCATTGCTTTCAAAATACGGGGATACATTTTGGTACTTAAGAGTCAAAAACTGTCCCACAGGAACAGACATTTGCTCCCACTGCACTGAAGTGATATTTAGTCCCCAGTAGTAGGTCGAGCTAGGGTATCCGGGAACTTGATAACGGGTTCGATAAAAACCTGTCCATTTAGGGGTTAATTGTTCAGGCCATAAAGGTAATGCCTGTTGAAATAACTGCGGAGGACTCCAGTGAGGATCTTGCAAAATATAACCCCAGGGGGATTGAATCTCATCCGGTAATCGACCAGCCTTCGCACCAGTTCGTTCTATGCGTACTTCTTTATCAACTGCGATAACTCTTTCAGTAACCGTATCGACAACAGCCTGGTTAAAAACATTACGAACTGTATACACCCACTCCTGCCCTACTTTTGGCGCCCTGATCTTAGGGGCAACTTCTGGTGCAGGTAAAACTACTCCTACAGGATAGGTTTGAGAAGAAATGCATCCCACCAAAATAAGAGGTAGAGCTGCAAGTAAAAATATTCGGCAGCGGTTTATTTTCATTATTTGTAAGAGGTTAATTGCCATTGATAGCTATCTTCATTAACTACAGTGCCAATTTGGCCTTGTATTTGATAGGATCCCGATAATTCGCGCGCTACCCATCGCCCAATTTGCGGAGCAAACCAAATAATTTCCTTGCGTATGCAATTCACTTTATTGTCATCTTCGCTTTCAAAATTAATGAGGGTTTGAAATTTCAGACTTACAAATTGTCCTGCGGGAACAGTAATGCTTTCCCAGCCATGAGCGCTCATATATTCCTGCCACCCTAGCCGGCTGTCAGAGTAGCCTTCAATGCTGTACTTCGTATTAAACTGCTTGCTCCAAGAGGTAGATAGCTCTAGCGGCCATAATGGCAATGGCGGATTAAAGCTCATCAACTTAGACCACTGAGGGTCAATAGTCACAAACCCCCAGGAAGACTGAATCTCGCTAGGAAGCATGCTGCCGTTTTCAGAGCGGTCAATGGTAATGCTTGATCCAACACTGGCAACTCTCTCAGTAATGATGCTAAGGATCTTTCCATTAAAAACATCTTTTTTGACGTATACCCACTCCTGACCAACTTGCGGCGGACGAACAGCAGGAATTGGATTTGGCTGAGCGACCGAAGTACCTCGCTCATACGACAGAGGTACTCCACATGCTACTGGTGCTAATGCCGCCGATGTAATGAATGTTCGACGAGATAGATTCATATATTTTCTAAGTTTTTCTAATTACATTCCTAGTAGACTTAACTCTTCAGCAGTAAATCCTGCTTGTTTACGAGCCTCTAAATTGAATGGTCCTCTTAATGTGGGGGCACGATATTGTTTTGCCAACTCTTTATATGTCTTAATTGGAGACAAACTCTCCTTTGCACATAAAAAATTAAACCATTGATTGCCAATGAATACATGCCCTACTTCATCCCTGAGAATAATTTCCAATATCTCAACGACTTGATGATCTTTGATTTGCTTAAAACGATCTCGAATACCTGGAACGGCATCTAAACCTCTCGCTTCCATCGTTCGGGGGACTAGCGCCATTCTGGCAATCACTGCATCTGTCGTTCTCTCGACCATTTCCCACAGACTATTGTGAGCTGGAAAATCACCGTAAGCAACACCATTAGATTGCAGATGATTTTCAATCAAACTGAAATGGTAAGCCTCTTCTTTAGCGACCTTTAACCAATCTGCATAATATTGCACAGGCATATCAGCAAATCGCCAGATGGCATCCAGCGCAAGATTCATCGCATTAAATTCAATATGCGCAAGTGAGTGTAGTAATGAGAGTCTGCCTTCAAGGGTATCCATTTTTCTTTTGGGAACAGTCAATGGCGGGACCAACTCTGGCTTTGATGGACGTCCAGGAAGAATGAGTCCTGTTGGACTTAGCTCTGCAAAAACATCAAGATCAATGCATTGATGATGGTTATCATTAAACAATTGCTTAACCCGATTAACCTTAGGTTTCGGATCAGTAATTGCTAATATTTCAAGGGCAGTTCGACGTAGCTCGAGCATTTAATGTACAAACTAGATATTTAGTTTCAGTTAATTGTGTATTACTTGTAGCCATTTAATATAGTCGACATAATTTATAGTCAGGATTGAGTTTACATAAGAAAGTTAAAGAGAAGGTGAGAGAAATGCCAGGCGCCGTGAACTGAAAAATCAGCTTATCCAGTGCCTATGACTCGCACCTTACTATGATCAGTACTAATAATGCGCTTCTGTACCAAATAATCACCCTTTAATCTTCGATTTCACAATACCTAAGGCCAAATCACAAGTAGTATGGGCATGGACAGAATAAGGGTTTTAGTCTAGTATTTCTCGAGAATAAGACAAGGCTTTAAAAATCCCAACATATCATGATTAATCTGTCTTCCATTAAAAAGCGTCTTCCCCTATTTGGAATTGGGCTGATGCTCACTTGCTTATTTGTTAGTCAATCTGCGGGCTGGCTCCCCCTGCCGTTCATTGATCGACTCGATGGCATTATTTATGATTTACGTTTGCGTTTGACAGCTCCAGGGGGAATTGATTCTCGTGTGGTTATTGTTGATATCGACGAAAAGAGCTTACAAGAGCGTGAAGCAGGAGGCGAAGGGCGTTGGCCCTGGCCACGCGATCGACTCGCGCTATTAACAAACCGACTATTTAATGATTACAAAGTCGACTTAGTTGGTTTCGATGTGATTTTCTCAGAACGTGACGAATCTTCTGGCATTCGAACATTGGAGGAAATGTCTAAACAGACTTTGAAAAATGATGCGCAGTTTCAGGCTGAATACCAACGCATGAAACCCCTGCTTGATTTGGATGGTCAATTTGCTGCTAGTTTTAAAGATCGTTCCGTCATTTTAAGTTTTAGTTTTCTAAATCCTGGCGATCAACAAAAAAAGGGTTTGTTACCAACTGCTGATCTAAGCACAAAAGAATTGCCACTTAGATCGGTTGATGCCCTGCAACGCCAAGGCTATACGGCCAATCTTGCTATCCTGCAAAAAAATGCTGCCGATGGTGGTCATTTGAATCCAATCGTTGATGCAGATGGAATTTTGCGTCGTATACCAATGCTGATTGAGCACAATGGTAACTATTATCAGTCCCTCTCCCTAGCAAGTGTCAAAACACTTCTAGGAGGTGCGCCCTTAGAGACTGTGCCACCCTCGCCCAATCTTAATGATTTTGGCTCACTAGAAGCTCTCAATATTGGTGGCGCTTCCGTCCCTGTGGATGAAGAGCTAACAGCATTTATCCCCTACCGTGGTCCTTACAAAAGCTTTGACTATGTCTCTGCTAGCGATATCCTAAATCAAACGGTACCCAAAGATAAGTTACAGGGGAAAATCATCCTTGTTGGCACGACTGCCCCTGGCTTATTAGATCTGCGAGCAACTCCTGTGGGAAAGGTTTACCCTGGAGTAGAAATTCATGCAAATATGATCGCCGGAATTTTAGATGGCACGATCAAACACGCTCCTTCGTGGACGCGGACTGCCAATTTCACCTTAGTTTTGTTGTTAGGGGCCCTACTAGCACTAGCATTACCTTGGATGAGTCCATTGTGGGGCAGCATCCTATCTTTACTAGCGATTATTGGCGTGGTGGGCCTGAACTTTTTCAGCTATGAAAAAGGCATTGTGCTACCCCTTGCTTCAGTTTTAGGGGCTGCTCTATCTATTTACCTATTTAATATTGGCTATGGCTACTTTATAGAATCGCGTAGTAAGCGTTTAATCACCGGCCTATTTGGCCAATACATACCGCCCGAACTTGTCGACGAAATGGCCAAAAATCCAGATAATTTTAGTATGGAAGGTCAAAACAAAGAACTGACTGTTCTCTTTAGCGATGTCCGAGGCTTTACTACTATCTCAGAGAGTCTAGATGCCAAAACACTCTCGGAATTTATTAATGCTTTCTTAACGCCCTTCACAAAAGTGATCTATAACAATCGAGGCACGATTGATAAGTACATGGGTGATTGCATTATGGCTTTTTGGGGAGCGCCGATTGACGATGCTGACCACGCTCGCCATGGCGTGATATCTGCCTTCCAAATGCTTAAGGCAATGGAAGAACTCAATCTTGAATTTGCAAAACGCAACTGGCCTGCCATTAAAGTGGGAATTGGTTTAAATACAGGCAAGATGAGCGTAGGTAACATGGGATCTGAAATCCGCCTGGCATACACCATCATGGGTGATGCAGTAAACCTTGGATCACGCCTCGAGGGCATCACTAAAGAATATGGTGTGGCCATCATTATTGGCCCCGATACTCGAACTGCTCTGCCTGATCTCATCGCTAGAGAGCTTGATAGAGTTCGAGTAAAAGGTAAAGATATCCCAGTGACCATCTACGAGCCATTAGGCTTTGAATCTGAAGTATCAGCAGATAAACTGCTTGCCTTAGGTCTTTTCGAGAAGGCATTAGCAAACTATCGCGATCAGCAGTGGGATATCGCTCAACAACAACTTGAAGATCTACTGAGCAACCATCGCGCTACTGGCGAAGTGCTATATGAACTCTATCTTGAAAGAATTGGGCTTTTGCGAGAAAACCCTCCTGGCGAGAATTGGGATGGTAGCTTTACTTTTACCAAAAAGTAATCTAACTTAGTTTAAAAACTGAAAATATAACTATCCATTTTCGCTGACTAAGTCAGCAAATGCTAAGTCTAAAAATTCATTTTTTCTCTAAGCTATCAAGCGCGGCATCCATACTATCCTGCTTATCGTCTTGTTCATCAGATCCAACATCAATAATGAAATTCGTGCCACGTATGCCAATAGTTGCTACAGGCGTATTAAACTGGACATTTTCTCGACTAGTCTTTCCTAAAACTCCAGATGCTACTTGAATAACCCCTTTTGTCACGTTTACCTTCATTGCCCCTTTTTTTGTGCCTTCATTAAACTCATAGTTTGCTAGATTAAGGCTGGCATTAGCTCCTGCAGTAATTTTAGTGCCATCACTTAAAACGATACCTACAAATGCAGATGAGGCAGTCACTATGACGTCTTTTGAATATAGAGGCATTTCTTTTGCCACAGGTACACGCTCACTCCCCCTTTGGACATATGCTGAACCCAGTAAGGTTTTAACAGTGCCTGCAACTGCTTGGGCATAGGCGCTATTAATTAAAGAAAATGCACAGCAGATGGTAAACAGAAAGCGGAGGAAAAATAGTTTCATAGTGTCTCCTTAGATTCACTGACTTGATGGTACAGCATCTTGCATATTTCGATAAATCTCTTTAGTGGTGCTTGGATCAGCGCCATCAACGGTAGATCCATCATCAACGCTTATAGAGCTATAGGCATCTTTAACTAAGACCTCCGCTTTTCCTGTCAAGGTTACAGTAATAGCACCAACAGTACCATTTGGGTCTGGAAGCAATGCATAACGTTCTTGGCCTGGGCCTAAAGTCGATTTGTAAATACCAGGAGACGGAATCGATATGAACATTGCCGCTCTCGCAGCTGCTTTAGCAGCAGCTTTAGCAGCGTCTGATGATTTTTTATTAGATGTATCGCCTGAACCATTAGAAGCAGGCACTACCATGCCAAAATGCGAAAGGTCAGCATAATCGTTCAGTTTATAGGATGTGCCTATGGGCTTCGAAGTAAACTTGATGCCAAAGCCCGTTAGTACTGTCTCTTTTGTAAATGATATAGCCGAGGATCTGAAATTTTGGAACCCGGTTGGAGTGCCTGGTTTATAGGTTGTGATTGCACCCGCTCCTATACGAATCATTGCAGCGAATACCTCTAATGAGTCCAGAGGTGAGGCTCCTCCTATTGCACCACTAAAGGTGGTGGTACCAGAATCAACAATTGTTAAAGCGTAGGATCCATCAATAGTCGATTTAAAAGTAATTTGATTACCCCTTAAAATTGGGTCATCCCCAAAGACTAAAGCCCCATCATACGTTTGTGCCCCAGTGGTAGTAATAGTCTTGCTGTCGTTCATATTAATTGTTATAGCCTTAATGAATAGGCTATTTAACGGCGTTATGCTGCCAACAGAATTTTTAAATGTTGTTGTACTACTCAAGATGGTGAGGTCATGAGCGCCATCAACAATAGAATTAAAGAGGATACTATTTCCGCTTAAAGCAGTAGCCGCACTTAAGAGTACTGGTCCGGTAAAGCTTTGGTTACCGCTGGTGGTGATAGTGCCAGCCAAACTAGTACTGATTGGTCCATTACTTGGTCCATTCACAGTAATGCCGCCTGTATAAGTTTGGCTACCCCCTGCACTACCCAAGGAAAGTGTTCCCCTATTAACGAAAGAGACGGCGTTAGTAATCGCAGTACCAGTGCCATTCAGGCGTAAGTTATTAACTAGTGCAGTGATGGTTAAAGTCGGTGTAACTAGTGCCCCATTAAAGGCAATTGTCCCAGTGGATTTAGTC
>JBAXVK010000027.1:0-13061 GCA_037129175.1 Polynucleobacter sp. | reverse complement strand
CCTGCTTGAAAAATACCGCGCTTGACATCTTCAACCCGTTGCTTGAAATGGGTATGGCAAGGATTAATGTCAGACCAGGTATTAATAATGGCAATCACGGGCTTACCAGCCCAATCCTCAGGACCATATCCCATTTGCATGGCGCGTGAGCGATGTCCAAATGAACGTAAATCATCTGGCTCGAACCAACGGGCACTACGTAGGGATTCTTTAGTCTTTTTTGGCATTAGGGTTCAGCCGTGGATTTAAACACCCCTATATTAATGCCTGCTCTCCAAGAAAGGGTATTCCTGCATTTGTTTTATAGTGGGCTATTAATTACCCTGATTTACTGGTATCAAATGGGTATTGATTAATAAGGATCTATATATGGGTTGGATGAGTCGAAATTCCATTTTCATCAAGGCGCTGCTTGTCTGCAGTCTCTTTTGTGCAGCTTGCCTGCCTGGATTTGCGCAGTCCGATTATCCCAATAAGCCCGTCAAAATTATTGTGCCCTTTCCTCCTGGTGGCACCACCGATTTAATGGCGCGTATTTCTGCTGAGCAACTCACCAAAATCTTGAAGCAAGCCTTTGTGATTGAGAATATCGGTGGCGGTGGCGGTGTCATTGGCGCTGAGCGCGCTGCTGGTGCGCCGCCAGATGGTTATACCCTCGTGATGACAGGTGTTGGGCAAAACGCGGTTGCTCATGGTCTTGATCCCAACCTTAAATACGATTCATTAAAAGATTTTGCCCATATTACCTTGATTGATTTAGGTCCAAACGTATTAGTAGTGAACCCAGATCGTCCATTTAAAACTCTAAAAGATGTGATCGATTACGCTAGAAAAAATCCAGGCAAGCTGGACTATGGTTATACCTACGCTTCCTCAGGCCATATGGCGATGGAGTTAATGCGCCAAGCCACTGCCACTTGCGCGGATATGAAAAATAAAACCAATTGCAATCCGCTGCCCATTGTTGGGATACCTTATCGCGGAGGCGGCCCTCTCATGAATGCCATTTTGGCTAACGAGATACCAATGATTTTTATTAATCAAGATGCAGCCTTGCCCTTTGTAGCAGCAGGTAAGTTACGGCCGATTGCGGTAAGCAGTTTGCAGCGTAATGCGCTGTATCCGAATGTTCCTACCGTAGCAGAGTCTGGTTATCCAGGATTTCAGGCACTCTCTTGGGCTGGCATTAGCGCTCCTAAAGGAACGCCTAAGCCGATTCTAGATAAGTTAGAGGCTGCCATGATTTTGGCTTTGCAAACGCCTGAAGTGAAACAACGGATTGAGTCAGTCGGCTTTGTCATACCGACCTTAGGCTCAAACGCTTATGTCAGTTTTTTAAAATCAGAACTTGAACTATGGACTTCTTTGATTAAGAAGTCTGGAATTAAGCCAGAGTAGTTGTCTGCAGTATTGCCTTAATCAACTGTGATTTTTGCCTTTTCAACTACTTTAGCCCAGCGGCTTTGCTCAGATTTGATGAATGCTCCAAACTGAGCAGGCGTATCTCCTACTAAGACCGCTCCGTCATCAAGCATCTTTTTAGAATCTTCTTTTGACTTTAGAGATTTGGCAATCTCTTTTTGCAAGCGATCAATCACTGCTTGCGGCGTGCCAGCAGGAACCATAATTCCATACCATTGCGAAGTCTCAAATCCTTTGTAGCCAGACTCAGCAATGGTGGGCACATTGGGCAATACTTTTGAGCGCTCTAATGAGCCAACCGCTAATGGGCGCAAAGTACCGCCTTTAATTTGCCCCATCAATGAAGGCAGGCCATTAAAGGTTGCCTGAATTTGCCCGCCGATTAAATCCGTCAGCATTGGGCCAGACCCTTTATAAGGTACATGTACTAAATCAATTCCGGCTTCAGAAGAAAAATATTCCATCGCCAAGTGCCCTGCACTACCATTGCCTGCAGAACCATAATTAATTTTGCCTGGGTTCTTTTTGGCATCCGCTACTAAATCGGCTAAGGTTTTGTAATTGCTTTTCTCGCTTACCGCAATCACATTGGGCACTTTTGCTACTAAGGTCACGGGTGCAAAATCTTTGTTGGGATCGTAAGGCAGTTTTTTACCAAATAGCGCAGGGTTTACAGCCAAAGTTCCAACGTGACCTAATATCAAAGTGTAGCCATCTGGATTGGCGCGCTTGACCTCTTCCATGGCGATGTTGCCAGCGCCACCAGGCTTGTTATCCACATAAACAGATTGACCTAGGCTTGTACTAAGGCTGCTGGCTACTGAGCGTGCAACGATCTCTGAAGTACCTCCCGTAGCAAATGGCACCACTAAACGAATCGACTTTTCAGGGTAGTCTGCAAATGCGAGTGAAGAGCACATGAAAGCCAATGCCGTTATAAAAATTTTCAATGTGTACATCCTTCTCTTTTACTAATCATCAAAGTGAGTGATTGGCTGATTACTCTGCTTTCTCAATTGCAATGCCAGCATCTTTAGCAGTTTTACCCCAACGCTCATATTCAGTCTGAATGAGTTTATTAGCTTGAGCAATTGATCCAGGGCTTGGCTCAATCCCAATCTTAATTAACGCCTCTTTAGTAGCTTGAGTCTCTAATGCTTTATTCAGGTTTTTATTCAGGGTTTGCAAAACAGCTGGACTTGTTTTATTTGGTGCGACGATTAAATGCCAACCACTCATGACGACTGGATAGCCCTGCTCCTGAAAAGTCGAAATATCTGGGGCGCTTGCAAAGCGTTGACTAGTTGTAATGCCCAAGATTTTGACTTTGCCGCCGGCTGCCTGCGGCAAGGCAACGGAGAGCGGCACCATCATCGCCTGTACCTCATCTGCTGCAATTGCGGTGATCGCTGGTACAGCGCCCTGAAAAGGGATATGGACTAATTCAATACCGGCTACTTGATTAAACTTTTCAAACGTAATTTGGGATGTACTACCAATACCCCATGATGAGTAGTTCATTTTTCCAGGCATGCTTTTTGCAAGCGCCACAAACTCTTTGATATTTTTAGCGGGTAATTTGAGATTAACTACCAATGCAAAAGGGAAATTACCGACTAAGCCAACAGCAGTAAGATCTTTGAGTGGGTCATAGTTAATCTTTTTATAGACATGGGGGTTGATTGCTAGACTCTCGGGCGTTCCCAATAACAAGATATAGCCATCTGGGTTGGCGCGTGCTACAAACTCAGCACCGATCAGAGTATTCGCCCCAGGTTTGTTATCCACAATCACGCTCTGCCCTAATTGCTCAGATAATCCCTGACTAATTGTGCGCGCAGAATTATCCACATTACCACCAGCGGTAAATGGAACTATTAAGCGAATGGGTTTATCTGGAAAAGCAGCGCTATGGGATAGTGCAGCACTCGTGATTGCTAGCAAGGCTACTACAGATTGGATGAATTTCACTTTAATGCTTTCCTGAAAGTAAGCTACCAAAATTTTCAATGTTACTAGTTACTTTTGCTACTTGAAGTGCATTCCACATCGTAGCGGCAATACTAGAAATCACGGGCTTACCCGTGTCGGCCTCGCCTTGCGCCAGAATATCAATCGTGGGCATTCCTACCCCACTCACAAATATGGCCTGTGCTTCAGGGTTATCGACTTGGCGCACCAGTTCAAGTGCACGCTGCGTAGTTTCATCATAGATATTGTTGACGCCTGGCAAATTTCCAAAACTCACGATCTCAAAGCCATAGGCCTCTAATAACTGTTTACAGCGTAAAGTGTTCTGCTCGCTGTAGGGCGTTCCAAAGGCAATCTTTTTTGCTTTGAGGTGATTGAGCGCTTTCACTACACTGCCAAAGGCGGTAATAAAAGGAGTTGCGTATTGATCCTCAAGCTGTTGAATCAGCTTGGCCTCACCTTCCTTACCAAGGGTGTAACTGCTGGCGGTATGGGCCATCGCTATCACAGTAGGCTTGACCAATTTGAGAAGCTCAATATTTTCTGGCAAATGATCGATCTGCGTTTGATTGCGCTCGTCTTGCCCATCAAGACTTCCTGTCTCGCCATGCGCAACCATTCGGGTGAAGTGAAGCGAGAATTCTGGTCTTGCCATTTTAATGACTTCGCCTTCGGTATTGGGATTACCAGGTGGAATCAAAAATCCTAGACGAGCAATATTTCCCATTAATTACTCATCCTTTATCTTGAATCCGATTGATTCGTTTATTTGCATCAAGAGAATTTCTTTTCTAATGCATCAAAGTCTTCTTTTTTGACGACAGTTTGCCGTTCAGCAAAGGTAGCAACTAATACGGGATCTTCCTTGAGCTCACCCGTTTTCTTTAAATGATCTAAGGCATTGGTCATGCCGCGTAAAGCGCCCTGCAAAGCAGCATTAGCATAGAGCACGATACCAAAGCCCATTGCAGATAAGTCTTTTAATGGTAAGGATGGAGTTTTGCCACCAATCACAATATTAATGAGTTGAGGACAATAGCTTTGCGCAGCAATCAGCTTCATTTCTTCTACGCTTTCTGGTGCTTCGATAAAAGTCATATCTGCACCTGCTTCCGCATAGCTTTGCGCTCTATCAAGTGCATCTTCAAAGCCATAGATCGATCTAGCATCAGTTCTAGCGATGATTAAGAAGTCATCATGCACCCTAGCATCAACTGCAGCTTTAATCTTGCCACACATCTCTTCTTTACTGATGATGATCTTGCCTGCAAAGTGGCCACAACGCTTGGGCATGGCTTGATCTTCAATTTGGACTGCATTGGCGCCAGCGCGCTCAAGCACTTTAATCGTATGATGCACATTAACTGCATTACCAAAGCCAACGTCAATGTCGACAATTAAGGGAAGTTGAATAACCTCTCTAATTGCTGCAGTGTGCGACGCAACATCATTTAAGCCAATAAAGCCTAGATCAGGAATGCCATAGAACTGATTGGTGATTGCCGCGCCACTTAAATAGACAGCCTCAAAACCTGCATCCTCAATCACGCGTGCTGCTAGGGCATTGCCTGCTCCTGGTACCAGCAAACCCCGCTTCTCATTAATGAGCTTGCGCAATTTTGTGCCTAAGTACATGGACATGGTAGTCTCCTTTTTACAGAATTATAAGGATGAATCTGAAGACAGATGCAAGATAAAGGCAAAGTCACGGGAATAGATTGCCACGCCCATATTATGGCGCTCGACTTTCCTTTAGCCCCTGAAATTCATTCTCGCCCTTCAAGAGATGTGAGCGCTAAAGAATATCTAGAAGTGCTCCATAGCCATGGCATCTCTCATGGGGTTCTAACCGCCCCAAGCTTTTATGGTGCAAATAATACTTTGCTGTTTGATGCACTCCGTAGCTTTCCGGATCAACTCAGGGGTACTGCAATTATCGATCCCGCTACCGAGATCACCACCCTTGAGCGTCAATTACATTTGATGCAAGAAATTGGCATTGTTGGGATACGACTCAACTGGAATAAGAAGAAAGCCATTCCAGATATTAATAGCTCTGAATACAAAAGACTGCTCGCTCTAGTAAGAGAGCTTGATCTGCATATTGAATTGTTTATAGAAGATCACTTACAAGAACAGGTCGTTCCTCCAATTTTGGCCAGTGGGGCCACTTTGGTACTGGATCACTTTGGCAATCCCGATCCAAAGTTGGGCATCAAGAGTGCGTCCTTTCAGAATACTTTGCGAGCTCTTGAAGCTGGCCAGGTTTGGGTCAAGCTTTCTGCGCCATATCGTGTGGGCTCGTTAAATGGCATCAGCATCCAGCCTTATGTTGATGCTCTAGTGGCAGCAAACCCCAAGCAATTGGTCTGGGCTAGTGATTGGCCTTGGCTGAGCTATGAAAACCAATTTACTTATGCTGATTGCTTAACTTGGATTCAATCAGCAGTTGACGATTCAGCAATTTGGGAAGATATTTTCATTCATAATCCTAAAACGCTTTTTCATTTTTAAACTCAGTTTCTTCTAAGGTTCTGATATGCGCCATTTACTAATCTCACTCATTCAATATCTTGCTAAAGGTTTATTGGGTCTTAGCGTAATGTGTTTATTACACAGTCCTGTCTTTGCACAAGCGGTAACGAAATTGATTGTGCCTACTGCGCCTGGTGGTGGTACTGACGCTCTCTTTCGGGTGGTCTCAAAAGATGCTCAGCGCTTTATTGGTGGGCCGATCAGCATTCAGAACGTGGCTGGTGCTGGTGGCACCATTGGCCTTACACAAGTGATTAACTCTGCGCCCGATGGCTATACCTTAGCAGGTGTATGGCCTTCGCCAGTGACCGTCGTACCACAAACGAGTAAAGTACCTTACACACCGAGTGACTACATTCCGGTGATTCAGCTTTCGACTGCCCCTTATATCTTTTGTGTACGCCCTGACTTTCCGGCAAATGACGGTAAAGCCTTTATGGAAGAGCTGCGTAAAAATCCCAAGAAATACACCTATGGCACCGATGGTCTAGGCGGTCCTGCACAGCTTGCTGCCGAGCGTATTTTTAGGACCCAAAATATCGAAGCGGTTGATGTCCCCTATAAGGGTGCTGGTGAAACCATTATTGGCTTCTTATCCAATCAGATTGATATCTATGTAGGCTCTATTCCACCAGTACTACAGCACGCGAATGTGGGTAAGGCTAAATGTTTATTGGTTTCCTCGGTCAATAGAAACGCTCAGTTTCCAAATGCGAGCTCTTTAAAAGATATTGGTCTTGCCAAAGAAGAGACTTTGCTGTGGCGTGTCATTCTTGCTCCTAAGGATACAAAGCCCGAACGCATTAATCAAATTGTGCAAGCCTATAGCAAGGCGATGAAAGAGCCTGATACTTTGCGCTATTTAGATGAGGCAGGTGAATCTTCTGCTGTACTCACTGGCAAAGAGTTGCAAGATAAGCTCACGCAAGAGTACGCAGCATTTAGTCAAATCGTGAAGAGTCTAAATTTGGCTAAGTAAGGCTTTTTTCTGTTTGGCTACCTGCTGTAGCTTTTGGCAATCGGGATTAGGTGTTCCATCATCATTGAGGATATTAAATTCTCGGCAAGGGCTTGGTCGATCTTCATAGATTGAGCAGCGCCAGCCTTCTTCTTTGTTATGGGTAAGGGCTATGCAAGGTGCTCCACCTTTTTCAGTACCCTTCATGCAAGCAAGGTGTTCTGTGAGCTTAGTTGTCAGATCTCCTGGAACCACTCCAGTGCCGTTGCCTGCAATTTCTCCATGATAAAAACTGACCCGGAAATGCTGACAGCACTGACCGCATTCAAAACAGGGGTTGGGGTTCAATTCAATTCCTCTTCCTACAAGCATTTCAGTAATTTCTGATGAGAGATATAGATGAATATTGATACGCTTTTAACTTTACAAAGCAGATAAAGGCACATCTATGAAGAAAAAATATATTGGCGAAAATTTTGATGAATTCTTAAAGGAAGAATCTCTCCTTGAGCACTCCACTGCTATAGCAGTAAATCGTATCCTAGCATGGAAAACTCAACAGGAGTTTGGAGAACAGACTCAAACTAAAACATCCGCCACCAAAATAATATCTGCTATTTGCGAGATTCAAAAGAATTAGGGAATAAGGAGTCCGTGATTTCCTTATTCCCCCAAAAAAACCTGCTGCAACTACTATTTTTTATACGAATCTCTTACTAGGACCTGTGATTTAATGCCTGTTTTGTGGCACTTTGATGACGCTTTCATGGCGCTTGGTATTTTTAAGCACTGCGCAGTAAGACAAAATCATGATGACTGCTAGTGAGATACCGTTAAAGTGATTTAATAAGTCCATTTGCTTGCTCCTAAAGGGGTTTTACTGCGTTAATTGACTGCGATATATCAAGAATAGTGATCCAAAAGCTCACAAAATGAGCTCGTAAAAAAGTGGTCTTTTGTTGCCTTTTTGCTGTTTTGCTGTTGTTTTTTCTTCTCTTTTCTTATCTTGCTACGGGTAACTCATCCCACTGGGTGGTGTAGTTCAGTGACTTATTACCTGCTTTCATTTGCCACTCTTGTTTTGTACTATTGGTTCCTGCCGCTGCTGATCTGAGTACTGCATTACCAAAGCGCGTGTTAATCTGATCCATCGCTTTCATGAGATGTGCAGACTTGCCTTTGGTCTCAATATCTTCAAATAGAGACTGCTGCACAGTAGGCTTGTCACTAATGAGATTCAGAATGACGCCCGCTTTCTTGTAACGAAAGTTTGGTTTATAAATTTGCTTGAGACCCGTAAGGGCTGCATTGGTTAATGTCAGCGTGTTATCACTGGGGTCAGGCAATGGAATCGTGATGCTTTGATGATGTTGTGGCTCGTATTGCTTAAATGGGTTGGTCTGAATAAATACGATGAGCGCGCCCGTAGTGCTGTTTTGGGCTCTGAGCTTCTCCGCTGCGCGCGCTGCATGGGTGGCAACTGACTCAGCAAGCTCTGCCTGACTAGTAACGAGTTTTCCAAAGCTGCGCGATGCAATGATTTGTTGTTTGGCTGGGGCGACTTCTTCAAGCCCTAAGCAAGAGGTCCCGCGCAGTTCATAACACAGGCGTTCCATCACGACGCCAAACTGTTGGCGCATCGCTTGTGGTGAAGCCTGCAAGAGATCAAACACACTATGAATATTTTGGGCTTTGAGTTTTTTAGCAATTTGTCTACCAATACCCCATACCTCACCCACTTCAGTCTCACTCATCCATTGATAGAGCTCTGGTTTGGTCATAGCGTTGACATCGCACACTCCTGCGAACTGCTTGTGTTTCTTGGCTAAGTGATTAGCTAACTTCGCTAGGGTCTTACTCGCACCAATACCAACGCAGACTGGCAGACCAGTGGTGTCTTTGACTTGCTGCTTGATTTTTTTTCCTAGCTCGATCGTGTCTTGATATTGTTTTAAGACAGTCTCGATTTGCAAAAAGCTCTCATCGATGCTGTAAACCTCCAGGTTCGGTGTAAAAGCCTTGAGCACTTGCACTACGCGGCTACTCATATCGCCATATAGGGTGTAGTTGGAAGAGTAAGCCTGAATGCCATGCTTTCTGGCGAGGTCTTGCATCTGAAACCAAGGCGTGCCCATCTTCACACCCAGCGCTTTGACTTCTGCACTACGCGCTACTGCACAACCGTCGTTATTAGAGAGCACTACCATCGGCACTTCTTCTAACTTAGGCTGAAACACGCGCTCACAAGAAACATAAAAGTTATTGACATCAACGAGTGCAAAAAGGGGGTTCATGACTTTGCCTCCTTGTTGTATCTGCTACTCGCATTGCTGTATTTGCGTACTACCCCGACGACTACGCCCCAGATTTGCAACTCGCTACCTTCGTTAAAGGTGATGGCTTGATAGCTTGGGTTTTCTGCTTGGAGTTCAATGCGGCCACATAATTGATATAGGCGCTTGATGGTGTACTCGCTATCGACTACCGCCACCACGATGTCTTTGTGTTTTGGCTTCAGGGCTTTATCCACCACTACCTTGTCACCATCACAAATACCGGCACCCAGCATGGAATCGCCCTTCACCGTAAACATGAAAGTAGCCGGCTTGTTCTGGACCAGGTAATGGTTTAGATCTAGGCCATCCTCAGCGTAATCTGCCGCTGGACTGGGGAATCCCGCTGAAATCCGGTGGCTCAGGAGTCTTGTCTCATAGGCGGCAAAATAAGCTCCCAAGGCTTTTGGGCTCTGGGTGAGGCTTACTTTAGCGAGGTTCATTTTCTGGGTCATAGTCATTAATATACTGTATGTTTATACAGTATATGTAAAAACCGTAAAAATGAGGCCATTTTTGTTGTTTTGAGGTCTTTAGGGGGCTAGGGATTGCATAATGGGTCAAATAGCTGCCGATGCAGTGATCTATAAAAGAATAGTAGGAGACACATGAAGACGTACAAGATAGCGTCCATTCCGGGTGACGGAATTGGCAAGGAAGTCATTCCTGAATGCGAAAAGGTTCTGAATGCCCTCAGTAAAAAACATCCTGAAATCGCTTTTGAGTTTGAGCACTTTGATTGGGGTGGTGACTACTACCGCAAACACGGCATCATGATGCCAGACGATGGCCTGGAACCTTTACGTTCTAAAGATGCCATCTTGTTCGGTTCAGCTGGTGACCCTCATATTGCTGATCACATTACTTTATGGGGCTTGCGTCTCAAAATCTGCCAAGGCTTTGATCAGTACGCAAACGTGCGCCCTACTCGTATTCTTCCTGGCATTGAAACACCACTACGTAATTGCAAACCTGGTCAACTCGATTGGGTGATTGTGCGTGAGAACTCCGAAGGTGAATACTCTGGCGTTGGTGGTAGAGCACACCAAGGTCACCCCATTGAAGTCGCTTCCGATATGAGCATCATGACTCGCGTTGGGGTTGAGCGTGTACAGCGCTTTGCTTTTAAGTTAGCGCAGTCACGTCCTCGCAAACACCTCACCGTCATTACTAAATCGAATGCCCAGCGTCATGGCATGGTGATGTGGGATGAAATCGCCAATATCGTTGCTAAAGATTTTCCGGATGTCACTTGGGATAAAGAATTGGTTGATGCCGCAACAGCGCGGATGGTCAATCGCCCCGAGTCTTTAGATACTATCGTGGCTACTAACTTACATGCAGATGTGTTGAGTGATTTAGCAGCAGCGCTAGCAGGCAGCTTAGGTATTGCACCGACTGCCAATCTGGATCCAGAGCGCCGCTATCCATCCATGTTTGAGCCTATTCATGGTTCTGCATTTGACATCATGGGTAAAGGCCTTGCCAATCCCATTGGCACTTTCTGGTCGGCGGTAATGATGCTCGACTTCCTAGGTGAAAAAGCGCTTGGCGCTAAATTAATGGCTGCGATTGAAAAAGTCACAGCCAATCCAAAGTTACACACTCGTGATCTTGGCGGCAGCGCCATGATGAGCGATGTGACCAATGCAGTAATCGAGGAGATTTCTAAATGAAGCTATTTAAATTACCGGGCTATTTACTAAGTGCTTGCTTGATTTCTTTGGGTTTGCTATCGGGGGCTAGTGCCCAGCCCTTCCCAGATAAAACTATTCAGTACATCATTCCTTTTCCTGCTGCAGGTGAGTCTGATTTAGTAGCGCGTTATCAAGCCGATATCTCTGCCAGAAAGTTTAATCAGCCCATGGTGGTAATGAATCGTGCTGGCGCTGGTGGTGCTTTGGTATGGAGCGCTCTGAACACCTATCCTGCTGATGGCACTACTGTGGTGGGCGTCAATATTCCCCACACTATCTTGCAGCCCTTACAAGAAGGCATTCAATACAAGACTGAAGACATTAATGCGATTTACTACTACCACTTCACTCCAGATGCTTTGATGGTCTCTGCTGATAGTCCTTATAAGACCTATCAAGAATTTGTTGCTGCTGCTAAAAAAGATCCAGGCAAGATGACTCTGGCTGGCTCATCACAGTTCTCCGCCAACCACATGGCAGTAGAGCGCTTAAATAAATTGGCCGGCGTCAAAATTACTTACGTGCCCTTTAAAGGCACGGGTGATTTAATTACTGCCTTGATTGGTATGCACGTGGATGGCGCAATGGGCTATCTACCATTAGCGATTCAGCAAAAAGGTAAGGTACGAACGCTTGCCATTGCTACCGAGAAACGCAATCCTGCCCTGCCAGATGTGCCAACCTTTAAAGAGCTTGGTTTGAACTGGGTAGACGGCGCTTATCGTGGTGTTGCTCTACCTAAAGCTACGCCGCTAGTATTGCAGCAAAAGATGTCTGACTACTTTGCCAAACTCAATGCCGACCCTGAAACTAAAAAGAAGTTGGAAGATGCTGGGTTTGTGATTGTGGATGTTCCTTTGGCAAAGATGCCAGCCTTCATGAAAGAAAAAATTCCTCAAGCAATGGAAGATGCGAAGAATGCAGGGATGATTAAGTAAGGCTTTCTGAGTTTTTTTATTAATCCTTCTTTTACTTCTAATAAAAAACCACCGAATGCGGTGGTTTTTTATTTAGCAGAACACAAAGGCTAGTATTGCGGGATCATCTAAAAATGCATTGGATAGATAAATGCTAGCGCGGTACAGCCAAGGATGAACAGTCTCAACGATTTCAGAAAAATATTCCATAGAGCTAGTTTAACTGCTGATGCTCCCTAGAATCTACTTTCCAAATGTCATCAGACATCATCCATAAAGCCACCGCCGCCACCATCATCCCAAGAACTCCCGCCACCATCATCCCAAGAGCTGGCATCGTTCACACCAAAATTAGGATCTGTAGATGCTGGGCCACCGACTTGATTCATATTGGGATTGGCATTTGAATGATTGCTATCGTGACCACCCATAAGATTGCTCGCTAATGCTTGGCCAGCATACATACCAGCACCTAAGGCAGCGCCAGTTGCAAGACTACCCATCAAGCCACCACCCATGCCACCGGCTGCTGGTGCTCCAGGATAGCCGGGACCACCAGGGTAGCCAGCAGGACCGCCTGGAGTACCAGGGTAACCAGCGCTTGGTGCGTTATAGACTTGCACCGCCTCAGCTTTACGGCGCCTCATCACGATGATGATGCCCACCACCAAGATCGCAATCAAACCCCAGAAGATAGGATTACTAAAGATTGATGATGTGCTAGCAACAGAATTACCTGCACTATTGGCGAGTTGTACCTGGAGTTTTTGTACAGATTCTGGTTGCGCAAAAGGCAAACCTGGTGCGAGATTTTGTGCCGTCATGAAATGATTGCGCGCTACATCTAACTTACCCTCTTTGAGGTAAAGCTCAGCCGCAACATAGTGCGCCTTTGCACTATTCGGATGATTTTGCAGAACTTCTTTCATCATGACATCGGCCTTAGCCAACTGCCCAGATTGCACAGCTTTATATACCTCTGGCAAAGTTGCTTCAGCAAATGCTGCATTGCTAGTAAGCAGTAATGCCGCAGCGAATACGCCAACTAATAGATTAAGTGTTTTACGAATGTTCATCAGGACTCCTTGTAGGATATTTCACTGCAATTTTGATTATCGCTAGTTTAGGTATTTTTGCTATTCCCTATTGATATGGGGGCTTTTAGGGGGAATTCAAGGGGGCTGGGCAATCCTTTTAAGTGAATTCCCTTAATTTTTGTAGTTATATT
>JBAXVK010000026.1:0-16432 GCA_037129175.1 Polynucleobacter sp. | reverse complement strand
GTACTCATAGCGGGGCTAATTTTTGGATATTAGCGAAGGACAGCTATTGGCCGATAGCGGCCATATGAAGCTATCCCACTAAAAGATCAAAGACTGCTTAACTTAGCCGGTAATGGCTTGGCTCCGCAAGTACTCTTCGTAGGTACCTGAGTAATCAACAACCGTACCATCCATCTTCACTTCTAAGATGCGATTGGCCAATGAAGATACAAATTCCCGGTCATGAGATACAAATAACAGGGTGCCATCGAATTTCTCTAAGGCAATCTGCAAACTTTCAATAGACTCCATATCCATATGGTTAGTAGGTTCGTCCATTGCAAGAACATTGTATTTTTGGAGCATGAGTTTGCCCCAAATCATTCTGCCCTTTTCGCCACCTGAGAGAACTTTGACAGATTTACCAATGTCATCACCAGAAAATAATAAGCGGCCCAAGGTACCGCGAATTGATTGATCGTCATCGCCAGTATTACGCCACCAATTCATCCAGTCCATGAGCAATTCGTCTTTGGCGAACATCTCAGTGTTATCTTGAGGCATGACACCAACCTTCGCATTCTCAGCCCACTTCACATCGCCGCTATCTACAGCAATGCCGTCAAACCGTTTACTCAGTATGGAATTTAATAGCGTCGTTTTACCAGCACCATTCTGACCAATGATGGCAATCTTTTCACCAGCACGAACACCAAGCTTAAAGTTTTTAAAGATGGTGCGGTCAAATGTTTTAGTCAGGCCATTGCACTCTACTGCCATGTTGTGTAGTTTTTTCTCAGTATCAAAACGAATAAATGGGTTTTGACGTGAAGAAGGCTTTACTTCAACAATCTCAATTTTTTCCAACTGACGCTGGCGTGAAGTAGCTTGCCGTGCTTTGGAAGCATTGGCGGAGAATCGGGCCACGAATGCCTGTAATTCAGCAATTTTTTCTTTGGCTTTAACGTTAGAACTGAGTTGTTGTGTGCGCGCCTGCACAGAAGCAAGCATGTAGGAGTCATAGTTCCCTGGGTAGACCTTAAGAGTACCAAAGTCCATATCGGCCATATGCGTACAGACTTCATTCAGAAAGTGGCGATCATGAGAAATGATGACGATAGTGCTCTTAATGTCATTGAGAATATCTTCGAGCCAATGAATCGAGTGAATATCTAAGTTATTGGTTGGCTCATCCAGAAGCAGTACGTCTGGATCAGAGAACAATGCTTGTGCTAGCAATACACGCAATTTCCAACCGGGTGCTACGTTACTCATCGGACCATTGTGTTGCTCAATTGGAATGCCAATGCCTAGTAATAGCTCACCTCCTTTTGCTTCAGCGGTATAGCCACCGTACTCAGCATACTTACCTTCAAGTTCGGCTGCCTTCATATAGTCATCATCGCTTGCATCTGGATTCGCATAAATGGCATCACGCTCAGCAGCAGCCTTCCACATCTCTTCGTGACCCATCATCACCACATCGAGTACGCGCACATCTTCATAGGCGAACTGGTCTTGGCGCAATTTACCTAAACGAACTCCAGGGTCTAAGCTAACATTACCGCTAGTGGGCTCGAGTTCACCGCCAAGAATTTTCATAAAGGTGGATTTACCGCAACCATTTGCACCGATCAGGCCATAACGATTACCGCCGCCAAACTTCACGGAAATGTTTTCAAACAGGGGTTTTGCCCCAAACTGCATAGTGATATTAGATGCGGACAACACGGATGGTTTCTAGCTTTCTGAAATTCAATTCAACAGATACCCTCAGATTTGGGGGCAAAGACCGTTATTTTAACGGGTTCAGGGTGCAAAAGTCTAATTTAGACTTTGACCTTAAATGGGGTGAAATTGGTATGGGTGTCGTAATAGTCCTCATTTTCTTTACGCTTTAGAAAATTCACGACAAAATAGGTCAAAGGTGTGGCTAGGGCCTCCCAAGAAGTTTTCAGGACATATTGAGCTAGCGCCACTTGCAAGATCTCATTGGTAGGCCATATGCCATAGAAGGCGAGCATATAAAACAAAGAGGAGTCCACCAGCTCACCTGCCGCTGTAGAGCCAATGGTACGCATCCAGAGATAACGCCCTTTAGTCCAGATTTTCATCTTAGCTAGCGCATAGCTATTGGTAAAACTGCCGCACCAAAAAGAAAACATAGAAGCTAAGGCAATGCGCCAGGAGTTTCCAAACACGGTTTCTAGGCCGTGTTGATAGTTCGCCATATAGGTGCCTGGAGCAACGGGGAGCGCAATCACAATCTGAGCCATTACTGCCGCAAATGCTAAAGCAGCAAAGCCAGCCCAAACTGCGCGGCGATCATAGGCATAGCCATATACCTCAGTAAAGATGTCCCCAAAGAAGTAGGCGATGGGGAAAAACAGAATGCCAGCGCCAAAGGTCACTTCGCCAAAGTGAGGAAGATCAATTACAGCTACTTTTCCTGCCCCAATAAAGTTCGAGCAGAGCAAGACCACCACAAAGGCCGCTAAAAGCAGGTCGTAATAGCGATGATGTCGTCTAGGTGAGTCCATAAGCCTGGAAAAATGGATAATAGAAGCAAGAATATCTGTATTCCTGAAAATTCGCAGGAAGCTGTGACATTAACAATAGGATGATTACGTAATGAGTAAAGCCAGCTTTAATTGGATAGACCCTCTCCTTCTCGACACACAATTGACTGAAGAGGAGCGCATGATCCGTGATGCCGCGGCTGAATATGCTCAGGGTCGCCTCATGCCCCGCATTCATGATGCCTTTCGCAACGAAACAAGTGATCCGGCAATCTTTCGTGAAATGGGTGAGCTTGGTCTGTTAGGCATCACTATTCCAGAACAATATGGTGGCGCTAATTTAAATTATGTCTCCTATGGCCTCATTGCTCGAGAAATCGAGCGTGTAGATTCTGGTTACCGCTCCATGATGAGCGTGCAATCTTCTTTGGTCATGGTTCCAATTTATGAATTTGGTAGCGAAGCCCAAAAACAAAAATATCTTCCTAAATTAGCTACTGGCGAATGGATTGGTTGCTTTGGCTTAACTGAGCCCAACTACGGCTCAGATGCTGGTGGCATGATTACCCGTGCCAAGAAAGTTCCTGGCGGATTTTCTTTAACGGGATCTAAGATGTGGATCTCCAACTCCCCGATCGCCGATGTATTCGTAGTGTGGGCAAAGAACGATGAGGGCCTGATTCGTGGCTATATTTTGGAAAAGGGTATGAAGGGCTTAAGCGCCCCTAAGATTAGTGGCAAGATGGGTTTGCGCGCCTCTATCACTGGTGAGATCGTGATGGATGAAGTATTTGTTCCTGCTGAAAATGAATTCCCCGAAGTTACTGGACTAAAAGGTCCATTTACCTGCTTGAACTCTGCCCGCTATGGCATCTCTTGGGGTGCTCTTGGTGCTGCTGAGTGGTGCTGGCATGCCGCACGCCAATACACCATGGATCGAAAACAGTTTGGTAGACCCTTAGCTGCCAATCAATTAATTCAGAAAAAATTAGCGGATATGCAAACTGAAATCACACTCGCTCTACAAGGATGCTTACGCTTAGGTCGCATGAAAGATGAAGGTATTGCTGCTCCAGAAATTACTTCGATCATGAAACGTAACTCTGCCGGAAAGTCTTTAGATATAGCTCGTATGGCCCGTGATATGCATGGCGGTAACGGTATCTCCGATGAATATGGCATAGTTCGCCACATGCTGAATCTCGAGGTTATTAACACTTATGAGGGCACCCACGATATTCACGCTCTGATTTTGGGACGTGCACAAACTGGTATTCAGGCGTTTAACTAGCCTTTAACTTCATTATGATGGCCTTTGCAGCTTTAGCGAAAGCCTCATCGCTATCATTTTCGAGCGGCACAAAATTCTCAATCTGGTATTGAGGAAAATTCCTAACTATTGATGATTGGTAGGATGGGTCATAGTGCTTTACTAATAGCTCTTCAACCAACTCTGGAAAGTTGCCGGCATCAATCGCCTCATTCCATTTAGCTATTTGGACTTTGCCATAGTGAGCAGTAAGCAAGGCTAACTTGTCTTTGAAGTTATCTGTACCTGTGAGAAAGTGATGGTATTCACGAATCAACCAAGATACCCTTGTCTGCGTGCTTGATCTCAATTCGATACAAGCGCCATTGCGAATCTTTTCCATCAATGCATCGGGTATATGTAGCCCCCCGACCTTCTTACTCTCCGACTCCACAAAGATAGGCTTAGACGGATCTAATTTACGCAGTGCGTTCCAGAGCGCAGTTTCAAAACCTTTTTGGGATGGTTGATCAATATTGGGCTCGTTTCCTAAAACGGAGCCTCGATGAACCGCTAAGCCCTCTAAATCTAAAATCTGAACACCTAGTTCGCCAATCTCTTGCAACACCCTGGTTTTCCCGCTGCCGGTCATACCGCAGATTACCTGGAATGTGAATGCCTTTGCGTCTGCCTCAAGACCATCAATTACCGTACGTCTAAAGCCTTGATAACCACCCTCTAGTTGCATCGCTTTCCAACCTATACGATTCAGAATGTGGGTAAAGGCTCCGCTACGCTCACCACCACGCCAGCAATAAATCAGTGGATGCCATTCACGCGGCAATTCCAACAGATGATTTTTAATATGCTCTGCAATATTTTTCGATACCAGAGCAGCGCCCAGCTTCTTCGCCGCAAATGGAGATACCTGCTTATACAGAGTCCCGATTTGGGCACGCTCATCATTATTGAGCACCGGAAAATTAACAGAGCCAGGGATATGATCTAAGGCAAACTCAGCTGGCGATCTCACATCAATGACAAGGTCAAAGCTATCCAACTCAGAAAGAAATTGATCTAGCTTTAAGATGTGCGGCTTGCTGACTTGCATAACCTTTTGCTAGTTTCGTTAACTTGTACTAGTTAACTGACTTGCAAGGCGAGGTGATACAAATTGGTAGAGCGAGCACCGGAGCGGCAAAAAGCCAAGATGGGGCCAGGCATCGTTTTTAGAAGACGAGCCATTTCTTGAACTTCTTCTGGCTTAAATGCACCTGGAATCACTGGTAGATAAGCGTAATTCAGACCAAGCTTTTCAGCTTCTGCTGCAATAGATGCATTACTTGGCTGATAAGGGCCCTCTTCACCATCAGGACGATTGTTAATCACGCTTTTATAGCCCTGCTTAGCAATTTCAGCTAAGTGACTTGGGTCAATTTGACCAAGCGTACCGAATTGAGTGTTATGGCAAGTAATAGGAAGACTCATGAAACCCTCTACATTCAATAAATAGTAATAAGGTTAATTCTAAATCAGGCTTGCTCAGAGGCTAGGTTTGCTTCTATGGCCGGTAAAGAAGCGCTCGCAGATCTCCATACCAGCCAGCATGGCAGCCACAAAAACAAAGGCCTTGAGATGTCCTGCCCCAAGAGCAACTACGGCTGGGCCAGGACAAAACCCTGCAATTCCCCAGCCCGCTCCAAAGATCAGGCTGCCGATTAGCAAAGGCTTAGTGATATCTCGTCTCGTTGGAATATGGAGAGCTCCACCGAAAAAGGCATGCGTTCTCTTGCTAACAACGTAAAAACCAGCAAGGCCAACCAGTACTGCGCCTAACATGACAAATATTAAAGATGGATCCCAATTTCCCGCTAAATTTAAGAATCCTAAAATCTTTTGCGGATTGCTCATGCCGGAAATAATTAAGCCCCATCCAAACAATACGCCAATCACATACTGACTAAAAAGACCAACATGTTTTTTCATCTTAGCCTCCGATCAAATGACGGATTACGAAGACCATAACAAAACCAGCGCTCATAAAAGCGAGTGTTGCTACTAATGAACGCGGTGATAAACGAGACAAGCCACATATACCGTGACCACTAGTGCAGCCTGAACCATAGTGAGCACCAAAACCAACCAAAAGACCGGCGATGACAATTGCTAGCCAGCCAGAGTCAATCTCAACGATTGGAATAATGCCGAAAAATAACGCAGCTAAAAATGGAGCTGAGATTAAACCTAGAACTAAACTTAGGCGCCATGCTGTGTCCGTCAACTTGGGATGCAGTAATCCAGCCACAATTCCACTGACGCCCAAAATTCTGCCATGCAAGAAAACATATAGGGCTGCTGCTAGGCCTAAAATCATTCCGCCGAGCAAGGATGGAATGGGTGTGAAGGAAAGCCAGTCAATTTGCATTAATGCAATCCAATTGATTAATGATTAATTACAAGGGTTTGGGGCAAGACGGAATTGCAAGTACCGCATCCCTAAATAAGCTCCAAAAATAAATCCCGGCAAGGCCAGCAATGATCCAAGAGCTAGTGTGGAGATGCCGCTTAAACCTTGCCCTACTGTACAGCCTAGTGCAGTCACACCACCAAAACCCATCAAGGCTGCACCAAACAGATGATTTACAGTATCTTCGGTATTGCGGAAAGATTCCCAGCGGAACGTTTTGGTTAATAAGGCAACTACAGTTGAACCCAGGATCATCCCAATTACTGCAACAATTCCTACAGTTAACACTTTAGAGGTATCGCTGTACATCATGAGCCAATCTAAGGAGTAAGCGTAGGGAGCTACAAAAGAAAGACCTTCCATTCGACCAGAGTTGGTCACTAAGAATACCTCTTCCAAGGTGTTAGGATCTTCTGCCACATAACCCAGATTACCTGATACCCACCATATCGCACAAATTGCTAAGCCAACCCCAACGCCTGCGATGAGGTTCTCGGCAGTCCAAAACGCTTTACTAACTAAGGCGTAAGTAATAAATGCAAAACCAATGATCAGACCCAAAGCAAGATGCAGATTAGCGCGGGCCATGCCTAGAGGGCCGCTAAGAAGGCTGGGTAAGTCTTGCGGGGTGCTAAACGCAATAAAGAAGGTATCGAGTGTATTGATACGGATCACACCCAAGAAACCGCGCATTGTCATATATGCGGTTAAACCTAAAACCATGAAAACAATAATAGACTTTAAGTTACCGCCCCCAATACGTACCAAAGTTTTGCTGCCACATCCTGAAGCCAAGACCATACCAAAACCAAATAACACACTCCCGACAATACTCGAGAGCCATAGAAACTTATTGCCGGTGTAAAAGCTTTTTAAAGGATCGATGAGCCCTAGATAAGACATCAATGTGAATCCAATAATAGCGATGCCAATAGCTAGAAACCACTGCCTTAAGCGACCCCAACTAGACATAATGAATACATCGGAAACGGCACCCATAGTACAAAAGCCCGTTTTTTGCATGACGGCGCCAAGTACAAAAGTAATGGCAAGCGTAGCCCAGAGAACTAACCTACTTAAAGAATTAATATCAACAACATCCATAGCGACTATATTTTTAAAAAATTAAGGTTTGAATTTATAAAACTGCTGATTCAGATAAGCAACGACATCAGCCTCATCTTCAGGAAATAGGTCTAAGCGAAGTTCGGTATTGCACATGCCAACCGTCTTCTTTAAATTGGCTACAGATTTCACTTTGCTATCACTGCGGGTATAGATCATGTCACCGTTACCAAAGCCAGACTTCTTTGAATGGCAGGCGTAACATTTCTGCTGATCAATAGCTTTACCATTTGCTAAATCAGGCGCAGCAAAAGCTGGAGCACATATCAGTGCGCTTAAGATCATTGTGGGAAGGAATCGAATAAAAATCATTTTCATTACAAATCAAGGATTTAGCATTAATCCACTATTTTAAGGCCCAATGCCTAAAATTGCGCTACTCGGCCTGAATCGACAGATAGACGTTATAAGCGTTCATGCGGTTAGCAGCCTTAAATAAAGGCATTCCTTCATATTCTGACCAATCAGTCTCTTTGTAAGCCTCATCAAAAGAGTCAAGGTTAAGGGCCGCATTAGACATCGATTCCCGCAGATATTTGAGGTAATTCCTAGTAAAAGCAATATCTTCAGTGGGCCGAAGGGAATAATTACCATGACCCGGAATCACGATATTGGGATTAAGTTTTTCAATCTCATCTAATCCAATGAGCCAGCCTTTGCTATCTGCATTACCAACAAAAGGAATGCGGCCCCGAAATACGAGATCTCCAGCAAAGAGGACTTTTTCAGATGGCACGTAAACCATTAAATCCTCCGGAGCATGTGCAGGACCCACTCTGCTAATGAAAAAATCCACTCCGCCAATAGACAGCTTGAATTTTTGATCAATCCAAATATCAGCGGAGATTAGCCTTGTATTAGCATTTATCCAAGGGGCGAAACCAGTTTGTGAGGCGGTCAAGCGCTGCTTGGCGGTTTCTGAAGAAAGATAGTTTCTAGCTTCGCCTTGGGCATAAATCTTAGCGCCAATCTTTTGAAATTCTTGCAAACCATAAATGTGATCAGCATGATAGTGACTGACAATCACTGCGACAATTTTTTTTGGAGTAATTTTTTTAATTTCAGCTATCAACTTTTGCGCAAGAATGGGTGAACCCAATGCATCTACAACTACTACGCCCCTTGGAGTCACTACAAAGCCAGAATTCGAAATAAAGTTTTGATTAGTACTACTTCCCATTTCCGGAAAGCCTTGCACGAAATAAGTATGAGGGGCAACCTGAACGGGCTTTAATTGAACAAGGTCTATAGAATTATTCTGCCCATGGGCGCCACCAAAAAAGATAAAGGATCCAATGAGGATCCCTATCGCGAGTTTTATAAAATAGCTATTCATTAGCTCACTAATTATGGCTTGATGTAGGCAAAGCCATCTTTGTATTGCAGATCAGCCACACGCACTACGCCAGACGGTGTGAAATCCGCATCCAAGATAAATTGATCTTTCTTGAGATTACGATTTTTTAAAGTGATTTCACAAACCTCAAACTTCACTCCGCGCGACTTGAGAGCGCCTACTAATGGGGCATATTCCACATTATTCTTTTTATCCTTCGCACCCTCCATGAGCATATCTACTCCATTGGCATGGGTCACAACAATAATGATTGTCTGGGGAGATACATCTAAGTGATTGCGAATATTGCGTAAGCCCTTTAAGCCTTGGGTTTCAGCATCATCAATGTGATAAACCACTTTTGTCGGTCCTGACGATTGGGCGCTGGCAATAGATCCAAAGCCAAGGGTAAGTATTACTGCAAAAATAAGCTGAATGAGTTTTTTCATCGTTATAACCCTCATGAATTCATTTAAATTGGGGCCATGCCAGGATTATTGGCGACACCCTTAATGATTGGCTCATTGAGCTTAACGGCTTTGACAACCTTAACCTCCCTTAAATGCCTCTCCATGACATCCCAAATCGCTTCACCGCCGACATTCTTCGCTTCTTCACTTACGGGAGCCCAGCCAGCAACCTTATAAGTCTTATTGGGTTCAATTGCTTTGCCCTTTAAGCGCATATCCGTAATCCGTTTACCAGCAGTCTGGACTGGATCAATGGTGTATTGCATGCCGCCTACACGGACCATGTCGCCGCCTTGCTGGTAATAGGGGTCAGGATTGAATAAATTATCTGCAACATCTTCCAGAATGGTTTTGATTGTCTCACCCGTCATATTAGTAACGGTAGTGTATGGATAAGTGATCGCTGTCTGATCTAAGAGATTCTCACGGGTAATGGCTTGTCCTGGTAAAAGACTCGTACCCCAGCGGAAACCTGGTGAAAAAGCAATCTCAGCATTCTTCTGTGACATCAGGCCATCAAGGATAAGTTGATCAAAGCTACCATTGAAATTACCACGGCGATACAGGAGGCCTTCAGTAGTGGCAAGTTTCTCATTCAGCTTGGCTTCATAAGGAGCCCTGATTTTTGTAATTAATTTGCTCATCGATGGATCAGCAGGAATCATATTTGAGAAGATTGGAAAAAGCTTATAGCGAAAGTCTACTGGTTTGCCACCCTTCACGTCAAAATCCAATACACCTAAGAACTTACTATTGGACCCTGCATTAGTAACCAGTGTTATTCCACCAGCATTTTTCACCTTCACCGGAATCGGTACGCCATCGTGTGTATGACCACCCAAGATTGCATCCAAGCCTCTTACTCGTGATGCCATCTTCAAATCCACATCCATGCCATTGTGAGAGAGGAGAACAACTACCTTAGCCCCTTTTGCTCTCACCTCATCAATGGTCTTTTGCATATTCTCTTCCTGAATACCAAAGGTCCAATCAGGAGTGAAGTAACGAGGGTTTGCTATCGGCGTATAGGGAAAGGCTTGGCCAATAATGGCCACTTGAATGCCATTTTGAACTTTCATGACATAAGGATTAAATACCATATCACCAAAGTCTGCTGTCTTAATATTTTGCGCAATGAAAGAGACCTTACCCTTGAAATCCCCATTCACAATTTCCATGACACGCTTCTCGCCCAGAGTCATCTCCCAGTGAGCGGTCATCACATCAACACCGAGAGCAAGAGCAGCATCAACCATGTCTTGGCCATTAGTCCACAGCGCAGTAGCAGAGCCTTGCCAAGTATCACCACCATCTAGCAATAGCGCTCCAGGGCGATTGGCCTTCATCTGTTTAATGAGGGTAGCCATGTGAGCAAAGCCGCCCATCTTGCCGTAGTTCTGCGCCGCTGCCACATAGTCTAAGTAGGTAAATGCATGCGCATCACGAGTCCCGGCAGCAATACCATTGGCTTTTAAAAAGTATTGGCCGATTAAGTGCGGAGTTTTTCCTTCTTGCGTACCAATTCCAAGATTAACATTTGGCTCGCGAAAGTAAATTGGTAATAACTGAGCATGACAGTCTGTGTAGTGTAAAAAGTGAACATTGCCAAACTTCGGCAAATCGTAGAATTTTTGTGCGGTGGATTGAGCAATCGCAAAGTTGGATTGCAAACTCATTCCACCAGCTGAAGCTATAGCCAACGCCTGTAAAAAATCACGACGACTTAAAGACATATCTACCCTTTTATGAAAACAGGCCTCTCGGCCTGTTCTTTATCTTTTATTCTATTTTGCTACTTTACTTACTGATTCACCGGAGAGGCAGGATCAAGCAATAAAGCCATCACATCCTGAATCTGCTGCTCGTTTAAGAGCTTGAAGTGTGCAAATCTGGGCATATTACTGCAAGCGTTATAAGCCTTGGAGTTATTAATGCGATTCCAAGTATAGGTAACTATCTCTTGTGAATTACCACGCATTTTTCCGTAACCAGTCAATGATGGCCCAATATTTCCATAGGAAATTTCCTTAGGATCAATTTGGTGACAGTTATAGCAACCACCGCCAACAACAGTGTCAGCCTTATCGGTCCAAGTGGCACCACGACCGCTTTGTGCAATAGCCTCACCCTTCTTCCAATCGCCAATGTATTTACCATCAGATGGTTGTTTAATCGTGTCCATATTCATCTTCTGAATCTTTTCACGCATCTTTTCACCCTGCTTACTGGTAGAAAAGATAGGATCAGAGCAAAATTTTTGAGTTGCATCCTGATCAATTCGATCTAAGCCTGCAATGCCATCAGCTCTAAAACCATCTTTCATCATCTTGTTGAACTTAGGATCGTTTGCTTGTTGAGCAATTGCAGATCCCTGCATTGCAATTATTAGCAAAGCAAAGCTGCCAATAGCTAAGAGGGATTTCATGTTCTTCATATTCATATTCTCTGTCTCTTATCCGTTAACGCTTCAAACCAGGGGTTTCAACAGTGCCGCCATTGGCATTCTTTGCCATATACATAGATAAAGCCAAAGTTAGATCAGAGCCATATATTGGGAATGGGAAACGTTGCTGACGAAAGCAATCATTCAAGCGCTGCTGCATTGTCCAGAACTGTCCACTGGAGACGCGATATGCTGGCCAATATCCCCAACCTAGAGCAGCGCCTTTTTGGGTGGTGATATTCGGTAGATCTTGCAAACGAATCCGCTTGCCATCTTCAGCGTGGCAAGAAGCACATGAGAAATCCATCGGTCCACCCTGGAAAAAGAATGCCCGCTTACCAAGCTCATACATTTCTTTTTCTTTTGGATGATTCGTACTCACCTTGATCTTGTCGCCCTTAGATAGCGTGACTACGTAAGCAACAATAGCCTCCATATCCTTCTTGGGCCCTTTTTGAAAAGGCGCGTCAATCATTTCCTGAGGATCGCGACCTTGCAGCGCTTGCATACAAGTCATCAAACGAGATTCTAGGTCTTGAACCTTATTAGTATCTTTAAAGTAGCGTGGTAACTGGGCAGCAGCACCCTTCACAACACCAGGCCCTAAGCCAAGATCACATTTCTCAAGCGTAGCGTTCTTTGGGCCAGCAGGTTTTTTCCAAAGCTCTTCACCTGCAGCCTCATATAGCTCGGAAGGGTTGCCATCTGCAATCATCTCGCGATACTTCGCAATATCGTCAGTTGCACTATTTTGTGCCAAAACAGATGATGACACCGTTAATAAAACAGCCAATACACCTGAGGCTAGTCCTAAAGTCAATTTATGCTGCATTTGCGACCCTTTCAAAACCGTCGAGGCGGTGAAAATTACTGCTCTTATGAAGCGGTTGCTTCATCGGTACGCTTATCACCCTTGCTATCTACCCAACTCACAACAATCTTGTCACCTTTAGCGCCTTTGTATTTGAAGTTCAAGAATGGGTCCTTAGAAACTGCTGGCCCAAACTGACCATTCAATACATCTTTTCCATTTGCCTTGACATTGATTGTGCTAATGAACCATGCAGGAATGGTTTTACCAGCAGCGTCTTTACGCTGACCAGATTCCATATCGTGCTTCATCAAAATCTTTACATCCACAATTCCACCGTTCTCAGCAGCTCTTACGCGCATTGGATCAGCCATGTTTTCCTCTTGTAATCTAGTTATTCGTTAATAGTATTTATTTGGGCCTGGGGCAATTAACCGCCACAACCACCTAAAGTCACTTTGATTTCTTTCACTGCCATGCTCCATTTGCCATCAGCTTTTACTAGGCCATATACATTGGAGGTTTGACCCATTTTGATGCGTGTGGTCACAAACGGTTCTGTACCAGCAGGGATAAAGAATTGCGCAGCTAAAGTACTTGGGTTTTTCTCAACCAAGATAGCCATCTGTTCGGCTTTAAGAGTAGTTGTAATTCCAACTGGAACTACTGCGCCATTCTCTGCAATATCAGGAGCGTTCAAAGTAACGGCGGCTGATTTGTCTGGGCTACCTGAACCTAAGAGCTTAAATACATCATCCAAGCTCTTACCTTCAAAAGCGGCTTTATTCCACTCTTGCGCTTGGGCTACGCTAATAAGACCCGCAGAAGCCATCAAGCCAAAAACGGCTGAATATTTCAATAAACTGCGTCGCTGCTGATTCATAAAAACTCCTTTAATAATCTCTTGCTGTGAATATATTATCTACTTTCCTGCAAAGCATGCTGGCAATTACTAAGGTAGCCACTATTTGCCGCCTGAAAGCACCCAAGCCACTAAAGCCTTAAGATCTTCGTCCGATAGCTGGGGCTGTGGTGGCATCGGAATTACTCCCCACACTCCTGAACCACCATTTTTGACCTTAGCCATGAGCTTTTCTTGAGTTCCACTTTGGCCTTGATATTTCACTGCAATAGCTGCAATGGATGGGCCTACTAACTTCGCATTAGGTGCATGACAAGCTGAGCAGTTCTCATTCTTAAATAATGCTGCTGGGCCTTTTATATTGGCAGCATGGGTCTCAGAAGCATGTGCTAAGCCTTCCCCAGTGGAACCTGGCAACTTGTCCAATGGTGGCTTAGTTGAGTCTGAACCTCGGTATGGGCCATACAAGCGATTTTGCTCTGCAATATTGCCATGGGCATCTCTAGCAAAGTCAGGCAAGGTAGAACCAATTTGCACAAACTTGACGCAATTATTCATGCAGGCCTGTGAGTTGACATCAGGCTTGCCATTCACGCTCCAAAAGCCATGATTTCGAGTCATGCCGTTTCGGTTAGGCATTTTTTTCTGAACCTCTGCGATATTGGCATTACTCAAGACAAAATCATCAGGAACGATTTCACCCAGGCTCAAAATAAATGCAACTAGAGCATAAGTATCGTCTGGCGTTAAAGATCTTGGAGCATTCCAGGGCATTGCTCGATAGATGTAATCCCACAGAGTGGAAACTGTGGGGACTTTCATTAAGGTTGTACGTTGAGGTTGCTTACGATCCGCTAAAGAGGCAACTTTTCCAGTCTTAACATCATCGGTAGTCGTTCCGCCTGCGATTGGTGTAAAGATCTCGTTTGACTCACCAAATACCCCATGACAATTAGCGCATTTAGATTCCCAGATGATTTGACCCTGGGCAACAGAACCTGATCCGTTTGGTAAACCCTTAAAGTCTGGGCGCACATCAATATCCCACGCGATTACTTCTGCCGGTGTTGCATTGCGACCAATTCCAGGAAACTGAGATCCTTGAGTGCTTTGCGCGCTTTGCGCATAAGTCAGCTGAGCGGAAAATACTGCTAGGCTTAAAAGTACTAGATGAGCAAATAATTTATCCAACCTGAACATTGCTCACCTCGCCGTTTGTGTCAAGCTTCCAAGACTGAATTGCATTGTTGTGATAAATTGAGCGATTACCCCGAACATCCCTTAGCATCTTGATGGATGGCTGCACATATCCTGTGTCATCAATTGCTCTGGATTGCAAAATTGCTAGTGATCCATCCCAAATCCAATCAATGTTGAAGCGAGTAATGGATTTAGTCAGAATTGGCGTCTCTAAACGGGCAATACGCCAGTTATTGCCTCCATCAAAAGAAACATCTACGCGTTTGATCTTGCCTCGCCCTGACCACGCCATGCCGCTGATGTTATAGAAACCTTTATCTAGTAATTGCTGACCACCTGATGGCGTAGTAATAACGGATTTACATTCTTGAATTGACGTATATTGACGATGTATTCCATCTGGCATCAGCTCAATATAGTGAACTGCCTCATCTTTAGTATTCCATGGCATATCACCCACTTCAAGACGACGTAACCACTTCACCCAGCTCACGCCCTGCACGCCTGGTACTACTAGCCGCAATGGGAAGCCATTTTCAGGGCGCAGCATCTCGCCATTCATGCCCCAAGCAACGATCGTATCGTCCAAGCAGCTCTCTAGATTAATCGTCCGAGTCATACCCGAACCATCGCCACCCTCTGCAAGCAGGAACTTACCTTTTTTCAGATCAGCGCCGCACTCTTCAAGCAATACTTTAAGAGGTACGCCTGTAAATTCGCAGCAAGACAACATACCATGGGTGTACTGCACTGTTGGCACAGCTACGTTGCCCCACTCTAGACCAGTATTAGCACCACACTCAATAAAGTGTGTACGTGAGACTGAAGGTAATCTCATTAAGTCATTCATCGTAAAGACACGGGCATTTTTTACTAAGCCATTCACCATCAAGCGATGAGTCTCTGGATTGAGGTTGTACCAACCCTGATGATGACGCTCGAAGTGCAAACCGTTTGGAGTAATCGTTCCAAATAAACCTTGTAAAGGTGTGAAGGCAACTGAAGATGCTGATACACGGGTTAAACCTGGCGATTCGCGACGGATCAAATTGGCTTCATAAATGGAGGGGACACCATATGGCATCGTTGCTACGTTCTTACCTAAAGTAGTTTGCCATTCCTGTTTCTCCAAGATTGCTGGATCGCCTTCTCCTGCAGCAAATGCCATTGGAGCTCCCAACCCAGCAGCAGCGCCGCCCAAGGCAGAAAAGAATCCTTTACGTAAAAAGCCACGACGGGTTTCATCAAACCCATTGGCGTTGATGTCGGCAATGAATTCTTGAGAAATAAAGTGCTCTGGTGCTTTAACCAGGCGCGCTCTATTAATAGGTTTCTCAACCGCTGAGATTTCCTGAGCACTTAATTCAATTTGCTTCTTAGTCATTTGACCTCTAAAGAAAAATCATTACTACCCAATTAATGAATACCTTCAGCAATCTTTGCACAGACTGTCTGACACATCTCTACCGTTGCATTGTCAGCAATCGAGTAATACACCGTGACACCATCTTTACGCCTCTGCAGAATTCCAGCTTGATGGAGTGCCAGCAGATGCCGAGATACATTAGCCTGACTTGTTCCACACATCTCTAAAACTTCAGATACTGATTTTTCTCCAGCACAAACGGCGTACATGATGCGCAAACGAGCCGGTTCTGACAGCACGGTGAAATAGGCTGCAACCTTAGAAAACACTCTCTCCATCTGCTTTGGAGATAAATTCTTAGTTGCTTTTTGAACCCTGGCTTTCATGAGGCCTCTTTATATGAATATATGCGTATATATGCATATTTAACGATATTCTTCCCTAAACTCCTATAGTGAAAAACCCTAAGACATCAGACGCTACAATCCATTGATGGATATGGCTGCCATTCTTCTCTCTTTAAAGCTTGCCTTGTGGACTCTCGTCCTCATTCTGCCTTTTGGTATCTGGGTTGCCCATAGGCTCCAAAAGGCAGGTAAAAGCAA
>JBAXVK010000025.1:0-16804 GCA_037129175.1 Polynucleobacter sp. | reverse complement strand
GTACTCATAGCGGGGCTAATTTTTGGATATTAGCGAAGGACAGCTATTGGCCGATTTGAGACATCCAAAGCAATTTAAATGATTGAGCGCTTATCGACCCGAAGCGGACGGTGGTCATTGTAAGAATTTCCTACGCAATATTTAGCTTTTTTCCATAAAGATACTTAACGGATCCAATTTATAGGCTCCATAAGGGCCTCGAATTTGATAGCCTAAATGCTTGTAAAGGCTTAGGTATTCAAGCTGATGTATACCCGTCTCAAGCCTAATCACCGCTATTGACCGATCTATAAGAAAGCTCTCCAAAGCAATGATGAGTTGCTTGGATAAACCTTGACCACGATAAGCCTCTTTAATAAAAACACGCTTTAGCTCCCCATATTGGCCATCATCCTCCATCACCTTTACCGCACCACATCCAAGGATATTGTTACCCTCATACATTCCCAAGAAAATAGTAGATATGTCCCGCAACTCGGCGATAGACGCCAAGTGATTACTCACAGAGGGATAGAGATGCTCTAAATATGCATCTGAGAGGCTCAATAACTCTTGCGCGTCCTTTGAAGATGGATCTAGTGGTGTGATTCTCATAAATGCAGTTTATTTAAGCTAGATGCCGTTACTAACGATATTAAACCTACTTACAAGTAAGCTAAGTCCTCTTAAAAATTAGCGACCTTAATACTCAAGATGAGTGTTGCATCACCTGCATTTTTTGTAGAGCCTGTACCAACGCCGCTCGCATTCTGGTACTTGGTATAACAATAAGGCTGTGCCGTAGTGGCAGCCGCATTACAGTTACCTTTTGCATTGGTTTGCAAATAAGATAAATTAATGGTCCACATCTTCGCTATTTTTTTCTGAACGCCGAGCTTCCAATCAAAATAACTGGCTGCTGAATAATTATTGATGAATTGATAGCCAGCGTGAGTTATCAAGCTCCAGCCACCATCTAGCCAGGTCCAAGACTTCATCGGAAAGGCGGCGGTCAGATTAGTATACGCAGAACCTGCTGTTGATTGGCCTGTGGGGCTCAACATATTGCCTGCATTAGTAAAGGTCACATTTTGTTGAATAGTGACGGGTCCTCGTCTCACGGCTAGAAACACATCGCCGTTATGCACTAAGCCACTCGCCATAGAGTTATTGATGGGTGAACTGATGTAATTAGCAACATTGCTGCCCGGATAAAGCGAACCATATACCCCAGCATTGACGTGGAATTGACCTATATCCTGAAACCAACCTGCGAATAAGTCCGTTTCTAGAAGGGCTCCTGGATAGCCAGCACCGGAACTCACATTCGAATTCCAGGTACCAATATAAAAGTTATTAGGCAGAATCATTCCTACCTCTAACTGAAGCGCTGGCAAGCCAAAGGTTTGATCGATGCCTGCGGCGCGATAGTCCGAAACTACTCCTGCACTCCACAACACTTCATAAGGTTGATATTGAGAGTTGTATTTTTTGGTATGGTCGCTGTCGGTTTGGGCATGCGCATTAACGACCAGGAATGCTCCTAAGGCTGTCAATAAATAAGAAAAGAGTAGGTTTTTTATAAACATGAAACATTTCCATAAAAGTTTCACTAAGGATGGTTAAGTTTTTTAAAACTTAAAAGTTGCCGATAATTGTAGGCCTTGAAAGGTTGTCTTTTGCAAGAGGCCCTGGCCATTTTTTTTGAGCTATCCATATCGTAGTAGAGACCACGATAAATTAAGGAAACATCTACCCACTTCTCAATTGTTATACCAACCCCTAATATTGCTTGCCAAGTAATATTAGTCGTGCCACCAGCGCCGCCAATATCAGCATAAAAAGGAATATACCAAGTCGAATTCGCAATACGGTAACGGCCTTTAAAACCGGCGATTGGATCTACCGTGTTCATGGCCTGAGAGTCAGTCACTTTAGCACTACTGTCGGTAAGATTGAGTGTAGCTGTCATGCCAATCCAACGAACCCCCACCAAACCATCTACCGTAGCATCGGGATTATTCAGCAAGTTATAGGTAGCTGCACCCGTTAGGATAGTTTGTTGAAACGTAGCTTTATCAGCTATTCTAAAGCTAGAGCCAGGCGCTGGAGAAACTGAAAAAGAACCTGTTTTTTGTAAAGTAGCGCTCACCACATCGGCCATAATCCCCCACTTACCATAACGCACCTCACCAGCGATCATTGCGCCAGACTTCAAGTTGCTGATGACATTATTCATGCTCACATTAGCCGCATTAGCGTATTGATCTTTATAGTTCAGCGTAGAGCTAATCTGTGGAAGCCAAACATAAGGCGTAAGTTCAAAGCTCCATTCATTAGCAATCTTAGGAATGGAGCTGAGATCCTCTGACTGAGCGTGCACTCTAGACCTGTTTCTGAGTCCATAACCCGACCGTTGTTAATTGCAAGATCAAAGTGGGTATTTAGCGTTGTCATAGTATTTAATAGTGGGGCTGGGTTAAATTTGACATCTAAAGCTTTAGTCGCAACTATAAGGATGTTTCTTATAAAGTCAACTAATTCATTGGCAATCTTATTTAGAGGGAATGTCTAATTTATAACAAATGAGTGACCGTTATTGGCCCTTCTCCGTCACCCAAATTGAACGTCCGCAAGCCACCCCACAAGAGCCATTCAACCGTTGCGTCGATTGACACCGTACAGTCGGGTTAAACCGACACTAAATCTCCAGGGTCAAAATTCTATCTAGCCCGTCCCAGTCGCAGAGTTGCCGATAGTTCGCCAGGATCCACCACGCTAGATTCAAGGCCACACTTACGCTAACCAAGCTTGATCCATGATCCAATCAATAGACCACAATCAACCAGCCTAGGCTTATATGATGTAATGTGTTTTTTGGCCTGCCCAGCACGATTCGAACGTGCGACTTAGAATCTTCATTGCCTCACCCGAGAGAAAACTACAAAACAAGTTATTATCAAAAATCTAGGTAAGCCGATTAATTCAATTGACATGAAAAAAGCCCAAAAAAAATTAACTGAAATTTATAAGACTAAGGACATTAATTCAAAACTAAAATACTACGACACTTGGGATACTTACGAAGAAGATTTAATGAGTTTAGGATTTTTTGGTCCAGTAGCTTGCACAGCTTTATTGTTTAAATACATTAAATCTGATGCAAAGATATTTGATGTGGGATGTGGCCCAGGAAATCTTGGTAATTATTTAAAATTACTTAATTTCAAGAATATTTATGGGCTCGATGGTTCTCAAGGCATGATCGAGAGAGCCAAGCAAAGAAAAATATATAAAAAAATATATCATCAGATAATTGGTACAGATCCCCTGCCTATTTTAAATGTAGATGTTCTGGTAGCTAGCGGAGTATTTAGTATGGGACTGCCCTTTCCACAAGGGGCAATGAAGGTCTGCTTTAACTCTGTAAGGCCCGGCGGGTACTTTTGCTTTAGTGCCCCAGATAAAATTTTAAAAACTGTTTTTAAAGAGGAATTTAATTTTATTAAATCGCATTCGGAACTAATCGATTCCACATCCTCGCAAATCCTTGTTCCACATGCAGAAGCTTCCGATCAACAGCTGGCAAAAGTATATCTGTTTAGAAAAAAATAATATTTTTATATGAATATCCTGCCTTGGATAATTTGGATTCTATCTTCTATTTTTATTATCTTCAAAAGTATACAGTTACCATTCTTTGATGTTGCAGCGGCTAAAATTGGGACTTCCTTATCTGCCGATGAAGAAATACTGAGTAGTATTTCCGCCATCTATTTCTATACCTATGCAACTCTTCAGATTCCAGTTGGGTTAATATTTGATCGGTTTAATGCAAAAAAACCTTTGATATTTGCCATAACATGTTCAGCAATTGGAGCATGCTTATTCTCGATTGCTGATGACCCTGTGCATGCCATTATTTATAGAATTATTATGGGAACAGGCAGTGCCTTTGGTTTTATTGGAAGCCTTAAATTAATTCAGGAATGGTTCCCCCCTGAAAAATTTTCTACATTAGCTGGAATTACAGGGACTGCTACGACGCTTGGAGGAGTCTTTGGCCTCCCTTTGGATTGGGCAATTAATGCCATCGGATGGCGAGAAGTCATGATGGTCATTGGTTTGATGCAGTTCTTGTTATTAGCTTTATTTTATATTTTTACTAGAGAACCCAAACAGCCAATCCCAAAAAATACAGAAATAGAAGACTCACCCAAAGATAAAAAAACTATAGGCGGAATATTTGGGATGCTCAGGAATAAGCAATGCTTATTAAATATTAGCTTTGGTACAGCTATGTGTGTAATTTATGGGGGATTTGGTGGATTATGGGGCGCCAACTACATCATGCAGTACTACAAAATTGAAGATGTTCATGCCGCTTCTATCGGCTCATATTTATTCATAGGGTCCACTATTGGCCCCATTTTCTTTGGCTGGCTGTCTAGTCGCATTCAAAATAATAAAAATATAATGCTTTTTGCTGGGATTGCTTCCGCTATATCTCTATCCTCGATCGTTTATATTGAAAACTTGCCAATTATCGTCTTTGAATTTATTTTAAGTCTCATTGGTATTTTTTCTGGCGTGTACATTATTTCATATACCTATGCCAAAAATCTTTATCCTAGACTCTCGAGCCTGTCTATTGGCCTCCTAAATACTGTAGTTTATTTAGGCATAGGGGGTTCTCAACAAATCGTAGGATTTCTTCTTCAATTCCACTCTAATCAAGCGTCTTTAGAAAACGTATCCCAACTTTCTCTCGCTGATTATCGTTTTGCCTTTTCCAGTATGGTCTTTTTTATTATTATTGGGATCATATCAACACTATTCTTAAAAAAAACAAACCCAGTAATTTAATTAGCGCTAGCACTTTAAAGCCAAAATGAAATGAGTCTTGATTAATTACTTCTAGATTGGTTGTAATAAACGATGGAGAAATTCCTGCGTACGAAGATGCCTAGGGTCTGACAGAATCTGCTTTGCAGATCCCTCTTCAATGACGCGACCCCCATCAATAAAAAGAATTCGGTCGGCTACCATACGCGCAAAGTCCATTTCATGGGTAACCACAACCATTGTCATTCCCTCTTCAGCGAGTGTGCGCATTACAGATAATACTTCGCCCACTAATTCAGGATCGAGGGCAGAGGTTGGCTCATCAAAAAGAATGGCGCTCGGCTGCATGGCTAATGCTCTGGCTATAGCAACTCGCTGCATCTCCCCACCAGAAAGTTGTCCGGGATAAGCCTTCTCCTTGTCAGATAAGCCTACTCGTTTAAGTAGCTCTCGGCCACGATACTCAGCAAGTTCAAGGGCTTCCCTCTTAACAAATACTGGCCCCTCTATAATATTTTCAAGTACATTGCGATGCGGAAACAAATTGAAGCGATGAAATACCATTGATACGGTAGTGCGAATGGTGGTGATACTCGGTGTATTGCGATTCACCTGAATTCCATTGACACGAACATCGCCATCATCATAAGACTCCAGCCCGTTAATACACCGAAGAATAGTAGACTTACCTGAGCCGGATGAACCAATAATGCAAACAACCTCACCCTTGGAAATAGTAGCGCTAAGCCCTCTGAGCACATGATTTTTACCGAAGTATTTATGTACGTTGACTAAATCAATATGAAATTCTTTTTTCATAATTTCTTAGCCCGTTTCTCAAGCCATCCCACTGCCAAGATTAAAGGGGCACTCATTACTAAATAAAGTAGCGCAACAAGCGTGAGGACAGTTGAATATTTAAAAGTAGACAATGCCAGAATTTGCCCTTTAAATGCCAGTTCAGCGACTGTGATAGTTGAAGCTAAAGAAGAGTCTTTTAGCATCATAATCATCGTATTGCCATAAGTCGGTAAAATAATGCGTACCGCCTGAGGAAGAATTACACGGCGCATCATCGTTGACCAACTCATACCTAATGACTGAGCTGCCTCAATCTGACCTCGATCAATGGCCTCAATACCGGTACGAAAGTTTTCCGCTTGATATGCTGAATAAGCAAGTCCCAGCCCGATGATTGCGGCCTGCAAGGCAGATAGCGTAATACCCATTTCCGGTAAAACGAAATAAATATAGAAAAGTTGTATAAGTATTGGAGTTCCACGCAGAAAGTTAACTACCCAAACAGAAGTTACTACCAGCATTGGATAGCCGGATACTCGCATTAGAGCCCATATGAGACCAAGTAAAGTTGAAAATACTAACGAACCAAGCGTAACAATAATAGTAAGCCTCATGCCTTCAATTAATATCGAAAGCAACATGAAGACTTCATCCCAATTCATGAGGCACTTTGATCAAATGGTAAAGGTGCAATGTCTTTTGTATCATTTATCTATTAATTACATGGCAATAGCAAAGTCATGTTGACTCCAGTCCCGTCCATTTAGCAATAATTTTATCTATAGCACCATTCTTTTGGAGCTTTTGAATGGATGCATTGATCTTTCCAAGTAGTGCTGTGTCGCCCTTGCGAACACCAATCCCTATAGAGCCAGACATTGATGAAATATAGCTCTTCACAAGACGAATATTGGAATAAGCGCCGTGCTGAAGGTTATAGACAACAATTGGTTTATCAATAATGCCGGCATGAATTCGTCCTGCCTGCACGTCAGCAATGATGGATGGAATATTATCGTAAATTCTGACCTCAGAAAACAGGCCAGATTTTTCAATTGACTCAACAAAAAGAGTTCCCTTTTGGACTCCAATAATCTTACCTTTCAGATCTGCGAGCCCTGTATATTCAAGAGTATCACTTTTAGGAACTATTAGACCTTCACCATAGGTAATGATTGGACGTGAAAAATCAATCACCTCCTGACGCTTAGGATTAATGAACATTGCTGCGGCAATAATATCTATCTTATTTCCCGTGAGAGATGGGATTAAAGATGAAAATTGAATACTTTCAATTTCTATCTTGAATAGGGAATCTTCAGCAATTTCGCGGATGATATCCACCAAAATTCCCTGAATACTATTGGTCTTAACATCCAGAAAAGTAAAGGGGATTGCGGTTGGTGTTGAGCCGACTTTTAATACTTTTTCCTGAGCATAGGAATAGTTTCCGGATGTAATACTAAAGATCAGGGCAAAGAAGGCAACAATATTGGTTAACTTCATGTCTTAAATTCCTACATAGGGTTATTAATCATTGAGCGCTTACCTGCAAACTATTATCAACGATACTTTATTCATACCTCTCAATGCACTCAATAAGAGCCGCCTGACCATCATGTAACTGGATGCTTGAAGGCTGGGTCAAATCAACTCCACTAACCAAGACCCTTATTTTGAGCAAATTTGCCCAGTCGTAGGGTCGCCTACAGTTGGCCGGATTCCCCACTCTAGACCCCAAGGCCACTCTTACGCTAGCTAAGCTCTGCCATGATTGGCCACAATCGAGCCAATAGATAAGCCTGAAACAATATTAAATTAGAAGAATTTGGCCTGCCCAGCACGATTCGAACGTGCGACCTACGCCTTAGAAGCTTTAAAAATGAGCTCAAACAACAACATAAACAATGGTTTTAAGGTGTTGAAATCAGGCGTGGCACACGCACCGAGAACCTTGGTTCGGGGTGGAATTGGGTGGATCCGACATGGCGTCCACAGGTGGTCGAATGGTCAGTTGTCTAATTTGTCGGGTAAACCGACAAATTTACTGACCAACCTATGCCCTACCGTCGCATTCTATAAGATGGGTGTTCTTGGTAAATATTAGATCAAAGACTCTACTTACCTTGGTATTGAGGTTGCCTCTTACTCGAGAGACTATCGAGCCCTTCAGTCCTATCAGCACTATCCTTTACTAAATCCACCTCTCGTAAGGCGAAGCTAGCTGTCTCAATGGGACTCTTAGGTAAGGTTCGAATGCCAAAAGTTTTTAACATCTCCAAAACTAGTGGTGCATTTTGGGCCAGTCTTTTCGCATAGACTAAAGCTTCTTTTAGATGTTCCCCAGGTGGAGTTAGTTTGTTTACAAGTCCTACTTGATAAGCTCTTTCAGCACTAATTTCCTCACCAAGCAACATTAATTCCATCGCAACCTTATGGGGAATTCGGGAAACTAATCCTGCGATCAGGCCGCCTGCAAACCCCAGCTTTGCTTCAGGGTAAGTGAACTTGGTTGTTTCTGATGCAACACATAAGTCAGCCATTTGTACTAGGGTTATAGCCCCACCAATGCACCAACCACTAACAGCAGCAATGATTGGCTTTCTGACTTCAATATCGCATCCAGGTACAAAGCGCCTATATTCTGGAAAAGCCTTATATTCCAAATCTTTGCCGACTGAAAATGCTTTTTCTCCAGCACCCGTCAATACAGCAACCCGATCATTACTATTATTAAATTTTCGCCATGCATTTGCTAGGCCAATCTCAACTTCTTCATTAATAGCATTTAAACGCTCAGGACGATTAATGGTAATGAGGGCTATGTGATTATTTGACTCATAGATAACAGCTTGCGACATTTTAACTCCAGTTCTATTAGGTGAATTGATCCATTAACTTCGACTTTAGCACTTTCCCATTTGCAGCCAAAGGTAAGCTTTCCATAAAAATTATTCTACTTGGTCGTTTATAAGGTGAAAGTTGAGCGCTTAAATAAGAGGAAACTTCATCAGCATTCAGTGAATATTCTTTATCTCTCTCGATAAAAGCCCATACCTCCTCATTTGCAGAAATACTATGACCAACTACGGCTGCATGGAGTATATGTGGATGAGCAAGCAGCACAGACTCAACTTCAAGTGGGTACACTTTGAATCCAGATCGAATAATGACATCCGATGTTCTGCCAACAATATAAAGTGCACCAGTGTGATTTACATAGCCCAGGTCTTGAGTATTGAACCATCCATCTTTATCCATCACTTTATTGGTTAATTCAGGGCTCTTAAAATAGCCAATCATCAAATTTGGCCCTCTAGCCCAAAGCTCCCCTACTTCGGAAATATCGCAAAGGGCTCCTGCAGCATTTCTAAACTGAATATCAACGCCTGGGAGAGGCAGGCCAACTGAATCATCTAAAACTTCATCCTCTAATCTTGTCCAAGAAATAGATGGCATTTCAGTAAGCCCATAACCATTTTGCAAACCACACTGAAAAATACTATTCACATCTTTCTTCAAATTTTTATCAATTGGAGCGCCGCCAGAACCTAAAAATCTCAAAGAAGAAGATACAGTCAATTTATTGCTACGAACAAAGTCAACTAATTTTGCAAACATAATGGGCGCCCCTTGCAAAACTGTTATTTGGTTCTTTATTATTAATTCCAAACATTTTTCTGAAGAAAATTTCGGTAAAAAATATACGGTGGCACCTGAATAAAGAGCCCCCAAAAAAACAGAGGCGAAACCCATAACGTGAGATATTGGCAATATTGCTAATACTTGATCATCTGGCTCAATCTCTCGAAGTTGTTGCATCATCATAGCGATGAACAGAAAGTTAGAGTGTGTGAGCATCACTCCTTTTGGAGTTCCAGTAGTCCCAGTGGTGTAAATAATTGCAAAGACATTGGCATCTACTGGAGAACTATCATTATCATGATCCCTAATAAAACCATAATCACCAAATATTGACGAATGTCTGATAGATGCTTTAAAAAAAGTTGAGTGCTCTAGACAATCTGAAGAATTATCATGAAAATAAAATTGAGAATCTGGTTGTGAATGGTCAATAATTTTGTGAATTTCTGGTGAAGCTCTTCGAGCATTTTCCAGTATCACATGCATACACATCCGAGCAGCGGCCAATAGAAACACAGCAAAACCAATACTATTCTCGCCAACTGCTAAGACAAGCTCACCTCTTTTGCATCCCAATTTTTCTAACTCATATTGAGCGCTCTTAATGGCGTTTTCTAATTCAAGAAAGCTTAAAGTTTTTTCCCCATCATGTATAGCTCTACCTTCAGGCCTTATTTGGGCCCACTTAGTAATCTCATTACTAACATTTTCTGTAATAGATGTGGGCATTGATAATTTCAATATAATTAATCGACAGAAACGTTTAATGGCTTAATAACAAGCTCCCATTTCTTTAGCTCTAGATTGATGTATCGAGCAAATTCTCTAGGGGAGCTGCCAACAGGCGCAGCTCCAAGGCTTTCGAGCTTTCTAATAACCTCTGGCTGCTTTAGCGTGAGCTGAATCTTTGAGGCAAGATCATCCACAATATCTTTTGGGGTTCCTGCAGGAGCAAAAACTCCATACCAAGAGGTGACATCAAATTTTGGGATAAATTCTGAAACAGCAGGAATATTCGGGACAAACGCTGAGCGCATTGGAGTAGTTACAGCTATTCCAGTTAATCTTCCGTCTTTTATGAATGGCAAAGCTTCATTTGCAATTGCAAAAGTAACCTCTCCAGCCATTGCGCTTTGCATTGCTGCTGCCCCACCTTTATAAGGTACATTTGTAATGCTTACTCCCGCCATTGCTTTAATCATCTCGCACGTTAAATAAGTGCTAGTACCAACACCAGTTGTTGCACAAGTTGTTTTCTCTGGAAATGATTTAGCATAAATTAGCAAATCCCTAAAGCTCTTAATTTCTGACTTATCTCCAACGACAATATAATTTGGCACGTTAATGATCTGTGAAACTGGAATTAAATCGCTGGTGATGTCATATAGAGGCTTTTTATAGAAAAAGTGATTTAGTACGTTTGCAATACTGCCAACTAAAAATGTATAACCGTCGGGCTTGGCTCGGGCAACCATTTGAGAACCAATCATGCTTCCAGCGCCAGGTCTGTTATCAACAATAATTTGCTTACCTATACTTGTGGAAACATTTGTAGCAATTAGTCTTGCCACTGCATCTGTATTACCAGCCGGAGGAAATGGGACTATGAATGTCACATCCTTATCAGGCCAGGCGGCATGACTAGGAAGTGCAAATAATAAAAGCATGCATAGCAAAAAAGCTTTGGTGGTATTTAGCAATTTCAATTTAGCCTCCAAATAGTTTCTTAAAAGAATGAGTGGCTCGTTTTATTACTTACATCTTACTTGCTATGAGTGATGTTTCGTAAATTAACCTAAGGAATAAGCCAAAACAATAGTTTTAAGGTCTTTACATCGGGCGCGGCATACACATTGAGTTCAGTAGCTCGAGGTGTAATGCCATGGATATTGGGCAGCACTCCAAGTGCTTTTAAATTGTCGAAGTCCAATAAGGTTTACCTAGTCAATAGCTCTACACATCGATCATTAAGCACCTTAATCAAAATATAAAAATATCTATTTTTTATACTTTTAAATGCTCATCAAATAATTTATGAGTTAGATGGGCTTGCGGATGGTTCCTTTTTTCTACAAAAACGACCTCTCGATTTAATCCTGATATCGAAATAAATTGCAAATGAGGATCGCGCATACTATCGCTATTGGGCCGTATTGGCAGTATCGACACGCCAATTCCGTGCTTGATTAACGAAATAATCGCATCTTGTGAATCTAACTCCATTGCCACATGCGCTTTAATACTTAATTTTTGTAAAAATCCCTCAACCTTTTGACCAACCCAAGTACTTCGATCAAATGCAATATACGGCTGGCTTTCTAGAACTTTTGCTAATTGCGTATATGGCGTATTTTTTGCCATGATTAATAAAAAAGGATCTGTGTATAGAGGGCGAATTATTAAATCTGTTGTTATTGATATAGGTGGCTTTGTAATAATTGCTGCATCTAATACACCGTCCCCCACCTGACTAAATAGCGAGGGTGAAATTCCAGCCATGATTCGAATATCTAACTCAGGTGACTCAATTTTTATCTTTTGTAAGATTGGCGGCAACACATCTATTAGTGCACTATTAATAACTCCAATAGTAATTTTTCCAGAAGCTGGACTGGGTGAATTTAAGGCAAGTATCTCATCACGTAACTTCATCATTTGCTCGGCTAGTGGTAAAAGTCGATACCCCAAAGTCGTCAAGCCTATAGATTTATTGGTGCGATGAAATAGAGAACCCCCCAGTTCCTCCTCCAGTAGTTTGAGTTGAACGCTGACTGAGGCAGGTGATTGGTTAAGACTTTTCGCAGTTGCGGCAATAGTCCCTGTTTGACTAAACACTAAAAAGGTTCGTAATCTGCGCATACTCATGCTTTACTCTAGCACACTAGCATCGGATAATCCGATGCTAGAGGTAAATTAATTTAGATTTACTAATTAATGAATTATCACTAGGATGAATCTAGAGATAAAAAGGGGCACTAATCATGAATCCATTAAATCGACTAGTAAAAACTGTATTAGCTCTAATTTGTGTAATTTCCTCATCGAGCATATTGGCAGCATGGCCAGATAAAACTATTACGCTAATCGTTCCCTTTCCCCCTGGCGGCAATACTGACATCGTCGCCCGCTTAATTGCTCCTTCTTTAAGCGCCAAACTCGGACAACAGGTAGTTGTAGAAAATAAACCGGGCGCTGGAAGCATGATTGGAAGTCAATATGTGGCCCGCTCCAAGGATGGACATACTTTTTTAATAGGGACATTTGCGAATGTGCTGAACGAGTTTTTTTATAAAAACAAACTGGTCGACCTTCGCAAGGATTTAATGCCTGTAACCCAAGTGCTGACAATTGCTAACTACTTTGCAACTGCACCTAATTCAAAGATTAATTCAATCGCGGATATCGTCAGCATATCCAAAGCGGATCCAGGAAGCCTAACTTGCGCAACCAGCGGAGTGGGTACAAGCCCTCATTTAGCTTGTGAAATGCTAGTCCAACGCACTGGCATCAAACTGAACATCATTCCGTACAAAGGTGGCTTACCCGCAATGACAGATGTAATGGGAGGACATGCAAGCTTTCTAGCTACTAATGAAGTTTTACCAGCCATCAAAGACAAGCGTCTTAAAGGCATTGCCATTACATCAGAAAAACGCTCACCATTAGCCCCCGAACTACCTCCAGTAGCCGATACCATTCCTGGTTATGACATGGTCTCTTGGTATGGTGTGTTTGCCCCTGAAGGCACTCCATCGGACGTTATTGCAAAATTGAACACTGAAATTGTTTTAATACTCAAACAACCTGCAGTACAAGAACGGATTGCATCGCTTGGAGCCACACCAGTTGGAAATTCGTCAAAAGAATTTGCGATTGTCATTAATAATGATCTGGTCAAGTGGGAAAAAATTATTAAACCAATGAACATCTACCTCGACTAATAAATTACTGGATTCCTATCATCATGAAAATTACTGCACTAGAAACGATTGAATGCGATGCCGGCTGGCGAAACTATTACTTTGTAAAAGTAAGCACCGACAAAGGTATCACTGGGTGGAGTGAATATGATGAGGGATTTGGATCCCCCGGAGTGGGAGCTATTATCGAAAAACTCAAGGGTCGATTAATTGGGCAATCGGTAAATAATCATGAGCAATTTTTCCAACTTGCTTACTGCCTAACTAGGCCGGCAACTGGAGGCGTTATTGGGCAGGCAATGGGTGCGATCGAAAACGCCCTCTTAGATGCCAAAGCAAAAGGCTTGGGAATTCCGTGCTATGAACTACTCGGAGGAAAGCTCAGGGACCAAGTACCAGTTTATTGGTCTCATTGCCCAACCTGGAGAATTAATCACCCTCAATTTTATAGGAATGCAGTGACGGATTTGGCTGGTGTTAAGAAAACAGCCTTGGAAGCTCGCGAGCGCGGCTTTTCGGCATTAAAAACCAATCTATTTATCCATGATGATGGCCCTGCATTTGCATGGCGGCCGGGATTTGCAGTTCCGTTTAAACCAGAGCTACCAGTCACTCCTAAATTAATCCGAAATATTCGACAACATTTAGAGGCCCTGCGAGAAGGCGGTGGACCAGATATGGGATTACTAATTGACATCAACTTTAATGCAAAGCCAGAGGGGCTTTTAAAACTGTTAAGAGCATTGGATGACCTTGATCTATTTTGGGTCGAAATTGATTCCTATAGCCCAAAAGCTCTTGCTTATGTCCGTCAACATAGTCCCTTCCCGATCAGCTCCTGTGAAACATTAATTGGATTGAAAGAATTTCTACCTTACTTTGAACATCAATCAATGGATGTCGCAATAATTGATGGCGTATGGAATGGGATGTTTCAGGCATTAAAAATTGCCGCATTAGCTGACGCTCATGATGTGAATGTAGCGACGCATAATTTTTATGGTGATCTTTGTACTTTTATGAATTCTCATTTTGCCGCAGCTGTACCTAATCTACATATTATGGAAGTTGATATTGATCGACTACCTTGGGAAAGTGAACTTTTCACTCATGCGCCAGAATTTAAAGATGGTTGCTTAATTATTCCTGATAGGCCAGGATGGGGAACAGATCCTATCGAGAAAGAGCTACGTGCAAGGCCTCCTAAGATCATGGGCGGTCTACTGCAATACAAGCGCTCTTAGCTTGTTTTTAGAGTAAGAGATTGACCCTAAACTCAATCAAAAATTAATTAAGCCGATTGATTGGTACTGGCTTTTCTATGAATTTTATTAGCTAACCAAATGAAAATTGTCATTCCAGAAAAAATTTTGCCAGAATCCTTAGATCAACTTCGCGCTGAGAACCATGAAATTATTTATGATCCGCAGCTAGTAAATGATCAAAAGAAGCTCCTAGAAGTTGCCCATGATGCTGATGCGATTATTGTACGTAGATTGACCCAAGTAAAAGGTAAGCTGCTTGATTCAATGATTCATTGCAAAGCCGTTGGTAGGCTTGGAGTAGGTCTGGATAATATTGACGTTTCGACCTGCCATGCGCGAGGCATTGAAGTCATTCCAGCAATTGGTGCAAATGCGCGTAGCGTTGCCGAGTACGTTATCGCTACTTCAATGATGCTAATGCGTACAGCCTATCTCTCAACTCATGAGGTTATTAATGGGCAATGGCCTAAAGAAAGAATCGATCAAGGTAAAGAAGTTTTAGGTAGTGTTCTTGGAATAGTTGGCTTCGGATCAATTGGTCAAATTACAGCGGATCTAGCTTTAAAAATGGGATTTCGTATTGTTGCTAATACATATAGAAAATCATCGATTGATCAACCAATAATAGACGGGGTGACTTACGCCACACTAGAGGAGCTCATAACCATTAGCGATGTTGTGTCATTGCACCTCCCCTATACGGCTGAATCTAGATATTTATTTAATAAAAGTACCATTGCAAAAATGAAGCCCGGTGCAATCTTAATTAATACTGCACGTGGAGGAATCGTCGATGATGATGCACTAATTGATGCAATTCTTAGGGGTCATCTAAGCGGAGCCGCAATAGATGTATTTGAAAACGAACCGCTTGCAATCTCCCCAAAATATAACAATATACCCAATCTTATTCTAACGCCCCATATCGCAGGCATTACTCAGCAGTCTGAAAAACGGGTTAACAAGGTTGTTGTTGATAGAGTCTTAGAAGTTCTCGCGAATAAATGATTACCCATTTACTGTTTCTATTGTTTGTAGCAATCGCTGTTTATGCTCAAAGCGTTACAGGATTTGCACTTTCATTTATATTGCTTGGGCTAATTGGCACAATTAATCTTGTTCCAATAGTCGATGCTGTCAATATTGTCTCTGTAATACTGGTTATAAATTCTATTACTTTTTTGTATAAACGCTGGCCTATGCGATTTGAAAAGATACTATGGCCGGCTCTTGTGACAAGCTTAATTTGGACAGCGCTAGGAATGCTTCTGCTGATATGGCTTGCCGGCGTGAAATACGAAATAGCACGCTTATTACTAGGAATTAGCATTGTTGTTTGCGCCCTCCTATTGTGGCAAAAAACAAAACCTTTAGCTAAAGAATCTTCTTCTTGGACATTTGCTTTATTTGGCTCACTTTCAGGTTTACTGGGAGGACTGTTTTCCGCACCAGGGCCTCCGTTTGTTTATTTGATGTATAGGCAACCTTGGGCAAGCTCAAGAATTCTTGAAAGTCTCATTTTCTTCTTTGGAATCATTACTTTTTTTAGATTAGTGGTCTCAGTATCGGTTGGCCAGTTTTCCTTAAATGCTTTAGTCCTGACTCTCGAAGCGCTACCAGTTGCTTACTTGGTTACTACGATTGCAGCATCCAAGCACCCTCCCTTGTCACCATCTAAGCTTAAGGCTTTAGTCTGCTGCCTCTTGATAGCTGTGGGAGTGGTAATGACGCTTACTGCAACTATGGCTCTATCAAAGTAATCTTCTTAGCAAATTACCCTAACAAATGTCCCGTCTTTACAAAGATAGTGCAGCCCTCTTTACTTAAGGGTTGGTGCAGACTCATATGGGGACTTCTAATCCATGACCCAGCTGGATAGCGGCCATGCTCATCTTCAAAAACACCATCGACTACAAAGATCTCTTCGCCACCGTAATGCTTGTGTGGATTGAAATAGGTCTGAGGTGCCCAGCGAACTAAAGTTGATCCACTACCCTGCTGCATCAGCGGCATTACCGTAAGGCCCGGAACCATTCCTTGATGCCAAGCAGCCGTTTTAGTGTCAATGATCTCTCGCTCGACTTGATCTGGGCCAAGATGTCTAAGTTTCACAAATAGAGTGCAGCCAGACTCACTAAATGGTGCATGCGATGATCCTGGTGGATTCATCATATAAGTTCCAGCAGGATAGTTGCCAGTCTCATCACTAAAAACTCCATCCAAAACTAATATCTCCTCACCAAATTCATGAGTATGGGTTTGAAATTTGGATCCAGGTTGATAGCGAACAATTGAGGTTGCTTTTGCCACCTCATCACCAAGTCGATCAAGCATACGTCTTTCGACTCC
>JBAXVK010000024.1:0-17927 GCA_037129175.1 Polynucleobacter sp. | reverse complement strand
GTGATTTGTGAAATCATGAAAGATGATGGCAGCATGGCTCGCCTACCAGACCTTTTCGAATTTGCTAAAGAACATCAACTCAAGATCGGTAGCATTGCTGATTTGATTCAATACCGTAGCCAACATGAAAGTATTGTGGTGCGCGAAGGTAAACGTGAATTTATTACCCCTTGGGGAAAATTCGAGGGCATTGTCTATCGCGATACTCCAAGCTCAGGCGTACACATTGCATTAGTCCATGGCAAACCCACTGAAACGCAAGAAACCTTAGTACGCGTTCATGAGCCTGTAACAGTGTTAGATTTTCTAGACTCAGAGGTGAGCAACCACTCTTGGCCGCTCGCACAAGCATTGCAGCAAATTGCCGCGGCGCCAGCAGGTGTTGTAGTACTGCTCAATGCTGCAGGTATCGCAGCACCTAACGATCAAGATTGGTTGGCTCAATTTCAGAAGCTCAACCAATCAAAAGACGAAGTGAAAAAGCCATTGGCACGTAAAACAGATTTTAGAAGTTATGGCATTGGAGCCCAGATTTTAAAAGATATCGGCGTTGGCAAAATGCGATTACTGGCTAATCCAAATCCCGTTCCAAGCTTATCTGGTTACAAGCTAGAAGTGACAAGCTACCAACCATACAAAGCAGCTAAACCTTAAACCCCTCAAAAACTCATCTAGAAAATACTGATTATGACCAGCTCTAACAATGACTTTGTAGGCGTACTAGAGGCAGACCTCAATGGTCAAGATCTTCGGATTGGTATTGTGCAAGCTCGCTTTAATGAAGCACATTGCGTAGCCCTCACAACTGCCTGTATTAAGGAATTGATTTCTTTAGGTGTCTCCCAAGCGGATATCAAATTAGTAACCGTACCTGGCGCCCTTGAAATTCCGTTTGCACTACAAAAACTGGTAGAGACTGGTGAGTTTGATGGCTTGGTGGCACTAGGTGCAGTGATTCGTGGTGAGACCTATCACTTTGAACTCGTCTCCAATGAGTCTGCTGCGGGGATCACCCGCATCTCAATCGAATCAGGTCTACCCATTGCAAATGGCGTACTAACTTGTGACACCGATGAACAAGCAGAAGTTCGCGTAGAGGTAAAAGGCGCAGATTGCGCCAGAGCCGTAGTAGAAATGGCCAACCTAGCTTTAGCACTGACTCCCGATATTGATATCGAAATCAACTCTAGTGAAGAGTAATTATTCTCATGCCTAAATCCAGTCTGAACTCTTCCAATCCTGATGCAATGAAGGAAGTGAAGTCAGTAGTTCCCAAACGCTCACTTACCCCACGTCGCCGTGCTCGGGAATACGCTTTACAGGGCGTTTATCAAAGTCTAGTAGTTCGACGTGCAGGCAGTCTGCCAAATAGCGCCTCTATTGCAAAACAGCTATCTGAAGATCCGGCGTTTCGTCGCTGTCAATTAGAACTATTCCAAGGCATCTTTGAAGGTGTTCTAGATCGTACCGATGAATTAGAGGCCCTTATTACTCCAGCACTTGATCGCCCAATTAATGAACTCTCGCCTGTAGAACACGCTGCGCTATTAATTGGCACTTACGAATTAGCAGTAGATCTTTCTGTACCCTATAAAGTCGCAATCAATGAAGCAGTAGAGCTTGCTAAAACTTTTGGCGGTACTGACGGACATAAATATGTCAATGGTGTGCTTGATCTTCTAGCCAAAAGCTTACGTACTGCTGAGACCCAAGCAAGTTAAAAATTGCAGTGTATTTACTACCTGCACTTTACTTTTTCCGATAAACCAAATCCCAAACACCATGACCAAGTTTGATTCCGCGGGTTTCAAACTTAGTAACTGGCCTATAAGAGGGCCTCTCAACATAGCCTGGCTGCTCAGAATGCAACTGCTCCGAGCTAGGCTTAAATTCATTTGAGATTTCGCCTGATTTGGCAATATCTTCACCGGTAAATGTTTCCACCTTGACCAAATGAGTTGAAGTGTTTTTCAAGGCAGCTTCACTATTTAAAACCAATAGCATTTGCTCGGCATAGTTATGCCAATCTGTTGCCAAATGAAGATAAGCGCTTGGCTTTAATTTAGAGGCCAATAAACGCACAAACTCAGCCTGAATGAGACGACGCTTGTGATGGCGTTTCTTATGCCAAGGATCAGCGAAATAAATATGAATGCCGTCCAAAGAATTGGGAGCAATCATTTTTTCTAATACCTCAACTGCATCATGACGAATCAGGCGTAAATTTGTAAGATGATTTTCACCAATCAGTTTTAGTAGTGCACCTACACCCGGTGTGTGCACCTCAATCGCTAGAAAATCATCTGTATTTCGGGTAGCTGCAATCTTGGCAGTGGTCTCACCCATACCAAATCCAATTTCCAAAATCTTGGGATTGGTAGAGCCTGCGAATGCAACGATGAGATCTAATGGCTCATCTTGAAATGGCAATAGATACTGAGGGCCTAACTCATCTATAGCGCGCTGTTGACCAATAGTAGTTCTGCCAGCCCTTAATACAAAAGAGCGAATGCGCTCAAATCGTTTTTCTGATCGCTTTTCAGATCGCTTTTCAGATGTATTTAACTCCTGCTGCGTCAACTTAAGCTACAACTTTCCTAAAGTAGGCAATCGTCTCTTTCAGGCCATCTTCTAGATTAACCTTTGGCTGCCAGCCAAGCTTTGCTTTAGCCAAATCAATATTGGGCTGGCGCTGCTTTGGATCATCCGAAGGTAATGGTTGATGAATGATCTTGGATTTACTGCCTGAGAGCTTCAGCACTGATTCAGCTAACTGGAGCATGGTGAACTCACCAGGATTGCCAATATTGACTGGGCCTGTAAAGCCCTTCTCGCTATTCATCATCTTGACCATGACATCAATCAAGTCATCAACATAGCAAAAGCTTCTCGTTTGCTGCCCATCGCCATAAATAGTGATATCTTTCCCTTGCAGTGCTTGAACAATAAAGTTACTTACTACGCGACCATCATTTTGGTGCATCCGAGGTCCATAAGTATTAAAGATTCTGACCACTTTGATGTCTAAGTTGTGCTGACGGTTGTAATCGAAAAAGAGAGTCTCAGCACAGCGCTTACCTTCGTCGTAGCAAGAGCGAATGCCAATGGGATTCACCTTCCCCCAATATTCTTCTGGCTGAGGATGGACTTCTGGATCACCATATACCTCGCTAGTAGAAGCTTGCAAAATTCGAGCGCGCGTTCTTTTTGCAAGGCCAAGCATATTAATGGCGCCGTGGACACTAGTCTTTGTAGTCTGTACCGGGTCATATTGATAATGCACTGGTGAAGCTGGGCAAGCTAAGTTATAGATTTGATCTGTTTCTACGTAGAGTGGAAAAGTCACGTCGTGACGCATGAGTTCTAAACGGGGATTAGGCAACAAGTGTGCCAAGTTTTCTTTAGTGCCTGTAAAGTAGTTATCCACTACCAAGACATCATTGCCTTCTTTTAGAAGCTTCTCAGTTAAGTGAGAACCTAGGAAGCCTGCGCCACCAGTGATGAGGATTTTGTTCATGATCTATTCTTTATAAAAGTTATTTTATTTTAACGGCGATGTAAGTGCCAACCAGCAGACCAATAGGCATAAACAACTTCACCTAAAACAATGGATAAGGAAGTCATAAAAGAGGTTAATCCCAGTACGAAGGTCCAAACAACATAATCGGTCTTTAAAGAACGCACTGCACCGGCCTGGAAAAAGAAGAGCTCTAATACTGTTACAGAAATAAATACCCCACTTAAGACAACAAAAAAGATAGCTAACGTGCACAAACGCCCCCGAATCTTTGCTTCGTTAGCTTCAATTCGCATATGACTTAGCGTGCGCTCGTCAGTGATTAAACCGTCTTGAATCTTTTCTTGAATTGCTCGCATGCGATCAACCGTTCTAGCCAGGCGAGCAGAAATGGCGTTAATCAGAGTAGCAACTGCAGTTAGTAAAAATACAGGCGCTAAAGCAAGCTGAATATTATTGGTAATTGTGTCAATTGATGGATCCATCTTAAGTTCTGTACTCCTTATATTTTTTAAATTGTTAGTGCGACCAGGCGATCAAACCACTATAGGCAGTAATTAATACTAAAAGTCCAAAAGCAATTCGGTACCAAGCAAATGGAATGAAATTATGGTGTGCTACATAATGAATGAGCCAGCGCACACAAATGAATGCAGAGATAAAAGCAGCAATAAAACCAATGGCGGTTGCAAGTGCAAATTCTCCTGAGAATAGCACTGGCGCCTTCCAAAGCTTCAGTAACTCGTAAGCAGTAGCACCGCCAATGACTGGAATCGCTAAGAAGAAAGAAAATTCAGTAGCTACTGCACGAGGCAACCCAAATAGCATGCCACCAATAATGGTTGCTCCTGAGCGCGAGGTACCTGGTATTAATGCAGCACACTGCGCTAAGCCAACTTTTAGAGCATCTAATGGCGAAAGATCATCGACTGACTGAATATGACTCTTAGCAAGAGTCATTTTTTCTTGACGATGCTCTGCCCAGAAAATAATTAAGGCGCCCACTATGAAAGCGCTCGCTACTGGTATCGGTGAAAACAAAACTGCTTTGATGTGCTTGCCAAATATAAAAGCTAGCCCCATTGCTGGAACAGATGCGATTAACAAGTTCAGAACAAAGCGACGGGAATTGGCGCTAGTAGTAATAGACAACGCAACTTTGAGAAGCTTTTCGCGAAATTCCCAGCAGACTGCCAAAATGGCACCGAACTGAATAATGACTTCAAAGGCCTTACCGCGCTCATCGTTGAAATCAAGCAAATCCCCAACCAAGATAAGATGCCCAGTACTAGAGATCGGCAAAAACTCTGTTAAGCCCTCTACCACCCCCAGAATGACTGCCTTTATTAATAAGATGAGATCCATAAGCAAATTTTATAGGCTTATGGACAATGCAAGCGAATTTGGCAAAATAGTAGCTAAATAGGCAGTTTGAATGAATTGGCTTTAAACTTCATGGCACATTGAAAAGTATCCGAATTAGATGACCCAAGCCCGTTTTCGCCGCTCCCAGATAAGTACTATTGGTTTAATCCTGAGCCAGGCGCTCGGCCTCAATTTCGTGCCATTGAATGCTTTTGCCCAAAGCCCAAATGATGCGGCCAGACCTGCCCTACCAACCCCAATGAGTGCCTCTACGCTCATTGGACTTGAGCAACCTCCTCAGTTTGTGATGCCTACAAAAGCTGCGCTTCCTCGAACTTCAGCGCCCTCAAATATCACTGGCAAAGGAGTAATCAATAATCCAGCTCAATTAGATGATTTAATTGAGCTCTATCAAGAAGCAGCATTTAGTGACCCAGTATTAAACGCAGCTCGCTTTAATTATGTCGCTAGTAAAGAGCTTTATTGGCAAGGGCTATCTCTATTACTACCGCAGACTAATGCTACCCCTACTGGTACACGCTATTACCAGCATGGAGCAGGTAATACCTTAGTCTCTAGAGACCCAGGAAATTCTCGGGTATTTGATCAAAAGAGTTATACAGTTACCTTAACGCAACCCGTATTCAACGTTGCTGCCCTTGAAGCATTCAAACAAGGTGACCTCAATACCAAGATCGCAGATATGCGTTTTTTCTTGGCACAACAAGATCTGATTATTCGCGTTTCACAAGCTTACTTTGATACGCTTACGAGCCAAGATAACGTTGAGCTGTATCTTAATAAAAAAGATTTAATTAAACAGCAGTTAGATGTTGCTCGAGCTAAATTTGATGCGGGGCTTGCTACCATTGTGGATGTCAACACAGCTCAAGCTGCCCTTGATTTAGCGAACTCCCAAGAAATTGCAGCACAAGCAGATCTGATCGTAAAGCGCGGAGTATTAGAGCAATTGGTTGGACGGCCGGTTGGACCTCTTAGCCCTCTAGTTAAGGAGGCTAAAATTGATGGGGTTTTAAAGGATCCACGCTCTAAAAGCAAAGATAGCAGGAGTGTTCCAATTACTGAGTCTGTTAACCCTCAATTACCTCCAGGTCAAACCTTGAATGATTGGATCAATCAAGCAGAAGCGGCAAACTTTAATGTCTTAGCCACTCAACTTTCAGTAAGTCTTGCTGAAAGTAGTTACCGAGCCGCGCAAGCTTTAAATTACCCATCAGTAAACTTTGTGGGTACTAGTGGATACAACACTTCAAACGGTATACCTAATAGTTATACCCCAGCTAGTACCAATGTCTTTAACAATACGGTCGCTCTGCAAATGACAATTCCATTAGTTTCTGGTGGATACAATAGTTCATTAATTCGTCAAAATGCGGCGCTAGTAGATCAAGCCAAAGCGAACTACGATAATGCTCGTCGTACTGCAGCCCAAAGTACTAGAACGGCGTTTACTGGTTTTTATGGTGGATTAGCGAGCGTTAAGGCTTTTGAAGCTGCTGAACGCTCATCAACCTCTGCCTTGGAGTCAAGCAAACTGGGATTCCAAGTGGGCACCTTAATCAATATTGATGTATTGATTGCCCTAGATATTTTAATTTCCACTCGATCACAGCTTCAACAAGCGCGTTACAGCACTATCCTGAATGCCATTAAATTGAAAGCGCATGCTGCTGCGTTATCAGATGAAGATTTAATCTCTATCAATACCCTGCTGCGTTAAATCAGGGCAGCAAACTCAGAGCGGCGCCTACCACCTCTGAAACACTTGGTGGCGAGCCAATATCGCCAACATTACAAATATTTTTGGCCCAATAGCCCTCGGTCTTCCAGAGCGGTGAATCACAATAAATTTCCACAGTCGGCTTACCTAATGCTGCAGCTAAATGTGTAAGCCCAGTATCAACACCAATGGTGAGCGTCGCATGAGCAATTACAGAAAATGCCTCTTCAATTGAAAACGCTTTGGGAACGAGTGCTCCTGGAACTTGTTTGGCAATCTCTTCACTCACTGCCTTCTCAGCAGAATTACCCCAAGGCAATACTACTTGGTAGCCACGACTAGCTAGCTCTTTTCCTAAAGTAGCCCAGTGTTGATTGGACCAACGCTTTGCTTCTCGCGCAGTTGAGTGAAAACATAATACATAAGGACTTTTGATACCTTCAATTTTCTTTTCAGGAAGCGCGTCAATAAATGATTCCGGATAGAACAAAGGTGTCACTACTCTATCTAGTAAAGGCCAACCTAGCGCCGCACACGTGACCCTGCGAGAGCGATCAACCGCATGGCAATCAACAGGTACTTGCACACACTGCTTATAAAAAGATCGTGCAATAGGCTCGTATCCAGAAAATTGCGTGGCATTGGCAAGCCCTGCAACTACAGCATGACTAGATTTATTGGCTAGAGCACAAACTAATGCTGACTTTAAAAGACCTTGGGTTTCAATAATGTAATCGTATTGAGTTGCTTGCAATTGCCTTTTAAATGCAAAGAATTGCTGCCATGTAGAGAGCTGCAAAAGATTCTTTTTCCAGCGGCGCAACCCAAATGGAATGATGCGATCAATGCCTTTAAATCCATCTCTGCTTAAAAGAGGCTTCAGTAGATGTACATACCCCTCCTCAACTACCCAATCAATTTGTGCATCCGGTAAACGTGCACGTAAATCCCAAACAATGGGTAAGTTGTGCAAGACATCCCCCAGTGAAGAGAGTTTCACTAATAGAATTTTTGGGGAGGAAATCAAATTGTTGGAGGGTAAATTGCTCATAGGAGCTTAAAACTTGGGGGCATCATCCCAAAGCAAGCCTGCCATATCTTTGGCATTCATGTTGGGCGCTATTCCTGCTGGCAGTGGCCACTTAATACCCACTACTGGATCGTTCCACGCCAGACATGCTTCACTTTGCGGATGATAGTAGTCAGTTGTCTTGTAGAGAAACTCGGCTGATTCTGAAAGCACTAAGAAACCATGGGCTAATTTTGACGGAATCCAAATTTGTTTGTGATTTTGGGCGCTGAGCTCAAGCCCAACCCACTTGCCATAACTTGGTGAATCTTTGCGAATATCAACTACCACGTCAAATACGCTGCCAGCAACGACGCGGACTAACTTACCTTGGGTCTGCTCTAACTGATAGTGCAAGCCCCGCAAAGTCCACTGACGAGAAAAAGAGTGATTATCTTGTACAAATTCAACATCAAGGCCGGTAGCATCGAAAAAATCATTTGCATTAAATGACTCAGTAAACCAGCCGCGCTCATCGCCAAAAACCTTAGGCTCAATCAGCAGTACATCATGAATTGCAGTAGGGCTTACCTGTACCTTAAAAGAGGAACTCATTTACCTACCTTTTTTGTAGCCAAGGAAATCGGCTGGGCCGAACTATTGAGCTCCTTCAGAATTTTATTCAGGTATTGACCGTAACTATTTTTACTGAGCTGAGCGGCTACTTTTTGCACTACATCAGCACTAATCCAACCCTGACGATAAGCGATCTCTTCGGGGCAGGCCACCATTAAACCTTGGCGCTTCTGAAGGGTGGCAATAAAACCTGCGGCATCTAATAAAGAATCATGCGTACCGGTATCTAGCCAAGCAAAACCCCGACCCATGATTTCAACGCTAAGCTCGTTCTTGTCAAGATACGCACGATTGATATCCGTAATCTCCAATTCGCCACGGGCACTCGGTTTAATCGATGCAGCAATATCACAAACTTGCTCATCATAAAAATATAACCCTGTAACAGCATAGTTACTTTTAGGACTTAGAGGCTTCTCTTCAATTGAGAGCGCTTTATTGTCTTTATCAAACTCCACTACACCATAACGCTCTGGGTCATTCACGTGATATGCAAATACAGTAGCGCCAACACTTCTATCGTCGGCACTATTAAGCTGATGCGCTAATTCATGGCCATAGAAAATGTTGTCGCCCAAGACTAAGGCACTCGGATGATTGCCAACGAAGTTCTTGCCCAATGTAAATGCCTGAGCAAGACCATCTGGAGATGGCTGTACGCAATACTCAATATTTAAACCCCACTGCGAACCATCACCTAAAAGCTCAGAAAATTGAGGGGTGTCGTGTGGAGTAGAAATCAACAAGATGTCACGAATACCAGCCAGCATTAAAGTACTCAATGGGTAGTACACCATTGGCTTATCGTAGACTGGCATCAACTGTTTAGAAACTGCTTGAGTCACTGGATACAAGCGAGTACCAGACCCGCCTGCCAAGATAATCCCTTTACGATTTACCGCCATACTTTTAACCTTTAAATGAGTCTATCTTGGGCAAGCTTAGTAACATAGGCGCGAACCTCATCGCTCCAAAACTGCTTACAGTATTGCAATTTTGACATATCGCCAATATCTTCTAGGGCTAGCTGCAATTTAGCTGTATCCATACGTGAATTCATGGGCCTGGGAGCTGGCAGCGGGTATTCCACTGCGGGAATAGGCTTGATTGACTCAAGGCTCACCTTTAGAATGACGCCTACCTCTATAGCAGCTTGAGCAGCGAACCTAGCTAAGCCATGCCAGGTAGTTTCTCCAGTAGGTACTGCATGATAAATACCAGAGGCAAATTTTCTGAGATTGAGTTGCTGATCCAATACTAAATTTAAGCTGACTTGGGCCAACCACTCTGCACTCGTTGGGACGCCATATTGGTCATTAATTACCTTAAGCTCTTCGCGCTCTTTTGCTAAACGTAAAATTGTCTGGATGAAATTATTACCGTCTCCATAGACCCAGCTCGTTCGCAAAATAGCGTATTGCCCATGAATAGAATTGGCAAACACTTTTTCTAGCGCCTCTTCTCCTGCAGTCTTACTCTTGCCGTAAATGCCTAGTGGATTACGAGGATCACTCTCTACATAAGAACTTTTTTTACTACCATCAAAAACATAGTCTGTTGAGTAATGTAAGAAAGTAGCATCATGCTCTACCGCATAACGAGCCATCAGCTCAGGTGCTATAGCATTAATCGCAAAAGCGATCTCGACTTCCGTCTCGGCTTTATCTACTGCAGTATATGCAGCAGCATTAATAATGAGATCTACTTTCGATTGATTCAGAAAATGAGATAGTGCAGCCGAGTTACTGAGATCACATTGATCACGGCCTACATATCGAATATTTACTCCTGGCAAATGCATAGAGCCAAAGAGTTTATGAAATGCTTTTCCTAATTGGCCATTTTTGCCAAATACGAGGATATTCATTTGCGGATTTCTTGGTATCAGTTGTACTGCTTTTGTAGCCAGTCACGATAAGAGCCGCTGACTACACCCTCAATCCACGCTGGATTATCTAAATACCATTGAATAGTTTTACGAATGCCTGTATCAAAAGTCTCAGTAGGACGCCAACCAAGCTCACGCTCAAGCTTACTAGCATCAATGGCATAGCGGCGATCATGGCCGGGGCGATCTTGAACAAACGTAATTTGTTCGGCGTATGTCTTACCATCGGTACGAGGTTTTAATTCATCCAGAATGCGGCAAATCGTTTTTACTACATCAATATTGGCTTTTTCATTCCAGCCGCCGATGTTATAGGTTTCACCTAATTTGCCGTTTACCAAGACTTCACGAATGGCAGAGCAATGATCACCAACATAAAGCCAGTCTCGCACTTGCTGACCATCACCATAAATTGGCAGCGGCTTACTATTAAGGGCATTTAAGATCACTAATGGAATGAGCTTTTCTGGGAAGTGGTAGGGACCATAATTATTTGAACAATTGCTTGTCACCACTGGAAACCCGTAGGTATGAAACCAAGCACGCACCAAATGATCAGAGGCAGCTTTGGAGGCAGAATAGGGACTGTTAGGCTGGTACGGATGAGTTTCCGTAAAAGCGGGATCTGTGGCAGATAATGAGCCATAAACCTCATCAGTGGAAACATGATGAAAACGAAATGTTTCTTTAGCGATGCCGTCAAGACCATTCCAATACTCACGGGCACACTCTAATAAATTGAATGTGCCGACAATATTGGTTTGTACAAATTCAGCCGGCCCATGAATCGAGCGGTCTACATGACTTTCGGCAGCAAAGTTCACAATGGCCCGAGGTTGATACTCTTTCAGTAATTTAGTAACTAGCTCTTTATCACCAATATCGCCATGAATAAAAATATGGCGAGGATCATTTTTTAAAGGCTCTAAGGTAGCAAGATTGCCTGCATACGTTAACTTATCTAAATTAACAATAGCCTGAGCATTTGGATTTTCCAGCCAATCCAATACAAAGTTACCGCCAATAAATCCAGCACCACCTGTTACTAATATCATGCGAACTTCTTTATAGAGATTTCATTGAGTCTAAGTACTTATTAAATCGTTTTTTACCAAAAATAGAATTACCCAACTTCTGTATCACTTTAAAAACTCCCTTAGGCTTTAAGGGCATTGTGGGTAACTCTGAAATAGGGTATTGCGCGCAGTTGACCAAAGCACTATTAATATAGATCTTACAACCTTTAGCCCTTAATTCTTCATGAAAAGGAACATGATCTGCAACATCAAACCCCGCTATCGTGTCTGTACCAGCATACCGACCAGCTAGGAATGCTTCACGCTTATAAATAGCAAGGCCACCAAAAGCAGAGTCTACTTCAATCAAGCCAAGCCGTGGAGACAAAGTGACCTGTCTAGCAGTGATGGCAAGATTTTCAGCAGGCCTATCGCCTATCAGCTCTTCCAAAGCCTTTTTATGTTGCCAGCAGTCTACTGGACACCAGGTGGGGTGGCGTAGTGCCCAAATATCATAATAAGGACCCTGTTGATTAGCGGTAATGACATCCCAATCTTCATCAGCATCCCAGCAGTCAGCAACTTTTTCTGGGGTTACAAGGCCATTCATGCCATCTAAATCAGCCATGGCAATGTAATCAATATCAGCAAATTCTGGGTTTGATGCCACCGCATCAATAATGAGATTTCTGCAGAAAGCTATCCGGTCAGTCCGTCGACGAAACTTCTCGCTTAAATTACCAGCACTAAAAAAAGAAAAATTTCGAATAACTCCCTGTAGTTCTTCTAGTTTTTTCAGGGTATCATCACTAGAATCGCTCTCAACCACAAAGCAATATATCTCTTTAAAGCTGCCAAGACTTGCTACTAGGGTTTCAACCTCATTCTGAATCGTGTGCGCTACATTTCTAACTGGACCAGCTAATAGTACTTTGGAATCTACAATCGATTTCCGCGCCAACTTCTGAGATTTAAATAGAGTCATATAAACAATGTTATTCGCTAATTACTATCAACAAGATAGAGTAAAAAATGCCTCTTTTGAGGAAGTTGATAGACATCATACCTATAACCCCACTTTCACAAACCGCCTATTAAGATCTGAATTTCTAAAACATGGCGTTGAATTAAATAACCCCGATATCAATCAAGGTCGAAAGATTGCTTTTAGTATTTTGCATGATGGACAAGAAATAGACCATATCCCAAGCCCAAAATACCTGATAGCGACCGAAAATCCCTATATTTGCCCACTTAATAGGAATGAGCAATATTTAAGCAGCTTTGATCAGGTCTTCACTTGGAATACAGACTTGTTGCATCTTCCAAATGTCAGTCACTTATTCATACCCAATCAGATTCAAATAAAGCAAATACCCTCTTTCAAAGATCGCCCTATTTTTTCATGCCTTATCAATGCCAATAAGGCCTTTCCCAAGCCCATTGATAATGATTTATACAAAGAGCGCATCAATGTCATTCGCTGGTACGAAAAAAATGCTCCTCAATATTTTTCTTTGTATGGATTAGGTTGGGGCAAGCCAGAACCTGCCTTCACCTCTTCTGAAAAAATCACTCGACGCTTGAAGCGTATTGCTTCACAAATTTTTGGGTATAAACCATTTCCAAGCTATGTTAGTAAAATTGAAGATAAAGGCAGCGTATATCAAAAAGCAAAGTTTGCTTATTGCTATGAGAATCTAGCAAATCTTCCGGACTACATTAGTGAGAAAATATTTGATTGCTTTTTAAATGGATGTGTACCTATTTACTGGGGCTCACATACCATTGAAGATCACATCCCTAGTTCATGCTTTATCGATAGGCGAAATTTTAAAAGTACGAGTGAAGTACACCAATTTCTTTTAAACATCGATGCTCAAACGTACCAAAAATACCAGGATGATATGCAAAAATTTCTAACTAGCCCCAAGGCTATAGAATTTGATACCACCAGCTACGCTTCCACCATTGTCAATAAAGTTCTTCAAGATCTCAAGTAATGCAGAATCGATTTTTAATCGACTATGAGAATCCCGATGCGGGGATTGGGCACTCTATGGGAATCATGAATCGCGCCATTAAAATTGCTGCTAGAAACCATTTGCAATTTGCGTATTCAGAAAAGCAGCTTCAAAAATCACACAAAAAGTCATTTAGCTGGAACCTAAAGCAATCGCTTCGTAAATTAAGAGGTAGACGCGCGAACGAAACCCATAATATTGGGAACGACTTAAATCAGATGTTAGAACCCAAAAACTTATTGATTAGTCGGGAGGATCTTGAGCATAAGATTAAAAAGGGCGAAGTTAAAGTTATTGAACTACCCAAATTTGAAATTCATATTCCAACCAATAATCAAGTGGATGATGAAATCTACAAGGCTGTAGATGAATTTATTCGGCAGCACCCCGGTCAAAATATTGCCTTTAGGATTAGGAATAACCGCTTTGGTGATTACGAATACGGCATAACCCGAGACTGGTTTAATAATGCTTATCGACAGGCCCGCCAGCACCATCCCATTCCGTTGATGTACAAACTAAAGCAAATCAATATTGCTGTGCATATCAGAAGAGGTGATCTTCTTCCTGGCAGGCAATTCTCAGACCTATCCTCAAGAATGCTAGCTGATGCCTGGTATTTAGACATACTCAATACTGTTTTAAATAATTCAGCAAGACCGATAGCGATTCATATTTTCAGTGAAGGTAAGAATGGTCAATACTATTCCGAAAGTGGGAACCCATTCTCATGGAAAGAGCATTTTCAGAACTCTGGGCATGATGTCTATGAGCATATTGATACCGATTTCAAGACTACCTTTCATCACCTCATTTATGCAGACATCTTAATAGGGTCAAAGAGTGGTATGAGCCATCTGGCGGGCATGTTGGGAGAGCAAGTGAAGTTGATGCCCCATATGTGGCACTCCTATCGGGGTAGCAATAAATTACTTGAACTACCAAGCTCAATAGACGAAATAGATCATCAAGCTGTTGCTAATCACATCAAGTTATTTAGATTAACCAACTCAGAAGCTTGCCCATAGCGCGACCAGAAGACGCTCGAGCCTGGTTAAGGGCGTTAAAATACCATTTCTTCGATACTGAAATCTTGCATAGATCTCAGCATTCGCCTTTAGGGATACCCCAGGAAATCTTTGGTTTAATTCACGCAATAGACCAATGCCATCAATCCATCTTTGCCTCCAAGGAAGATGGCGTGGATAGAAATCTGGATTGATTTGTAACAGCGCAAGGTACTTTTTTTGTACCTCAATAGTTGTTAGCTTGAACTTTTCCAAATGGATGGAACTAGTCTGTGCAGGGTAACGACGATAAGTAATTAAGCGCTCAGGGAGATTTAAGAAGCGAAACCCAGCCGCAGCCATCTGTACCCATAAGTAATAATCTTCCGAGGTAAGGATTGAAGTGTCATATTTAAAACGTTTGAATATTTCAGCCTTACCCGTCATAGCAGAATTACATAAACCACAATACACAGCTAAAAGTGCGCGTAGATCTGCATCTGAAAACCTATCTTTTGATTTTTTAATTCTGCCAGTGCCTTCGTCGAGCACCCATTGGGCGCTACCACAAAGGTCATACTTACCAGTCTCCAGAACACTTACCTGCTTCTCCAGGCGAGTAGGATCGGCAATATCATCCGCATCCATTAGGGCAATGTATTTGCCGGTAGTCCTATCAATCATCTCATTACGCGCTCGCACTACGCCATAATTTTGATCAGAGAGTACTTTAATAATCCGTGGGTCTGTAAAGCCTTGAATTACCTGCCTTGTTTTATCAGAAGAGCCATCATCAAAAATGATCAGCTCAATATTCTGATATGTCTGATTCAGAATGCTCTGAATAGCCTCAGCAATATACAGCTCAGAATTGTAAGCAGGCATCAGCACGCTTACGAGTGGCCTATTTTTCATTAGATAAAACTTTGTAGGTAACGAGCAAATCGTTTGATTCTTTTCAAGACTCTGGAAGGAATCGACTTCTGGCTTTTCCCGTAGTCTAAGCCCAAGTCCCAACTAGATTGGTAAATCAGACCTAAGTAGTTCTCTTTTAATTTAACGGGAGTTTCACCTACCCTACGTAAAAGATAGTAGTGCCAGTCGTAGTAATAAATCCGAAAGAGTTGCTCAATTGGGTATAAAGGAATTGCCTTAAAGTTCAACAAGGCCTCTAAATAAATCAGTGTTTCAGGCCGTTCTGGAGTACATAGATCCCAGAAAGTTTGTCCTTTTGGCTTAAGGTATTGTTCGTCCAATGATTTCCACACCGCAGCAGACCAGATGAATGGAGGGCAAGGACAATAGTAATTCGGCCCTTGGCGCCCAAACAAGGCTTTTACACGATCACCCTCAGCTTTCAGATGCATAGGCGCTTTTTCATAGCCACGATCAGTTGCCAGCTGAAAGTATTCCTTATTTTGATAAATCACCGTATACGGATTACCATCAGTTGCCAGGAAATCCGATCTATAAAAGTCTTTGATAAAAATACAATCTGAGTCAAGACAAACATAATTAGTGCATAAGCCTAAGCGCCAAAATTCAGACTTAATCACTTGCTGTGCAAGCCCGCCTGACTTTGTATTCTCAATACCGATTGGCACTAATGCATTAGCTTGAATAATTGTCTCATCAGAAACCCACTCATAACCTTGACTCCCGATGAGTTCAATTAATAAATCTCGATCTAAAGACGGAGTTGAAATATAAAAAGGAATTTGATCGCGATTATGATTCGAGATAGATTTAAGCAAGCGCTTTAAGCGCAAGAAATCTTTACGATAGGACTTGCAGTAAAGAGCGAGGTCTTTCAAGATGCAGCCTTTTATTGAGTAATATGCGAAAGAATACTGCTTACTGCCTGATCTACGCCAATTGGCTGCCAGATTGGCTGGAGAAGCTGCTTTTTTTGCCAGTCTAACCAGATTCTTTCGAGAGCCATTGCAATCCCTACATCATCACCATCAGCGCTTAAGTACGAGTTACGATCTAAAAGCATTTGATCCAATTGGGGATTACGGTGAGTGATGCCCCAGATTGGGCGACCGGACCATAAGTAATCATAAAATTTTGATGGGATGTACTCAGAACACCATTCATCATTACCGTGCAAGAGAATTAATACATCTGCTTCATGCATCTTTTGGGCCACCTGCTCACGCCCTGACTTCCCCGATACTGGATCGCGCTCTAGCCTACCGTGAGCCAATAAAATATCTGAGTAAGCATACTGCTGAATCGCATCTTGAGACAGGGAGTCTAGTGGTGCGCCAAAGGCATGAATACGTAAATGCTTCCTAGCTTCTGGGTATTTAGTAAAGAGGCTATTTGCCCCCTTCAAAATAATTGATAGGGAGCGGTTATTTGCCAGGGAGCCAAAATGGCAGAGATTTAAATGCCCAGTATATTGATGGGCATTAGTTTTTTCTATAGCTCTTGGAGGATTGGCGCCTGGCATCACTACAAACCCAACCGCATTCCCCGGAGTATTTAAATTGGGATTTCGAACTTTGGCGTAATGTAAAGCACCCTGGGTAAACCACCATACATAATCCGAATATTTACAGAGTTGAGCTTCCAGATAATGACGAAAGCGCGCATCCCGATTTTTAGGCTTCTCAAAACCTTGATCATTTGGATCTTTGCGAATGACTAAGGGATCATGTACCTCAGATATCAGAGGCAGGCCCGTGGCTTTTTTCAGCCATACACCAGCTAAATGAGCTGACCATGCGCTACCAATCGAGTAGATCACATCCACTTTTCCACGACGGATCAAAATATATCCTCGAATAAAAGCCGGGATTGCCCAGGACCACTGGCTCGAATAACCTAAGCACAGCTTTTCAATGGCGATTAGAGGAGCTAACAGAATCGATACGGTGCGCGTGAGTAACTTGTAAATAAAACCACGGCCATATTTGTTTGCAATCCAATGGCGAAAATCAAAACGAAAAGCTGCAGGACCCCAAGCCAAAAACTGCTCATGGGGGAAGCGCTGATCTTTTAGTCCTGTAATTGCGCTCAACACAATAGGCTGAATACCTGCCTCTAAAAGATAGGGCATCTTGTCAGTAATAGTCAAGCTAGCAGCACGACCATCCATATTGAAGGCATGGGATAGCAATAGCCAATTTTTTTTGAGCTTCAGGTTAATATATCTGGACACAGAAAAAGATTACATTCTTTTGATGGGAAAATACAAATTATCTAACGAAATATTCATAAGACTATATTCTAAGTGCCCGTAGAATGAAAACAATATCAAAAAGACTAAAGTTAGTTTGTGAGCACTTTAGTAGCTACTTGCGGGAATTATTTTTAAGTAGTAGGCATTTTGGGGCTACTCCTAAATACACTCTATTGGGAGATCATCTATATACAAAAGAACCCATCAAGACAATAAATTCTAGAATTAAGGTTCGCAAATGGGGCTATCCCTCAATTGATCGGGTGGAGACTATCCACGAGGAAGTATACCTACTGCTACTGTATGAAGATAACTTGGCCCACCTATTCCACGACATCTTCTTTCCCCTATATTCAATCTGGAGGCAAAACAACAAGAAAGTATTTGTTTCCATTAATGAGAACATCTTTATAAAAGATTTTCTCATAGCAGTATTCGGCAAAGAAAATCTAATTTTCTCCAAAAAAAATATTGCTTATCGGTAATACCCCCACCCCTTAACCTGACTTAAAAGTAGAATTTCTAAGTTGTTTG
>JBAXVK010000023.1:0-18361 GCA_037129175.1 Polynucleobacter sp. | reverse complement strand
GTTTAGAAACATCACCAATGGAACCACCCTCCCATTTGGCCGCTCACTATTGGGCGCACTACAGTTTTTTGGGCTTCCTGTCATTGAAAGTGGTCACAAAACAGAGATGCGCGATCTTGCGCTAAGAGGCAGTCCATTTACAGAGACTGAAAAGCAAGAGCTTATTGAATACTGCCAAAGCGACGTAGATTCTTTAAAACATCTTTTAGATGCCATGGCGCCGCTGTTAGACCTACCAAGGGCGCTATTACGCGGACGGTACAACATTGCATTGGCGATCATGGAATCAACTGGTGTGCCAATTGATTTTGAGCTTTATCAAGACCTATGTGTTCACTGGGATGCAATCAAAGCCAAGTTAATTGAAGATATTGACCAAGATTACGGTGTGTACGTAAATGGCAGCTTCAAAGAATCATTATTTGAAGAATATTTAAAGGTGCAGAACATCCGCTGGCCTAGATTAGCAAGTGGAAGACTGGCCCTGGACGATGAAACATTCAAAACCATGGCTAAGACCTTTCCTATCTTGGCATCGCTTCGTAACTTGCGCGATAGCCTTGGGAAGATGCGACTCAATGCATTGCAAGTTGGACTAGATGGTCGCAATCGCTGTCTACTATCGCCCTTTAGCTCCATTACTGGACGTAACCAGCCCTCGACCACAAAATTTGTGTTTGGATTAAGCAAATGGGCGCGTGGATTAATCCAGCCAAAACCAGGGCTGCCCATTGCTTACATAGATTGGTCTCAACAAGAATTTGGCATCGCTGCAGCGTTATCAAATGATGAGAATATGAAAGCTGCTTACATGAGTGGTGACCCCTATCTCGCCTTTGCAAAGCAAGCAGGAGCAGTGCCTCGGGATGCCACTAAGAAAACCCATGCTTCTGAGCGCGAACAATATAAGCAATGCGTTTTAGCAACCCAATATGGTATGGGTGCAGATGCCTTAGCTTTACGCATCAAGCAACCCAAGGTACGCGCTAGACAATTGCTCGAGATTCACAGACGTGTCTACAGTAAGTTTTGGGATTGGTCTGATAACTTTTATAACCATACAGTAAGTGCTAATAGAGTAACCACCCTTTACGGCTGGAATCTAAATATTCAATCAGATTTAAACCCACGCAGTCTACGCAACTTCCCTATGCAGGCCAATGCTTCTGAGTTATTGCGAATTGCTTGTATTTTAATGGTCGAAAACGATATCACTTTGTGTGCGCCCGTGCACGATGCAGTTCTCATTCAAGCCCCAGATGAGCTGATTGAAGAGCATGTAGCTATTGCACAAACCTGCATGAGTTTAGCTAGTCAAAAAATGCTTTCTGGATTTTCGCTATCAAGTGACGCGGCAATCTTGCGCTATCCCCAGCGATTTTTGGAAGACGGAGCGACCGAGTTTTGGGAGAAGGTAATGGCAATCCTTCAAATCGTCCAGCGCAAGAAGTTATCAAGTTAACACACACCTGTTAATTAACTTAACACCCGTCCAATCTATTTATCTTTTATTTAATACTATATATGCAAACAAAATTACACTTATTCACAAAAGGTCCCATACCTTATTGGTGGAGTTATAGGGCAAATCAACTTGGCACCGCAACTGGTGTCATTGCCCAATCACTCTGGTTCTATGTTGGAATTAACGGTTCATATACCGTTAAGTTAGATCACAACATTGATCTCCTCTCAGGAATATCCAGGCAATCAAGGCAGAAATGCTTAAAGCGCTTGCATGATGCAGGACTAATTAAATTAGCCCTACTAAGGGGCGCCTACCCCATTGTTACCGTTCTGGATGTGGGCAATGCAGGTAGGCGCAACCAAGTACCAGCACCCACAGCATTAGAAACTAAAACATTTGACGCTTTAGCCAAAGCAGGCACGGGGCCAAATTTTCGCAAGACCAACTTTCAAAAACAGGGGTATTCCCATGAAAAACAAACAACATTTAACTTCAGTTAACCAAGAGTCAGAACCAGAAGATGTATTACAAAGAGTGCCTCTGGCACGATGGATTAAGGACCCTCAAACTTGGGATAAATATACTTTTATCGACGAAGCATCACAGTATCTATGGGACGCATACGGAAGCAGCACAGAACAGGATAAACACGCCCTAGCGATGCTCGCAGAAGTTTTAGAGACCTTCGTCACCTGCTGCAAGGAAATCGCAACTAACGGGCTGGTAGTGACTCACCACAATGGTGTAACTGGCAAGAATCATCATGTCGATATTCGGGATAAGGCTATTACAAAAGCTGTCTTATTAATGAATGAACTAGGGCTAACCCCCAAAAGTCGATTCCCGCTCAAACCAAAGCCAAACCCTGAATTTGAGCGATTTATGCGTGGACCCTATGGCTGGAGCAATGAACCTAAAGAACCATTTGACCTTGATAGTGTGCTTGGTAAGAAGTAGCCCTATCAACTTGTCTTTACCAACGGATAAACGATCCGTTGGTCTTTAAACAGCTGCTATCGAACCATAGCAACTATTTAAAACAAATAATGTCCAATCTTAAGTTACTAAGTCTAGCTGCGGCATGCGCTTTAAACTTATTTTTTATAACTCCATATCTTCCAAGGTAGGATTTTCATAAAAATATAATTCGGCTTTTTTTCTAACTAAATCTTTAACGTCAGACTCTTTTAGCAAAGCCAATTTGTCGTATATCTCCTTTGAGATTAATTTAAAAATTGCAATCATTTCAGGATCAAAATGTGACGGAGTCTCATCATGAATGATTTTCATGGACTCCTCATAACTGAGACTTTTTTTATACGGTCTTTTAGAGCAAAGTGCATCAAATGTATCGGCCACCATAAATATCCTAGCAATCAATGGGATATCAGATCCACTAAGACCCCGGGGATAGCCTGAACCATTCCATTTTTCATGATGATTCGCGACTATTTCATAGCCAATAGAAAGTAAACCAATGTGTTTTACCATTTGCTCACCATGGGAGACATGCATCTTCATGGTAATCCACTCTTGATCAGTGAGCTTTCCTGGCTTGAGCAAAATTGTATCTGTAATAGCTATCTTACCAATATCATGTAAAAAACTCCCGACTATTAAGGATTTCATCTTGTCTCTTGTTATTTGAACTTTCTCAGCAATCAGGATGGCAATGTACGTTACTCGGTAATTGTGTGCGCCAGTATCAGAATCTCTTTTAGCAATCATCATACCAAGCGACTCCATCATTAATAGGTAGGAGCTAACAACCAATTGGGTATTCTCAGAGTTTTGATCAGCTAATTTTTTATTTAATCCAATAACTTCAGAAAAATAATTTCTTAATTTCCAAATACCCAATAAAACAAAGGTCCCAAGGAATAAAAAGATAACAAGCAAACTATTCATCCGTAAGGCCGAATAAACCTCGTCAGATTCCAACGTGGAAATCTCTACCCTGACCCAACCAATATTTATCCCCGCAATGATTGGGTGCCAAAAAAATAATCTATTGTTCTTATCTGAAGCAAGAGATAGGGGTACATTACCACTTGGGGGAATTAGACGGCCCTTACTAAAATCAAGCATAAGGGCATTGTTTTTTGTATTCCTGATTAAATTAACAACTACCTTACCAGAAGAATCAGTAATCACTGCTGAGAGAATATTTTCGTTGGATAGAGTCTGTAAAGCGCTAGCCTCAATGGCTGCATATTCTTTTTTAATGACATTTTCTGCCACAGCATTAGCTAAACCCTCAGATGCCTGAGCACCTAACATTTGGAAAGAGTTATTGATAATATTATTAATACTGACGGCAGTCCACAAACTGCTAGCCAAAATCATAAAAAATGCAATCAAAGCCATCAAGGAATAAAGCTTTGGAGCTTGGATCAACAGACTTCTCTGATTATTAGCCGCCATGACTAGATACAAACTTGTCTAATTGAAGCTTTTCAAGTGGTAAGTAGTCATTTTTATAATCCACTGCTATTGGATCTGAAATCCCTAGATTCTCTAAGAGTCCCAATGAACTAGGATCAGTTTTCATTGAAATGAATGTTTCTTTAATAACCCTTTGCTGACTTAGTGGGACGCGAGGATTAGCAACAAAAGGATGTGCCATAAATAATGGTGTTGTATGCATAACCTTAAGTTGGGCTTTTATTTCTGGAGATTCTCTTTCGAAGGTATTATTAATGCCACCACCTGCAACTACATCACCGGCGATCACTGATCGATAAACATTTTGATGAGACGTTACATATATTGGCTCAAATGTAATGTTAGCCGTTGTCAAAGTGGAGCGCACGAGTAAAGACGCTCCAAAGGAGTTTGGTGAAGGGAAGGCAATTTTTGAGCTATTTAGCGAATTCAAATTATTTAGATTACTGTCAGCCCTAACTATAATAATACCGCCTAATTTATTCTTTCCATCTGCAACCAAGGGGGTATATTTTTTTGCTCGATATGCCATGACTGCATGGTATGGATTTACAAATGCAAAATCTGGTTTACCACTAAGCAATTCCTTTTCAAATAGCGGAATAGTAGCGGGAATTATTAATTCAAAGCACTGCTTAGATTGAAGGCCCAACTTTTCCAAAAAAGGAGCCCAGTTAGAATAGGTCTTTGATACTGTTAACTGAGGAACAATATAAACAGAGCGTGATTTGCCGGCTGCCTGATCACCTAAGCATGAGCCAAATGCAGAAAATGGAAATACAAGTATCAGAAATAAATAGATGGAGCATCTAAGAGTCTTTAATTTCTTTGAAATCATCAGATTAGAGGTCGCGATATTCATTAGCAATTGATTTGAAGATCTCACTTTCTAAAACAAAGGCTTCGATAATCGCTGGATCAAAGGATTTCCCAGTGTTTTCTATAATTTCCTGTAGCGCATCTTCATGAGTCCAGGCCTCCTTATATGGGCGGACTGACACCAGAGCATCGTAGGTATCTACGATAGACATAATTCGAGCAGCTAAAGGGATTGACTTGCCAGAGAGCATGGCCGGATATCCGGTACCATCCCATTTTTCATGGTGACATCCTGCCATATCGGAAGCAATTTCAAACACTCTATTTTCATAAACACTCTTACTTTTGGATGAAATCAAAATATTTGATCCTATTTGCGTATGAGTTTTCATAATTTGCCATTCATCATGACTAAGTTTGCTTTTTTTGTTCAGAATAGAATCAGGAATTGCAATCTTACCAACATCATGCAATGGTGCAGCTCGACATAAATTTTCGATAGTGAGCTTATTCAGCTCCTCCGAATAATATCCCATCGCGATTAATCGAGTAGCTAATGTAAATATATATTTTTGAGTCCTTAATAGATGAGATCCTGTTTCGCTATTGTGTGCAGAAGCTAAAGATATAAGTAACTCTATAGTCTCATCTTGATTTGTAAAAATTTGGTTTTGCAATCTTAAAACTTCTTCTGATTCATGCAAAAATCGATCTGTGCATATTTCATTAGGAAGAATGCTAAATTGAACTGCATTACCGCCAGATCGTTTGGCAGCATACATTGAAGAATCAGCCTGAGCAATAATGCCCTCCCAATCACTCATACTATCGTCAAAGATCTTGATACCTATGCTAACAGTTGGATTAATGATCGAAAAATATTTTTCCATCCGATCCGTCCAATGAGGAATGGAATACGGCTTTGCTATAGAAGATCTAATATTTTCACCAAGTTTATGCATCTCCTGATAAGTTTCCTCAATTGGCTTATTTAACTCACTTAGTAAAACGACAAACTCATCTCCGGCGTATCTAGCGATCGTATCGGACTTACGCAAACACCCTTTTATTCGCTTTGCGAGTTCAACTAACAACCCATCACCTCCTAGATGCCCAAACTTATCATTAATAAATTTAAATTGATCAATATCAATAAAAAATAATGCTCCGTAGGTATTACTTCGCTGTCCAATTAACAAGGCTTGCTGTAGACGATCAATAAATAAACGTCGATTTGGCAAATTAGTCAAAGAATCGATGAGCGATGCGGCTTCAATTCGCTCTCGATCCATATGAGTATCCGTAATGTCCCAATTGGTACCAACCATACGGGTAGCTTGCCCGGAGGAGTTTTTAATTACTAACGCATGGGCTCGGATATGGTGCACTGAAGTGTCAGGCCAGATCACCCTAAACTCAGTATTCAATGCTCCGCTTTTGATTGCTTCAATTACTTTCGAATCTGCCATTTGACGATCATCTGGATGCACAACAAGGCGCCAGGAATCGTACTCACTATGACAGTCTCGACTATTAATGCCGTAAAGCGAATACATACCCTGGTCCCAATTTAAAACATCATTGACGATATCCCAGTCCCAAACTCCAATACCTCCAGCCTTTGTTGCCAATTCCAATGAATTTTTAGCTTCTAAGATAGAGTTTTCATTTATTTTTATTGGCGTTATGTTTCGTTGAATTGATGCAAAGCGAACAGTTTCATTCACATTACGCCTTAAGGGAAAAATATTGAGTTCTTGCCAAAACTCATCGCCATTTTTCTTGTAGTTCAGTATTTCAGCACGAATTGATTGTTTCGCTTTTATTGCAATATTAATTTTGTCAATAATGGCCTTGTTTGTCTTTGGCCCATGAAGAATGCGGGGGGTTTTTCCAATTACCTCTTTTTTAACATATCCTGTTTCCCTCACAAAAGCATCGTTCACATAAATTATTTTGGGGCTAAAGTTATCGTTGGACTGACTCTCACTAATAATAATAATATTGTCAGTAGTTTCAATAATATGCATTGCAATATCTTGGAATTCGTTGCTTTCAATCAATTGGAGAATTTGCTCCATCAACGCTCCATAAATTGTCGTAGTGGTTAGGTGAACAGCCGAATCCTAATATGCAATTTAAATTAAGTCGACCAAAAAACTGCTAAACAATGCTAAAAAATGTAATCCTGGTTTATTCGCCGTTTTCTCCCCAATGATCCAGAACAATATGAAATCATGGTCTAGCCAAAGATTTGCTACGAAAAAACTTACTTTAGAGAATTTTTAGGGCTTAATTACACTCAAAAGGTGTATTTCCTAAAAATAAATCCCCATAATTCGTGGATCGGATATAAAACAACAATACAAATGACATAATTGGTCTGGAGAAAAAATGGTAATCAATTTAAAAGAAATCGAAAGAAAAATACTCTCGCTTGAGACTGAGGTGGGCGATCTTAGACAAGGGTATTTAATTATTAATAGGCGCTATAGCCAAGCACTAACTGCACTTAAAGAGCTTACCGCTCATGCTGCTGAGGCTGCTAAGCGGGCTGCCAATGGAGCGATTAAAGCGGCGGCGGCGGCAAAAAATGCTTCTACTGCTGCCACAGAAGCCGCAGCTTTTTTAGTTGTAGCAGCGGCAGATGCTGCAGCCGATTCTGCGGCAGCAGCAGCAGAATCTGCTGTTGAGTCTGCTGCTGCTGCTGCCGCAGCAAGTGCAGCTGCTGCAAGAGCTGTTGCAGAACAGGCAGAGGAATCTTCCTTAACTGCATCTGCAGAAGCTGCCGAGGCTACTAAAATTGCTACCGAAGCTGCAGCAGAAGCCGTAAGAATGTCGACTTTAGCCAATGATGCAGCAAGAACGGCCCGATCAAAAAGCTAATGCGTAAGTTAAATTACCCACTCTAATAAATATTTAATGTAATTTAATTATTGTGATCAATTCAAAGCAAGGCCTACGAGATGAATTTTCAAAAGTACTCATCAATTGTTTATTAATTCGCTATCAAGAACTTCCATCAGCCGCTTTTGTGGCCAAAGAATTTAATTTACGTACTCGCTTATCCGAAGCTATTACCCAAGAATCTGCTCGAAGATGGTTACGTGGCCTGGCTATACCAGAGCTCGATAAATTATTAGTTTTAAGATGCTGGTTAAATATAGACTTAAATGCTCTAGGCAAGCCTAAAGTCGATACCGCTCACCAAGCTACTATGCCACTAAGTGAAATATTACAGACTAGGCAAGAAGAATATCTACGTGCCACTGAATCAATTAATAGAAGTCTGCAAGAACTTACTAGCGAATTTGATAGACTAAAAAAAACGCTAGCTAACCAAAACTAGTTGATTCCCATAGTAGCTAATGGCAGTACCTTTTATAAATATAAGTAATGCCATCTCAATATTTCTTAAGCCGTAACCAAACCTAAAGCTAATTGTGAATCCAAGTCAAAACCTGCATAGTCACTTGGCATCACTAGCATTTGGTGAAAGGTCAGCACAGATTGATCACTCGGTCTACGATATGCGTGAACGACTGAAGTTTGTTGTAACTGGGCTTATGGAATATGAGTCGCTAATTGATGATAATCTTTTTCGTCATCATTCATCAATGCTCACAATCAATGAAATGAAAATTGCAGCAACGGCTAGTACTCCAGTTCGCTCAACAGTAGGCCAAACCAAAAAATGTACCTTAATTGTCCCCTTTTCGGGGCGAGGCGACCTTATTGCCAATGGCAATAAGCTTCAATGGCAAGCAAGTAAAAGTGCCGTTTTTTTACCAAATTGTGGGGGTAGCTCGCAAAGTACGACCAGATCAGTCCTGATGATAGATCTAGACCCTATCAAACTTGAGTCAATTGCGATCAATATGCTGGGCATTAGCCCTCGTTCAACATGCCTTTTGAACTTAGAGCTACCGCGTGAAATTAATCTTCAAGTTGGCAGAATATCCTTCGTGGCTATATTTCGGGAAATAGCAAACCTACTAGGCCAATATTCTTTACAACCTGAACTTCTTAATCATTCTGGAATGGAAGATAGCTTATATAGAAATATTGCCATGATGTTAGAGCCGAAACTATTCCTAGATGTATCTTCCTCAACCCCCTCGCGAGCATATGCCAGACGTTTACTTGATCGAGTTTGTCAGTACATTCAGGCTAACTTACGAGAGCCTATTAATTTGACAGATTTAGAACGAGTTAGCTGTATGTCTAGACGTAAATTACACTACAGCTTCCTACGACGCTATAACTGTACCCCAATGCAGTGGGTAAGAACGGAACGCTTGACACTGATCCATAGCAAACTGAATTGCGCTATCCCTGGAAATACAACGTCTAAAATTGCATTGGAGTATGGGTTTACAAAACCCACTACATTTGCAAATTACTATCTCAAGCAATTTGGAGAGCTACCTTCCGCCACAATTGCTCGAGCTTTAGCCCGCTGAAATACTCTTAGGTAGTTTTGCATTTTTGAGAGTGATGTTGCACTTTTGAGGTCGCATTAGCCCGTACTTCTCATCAAAATTAGAAATATGAATACCAGTTTGAGCCGAATCCCTTTGGTTTGAATTGAATTCCAATCTTTATTTGGTGGAGAATACTTCTCGCTTGATGCAAAGTAAAAAATTAAAGAATCTCTTGCCGACCCTAGCCTTTGGGGGGCGCTCGGCAAAAATAGACGATTCCACCATTGAAATGCTTAACCGTATTCTGCCTATTGTTCCAGGCCTGAAAGAATATGAATCGATAGCGAAACAAGGGCCTTTTCAACATCAATCTTCATTTTTAAATATCAATGGGATGAAGATGATCGCAACAGCGAGTACCCCTATTAGAGAAAAGCTTGATAACAATGAGAGCACCACTCTAATCATTCCTTTTTCTGGTCAAGGTGAGCTACTGATAGACGGTCGTACTATTCGCTGGGAGGCCGGAGTTAATGCCTTACTGCTCCCAAAATGTATGGGGAGTGGTGAAAGCTCATTGCGATCACTGTTAATCATAGACATTGATCCTCAAAAATTAGATCTTATCTCATCAGGCATGCTTGGTATTGAGCCAAATTCTCGAAATACCCTAGATTTAATTGGTCCTCAAAATCTCAAATTACAGCTTGGTAGGCTATCTTTTGAGGCTATTTTTAAGCAGCTAGCAAATTTACTAGATCAATTTTCATTGCAACCTGAATTGTTGAATAAAACTGAGCTAGATGAAAATATATATCGAAATCTTGCCGTAATGCTGCAGCCCGAATTATTTTTAGATCAAACCTCGTTAACCCCAAATAGAAAATACGGTAGACGCTTACTCGATCGCGTATGTGATTACATCGAGACACACCTCGGACAGCCCATTAGCATTACGACCTTAGAGAGGGTAAGTAATATGTCCGCGAGAAACCTCCACTATGGGTTTTTAAAGCGCTATAACACCACGCCTATGAGGTGGGTTCGGGCAGAAAGACTGGCCATGGCTCATGGTCACCTCACATCTGCAAGGCCAGGTGACACCGTAACATCTATTGCCCTCGCCTGTGGATTCAGTAAACCAGCCGCATTCGCTGACTACTATCAAAAACAATACGGGGAGCTTCCTTCCATTACGCTAGCTCGTGCTCTTGCCCGGTAAATGCATCAGAGTATAAAAATCGATCAGGTCAATAAGTAAATGTAGCTATAGATTTGCAGTTATTTAAATTAATTTTGCGTTTTCTGGATGACTCATGCGTTTTAAAGGTCGCTTAGAAACATCAAGATTAAGAAACTCAAGTCATCTGGAAAAAATCCCAGCCAACTTGGAGAAAATTATGATTACCACTAAAAAAATTGATTATCGAATTCAACGTCAATCAGCTAGACAGTGGCGTAGCCTGCTAGCTGCAACAGCACATGGCTTATGTAAGCAATTTGAACTCAAAAATCCTAGGGATCTAATGCGTACTATTGGTATTCAGTTTGGAACCCAAACCTCGCTGCCAGCTTGCGAAACATTGGGCGATCTGCAGGCGGCAATGTGTTCTGTTTGGAAAGATATGGACTGGGGCTGGGTTGAGCTTGAAGAGAATGATGGTGTTTTAAGCATTATTCATCATGGCTCAACCAATGGTGATCTGCTCAATACCGCGTATGGAATGGAAACCCCATTGTGGGTAACTGCATTTCTAGAGGGCACCTATCAAAAGTGGTTATCTGGTATGGGAGCAGGTGATACCTTAAGCGTTCGCCAGACTTCTACTACGGATGAATTCGGCAGTACAGAGTTTCAATTAAGCATTTAACTTTTAAAGAGTCACTCGAATCATTGCTGCCAAGCAAGAAAGCATACCTATGAAGCAAATGAATGATGTTGAAATTTTATATGATGCGATAAACGAAAATCCAGAGACTTATCAGGAAATTGTTCAGCATCAAGAGGTTATGAAATCGCTTGAGCGCTGGCCATTAATAGCGGTAATTAACCAGATAACTCCGCTAGAAGTCCCCGTTCCTAGGGAAGCAGTGTTGATTTCTAGTCCAGCAAAGATGATTCGACCCGCACCTAAAGTCGCTGTATCGGAGACGATTTTTATTGCGGAGGCATTGGTCGAGAAACCCAGCATTGAAATTCCAGGTAAGAACAATGAAATAGACGATGAGGCCCTGTCTATCGAAAGTGTCAAAACATCCGCCAAGGTGTTTGCTGATGAAACTCTCTATACGCCAGCAATCGAAGCTAATGAAAAGATCAGTAAGCCTACATTTAATTCCCGTAACAACAATAGAGCCGCTTCTGAAAATATCAGCTCATTGTTTGAAAGGTTAAAGCGCTCATGAAAATTATTTCTGTGGTGTCTGGTAAAGGGGGGGTTGGTAAAACAACGATTTGCGCCAACCTATGTGCAGCTTTAAGAAATGAAGGTCATGAAGTTTTAGCGGTTGATTTTGATCCCCAGAATTCATTGCGCTTCCATTTTGGAGTTAATCCATCAGATGAAGGTGGTATCGTATCTAGCGGACATCAGTCTAATAGGTGGAAAGAAGCAATTATTAAAACAAATGAGGGTTGTTCTGTACTTCCATTTGGAAAAATCACTGAGTCTGAACGCAGTAACTTTGAGCAGGCTATCGCAACTCAAGCTAATCTCTTAAAAGAACAACTACAAAGTTTGGGGCTCTCAAGAGAAGCCTATGTAGTGATTGATACTTCGGGACAATTACCCTTTTTAAAGCAAGCGCTTAGCGTAGCTAATCTCACAATCGTAGTCAATATTGCCGATGCTGCAAGTTACACAACAATCCCCATGATTAATGGTGCGATAAGACAATATTGCGAAGGCCGCTCTGACTTTGTCGGATCTCTTTACATCCTTAACCAAATCGATCGTTCACGTCAACTTAATGGGGATATCGCTGACATCGTCACAATGCAGGTTAGCGCTGAAAATATTGCGCTGATTCATCAAGACCAATCTGTTCAAGAAGCTTTGGCCTGCAGAACAAATGTTCTTGCTTACGATCCCAATTGCCGTGCAACCCAAGATTTCAAAGATGCTAGCTCACAAATATCAGAATTCATGTCTGGCATTTTCCACTCATCATCAAAAAGGAATTCATTTTGAGATTTTCAATGAATTCCAACCCCAATGCAAACATGTTAGGCGGCAATATCTTAGGGCGGAGTAATTGGCTGCTTAATATATTGTTGGGGCTAACGGCAGTACTAGCAACTTACCTAGTGGTTACTGCCTCCCTGACCGAAACAGAGCAGTTCATTTTTGGCTTGCTCGCCTTTGTATCTATCCTTGTTATTAGCAATCAATCATGGGGTCATACGCGTATTGTTGTGATGATCGTGATTTCGATCATGATCACATCTCGCTATATGTATTGGCGAATAACTAGCACCACTGATTTCGACACCCCTTTGGATGTTTTTTTTGGATGGGGCCTTGTTCTTGCTGAGATTTATACGTATTTCGCTTTGCTTCTAGGCTACCTTCAGACAATCATGCCTTTAAAGCGCCACTCAGTGGCGATGTCGCTTGATCAAAAGGATTGGCCAATTATTGATGTCATGATTCCAACCTACAACGAGAGCTTGTCGGTTGTGAGGACCACTATTTTGGCGGCAAAATCAATGGATTGGCCTGCTGATAAGTTACGAGTGCACTTATTGGATGACGGTCGCCGAGAGGAATTTCGGGATTACTGCAATAAAGTAGATGTAAATTACCTTACGCGCGATAACAACCGACACAACAAAGCAGGAAACTTAAATGCTGCATTACAAGTCACTAATGGTGACTATGTTCTTATTTTTGATTGTGACCATATTCCCACCCGCTCGTTTTTACAAATTTCAATGGGATGGTTTTCTAAAGATCCCAAGCTTGCACTTGTTCAAACCCCTCACTATCTATATTCACCCGACCCATTTGAAAAGAATTTAAAGATTCATAACAAAGTCCCTAATGAGGGTATGCTTTTTTATGGTTTAGTACAGGATGGAAATGACCTTTGGAACGCATCCTTTTTTTGCGGTTCCTGCGCCATTCTGGAGCGCAAAGCACTGATGGAAGTTGGCGGTATTGCGATTGAAACAGTAACTGAGGATGCGCATACGGCATTAAAACTCAGTAGAAAAGGATATAACCTAGCTTACCTTGCTATCCCTCAAGCCGCAGGACTAGCAACTGAAAGTTTTTCTGGTCACATTATTCAAAGAAGGCGCTGGGCACGTGGTATGGCTCAAATCTTTAGAATTGATAACCCCCTTTTAGGGCGTGGTTTGGGCATCTTCCAGCGCCTTTGCTACACCAATGCCATGTTGCATTTCTTTTATGGATTACCACGCTTAGTATTTTTAACGGCTCCTTTGGCATACCTCATATTTGGCGCAGAAATATTTAGTGCAAGCGTGTTCGCAGTCATTATTTATGCAATTCCGAGTATTTTCATTGCCAACATTACCAACTCTCAAATTCAAGGTCGCTTTAGGCACTCCTTTTGGAACGAGGTTTATGAAACAGCTTTGTCTTGGTACATTATGTTCCCTGTTTTGCTGGCGATGATCAATCCTAAGTATGGCGCATTCAATGCTACGGCGAAGGGCGGAGTTGTCAAAGAGGAGTACGTTGACTGGAAGGCATCGACCCCCATCATCATTCTATTGATTCTAAATTGCCTTGGAATTGCAGCTGGAATCATTAGACTAACAGCCGGCGATGTCAGCGATCTCATAGTTGCAACAATAGCAATCAATTTAGTATGGGCTGTGTTTAATCTGATCGTGATTAGCGCAGCGGTCAATACCGCCTTAGAGGCCAGGCAGATTCGAAAAGATACGCGCCTAAACAGAAGGTTGCCGGCAACGATCAATCTTCCTAATGGCAAGACCATTGTTTGTGAAACCGTTGAGTTCTCGCAAAATGGGCTTGAGCTGGAGACATCGCTACCACTAGATCTTCCCAAAGATTCAACAATTATGGTGTCCATATTTAGGGGAGATAAAGAAGTAGTGCTCCCTTGCACCGTGAAAAGAAGCGGAAACTCGATTGGAGTACTGATAGATGCATTAACTACAGAACAACAAAACGATTTTGTACAGACGACATTTTCTCGTGCAGATAATTGGATCAATGTGTGGAAATATGAATCTAAAGATTCACTCTTGCGCTCTTTCGGGGAAGTAATGAGATATGGAATTTTGAATTTAGCACCTCTATTTATGCATGCATTTCATGATTTACTTTTATCAATGCGCAGAAGAAACCAGCGCAAGCCATTCACGAAGAGCTGAAATTTTCTATGTCCAAAAAATTGAATCAATTTTGTAGGCTCTTATTTTCAGCTGATGTATTCGAGAAGAGTCTCGACACTTATAGATTTGCATCCCATGAAGGCATTTTTTTTAATGGTCTGGTATCAGAAAGGCTTTCTAGATCCCTTGCCTATACAACTCATTGGGTAGGCACTATATCTAGTCAAAATAATTCCCTAGCGATACATACATGGTCAAATCGCACCAAATTTAAGGCTTAGTGAAAGAACCCATGCAAAATAAAAAATTAGGGTCACAAAACCTCCCACTCAAGAAACGCATTCCAGTTTTGATGCTTGTTGCTGCATTGATAAGCTCTACATTACCAGTAAATGTCTCTTTTGCAAGTCCAGCATTCTCTGGAAAAGCATCCAAAGATATCGCTCCTAATACTGCTGCGCAAATTGGCATTACTACTTTGAATTTAAAGCAACTTGGGGCTAGAAATACCATCCAGTTGCGAGGTCAAGATGGACGAAGTTTTATTGATTTCAATGTTCCCAATAACGAAGTAGTTTCGAAAGCAACATTGACGATTGCCTATAAATATTCTCCTGATTTATTACCCGAGCAATCTCAAATTAATATTTACCTCAATGGGGAACCTTTAAGCACTATTGAGATATCCAAAGGTCAAGGCAATCAAGAGTTAGAGACTGAAATTACTATACCCCCAGAATTATTTTCCGTAACTAACCGCTTTACTTTTCAGTTGGTTGGACACTACGCTTCAGACTGTGAAGACCCAAATAGTCCGAAATTATGGGCCAATATCAGCAATCAAAGCACGCTTAAAGTAATTTCTTTACCCTTAAACCTGCCAAATGAGCTTGCTAATTTTCCAATACCATTTTCGAGCAAAAATGATTCAAAGAATCTAGTTTTGCCTTTCATTTTTATGGCAAAACCAGATAGCACTTCGTTAGAGGCGGGCGGCATTCTCTCTTCATGGTTTGGTTCAATATCAAGCAAATCTGGACCCCAATTTCCAGTATCGCTTAGCGATATCCCTAGAGCTGGCAATGCTGTAATTTTTGCAGATTCTCTTACTTCAATCCCTGGAATATCTTTGCCCAGCATTACCGGCCCCATGGTTTTTATTACCAACAATCCAAAAGACCAGTATGGGAAATTGCTTTTTGTCATGGGAAGAGACAGCAATGAGCTAAAAACAGCAAGTATTGCCCTAGCTCTTGGGAATCAAAATTTAAGCGGGCAAAGCGCTTCATTAAACCCAATTGATAAACAAATTGCTAGAAAGCCTTTTGATGCTCCAAATTGGCTGAGCTCTAAAGGCCCCATTAAATTTAGTGAAATCAATGGCTCTGATAGATCAGAGTCGAAATCAGCTACTGAAAATGAGACAAATCCAAGCTTTAACCTCCTAAATATTCAGATGCCCCCTGCTTTATTTAGCGCTAATGGAAAAGGAATTCTCCTTAATTTAGATTACAGCTACACAAACCAATTTGATAGTCGCGGTTCAAGCTTGAGCGTTAACTATCAAAATCAAGCTGTTAAGTCCATAACCCTCCCAATGCAAAATGAATGGATTCATAAGCTCGGTACTAGTAGTGAATTTTTAGGCAAATTATTAGACTCATCAAAACACAATAGTCTCATCACTAAAGATTCAACCATTCACATACCTTTATCTGCCGTATATCCCAGCCCGTATTTAGTATCAAAGCTAATCAGTGAGGGAGGCAGCATAGAGCCTATTTTGCAAATGGACTTCAATATAAAAAAGGCAGAAGCGAAAAAAGGTGATTGCAATCAAGTAGAAAATACTAGCTCTATAAATGCGAATATCAATTCTAATTCAACTATTGATATCTCAGGAATGCAACATTTCATTCAAATGCCAAATCTAGCGGCATTTAGTAATAGTGGATTCCCTTTTTCTCGTTTGGTAGATCTTTCTGAAACTGCCGTTGTCCTGCCAGACAACCCCAATACATACGACTACTCCGCCTATCTTGCCGTACTAGGGCGTATTGGTAGATTAACTGGCTACCCAGTCACTTTGGTAACGGTTGCCAGCGTTGGTCAAATTGGTTCCGTTAAAGATAAAGATCTTTTAGTTATCACCTCAGGAAATGAAAGTCAGCCACTCCTCAAGCAGTGGGAAAGCGCCATTCTAAGTAGTAATCACAGCATTTTCAAAATACCAAATAACTGGAATGATGTTAAAGGCTGGTTTGGTGGTAATGAAAAGTTTGATATTTATCAGAATGCCTTTATCACAGGATTTAAATCACCATTACACAGCAACCATAATGTTGTTTTAATTTCTAGCCTTAACCCTGAAAAATTAACAGACCTTACAGCTTCTTTGGATGGATCGATGGGTCCTATTTTTGGAAGCTTGATGCGTCTCAATGAAGATCAAATGGAGCTGGTCTCTGATCAGCACAACTACCATTCTGGCACCCTACCTTGGACGGTTTATCTTCCTTGGCTCATATCCGAATATCTTGTTTTATTCATCCTACTAAGTGCGATCGCTGTAGCAATACTGTCACTATTAATTTATGTTGCACTAAACGCCAGACGAAGAAAACGACTGCAATGGTGACATCTCGATTTAGAAAAGCTTTTCTAACTGTTTCTCTTAAGGAAAAACGTAATCTTTGGATTGTTAAAAGAGTTTTATCTATTAGCTTATTGGCGCTTGGTGTGCTCCAGAGTCCTGTTACCTATGCCGCCAAAAATTGTGAGTCTATTTCGTGGCCTCTGTGGAATGATTTTAAAACGAATTACATCAAACCTGATGGGCGAGTTGTTGCTGGGAGCTCCCCTCAATTTCAGAGTTTTTCTGAAGGTCAGGCTTATGCAATGGTGTTCGCTTTAATTGCCAATGACTCCAAAACGTTCGATCAATTGTGGCGTTGGAGCATAGCGAACTTATTCAACAATAATGTTGACTCTAGACTGCCCGCTTGGACATGGGGCAGGACAGAGGACGGCGCTTGGAAAGTGCTTGACGAGAACTCTGCATCAGATGCAGATATTTGGTATGCCTATGCATTGTTGGAGGCCGGGCGACTTTGGCAGCGTAAAGACTATGCAGCGGATGCAAACAAAATATTAGCTCTTGTTGAGAGCCAATCCATCATTTCACTTCCAGGTCTTGGCAAGATGCTTTTACCAGGCCCATTTGGCTTCACCCTTTCCCCTGACCAGTGGCAACTTAACCCAAGTTATTTGCCGATCCCAGTTTTGCGAAGACTGGCCTTAAATAATAAGAAGGGGCCATGGTCTGAAATTGCAATCAATACAGGCAAAATGATTTCAGCTTCAAGTCCAAAAGGATTTGTACCTGATTGGATTAATTATCAAGCTCAATCAGCTGATGCTGGAAAATTTATTGTTGATGCCACCAAGGGTGAAATTGGAAGCTACGACGCTATTAGGGTGTATTTATGGGCAGGAATGACTCCTGCAAAAGACCCGCTTACAAAATCAATCATGAATTCCCTTGTTGGAATGAATAATATGATTCAAATTAGTGGCAACCCACCTGAGAAGGTAAATACCTTAACGGGAGGTAGCTCAGGTGACGCTCCCCTTGGATTCTCAGCCGCTGTAGCTCCCTTTCTGAAAGCCAGTAATAAAAATGCTTTATTGAAATCCCAAACAGAGCGAGCACAGCTCTTACGGTATTTAAGCCCCCCAGCCCCCTACTACGACTATGTATTAAGTTTATTTGGTATGGGGTGGATTGAGAATCACTATCGATTTTCTGATAACGGTCAAATTATTTTAAATTGGAATCCAGCATGTACCCCAAAAATAAGTTAGCTCTACTAG